>JAEYUC010000025.1 GCA_023433705.1 Pseudomonadota bacterium
CGCGCACTCATCCGCGCGGGTGGTGAGTCCCGTGCAGCTCTTTCATGCGCTCGCGCGCGACGTGCGTGTAGATCTGCGTGGTCGAAAGGTCCGAATGACCCAGCAGCATCTGCACCACGCGCAGGTCGGCGCCATGATTGAGCAGGTGCGTCGCGAAGGCGTGTCGCAGCGTGTGCGGCGACAGTTCCTTGTCGATGACGGCCTTGCGCGCGTAGCGCTTGATGATGTGCCAGAAGGCCTGGCGCGTCATGCGATCGCCGCGGCGCGTCGGGAACAGATAGTCGGTGGTGCGATCGAGCAGGATCTCGCTGCGCGGCGCGCGGACGAAGTCCGTCAGCCAGCGCACGGCTTCCTCGCCGAGCGGAATCAGGCGCTCGCGATTACCCTTGCCCATGATCCGGATGACACCCTGGTTGGTGTTGATCTGGTTGTACTTGAGGTTCACGAGCTCCGAGACGCGCAGGCCCGTGGCATAGAGCACTTCGAGCATGGTGCGGTCGCGGTGACCGAGCGGATCGGCGATGGCCGGGGCCGCTAACAAGGATTCGACTTCTTCCTCGGTGAGCGACTTCGGCAACGAACGGCCGATCTTCGGCATCGCGATCTGCGCGGTCGGATCGTCGCGGATCACGCCCTCGCGCACGAAGTACCGGAAGAATCGACGGAAAGACGAAAGCTGTCGTGCGGTCGAGCGGGGACGTGCGCCGGCCTCCACGCGATACGCGATGAAGCCGAGCAGGTCCGCGCGCGTGGTCTTGATGATCGGCGTGCCGCGCTCCGCCAGCCAGCGCGCGAGCGCCGTCAGATCGGCGCGATACGCGGCAAGCGTGTTCGCTGACAGACCGCGCTCCATCCAGACCGCATCGAGAAATTTCGAAACGGTGGCGTCGGCGGTGTCCGTGGCGTGCGCTTCGTTCTGCGCTGTAGCTTGTTTGACCAAGTCGTGGCTGCCTTAATACGTATGCGGATTAACGCTTCGCCCCAGTATGGAGATGGGGGGTCCGCCACGGGCGTGATGACCTTCACAGCTCGGGAAAACCATTAACATAAAGAGAACCAGTTCACATGATTCGAGCCACTGAACATCCAGAAAGCCGCGCATGAGCTCGAATGTGTCTCCAGCTCCGTGGCCGCCTTTCGTTTCCGTGCCCCTGCGCTTCGTCTATGGCGTGTACGCCGTGGCGCTCTTTGCCGTCGTGGGTTCGGTGTCGCTGGTGGCGGTCCTGGCGCTGCCGACGCTTCCCCTGCGTCGCGGCTTCGCACGCATCGCAGCAAGAATGTACTTCTTTCTCGCGGGCATGCCGCTGCGCGTCCGCGGACTCGAGAACCTTCCCGCGTCGCAATGCGTCGTCGTCGCCAACCACGCGAGTTATCTCGATGGTGTGGTCATGACGGCCGCCCTGCCCCCACGCTTCGGCTTCGTGATCAAACGCGAAATGGATGGCGTGCCGGGCGCGAGTCTGCTGCTGCGCAGGATCGGTTCCGAATTCGTCGAACGGTTCGACCGGCACAAGGGCGCCACCGACGCTCGGCGCGTGTTGCGCACCGCCGCGAGCGGGCATTCGCTGGTGTTTTTTCCCGAAGGGACATTCACGAGCGAGGTCGGCCTCGGGAAATTCCATACCGGCGCCTTCGCGATCGCCGCGCGCGCGGTGTGCCCCGTGGTGCCGGCCGTGATTCTCGGAACGCGGCGCAACATGCCAGCGACGCGCATCCTGCCGCGCCCCGGGTTGATAGAAGTGCGATACGGCGAACCCATTCTGCCAACGCCCACCTCGCCGGAGCAGGATCCGGCGCTGCGGTTGCGCGACGCCTCTCGCGCGGCCATCCTGACGCAACTGGGCGAGCCCGATCTTTGCGATCGCGCCACCGGTACCGGCGGATAAGGAGAACAACAATGGCCGACGTGACCAAGAAGACTCCATGGCATCTGTGGGTGTCTGCCTGCCGCATGGGCAAGCGCGCAGTGCTGAGATAGTCGCGCTGGCGGTGTGACATTGCGCCTTCTGCCGCGAATCATCCCGACAGAAGCCATGCAACAGTCCACCGCCATGAATGCCGAAGCCCGCGACGAGTTCACGTCGCTGCTGCTGGAGCATCGCCGCCTCGTCCTGAAGGTCGTCCACATGTACGCCCGAGGCGGCGCCGATGCCCAGGATCTCGCGCAGGAGATCGCGACGCAGGTATGGCGCGCGTTTCCCGGCTACGACCGATCGCGACGGTTCTCCACGTGGATGTATCGCATCGCGCTCAACGTCGCGATCTCGTGGCTGCGCACCGAGACACCGCGCCGTCGACACTCCGCGCCCTTCGATCCGGAAGTGCACGAGCCGGAAGCCGAGGCCGGCGCCGACGATTCGGAAACGGATGAGCGCCAACGCATCTTGCGTGGCTTCATCGCCGCGCAGGAACCGCTCAATCGCGCCGTCCTGCTGCTGTACCTCGAAGAACACTCCTATGCCGAGATGTCCGAAATCCTCGGCGTGAGCGAAACCAGTCTGACTACCAAGATCGGCCGGCTGAAAGAACGGCTGCGCACGTACGCGGAGAAACATCATGGAACTCGATGACTTGAAGGCATCCTGGCAGAGCCTCGACCGGCGCATGAACCAGCTTGCCTCGATCAATCTCTCGCTCATCACGGACAACCAGAAGCGCAAGGCGCGCTGGCGGTTGCTGCCGGTGTTCATCGGGGCCTTGATCAATATCGCGGCGGGCGGCTGGCTGGTGAGCGTCTGCGCACGCTTCTGGTCGACGCACCTCGACACCCCGAGCGCGCTGATCTCGGGAATCGTGCTGCACCTGGGAGGGCTTGCAATCGTGATCGCGGGAGTCGTGCAGCTGCTGATCGTCGCGCGCATCAACTTCGCGCAGCCGGTGATCGAGATGCAGCGCTATCTCGCGCTGCTGCACGCGTGGGAGGTCCGCAGTTTCGGCTGGTTGTGGCTGGGCGCGTGGCTCGCGTGGCCGGCGGTGCTCGTGGCGGGTGCCATGTCTATTGCAGGCGTCGATCTGTGGGCGCGCGCTCCGGGCGTCGTGGCTGTGAACGTCCTCGTGTCCGTTGCCGCGGTCATTGGGTTCGTCGCCCTGCACCGTCGGGCCCGCCGCGGCGGCCGGCTCGGCGCCTTGCTCGATCGACTGCTCACGAACAACAGCATCGAGCGAGCACGCGCCGCGCTCGCGGAGATCGACCGGTTCTCGCGCGAGTAGGCAGTACTCGACGATCGTGCCGCCGTTTGGCGGGGGATCGCCCGCCGCGCGCACCGCAGACTAACTAACTCGCTACGGCGTTTCCAGCAGCCGGCTCCAGCCGATCATCACACCGATCGAGCGTGGAGCGGGGTCGTCGTTCTCGCGCAGCATGAAGATGGTCTCCCCGTCGGCGGTCACGTCGTACTGCGTGTTCCAATGACCGAACCCCACGGGCGGGATGGGCAGCCGCTCCTCGTGCCCGAACGTGGGTTCATCTCCCGCCCAGCTGACCGGCATGCTGCGCAGCCGTCCCTCCGGATCGACATAGAAGAGCTCGCGTCCGTCACGGCGCCACACGGGCTGGTCGCCGCCCTCCGCGCTCACCACCTGGCGCCGGGGCTGGCCGCTGATGCGGCGCACGGAGATCTCGCTGCGCCCGGAATCGTCGCTGACATAGACGATCCAGCCGCCATCGGGCGAGAACCTGGCATCGCGCTCCGGAAAGTCGTTGCGCAGCAGCGGCGTGACTACCGGCTTTTCCACCTCGAGGTCGACCAGCCACACGTCGGTGTCATGTTCCTCAATGGTGGTCACGAGCAGTCGCCGCCCGTCACGGCTCCAATCGCTCGGTTCGCAATAGTCGGCCGTGGGACAGGGAAACGCGCGCACGATTCCCGTTCCGTCCGCGGCCGCGATCGTGAGCATGTGATGTCCAGCACGGCCGGGCGGAACGCTGGCAACGAAGGCGATCTGTGTCCCGTCCTGAGCCCAGACCGGGAGAATGTCCGGGTACTCGGCCATGGTTATGCGTGTTCGCGTGTTCCGCTCGAGGTCTTCCACCCAGATATCCGGATTGCCACGAAGCCAGTCCACGCGCTGATACGCGATTCGCGCGCGATCGGGCGAAACACGCGGCCAGTTGTCGAGTTCCGTCTGCGCCGCCTGCCTCACCAGCTCCCCGGTCCGACGATAAACCTGAAGTCGCTGGCCCCGTGGAATGCTCGCGGTGGCGTAGACCAGCACGTCTGCCGATGCACTCAGCATCGTCGGCTGATCCTGCCCACGTCCACCTACCTCGATGGGCAGCGTCATCACATCCTGGCTGACACTCATGGTCCGTGGGTCGAGTCGGCGCACGTGAACCCGGCCCTGCTCGCTCGTGAACAGCGCGACTGCCCCGCGGTCTGGCAAGGGCGCGACGGCAGCCGAAGATTCCGTGCGCAGCAGCGGTGAAGTCGGCCGTGACGCCGGAGCGCCGAGGCGTGCGGCGTAGATGCCGCGCCGTTCGTCATCGTACGCACGCACGACATACAGAAAATGAGTCGAGTCCGGGAGAATCACCGGCCACAGGAAAGCGTTGTCGCTCTTCGAAATGTCGAGCAGCGCGGCCGCAGAGACTGGACCACCGTCCTTGTGAACCTGATCGAGCGCGGCAAACAGGTCCGGCGCGATGACGAGGGATCCAGTCGCGCCCCAGGCGCCGCCGCGAGATTCACCCACAGACGCCACTTCCACGGGCGCGCCGCCTGGCCATTGAACTCTCTTCAGCTTCCGGCTCGAGAAGAATCCGATGTGGCGGCTGTCGGGCGACCAGAACGGCTGTCGCGCACCTGCGCTGGAGGGGACGACTTCTGCGCCGAGCGAATCGAGATCATGCACGTACAGCTGCGTTCCCGCGTCATTGCGACCCACGAAAGCGATGTGACGCCCATTCGGCGCCACGACCGGCGCGGAATCGAGCACCAAATCGTCGGGCAGCGTCCACGTAAACTGAGTCGTCGGCGGCGGACTGGCCGCGATGGGCGCGTCCTGACGGAATGGCTGCCAGATGGCAAACGTCCCGGCGGCGATCACCGCGCTCGCTCCGGCGGCCCAGAACTTCCAGTTTCCGCTTCGTCTGGGCGCGGGCATCGTCGGGGGATCGTCCGCGCGCGCATATGTTTCCAGGATCCATGCGACATCCGCGGCCGACTGGAAGCGCAGCTGCGGATTCTTCTGCAGCAGCCGTTCGACGATCTGCGCGAGCCTCGCGGGGATGGCCGCGCCGGCCGCGACCAGACTGGGCGGCTCCGCCGCGAGTATGGCCTGCAGCGTCTCGAGCGTGCTCGCGCCGCGAAACGGGTGGCGTCCGGACAGCATCTCGTACAGCACGACCCCGAGCGCGAACAGGTCGGTGCGTGCGTCGGTAGATAGACCCTGGATCTGCTCGGGCGCCATGTACGCGGCGGTGCCGAAGATGGCGGCGCGGGAGTCGTCGCAACTCGCCGAGCCGGCCTCCGGCCTATCCAGTTTGGCAAGGCCGAAATCGAGGATCTTGACGCCCCCGTCCTCGCGGACGAACACGTTCTCCGGTTTCAGGTCGCGATGGATGATGCCGCGTGCATGCGCCGCGGACAGCCCGAGCGCCACTTCGCGCGCGGTGCGCGCGGCCAGCAACGGCGGCAACGGCCCGGCTTCCAGGCGCTCGCGCAGGCTGCGTCCTTCGAGATACTCGCAGACCAGGTATGGAATCCCGCGAATCTCACCGACATCGAACACGGTGAGCACGTTGGGATGATTGAGCGCGCCCGCCGCGCGCGCCTCTTCCGCGAAGCGACGCACCCGTGCGTCGTCGACCGCCCAGTGCCGCAGCAGGACCTTGATCGCAACGTCGCGTCCGAGGCGCTGGTCCCTCGCCCGCCACACCTCGCCGCCACCGCCGGCACCCAGCAGCTCGATGACCTCGTAGGAGCCGACCCGCTCACCCGCGCGCAGATTCCAGCCGTCGGCGGCGAACTGCCGGGCCAGGTGCTCGTGCGCGGGTCTGGACAGGAAGTTGCTCGAAGCCTGATCGGCGCTGAGCAGCGAGACAACTTCGTCGCGCAGCGAAGGATCGGACCGGCATTCCTCCTCGATCAGCCGCGCGCGCTCGCCCGCGGACAGCACATGCGCCTTTTCAAAGATGTGCGCGATCCTCTGCCAACGCTCGGCGTTCATGCCACCCCCTCTTCATTCAGGCGGCGAAACAGCCACGCTCGTGCAAACGACCAATCGCTGTTCGCGGTACGCAGCGAGATGCCAAGTGCCTCGGCAGTTTCCTCGAGCGAGAGGCCCCCGAAGAATCGCAACTCGACCACCTGCGCCTTGCGCGGGTCCGATCGGGCCAGCTCATCGAGCGCCTGGTCGATTGCGACCAGGTCGCCATCAGGCTCTTCCTGTGCGACATCGATGCCGTCGAGCGTCACGTGCTCGATCCCCACCCCACCGCGACGCTCGGCTCGCCGCCGCCGCGCGATGTCGACGAGGACGCGACGCATCATCTGCGCGGAAACGCCGAAGAAGTGTCCCCGGTTCTGCCAGCGCGCCTGGTCCCAGCCCAGCAGGCGCAGGCAAACCTCGTTGACCAGTCCGGTCGCCTGCAGCGAGTGCCCGGCGCGTTCCCGCCCCATGTATCGCATCGCAAGGAGGTGAAGTTCCTCGTAAACCAGCGGGATGAGCTGGTCGAAGGCGCGCTCGTCGCCATCGCTCCACAACCGCAGCAGCCGGGTGATTTCTCCATCTACCTGCATGGACGGCGACACCATGAAGCGGGATTCCGCCGAGGCAGTCTGACAGCACGCCGCTGGCGGCGGAAGCCGGATGCCGCCCAGGTATTGCACGTTTGTTCGGGAGAGTGCGCCTGTGTGGATAGGAGGTACGCACAATGAACAGTCTTAAGCCCTTCTCTGCCCGAATCGCACTTTGCTCCATGACCCTGCTGCTGACGGTGGCCAGCCACGCCGGCAATGAGCAATCCAGGTCGTTCGATGACTGGCGTCTGCCAACCGCTCTCGTCGGTGTGTGGAACATCACGAGCAAGCCGGTGGATTGCGTGAGCGGGCAGCTCCTGCCCGTTCCGCCGATCATCGGGATGATTGCGTTCCATGCCGGCGGAACGTCGACCGAGGCCGCGCCCACGGCGACGCCGCGCACTCCGGGACTCGGCACCTGGTTTCGCACGGGCTTGCATGGCTACACGGCCACGGCGCACGTGATGAACTACGACGTGAATGGTTTCTCGACCGGTTCGCTCGTCGTGCGGCGCGAGATCAGCGTGGCGAAGAACGGTGGGTCGTTCACCGCCACGGGACGAACGACCATCACGGACGCCAGCGGAAACGAAATCCAGCGCTGCACGGTGAACAGCGCGGTGCGGGCGGACAATTAGCTATCGGCCGGGGACGTACCGGCGCGGACGGCTACATGCTGCGTCGGTACTGCCCACCCACTTCGTAGAGCGCGCGGGTGACTTGGCCCAGCGAGCACACCTGCACGGTATCGAGCAGCTCGGCAAACACGTTGCCGCCGTTGGCGGCGACCTCCTGCAACCGCCGCAACGCCTGCGCCGAGTCGGCGACGTGCCGCGCTTGAAATCCGCGCACCGCCTCCACCTGCGCACGTTGTTCCTCGTCACTCGCGCGGAACAGCGGCGCGGCAGCATGTTCGCCGCTGGCATCGCGGGCATCAAGGAAGGTGTTCACGCCGATGATCGGCAAACTACCGTCATGCTTGCGGGTTTCGTAGTGCAGCGATTCTTCCTGGATCTTGCCGCGCTGGTACATGGTCTCCATCGCGCCGAGCACGCCGCCGCGTTCGGCGAGTGATTCGAACTCCTTGTACACGGCCTCCTCGACGAGATCGGTAAGCGCCTCTATGGCGAACGAGCCCTGCCACGGATTCTGGATCTTGTTGAGCCCGAGCTCGCGGTTGATGATCAACTGGATCGCGACAGCGCGCCGCACGCTCTCCTCGGTCGGAGTAGTCAGGGCCTCGTCGTAGGCGTTGGTGTGCAGCGAGTTGCAGTTGTCGAACAGCGCGTACATCGCCTGCAGCGTCGTGCGGATGTCGTTGAACTGGATTTCGCGCGCGTGCAGGCTGCGTCCCGACGTCTGGATGTGGTACTTGAGCATCTGGCTGCGCGGGCCGGCCTTGTACAGCTCCTTCATCGCGCGAGCCCAGATGCGCCGCGCGACGCGGCCGATCACCGCGTATTCGGCGTCCATGCCGTTGGAAAAGAAGAACGAGAGATTCGGCGCGAAGTCGTCGATCTTCATGCCACGCGCGAGGTAGTACTCGACGATGGTGAAGCCATTGGCCAGCGTGAACGCGAGCTGCGTGATCGGGTTCGCGCCGGCCTCGGCGATGTGATAACCCGAGATCGACACCGAGTAGAAGTTGCGCACCTCGTTGTCGCTGAAGAACTGCTGCACGTCGCCCATCATGCGCAGCGCGAACTCGGTGGAGAAAATGCAGGTGTTCTGCGCCTGGTCCTCCTTGAGGATGTCGGCCTGCACCGTTCCGCGCACGCGGGTCAGCGCCTCGGCGCGCAGCTTTTCGTATTCCTCCGCGCGCAACACGCCGAGCGCGACGAGTTCGCGGCCGCTGGTGCCGAGCAGCCCGAGGCCGCTGCCGTCGTGTCCCGCCGGCAACTCGCCGCGATATTTCGGGGCGCCGGCGTCGCCGAACTTGCGCGCGAGCGCCGCTTCGACATCGCTCCAGCGCCCCGCCTCGCGCAGGTACTTTTCGACGCGCTGATCGATGGCGGTGTTCATGAACATCGCGAGGATCATCGGCGCGGGACCGTTGATCGTCATCGAGACCGAGGTCGACGGCTTGCACAGGTCGAAGCCCGAATAGAGCTTCTTCATGTCGTCGAGGGTCGCGATCGAGACGCCGGAATTGCCGGTGCGCCCGAAGATGTCCGGGCGCGTGTCCGGGTCCTCTCCGTAAAGCGTGGTCGAGTCGAACGCGGTAGATAGCCGCGTCGCGTCGTGTCCGCTCGCGAGGTAATGGAAGCGCCGGTTGGTGCGCTCGGGCGCGCCCTCACCCGCGAACATGCGCGTGGGATCCTCTTCCTCGCGACGATACGGATACACGCCGCCCGTGTACGGGTACGCGCCGGGCAGGTTTTCCGACTGCAGGAACCGCAGCAGCTCGCCCCATCCCGAAAATTTCGGCGGCGCGAGCTTGGGGATCTGGCTGTGGCTCAGCGATTCGGTGTAGTTGGAACCGCGCACTTCGCGGCCGCGCACCGGGTACGAATACTCGGGCGCGGTGACGCCACCCTCGCGTTCGGGCCAGCCGCGCAGCGCCGCGAGCCCTTCAGCGCCGATTTCCTCGAGCGCCTGGTTGTAGGCCGTCCGCAGCGCGGAGAATTTCTCGTCCGCGTCCTGCGGCGCCGGCGCCAGTGGCCCGGGCAGTTTGGGATCGCCCAGCGTCTGCAACGCGACATACAGGCCCTGCGCGCGCTGCGCGGCCTGGACACTCGCGGAACTGCGCGTGTGCGCGGCGCGCCCGGCGGCGGCGATGTCGGCGAGGTAACGCGAACGCGCCGCGGGAATCAGTGGATCGCGCGTGCGGAACTCGACCGGCAGTTGCGTGAGCGGCGCGCCGTCGTGTGTCGTCCAGCGTCCCGGCGTGCCGGATTCCGCGTCCAGCGCCGCCGTCAGCGCGAAGAACAGGCGGTTCACGCCGGGATCGTTGAAACGGCTAGCGATGGTCGGAAACACCGGCACCTCGGCATCCGGCACGCGCGCGCGATCCGGGTGATTGCGGCGCCACTGCTTGCGCACGTCGCGCAGCGCGTCGTCGGCGCCACGCTTCTCGAATTTGTTCAGCACGATCATGTCCGCGAAGTCGAGCATGTCGATCTTCTCGAGCTGGCTCGCGGCGCCGTATTCGGCGGTCATCACGTACAGCGGAACGTCGGCGAGATCGACGATCTCCGTGTCGCTCTGCCCGATGCCGGCGGTTTCCACGACGATGAGATCGAAGCCGGCCACGCGGTACAGCGCGATGACGTCCGCGAGGACGGCGCTGGTCGCGAGATGTTGCCGGCGCGTCGCGAGCGAACGCATGAACACGTTGGGCGCCGAAAGTGAATTCATGCGTATGCGGTCGCCCAGCAACGCGCCGCCCGAGCGGCGCCGCGTGGGATCCACCGCGACGACCGCGACCTTGCGCTCGGGGAACTGGCGCAGGAACCGCAGCAGAAGCTCGTCGAGCAGCGAGCTCTTGCCCGCGCCGCCGGTGCCGGTCATGCCGATGACCGGCGCGACGGGCTGCCCCGTCACGCGTTCGCTGATCAACCGGCGCAGATCGTCGGCATCGGCGCCGCTGCCGGTGCCGCCGTCCTCGAGCAGCGTGATCGCGCGGGCGATCGCGCGATGATCGTCCGCGTTCGGTACGCCCGCGATCGACTCACGCGCCGGCCGCTGGCCGACCCGCGTGAACACGTCCTCGATCATTCCATTGAGACCGAGCCGCCGCCCATCTTCGGGCGTATAGATCTTCGTGACGCCGTAACTTTCCAGCGCGGCGATTTCCGCGGGCGAAATCGTGCCGCCGCCGCCGACCACGACCTTGATGTGCGACGCGCCACGCTCGCGCAGCACGTCGATCATGTACCGGAAATATTCGTTGTGGCCGCCCTGGTAGCTGCTCACCGCGATCGCATCGGCATCCTCGGCGATGGCCGCGCGCACGATGTCGTCGACGCTGCGATTGTGGCCGAGATGCACGAGTTCGGCGCCGCCCGACTGCAGCAGTCGGCGGATCATGTTGATCGCGGCGTCGTGGCCGTCGAAAAGCGAAGCGGCGGAAACGAATCTCAGCGGCCTGCCGGTCTCTGGTGGCTTCATATGTTACTGGCTGGTAAGATTTGTTACCGGAGAGTAACACACCGATGGCCACCCCCGCCCCCCGCCCTCGTTCCCGCAAGGCAGCAACCGCGGCCCGTCCCTCCCCGTGGGCCGCCCGTCGCCGCCTGCGCGAGCACCATGCGCTCAAGCGCGAGGCGGTGATCCTTGCCGCGGCGCGGGCCTTCAGTACGCGTGGTTACCACAACACCTCGCTGGACGATCTCGCGGCCAGCCTCGAGGTGACCAAGCCGACGCTGTACCTGTACGTGCCGAACAAGGAGGCCATCCTGTTCGAATGTTTCCGGGCCGGGCTCGACCAGATCACGGCGACGCTCGATGCCTGTGAAAAGGCGGAAGGACCCGCACGCGAGCGTCTGTTCGCGTTCATCCGCGGCTACGCCGCCGCGATTGTCGGCGACTTCGGATGGTGCATGCTGCGCGCGGAGGATCAGCACCTCGGCGCCACCATGGGCAAACGCATCAAGCAGCTCAAGGCCGGGATCGATCGGCGCATGCGCGCACTCATCGCCGCGGGAATCGCCGATGGCTCGATCCGCGAATGCGATTCCAGGATGACGGCGTTCGCGCTCGCGGGCGCGCTCAACTGGATGGGCCACTGGTACCGCGACGACGCCTCGCTGCGTCCCGCGGAGATCGCAGAAAAGTTCATCGACGTGTTCAATCGGGGCCTCCGCGGTCGCGATTGATTGATGGAGACAGAATCATGAGCAAGTCAGTAATCATCGCGTCCGCAACCCGCACCCCCATCGGCGCCTTCCAGGGCGTGCTCGCTCCCGTGACCGCGCCGCAACTCGGGACCGCGGCGATCAAGGGCGCCCTCGCCGCCGCGGGCGTCGCGGGCAACGAAGTGCAGGAAGTCATCATGGGCTGCGTGCTGCCCGCCGGCCTGGGCCAGGCGCCCGCGCGCCAGGCGGCGCTCGGCGCCGGCATCCCGACGGGTGTGCCCGCCACGACCGTCAACAAGATGTGCGGCTCGGGCATGAAGGCCATCATGTTGGCCGCCGACCAGATCCGCGCCGGGGACGTCGCGCTCTCGGTGGCGGGTGGCCTCGAGTCGATGAGCAACGCTCCCTATCTACTTCCCAAGGCGCGCGCCGGATTGCGCATGGGCAACGCCGAATTGCTCGATCACATGTTCCACGACGGCCTGCAGAGCCCGTTCGACGGCCAGCTCATGGGCTGCTTCGCCGAGAACACCGCGCAGAAGTATTCCTTCACGCGCGCCGAACAGGATGCGTTCGCGACCGAATCGACGCAGCGCGCCGTAAAGGCCGTCGATTCCGGCGCGTTCGCGGCGGAGATCACGCCGGTCACGGTCAAAGGCCGCAAGGGCGAGACCGTCGTCGACAAGGACGAAACGCCATTCACGGTGGACCTCGCGAAGATCCCCACCCTGAAGCCCGCGTTCCGCAAGGACGGCACCGTGACCGCGGCGTCATCGTCATCGATCTCGGACGGCGCCGCCGCGACCGTCCTCATGTCCGAAGCCGAAGCCAGGCGTCGCGGTCTCGAGCCGCTCGCGCGCATCGTGGGTTACGCGAGCTTCGCGCAGGAACCGGAGTGGTTCACGACCGCGCCCTCCGGCGCGATCCAGAAACTGCTCGCGCAGGTCGGCTGGAAGGCCGCCGACGTCAAACTGTTCGAGGTCAACGAAGCCTTCGCCGCCGTGACGATGGCGGCCATGCGCGACGTAGGATTCGATCACACCCGCACCAACGTGAACGGGGGCGCCTGCGCGCTGGGTCACCCGATCGGCGCCACCGGTGCGCGCATCGTGGCGACGCTGGTGCATGCATTACGTGCGCGCGGCGGCGGCCGCGGCATCGCATCCCTTTGCATCGGCGGTGGAGAGGCCACGGCGCTCGCGGTGGAAGTCCCCTGATGCACGCGCCATTCGTTATGCTTGGCGCATGAAAATCTCGGATGCGCGCGCGGTCATAACGGGCGGTGCTTCGGGCCTCGGCAACGCCGTCGCCCGTCACATCGCCGCGGCGGGTGGCCGCGTCACTTTGTTAGATGTCCAGGAAGGTCCGGGCCAGGCCGCGGCCGCCGCGATCGGCAACCTCGCATCTTTCGCCAAGTGCGACGTCACTTCCGAAACAGAAGTTAATGCCGCGATGGAAACGGCGCGCGCGGCGATGGGCGGCATCGACCTGCTGGTCAATTGCGCCGGCGTGATCGGCGCGGGGCGTGTGCTCGGCAAGAACGGCCCCATGGCCGGCGACTTTTTCGCGAAGGTCGTGCACATCAATCTCATCGGCACGTTCCTGTGCGACAAGGCGGCCGCCGCGATCATGCAGGCCAACACGCCGAACGCCGAGGGCGAACGCGGCGTCATCATCCACACCTCTTCGGTCGCCGCCTATGAAGGACAGATAGGCCAGGCGGCCTACTCGGCCACCAAGGCCGCGGTGGCCGGCATGACACTGCCCATCGCACGCGAGTTCGCGCAGTTCGGCATCCGCGTGATGTCGATCGCGCCCGGCATCTTCGGCACTCCCATGCTCGCGGCGATGCCACAGGAAGTCCAGGACTCGCTCGGCAAACAGGTCCCCTTCCCGCCGCGCCTCGGCCGGCCCGAGGAATACGCGGCGCTCGTGCAGACCATCTGCGAGAACTCCTATCTGAACGGCGAGACGATCCGCCTCGACGGCGCGATCCGCATGCAACCGAAATGAACGCACCAGGTCCCGCGCAACGAGACGTCATGGAATACGACGTCGCCGTCATCGGCGGCGGCCCGGCCGGGCTCGCGACCGCGATCCGGCTCAAGCAGCGCAAACCCGAGTTGACGGTGTGCCTGCTCGAGAAGGGCTCGACCATCGGCGCGCACACGCTTTCCGGCGCCGTGATGGAACCGGGCCCGCTCGACGCGCTGCTGCCCGAGTGGCGGCAGGCGCCGCTGCCGATCCGCGTGCCCGTGGTGCGCGACGAGTTCCACTGGCTGTCGCGCAAGGGCGCGAGCAGGATGCCGTGGATCCCGAGCTACCTGCGCAATGAGGGCAATTTCATCGTCTCGCTCGGCGGGCTCGTGCAATGGATGGCCACGCAGGCCGAACAACTCGGCGTGGACGTGTTCCCCGGCTTCGCCGCCGCATTGCCGCTGTTCGACGACGACGGCTCGGTTGCCGGCGTGCAGATCGGCGACATGGGCGTGCAACACGACGGCTCGCGCGGCCCTAACTACATGCCGGGCGCCGAGGTGCGCGCGCGGCTGACGGTCATAGCGGAAGGCTGCCGTGGCAGCCTCGCGAAGGTTTTGATCAAGCGTTACAAGCTCGACGCGAACGCGGACCCGCAGGTTTACGCGCTCGGCATGAAGGAACTGTGGCAGTTGCCGCCGGGCCGCGTCTCGCCCGGGCTCGTGCAGCACAGCGTCGGCTGGCCGCTGGATCCCAAGACCTATGGTGGCAGTTTCGTCTATCACCTCAACGACGATCGCGCGTACGTCGGCTACGTCACGGGTCTCGACTACCGCGATCCGCGCTTCTTCCCGTTCGAGGCATTCCAGCAGTTCAAACATCACCCGCGAATGCACGAATTCCTGAAGGGCGGAGAAATCCTCTCGGCCGGCGCGCGCTCGATCGCCGCCGGCGGCTTTCAGTCGCTGCCCAAGCTCGAGATGCCGGGCGCCGTGCTGGTCGGCGATTCGGCGGGAACGCTCAACGTTCCGAAGATCAAGGGTATTCACCAGGCGCTGCGTTGCGCGATGGCCGCGGCCGATTATTTCGCCGAGAACGACACGAGCATCGGTTTCGACGCCGTGTGGCGCAAGACAGACGCGGTGGCCGAACTGCACGAGGTGCGCAACATCAAGCCCGGGTTCAAGCGCGGCCTCAAGCGCGGCATGGTCAACGCGGCGATCGAAAGCATGTTGTCCGGCACGACTCCCTGGACGTTGCGCAACACCGAGACCTGGCCGCTCGAGAAGCTGGCCGATTACGAGTCGCCGGACCGTCACTGGGTGCAGCGCGACCTGCCGCCGCGCGACCGGCTGTCGTCGGTGTTCTTCTCGGTCACCGCGCACGACGAAGTGCAACCCGTGCACCTCAAGGTGCGCGACAAGAACATCTGCGCGACCACCTGCGCGGTGGAATACGGCAATCCGTGCACCCGCTTCTGTCCGGCCCACGTCTACGAAATGGTCGACGACGGCGCGGGCGGCAAGAAGCTGCAGATCAACGCGGCCAACTGCGTGCACTGCAAGGCCTGCGACATCAAGGACCCGTACCAGATCATCGACTGGACGACGCCCGAGGGCGGCTCCGGTCCTAACTACCAGCTGTTGTGAAAGACACCGATGACGTTCTCGGCGCCCTCTACGCCCGGGAGATCGCCAAGCGCGGATTCACGTCCGACAAGGCACAGCTCGCCGCGCTCAAGTCCCTCGAACGCCTGCGTGCCGCGCTGGCAGCGGAAGCCGCGGCGCCGCTCGGAAAGCGGCTACTGCGCGGACTGACGCTGTCGACCAATGGCGCGCCGAAGGGCGTGTACCTGTGGGGCGGCGTCGGGCGCGGCAAGACCTGGCTCATGGATCTGTTCTACACGTCGCTCACGCTGAGCGCGAAGCGCCGCACCCATTTCTACCGCTTCATGCATGAGGTGCACGCCGAGCTCAAACGGCTGAAGGGCATGCAGTCGCCGCTCGAAGGCGTCGCGGACAAGGTCGCCAAGAAGGCGCGCGTCATCTGTTTCGACGAGTTGTTCATCTCCGACATCGCCGACGCGATGATCCTGGCCGGGCTGTTCGACGCGCTGCTCAAGCGCGGCGTCGCGCTGGTGTTCACGTCGAACGTGAAACCGAAGGACCTGTACAAGAACGGGCTGCAGCGCGAGCGGTTCGTGCCCACCATCACTCTGCTCGAGAAGCACTGCGAGATCGTCAACGTCGACGGCGGCGTCGACTACCGCCTGCGGCAGCTCATCGCCGCGCCCATCTACCTGCCGAGCGGCGATCCCGCCACCCGGAAAAAGCTCGAGGAACTGTTCGACGACCTGTCGGACGAGGACGTCGAGAGCGGCCACGACATCAGCGTGAACAGCCGCAAGATCAAGGTGGTGCGCGAGAGCGAAAACGTCATCTGGTTCGAGTTCTCCGCGCTGTGCGAGGGCCCGCGCAGCTCCGCGGACTACATCGCGATCGCGAGCGAGTACCAGAGCGTGATCATCGCGAACGTTCCGGTGTTCGGCGTCGACGCCGACAACGCCGCGCGACGCTTCATATCGGCGATCGACGAGTTCTACGATCGCGGCGTGAAGGTCATCCTCTCGGCCGCGGCCGCGCCGCACGAGATCTACAAGGGCGAGAAGCTCAAGTTCGAATTCCAGCGCACGACGAGCCGACTGATCGAGATGCAGAGCGAGGAGTACCTGGCGCGCGCTCATCGCGCCGCGTGAAGCTCAGGGACTCGTGTCCAGACTTTCCTGAGTGACGACATCAGTTCGGCGGCCCGCCGCTGCTTAGCACATCCGCCGGCGCGCGCGTCGGCGAGATCGACCGTCGCGGCGCTACCCGGAATTACTTCTCAAAGTTTTCACATTCTCCGGTCGCCCTACTGCCGGGCACCTCACTGCCGTGATTCCATCGAGCCCATCAGATAGCTCAGGGATGGCAAGGATGCGAAAGCTACATACTCTGCTCGCGTTGCTGGCGCTGGCCGCGAGTTCGACCGTTCAGGCGACCATGGTGCTGTTCGACCCCGACGATTACGACGTCGGCGCGGACATCTCGAACGCGAGCCCTTACGTCAGCTTTTCGACGTTCCGGTACTACGACGACACCTCCTATCTTCCGACATTCGCACCGGTATTCGTCTCGGCTTGTTACGGCGGGAGCACCGATTGCGCCGTCACGGGCACGAAGGTCTTCGGCGACGGTTTCGGTGGAATCGATCAGTGGGGAGGCCTGGGCAGCTCGCTGCTCAACGCGAGCCAGTGCCTCGCGAGCCTGAACGGTGGAGCCGGCCTGTGTACGGACCGCTTCAACGTTTTGCTCATGACGTTCGCCACGGCGACGGATTTCGTCGAGCTCTCCGGTGCGTACTGGGCACAGGACGATACGTACCTCTACGGCTTCGACGAGCATTTCAACCTGGTCGGCGGAATGACCCGGACGCACGACCTGGCGCGCTGCTCCGGACCCGCGGCCTGGACTGACTACTGCCAGGTGACCACGAGCCTCACGGCATCGACGGCGGACATCCGCTACGTGATCGCGGGCGGCTGGTCGAACGGCACGTCGCTCGATCACCTGCGCTTCAACAGCGTTCCGGAGCCCGGTACGCTCGCGCTACTCGCGGTCGGCCTCGTCGGCATGATGCTCGTGCGCAGGCGCCAACCGCGGCACGTCAAGGTGCCTTCGCCTCGCTGACGATCAGATGGTCCGGCGGCGAATTTCGTCGCCGTTCGCGGGAGTTCATGTTGAGTCCCGGGCCTTCCCCGGACGGTCGTGTTGCTCGGGAAATACCCACGGTTCATGCTTGGCTCCTTCGAGGGACGACCAAGAACAAGTAGAACCCCGGATATGAACGACGCCGCCAAGGACGCACCGGGTCGAGCGCGACTTACCTACAGCCTCGCCGATCTCACCGTCGACGTGGGCACGGCGCAGGTGCACCGCAACGGCGAGGCAATTCCGTTGCCGCGGCTTTCGTTCGATCTGCTCGTCGCGCTGATCGAGTCCGCGCCGAACCTGGTGACGGTCGACGAACTGATGGATCGCGTGTGGCCCGGCATCGTCGTCAATTCCGAAACCGTGAGCCAGCGGGTCAAGCTACTTCGCCTCGCGCTCGAAGATGACCCGCGCAACCCGCGTTACATCGCGGTATCCCGCGGGCGCGGTTATCGGATCATTGCGCCGGTGACCAGGCTGGATCTGGCGGGCGCCGCGTCGATGCGGACCGAGTCCGCCCAGGCCGCGGTGCCCGAAACAAAGCGTGCCGGCCGATCGCGATGGACCTGGGGCGCGCTCGCCGCGTGCGCGCTCGTCGGGCTCGTACTGCTTCTCGTCGTTCGACGCGTCCCTTCGTCGGCGACACCCGCGACGGCCTCACTACCCGACCGATCCGTCGAGGTTCTGCCCTTCGACAACGTCGGCCAATCTCCCCAGGACGCCGCGCTCGCCTTCGGCGTCGCCGAGACCCTGCTGCATCGGCTTTCCGCGTCTAAGGAATTGACGGTGATCGCAAGGCAGTCGTCCTTCTCGTTCGCTCCACGCGGAGCGGACGTGCGCGATATCGGACGCCGGCTCAATGCACGCTACCTGATAGAAGGGAGCCTGCAGAGCACGCCAACGCGCCTGAGGATCACCGCCCAGTTGATCGATGCGGCGACTGGCGGCCACGTCTGGTCCCTGCAATTCGATCGCAAACCGGAAGACATCTTCACCATCCAGGACGAGATCGCCGCCAAGGTGACCGAAGCTCTGCGAATCTCCGTGGCGGCCGCGCAGCCATTCGGGACGAGCGGAACGCAGGACTTCGATGCATACCTGGCTCATGCACAGGGGCGCGCGCGGCTGGCGGTTTATCGTGTCGCGGATGCAAAGCTCGCCGTCGCGGATTTCGAGCGCGCCATCCAGATCGACCCGCGATTCACGCGGGCGTATGCCGGACTCGCCGAAGCGCGCGGACAAGTGGCCGACGGCGAGATGAGCCGCGAGCGTCGGAGCAACATCCAGAAGGTTGCGGCAGCCAATCGGGAACTCCTGAATCGCGCCGTCGAGATCAACGACCAGGATTCCGACGTGCACCTCCAGCTGGCGTGGCTGCTGTGGGAGGGTGAGGAGGCGGAAAAGGAACTGACCCGGGCGCTCGAGCTGAATCCGAACAGCGCCGCCGGTTACCACTCTCTGGCCCTCATGCGCCTGTTCCGCGATCGCCGACCGGACGAGGCAATCGCCGCCATCGACAAGGCGCGCCTGCTGAGTCCGCTGGAAGTCCGGTACGACAATGAGAAGGCGATGATGATGCTGTACGGCAAGTCGGACGCGGCGACGGCGGAGCATCTGCTACTTGCCGTGCTGGAGCGCGACCCGTCGTCGACCGAAGCACTATGGCGCCTGGGTGAGCTCTACTGGTGTTGCCGTGCCGAACACGCTCGCGGCGTGAAGTTTCTCGAGCAGGCGCTGCAACGCGATCCGGACCAGGAGTTCGGCAGGCGCATCCTCATGCGCGCCTACCTGGATTTGAACGATCCGGAAGAAGCGAAGGCGATCGCGGCGATGGCTCCGCATCCCGTCGACGTGCGGCTCGTTCCGGTGATGGTCTACAACCACGAGTGGCAGGCCGCCGCGGAGAGGACTTACTACGAAAACAGCCTCGGGACTTCCCAGGCCATCGACACGAGCCTGCGCGTGCTCGCGGTGCGCAAACAGGCACGAATCACGGGCAACTACGAGCCCGCGCTCCAATACCTCGCGGAAGAGGCATCCGTGCGGTGGGACGAGAAGGGCAATCCCTCGCTGGATGGTTCCTGGGTTCCGGACTACATCGTCGGGCTCGCGGACATCCTGATGCAGATGGGCGAACGGGATCGTGGCGAGCGCCTGCTCGATGCGGTCTTGAAGTCGATCGACGACGAGGCGCACCACCGGAACCGCGGTGAACGCTGGTACCTGCAGTCGCTCTCGGTCGCGTATGTGCTGCTCGGGCGCGACGAGGAAGCGCTCACGGCGCTGGAGAAATGTGTGGCGCAGGCCCAGAACACGAACCTCGCCATTTTTCTAGAATCCGAACCCGCGTATGAGCGCCTGCGCTCACAGCCAAGATTCGAAGCGGTGGTCGAGCAGATGCGCCGGATGGCGCGCACTCAGCGCGACCAGCTCGACCGGATGCGCGCGAAGGGACTCGTCCCGCATCGCTCTGGCGGATGATCGTGCCGGCCCCGATGGCCGGCACGATCCTTTCGATGAGCAGTCAGAGCCTGGGGACCAACGTGTGCGCCGTCGTCCACTCGGCGACGGACCTGCCCAATTCCGCACCGTGTTCGACCGAGTTGCGGAAATGCATGCCGCCGAAGACACGCGCGTCGGCGACCTCGTCGACGAGCGCACCCGGGCCGTCATAGGAATGAGTCGCTCCGGTGACGACGCTGTTGAATGTGAAGCTCATTTTCCGGCCGAAATGCTGCTCGATGATCCCGGCAACGGCGCCGGCGACACACCCATGGGCGGCGGGATACTCGGGATGCGGCGGTGTGTTCTGGTACGGCAGCCAACCCGGATCCGTTTGCTGGATCGCCGTGGACGGGCGCCAGAAGCTGTAGACGTACTTGGAATCGAAGCACGCGATCGCGGCATCGGCCTGGGCAAACGCGAACAGTGTCATGTATCTCGCGCTCTTGACCGTTCCGAGGTTCCTCGCGGCGACGAAGTTGCTGAGATTCCGGCCCCAGAACTGGTTAGGGTTTTCGGTATGAAATCTCGCGATCTCAGACTGTGCGTCGTTGCGCGAGGTGCTGTCGAGAGAACCCCACTCCCGCACTTCTTCCAGGTCGCGCGTGTAGACCGCGCTCGTCAGTCCTGGGGGCCCATAGGCGCGGAACTGAAGTGCATTCTGCAGCACCATCGGCGTGATGTTGGGCACGAACGTATTGACCGGCTGCCCGGTGGGCGGATAAGGCGTGGTCGGTTGATAGGCACCCGGCCCAAAACCAAACACATAGACGGGCGCGGGCGCCGCACGCCCATCGTCCGCGCGCAGCGCCAGCATGGCCACGGCCACCTCTTCTCCCAGCGCGATGCCCTTTGCCTTGCGCGCATCGTTGGGTAACGCCGCCAGGGATGAGATGTACGCCGCATCGAGCGTGCCTGCCTGTTCCGGGAAGAGCCCGACGAGGGCGCGATGCGCCGCGGCTACGACCGCCGCCTCGGGCGACGCGCCTTTGGCCATCGCACTGCGATCGACCTTGTAGGCCTGGTATCGCCCGTCGATTGAATTCACGGCATCGAACATGGCGGCATGTACGATGGCGAAATCAACCGCGCCCGCCCTGCCGCCCTTGGTGACCACCGCCTGGGTAGCGATCAGGGACCAGTCCGTGACGATGTCGGCGGCTGCGATGCCGGGCAATGCAACCAGGACCGCCACGCAGGCCATGAGCCCGCGGCGTGGGTTCGCGGCACGCCGACCACCTGATGTACTGCGCTTGAACATGACGATCTCCTGTAGTTGAGCCGGACTCGATTCCGGACGACAGGAGAGTCACGCGGTCGACAGGATGTCGCGTGAAGAAAGGGGCAAGATTCCGGGAAGAAGGAAGGAAGAGCGCAGCCTGGACCCTGCCTGGACCCGATTCGTGTTCAACCGCTGAACGCGGCCGTGGTCTTCTGGCGTACTTCTTCGGCGGTAACGCCAGGTGCCAACTCCAGGAGCTTGAACGGGGATCGTCGATCCGGCCGCTCGAACACCGCGAGATCGGTGATCAACAGGTCGACGCAGTTTGCACCCGTAAGAGGCAGCTCGCAGCGAGGCCTGAACTTGGGCGTTCCATCCTTCGAGTTGTGCTCCATCACGACGACGACGCGCCGCACGCCCGCGACCAGGTCCATCGCGCCGCCCATGCCCTTCACCATCTTGCCGGGGACCATCCAGTTCGCGAGGTCGCCGTTCTCCGCGACCTCGAGCGCGCCGAGCACGGACAGATCGATGTGGCCACCGCGGATCATCCCGAAGCTGTCGGCCGAGGAGAAAAACGACGACATCGGCAACTGCGTGATCGTCTGCTTGCCGGCGTTGATGAGGTCCGGGTCTTCTTCACCCTCGTACGGGAACGGGCCCATGCCGAGCATGCCGTTCTCGGATTGCAGCACGACCCGCATTCCCTCGGGAATGTAGTTGGCCACCAGCGTCGGAATCCCGATGCCGAGGTTCACGTAATACCCGTCGCGCAGCTCGCGCGCGGCGCGTCTGGCAAGATCGTCACGTGTCCAGGCCATGCGGCTAACCACCTACCCGCTTGCGCACGGTGCGCTGTTCGATACGCTTCTGGTAGTTCGTTCCGCGGAAGATCCGCTGCACGAAGATGCCCGGCGTGTGGACGAGCTCGGGATCGATCGCGCCGGGCTCGACCAGTTCTTCGACTTCGGCGACCGTCACGCGCCCCGCTGTCGCCATCATCGGATTGAAATTGCGCGCGGTCTTGCGATACACGAGATTGCCCTCGGTGTCCCCCCTCCACGCCTTCACGATGGATAGGTCCGCGGTGAGCCCGGTCTCCAGCGCGAACGTCTCGCCGTTCACCTCGCGGGTCTCCTTGCCTTCGGCGACCACGGTGCCCGCGCCGGTGCGCGTGTAGAAGCCGTAGATGCCGGCGCCGCCAGCGCGAATGCGCTCTGCCAGCGTGCCCTGCGGATTGAATTCGAGCTCGAGCTCCTTCGCGAGGTACTGGCGTTCGAACTCCTTGTTCTCGCCGACGTAAGACGAAATCATCTTGCGGATCTGCCGCGTCTCGAGCAGCAGGCCGAGTCCGAAGCCGTCCACTCCCGCGTTGTTCGAAATCACGGTGAGATCGCGCGCGCCCGAATCGCGCAGCGCGAGGATGAGGTTCTCGGGGATACCGCACAGGCCGAAGCCACCCGACATCACCGTCATGCCATCGCGCGTCAGCCCCGCGAGCGCGGATGCCGCGTCCGGGTAGACCTTTCCCTTGCCCGGCGAACTAGGCGGCATCGGTCTGCTTGGACGGATGCGCGTGCTGGAACGCGGGCAGGTGACTGCAGTTTTCGGCGATGAGCGCGAGCCGCGGATATTTCGTCGCGGGCACGCCGAATCGTTCCGCGGCGTAGAGCTGCGGCACGAGACAGCAGTCGGCCATCGTTGGGCTGTCGCCATGGCAGAACTTGCCGGACAGGTGATCGTGTTCCAGGTGCGCGTTGAACGCGTCGAGGCCGCGCATGATCCACTCGCGCAGCCACTCGGCGACGGCCGCGTCGCCGAGATGCAGCGTTTCCTTGAGGTACTTCGTGGTGCTGGTGTTCTGCATCGGCTGGATGTCGCACGCGATGATCTGCGACAGCATGCGCACGCGGGCTCTATCCACCGGATCCTTCGGGATCAGGCGCGCGCCGGGAAACACTTCGTCGAGATACTCGATGATCGCGAGCGACTGCGCGAAGCGCTGGCCGTTGTGCACGAGCGTCGGCACGCGGCATTGCGGATTCACGCCCCGGTATTTCGCGCTCCACTGCTCGCCGCCGTCCTTCACCAGGTTGACGGCGTGGGTCTCGTACGGCAGCGACTTCAGGTTGAGCGCGATCCGCACCCGGTACGAGGCGGAGCTGCGCCAGTAGGTATAGAGCTCGAGACTCAAATGACACCTCTTCGCATCTGGTCGAGTTCGATGGATTCGAACAGCGCCTTGAAGTTGCCTTCGCCGAATCCCTGGTTGCCCTTGCGCTGGATGATCTCGAAGAAGATAGGCCCGATCACGTTCGCGGTGAAGATCTGCAACAGCAGCCCTTCGTCCGTCGTGCCGTTGCCGTCGATTAGGATACGCCTGCCGCGTAGCGCCTCGATATCCTCCGCGTGACCCTTGACGCGTGCGTCCACGCCTTCGTAGTAGGTATCCGGGGTGTCCTGGAACGCGACGCCGCGGCCGCGCAGCACGTCCACGGTGTCGTAGATGTCCTCCGACGCCAGCGCGATGTGCTGGATACCTTCGCCGCGATATTCGCGCAGGTACTCCTCGATCTGCGACTTGTCGTCCTGCGATTCGTTGATCGGGATGCGGATCTTGCCGCAAGGACTCGTCAGCGCACGCGAGAACAGCCCGGTCTTCTTTCCCTCGATGTCGAAGTAACGAATCTCCCGGAAATTGAACAGGCGTTCGTAGAACTCCGTCCACTTGTCCATGTTGCCGCGGTGCACGTTGTGCGTGAGATGATCGATGACCGTCAGCCTCGCGGGCTCGAGCGGCGGGGCCGGCACCGGACGAAAGTCGACGTCGTAGATCGAATGATCGCCGTACCGGTCCACGAAATAGATCAACGAGCCGCCGATGCCCTTGATCGCGGGGATGTTGAGCTCCATCGGTCCGACGCTGTTGCGGTGCGGCTCGGCGCCGAGCGCGATGGCGCGTTCGAAGGCCGCCGCCGCGTCCCTTACGCGAAACGCCATCGCGCACACCGACGGCCCGTGCGCCTGCGCGAATTTCTGCGCGAACGAATCCGGCTCGGCGTTGATGATGAAGTTGATGTCGCCCTGCGAGTGCAGCGTGACGTTCTTCGAGCGGTGGCGGGCCACGGCGGGGAAGCCCATCTGCTCGAAAAGGTCACGAAGCTGCTGGGGATGGGGCGCGGTGTACTCGACGAATTCGAATCCGTCGGTCCCCATGGGATTGGTGTCGACAGAGGCAGCCATTACTGGCCTCCGGAAGGAAAATGATTTAGTTACAATTGTAACCATTCCGCCCGGAACCGAAAGGCGCAAGACCCGACATGCCGCGACGCGAGAAGCTTCACCTGGAAGGATTTCTGCCCTTTCGGCTGTCAGTGCTGTCCAATACCGTCAGTTCCGCGATTGCGGCGGCCTATTTCGCGCATTTCGGCCTGTCGATCCCGGAATGGCGGGTGATGGCCGTGCTCGCCTCGAATCCCGGCCTCTCCGCCGCCGAAGTCACCGCGCGCACGGCGATGGACAAGGTCGCGGTCAGCCGCGCGGTCGCGACGCTGCTCGCGGCCGGCCGCCTGCAACGCACGACGGCCGCCGCCGACCGGCGGCGCACTCATCTCAAGCTCACGAGCGCCGGCACGCGCGTGTACGCGCAAGTCGTGCCGATGGCGCTCGACTACGAACGCGGATTGCTCGCCTCCCTTTCGAAACAGGATCGCGCGACACTCGACCGGTTGCTTCGGGTGTTGCTTGGCCGGGCCGTGGAACTCGGACCCGCCCACGCGGAGTGACCGAAATGCGCATCAACCACAGAGGTCCCTGAATGCTCGGCAAGATTCCCGCCGCACGGCTGGCCCTGATCGAGAAGATAGTCGAGCGGGCCCGCAGGCAACTGCCCGCATCGCGACGCAAGCTCGCGGCGGAGTTCCTGCGCGGCTACTTCCGCGGCGTCGCGGAAGAGGACCTGCGCACGCATCGGCCCGAGGACCTGGCCGCCGCGGCGCTCGCGCATCTCGAGTTCGGCCGCAAGCGCAGTGGCCGCCAGGTGCTGGTCGGTCTCGCCGGCCCCCTGAACGAAAACGCTCCGACGGCATCGCATCGCGCGCTCGTGCGCGTCGTCGCGCCCGACATGCCGTTCCTCGTGGACTCGATTGGGGTCGCATTCAGCCAGTTGAATATCGGCGTTCACCTGATCGTGCACCCGGTGCTCGCGGTGAAGCGCAACGCGCGCGGCCAGCTCACCGACGTGGCAGGCGATGTCGCGACGTCGGACGGCGGAATGCGCGCGGAGTCCTGGCAGCTCGTCGAGATCGACCGGCCGCGCGACGCGACGCACGCGCGCGAGCTCGAACGACGCCTGCGCGCCACGCTCGAAGACGTGCGGCGCGCGGTGGAAGACTTCCCGCGAATGCTCGAGCGCCTGCGGGCCGTGGCGAACGAGCTCGACAAGGCGAAATTGCCCGTCCCCCGCTCTCACGCGAGCGAAGCGCGCGCCCTGCTCTCCTGGATGCACGACGGCCACTTCGTGTTCCTCGGCTACCGTCACTACCGACTCAAGCGCGGCCGCGCGCGCGACGCGTTGATCCGCGATGCGGCCAGTGGACTCGGAATCCTCCGAGAGCAGCCGAGGCGCAAGACGCCGCCGCCCATCGTGCTCACCGGGCGACTGCGCCGCCAGGCCCGCGAGGCGGACCTGCTGGTGCTGACCAAGGCCAACACACCTTCCACGGTGCATCGCGGCAGTTACCTCGATTACGTCGGCGTGAAGACTTTCGACGCCGCGGGCAACGTGACCGGCGAACATCGCTTCCTCGGATTGTGGACTTCGAGCGCCTATCACATGGCGCCGTCGGAGATTCCGCTTCTGCGGCGCAAGCTCGACGCGGTGATCGCGCACTTCGGGTTGCCCGAGAACAGCCACGACGCGAAGTCCGTCGTGCACGTGATCGAAACCTTTCCGCGCGACGAGTTGTTCCAGATGAGCGTGCCGGAGCTCATCGCGCTCGTGCGCGGCATCGTGAACCTCTACGAACGCCGGCGCGTGCGCCTGTTCGCGCGGCGAGACAGTTACGAGCGTTTCTATTCCTGCCTCGTATATGTGCCGCGCGATCGCTACAACACCGAGGTGCGCGAGCGCATCGAGCGCATCGTGCGCGCGCGCTTCGGCGGCACCGACATCGAGACGCAGGTGCAGATCTCCGACTCGATGCTCGCGCGGCTGCACGTCCTGGTGCGCACGCCGCAGGGCGCGAAACCCGTCGAAAACTTCGCGGCGATCGAAGCCGAAATCGCGGCGTCCGCGGAGACCTGGGACGACCGGCTGCAGAACGAGCTGATCTCGCGCGGCGCCGGACGCGAAACCGTCGAAGTCGCGGAGCGTTATTCGCGCGCGTTTCCGGCCGCCTATCGCGCCGACGTCAATCCGGCGCTCGCGCTCGAGGACATCGCCGACCTGCAGGCGCTCGAGGCGAACGCCTCGATGCCGCGACTCAACCTGACGGAACGCGCGGCCGGCGAACGCGACAGCCGCCTGCACCTGCGAGTGCTGCAGGCGGGCGATCCGATTTCGATCTCGGACATCCTGCCGATGCTCGAGAACTTCGGTCTGCGCGTCGTGGCCGAACGGCCCTATCACGTGGACGTCACCGGGCGCGGCGCGTGGATCCAGGACTTCGAACTGGAAGCCCACGACGTGCGCCGCGCGAATGTCGCCGCGCTCGAGCCGCTGTTCAAGGAAGCTTTCCTGGCCGCGTGGCGCGGCGACATCGAGAACGACGGGTTCAACCGCCTACTGTTGTGCGCGTCCTTGAGCGCGCGCGAGATCGTCGTGATGCGCGCGTACTGCAAGTACCTGCTGCAGACCGGCATCCCGTTCAGCCAGGCCTACATGGAGCGCGTGCTGGTCGCGCAGGCGCCGATCACGCGCGCGCTGCTCAAACTCTTCCAGACACAGTTCTCGCCCAGCGCGAACGCGCGCGAGAGCGCCGCGCAACGCATCGAAGCCGGCGTGCTGCGCGCGCTCGACCGGGTCACGAGCCTCGACGAGGACCGCATCCTGCGCGCCTATCTGTCGGTGATCCGCGCGACGCTGCGAACGAACTACTTTCAGACGGATGCGCAGGGCGCGATGAAGCCCTGGGTATCTTTCAAGCTCGACCCGCAGAGGATTCCCGAACTACCGCTGCCGCGGCCGAAGTTCGAGATCTTCGTCTACAGCCCGCGCGTCGAAGGCGTGCATCTGCGCATGGGATTCGTCGCGCGCGGTGGCCTGCGCTGGTCGGACCGCCGCGAGGATTTCCGCACCGAGGTGCTGGGCCTCATGAAGGCGCAGAACGTGAAGAACACCGTCATCGTGCCGGTCGGCGCCAAGGGCGGCTTCTATCCGAAGCGCCTGCAGGGCCTGTCGCGCGAGGAGGCGATGAAGGAAGGCGTCGCGAGTTACCAGACCTTCATCCGCGGCCTGCTCGACGTCACCGACAACATCGTCGACGGCAAGGTCGTAGTGCGTCCGGGCATCGTGCGCCGCGACGGCGACGACGCCTACCTGGTCGTCGCGGCCGACAAGGGCACGGCGACTTTCTCGGACATCGCCAACGCCATTTCGATCGAATACGGCCACTGGCTGGGCGACGCGTTCGCCTCGGGCGGCTCCGCCGGCTACGACCACAAGGGAATGGGAATCACGGCGCGCGGCGCCTGGGAAAGCGTCAAGCGACACTTCCGCGAACTCGGCGTCGACATCCAGTCCCAGGATTTCACCGTCGCGGGAATCGGCGACATGTCGGGCGACGTATTCGGCAACGGCATGCTGCTCTCGAAGCACATCCGCCTCGTAGCCGCCTTCGATCATCGCCACATCTTCCTCGATCCGGGGCCCGACGCGGCGGCGAGTCACCGCGAGCGCGAGCGCCTGTTCAAACTACCGCGCTCGAGCTGGGACGACTATTCGCGCAAGCTGATCTCGCGCGGCGGCGGCGTGTGGCCGCGCACCGCGAAGTCCATTCCGCTCTCCGCCGAGGCGCGCGTGCTGCTCGACCTGCCTTCGACGTCGGCGACGCCCGTCGAAGTCATGCGCGCGATCCTGCGCATGCGCGTCGACCTGCTCTGGAACGGCGGCATCGGTACGTACGTGAAGGCGCACGACGAGTCGCAGGCCGAGGCGCGCGACCGCGCCAACGACGCGATCCGCGCGGACGGCCGCGAGGTGCGCGCCAAGGTCATCGGCGAAGGCGGCAATCTCGGCTGCACGCAGCGCGGCCGCGTCGAATACGCGCAGTCCGGCGGACCCGACACCCTCGGCGGCAGGATCAACACCGACTTCATCGACAACTCCGCGGGCGTCAACACCTCGGACGTCGAGGTGAACATCAAGATCCTGCTGGCCGACGTGGCGCGCCGGGGCCGCGTGACACGCGCCGCGCGCGACAAACTGCTCGCGAGCATGACCGACGAAGTCGCGAAGCTGGTCCTGCGGAACAACTACCTGCAGAGCCAATCGTTGTCCGTGCTCGAGCAACGCGCGCCCGAACGGCTCACCGAGTATCAGAGTCTCGTCCGCGCGCTCGAGCGCGGCGGTCACTTGAACCGCGCCATCGAATTCCTGCCCGGCGACGACGAGTTCCTCGACCGCCGCAAGCAACGTCTCGGCCTGACACGTCCCGAACTCGCGGTCGTGCTCGCCTACAGCAAACTCTGGCTCAGCAATCACCTGCTCGATTCGGATTTGCCCGACGACCCGTATTTCGCGAGCGAGGTGCAGCGTTACTTCCCGACGGCCGTGCAACGGCGTTATCCGCGCGAGATCGGGCAGCATCCCCTGCGCCGCGAGATCATCGCGACCGCGACCACGAACAGCCTCGTGAACCGCATGGGACCGGTGTTCGTCACGCGCGCGCTCGAGGAAACCGAAGCGGGACCCGCGGCAATCGCGCGCGCCTACACGATCGCGCGCGAGGTCTTCTCGATGCGTGCGTTGTGGGCGGACATCGAGGCGCTCGACAACAAGGTCGCCGCGAACGTGCAGTACGGCATGTTCTATCGCACGGGCAGGCTGCTGCGACACACCAGCTACTGGCTGCTGCGCGAACGCGGCAAGGATCTGCACATCGAGAACGCGGTGCGCGAGCTCAAGCCCGGCATCGCCGAACTCGACAAGGCCACGGACGTCGGACTCGGCACCGCGGTGCGCGCTCAGTACGACGCGGTGCTCGTCGAACTCTCGCAGGGCGGCGTGCCGGAGAGTCTGGCGAAACGTGTCGCGCGGCTGTTCCTGCTCGAGCCCGCGCTCGACATCGTCGCGCTTGCCCGCTCCGAGCGCGCGCCCGTCGTCGAAGTCGCGCGCGCGTATTTCGAGCTCGGC
This sequence comes from Pseudomonadota bacterium, assembly GCA_023433705.1. Lineage (GTDB taxonomy): Bacteria > Pseudomonadota > Gammaproteobacteria > Steroidobacterales > Steroidobacteraceae > CADEED01. Next base: position 29,340 of record JAEYUC010000025.1, read on the forward strand.
GAGCTCATCGGCCTCGACTGGCTGCACGCGGAAATCGACCGGCTCACGGTCGACGGATCCTGGCAGGCCACCGCCCGCACGGGCCTGCGCGATGCGGCCATGCGCGCGCATCGGCAGCTCACGCGCCAGATCCTGCGCACGCGCGGCGCGCGCCGCTCGTCGGAACGCGTGGCGCGCTGGAGCGCGCAGCGCGGCGACGCGCTCGCGAGCTGGAAGCGCACGCTCGCCGAGATGCGCGCGGGCCCCGCGGATTTCGCCACGCTCACCGTCGGAGTCGACGCGGTGCGTGGTCTCGCGTCCGCCTGACCGGATGCGCATCGCGCTGGTGATCACGACCTACGAGCGGCCCGATGCGCTCGCGGCCGTGCTCGCCAGCACCGCGCGACAGACACTCGCGCCATCCGAGATCGTGATCGCCGACGACGGCTCCGGCGAGTCCACGCGCGCGCTGGTCGCGGACTTCGCCGCGCGCTCCCCGGTGCCGGTGCGCTTCGTATCGCAGGCGCACGAAGGTTTCAGGCTGACCCGGCTGCGCAACCTCGCGATCGCGGCGACCACGGCCGACTATCTCGTCTTCGTCGACGGCGACATGGTGCTGGACCCGCGGTTCGTCGCCGATCATGCCCGCCTGGCGCGCACCGGATGGTTCACCCAGGGCGTGCGCGTGCGCGCGGATGCCGGACTGACGCGGATGCTCATCGCGGACCCCTCGATGCCGGTGGCCTTTTCGGGCCCGGGGCTCGGCGGTCTGCGCCGGCTCTATCTACTGCATTCCCCGGCTCTCACCACCCTCGTCCGCGGCCTCGCCAACACGTTCATTGCCATAAAAGGGTGCAACCAGGCCTACTGGCGCGAAGACCTCATCCGGGTCAACGGATTCAACGAGGCCATCCACGGCTGGGGCCCCGAGGACAAGGAGCTGTGCGCGCGACTCCATTACGCGGGGGTACGGCGCCAGACCCTGCTCTTCGGCGGGACCGCGGTCCATCTCGAACACCCACCCGCGGCCCGCGAGCGGCTCGGGTCGAACCAGGCGGTGCTCAGCGACACGCTCAGAAAGCGCAAGAAGCGCTGTGAAACCGGGCTGGATGCGCATTTGGGCCGAAATCTTTTGGGTTAACATGGCGCCCCATTTTTTGGAGGACGCATGTCAGGCAAGCCCGGAAAGCTCATTCTCGTTCGTCACGGCCAGAGCACCTGGAACGTGGAAAACCTCTTCACCGGCTGGCATGACGTCGATCTTTCCGATCAGGGTCGCATCGAAGCCCGTTCCGCGGGCGTCGAGATCAAGAAGGCGGGACTGGTGCCCGACATCGCGTTCACGTCCGTGCTCAAGCGCGCGATCCGTACGTTGTGGAGCGTGCTCGACGAGCTCGATCTCATGTGGATCCCGGTCGAGCGCAGCTGGCGCCTGAACGAGCGCCACTACGGCGCATTGCAGGGTCTCGACAAGGCGCAGACCGTGGAGAAACACGGCGAGGCGCAGGTCAAGATCTGGCGCCGCAGCTACGACATTCCGCCGCCGCCGCTGAACCTCGACGATCCGCGTCACCCGATCAACGACCGCCGCTACGCAAACCTCGATCCGCGCGTACTGCCGGCCAGCGAATCGCTCAAGGACACGCTCGCGCGAGTGCTGCCGTTCTGGAACGACCGCATCGCCGCCGAACTCAAGCTCGGCAAGAACGTGCTGGTGGCCGCGCACGGCAACAGCCTGCGCGCGGTGGTGAAGATGCTCGACAACGTGAGCGAGGCCGACATCACCGAGCTCAACATTCCGACCGGCGTCCCGCTGGTGTACGAGCTCGATTCGAACCTGAAGCCGCTCAAGAGCGGCTACCTCGGCGACCCGGAGGCCATCAAGGCCGCGGCCGAGGCCGTCAAGAAGCAGACCGAAAAGAGGAAGTAGTTAGTGGCGTCAGGCCGGGGGACCGGGGTCCCTCGGCACCTGCTTCGCCGACCAGCCGTCGTAACGTCCGTTGCGGATGTTGGCGGCATCCGAGAGCTTGCGGCTGAGCGCCTGCATGTCGGGCACCGTGAGCTGCATCGACTTGTGGGCGTGCAGGCTGTAATGCAGATCGCCCGTATCGGGCGTTTCGATCACGTCCGCGTCGAAGCCCTCGGTTCGCAGTTGCGCGGCCAGCTCTTCGGCTGCCGCCTTCGCCGGAAAGGCGAAGAAGAAATCCACGTCATGCGGCTTGAACGGATCCGTGCCGCGCTTGCGCAACTGGTCGATGAGCCGCTCGTCCCAGGAATCGTTCTTCTGGCGCCGCAGCTTCTGCAGGTTCTGGTAAATGCGCCAGGCCGCGACCAGTCCACCAAGTACCGCGAAGGCGATCATCCAGTTGGTGGAGGAGAACATGTCCGTTACTCGTCCTCGGCAATGGTGACTTTCAGTCCCGAGAGCGCCTGGGTGATCTCGACCTGGCAGGACAGCCGCGAGTTCTCCTTGTAGTGCGAGAGCTCGGAAAGCAGTTCGCGCTCGTCGGACATCGGAGCCGGCAGCTTTCCAGCCCACTCCGGATCGACGTAAATGTGGCAGGTGGCGCAGGAGCACATGCCACCGCAGATCGCCGCGACACCGTAATCCAGCTCGCGCAGCACTTCCATCACCTTCAGGCCCGGCTTGCACTCCACATCGTGAGAAACGCCGTCCCGATCAATCACTTGCAAGATCGCCATCAGAGCTCAACCGTATCAGGGGAAACGCGCGGGATCCGCGCCGCTCAAGTGTGCCGGCCTTCGGCGCCGGGCGCCAGCGGTTGCAGCCGGCGGAGCGCGGCGAATTCGAGCGCCAGGTCCGTACCCGAGACTGCGCGCTTGATGCGCCGGGCGCGGTACCAGAGATAGGTGAGCAAGGTGAAGACGTTCGTGAGCTCCTCGAGCATGACGGGCGTGGCGCCGCGCGAATCGAGTCCCGAAGCCGACAGCAGCAGCGACGCGTGCGCGCTCGCGCGCGGGTAGTAGGTGATCAACGCGGCCAGGTCGAGCAGCGGGTCGCCGACCTGCGCATATTCCCAATCGATGAAATACAACCGGTCGGCGGTGATCACGTTGCCGCTGTGCAGGTCGTTGTGGACGATCGTCGGCGCGCGCCGTGCGGACCCCGAACGCGCCAGCGACGCGGCGCCGCTTTCCAGCAGCGCTTCGAGGCGCGCGGCTTCTGAAGGTTCGTCCTGCACGATCACGTCCGCGTAACGCCGCGCCGCGGCCAGCGGATCGAACCGCGGCATGGACGGCGGCGTGATCGCGTGCAGCGTGCGCAGCCGCTGCCCGAGCGAACGCAGGTCGCGCATGCGCGTGAAGTAGTGAGACGTCCAGAGCCGTCCCTCGAGGTAGTCGGTGACCAGGCAGGAGTGGTCGGGGGAGGCATAGATGATGTGCGGCGCCATGCCCGAGTTCGCCGCCGCGGTGTGCAGGACGATTTCGCGCTGGCGGTCGAGACCCGCATCCACCTCGGTGCTCTCGTTCAGGCGCACGACGAATTTGCCGCGGCGCGTGCGCACCAGGAAGCTGCGATTGACCTTGCCGCCGCCGATGAGCTCCTGCGAGTACGGGGCGTCGCCGTTTTCGCATCCCGGAACGTGCTGCAGCGTGACTCCGTCGATCATGCCGGAGCCCCCTGCGTAACCAGTCGACGACGCCACGAGACCAGGCCCGCGGCTGCGATCACGACCAACACCGCGAACTGGGCGGCGATCCACGGCAAGCCTTGCATGTAGTACAGGTACACCAGCACTCCATCGATGACTATCCAGTAAATCCAGTTCTCGATCCGCGCCCGTGCGGCGAGCCAGGTCGCGAACAGGCTGAACCACGTGGCCAGCGAATCGAGCAGCGGCCACTGCGCCTCGGTGCGCGCGGCGAGCCATTGTGCGTTCAAATAAGACACCAGCACGATCACGGCCGCGGCGACAAGATGCCAATGCCACGGCCAATAGCCTACCGGCAGACTCCCCTCGGAGCTCGCGCGGGTCCAGCTCAGCCACCCGTACACCGACATGCCGACGTAAAAGACGTTCAGTGCGGCCTGCATCGGCAGCGCCTGCAGCGCGGACAGCAACGCAAGCAGGGCCGCGCCGATGGCGCCCGCGATCCAGCACAGCCGATTGCGACGCGCGGCGAGCACGGCATACGCCGCGCCCGCCACGGTCGTGAGTACCTGGAATGTGGTAAGCGTGCCTTCGGATAGCGTCACGAGAGGTAAGACGCGGCTAACCCAGCGGACCCAGTACCTTCATCACGAAAATCGACTTTCCGTCGCGTTCGAAGGTCGGCCTGAGCTCGCGAGTCAGCGCTTCCATCACTTCCTCGTAGCGGCCGAAAACCTGGGTGCTCATGTCGTTCGTGATGACCTTGAAGCGCCCGTCCGCGTTGAGCCGCTCGATGAACCCGCGGATCGGTGGAATGTAATCTTCGGTCAGTGGATAGAGACTGATCTCGACGCCGATGTTCATGTTGCACCGTCAACGAAAAGTATAAGCGACCGTCACACCCACGTGGCGAGGATCCCCCGCCTGCGTGTAGCGCGTCGCCGGGTAATCAGGCGGTTCGAGACCGAACTGGAACCCGCGCTGCGAATAATACCTGTCGAACAAGTTGCGCACCCAGATCTCGGCGCGCCAGTGATTCGCCGAGTAGCCCGCCTTGAGATGTGTTAGTACGCGGGCCGGCGCGAGTTCGTCGTGCGACGCATCGAAATAGAAATCGTCGACGCCGGCGAAATCGACGCGACCGAACCAGCCGCGGGCGCGGTATTCCACTCCGAAGTCGAACATGTACTGCGGTGCGTGCGCCTGCTCGCGGCCGTCGAGGTCGCGATCGCCATACTGGTAATCGATGTATTTCGTTTCGAGCATCGCTGCACGAAGATCGAGCAGCCATTGCTGCGTGAGTTGCCACCGCAACGTCGCCTCGACGCCGTAGTTCTCGCCGCGCGCGGCGTTGTCTGTGTAGAGCACGAAACTCAGGGGATCCCCGGGTACCAGCTGCTCGCCCGTCGGCACCTGCTGATCCTTGCGGCGCATATAGAAGAGCGCAACGTCGGTCGCCACGGTGGCGTCGGCATTGGCGCCGCGCCAGCCCAGCTCGAAGCTGTCCAGGGTTTCCGTATTGAACGTGCGCGATTCCTCGGGCACGTCCGCGCCGATGTTGAAGCCGCCGGCCTTGTAGCCGCGCGCGAGGCGCGAGTACACGGTGCCGCGCGCGAGCTCGTGTCGTACGCTCAAACTACCGCCGAACATGGTTTCGTCGGGCGAGAACGCGGCGCCGTTGCTGTCGTCGTACTCCGCGCCGCGGCGCTCGCCGCGCACGCCCGCGGTCACCACGGTTGCGTCGCCCACGCGCCACTCGAGCTCGCCGTACGCGGCCAGGTTGGTCGCGCGATAGTCGCTCGCCATGTGGGCCTCGCCCGGGCCGAAGCTGTCTTCCCACGTGTCGAGCTGCTCGACGTCCTCGTCGGTGCGCAGCGCGTAGACGCCGGCCAGCCAGGCGAATTTCGCTCCGGCGTCGACGTTGTCGCGCGAAACCAGGCGCAGGTCCTGGCTCAGCGTGCGACGCTCGCGATCGAAGCGCTGGAAATACGTGTACGGGGCGAAGCTGCCCCAGCTCTCGTCATTGCCCCAGTCGCCGTCGAACGAGTAGACGCTGCGCGATGTCCCCAGCGTGGTCCGACTGACGACGTCGAAGGTTTCGGCGCCCGTGTAATCGAGCCGCATCGCGAAGGCGCGCGCGATCTGCGCGTCCTCGCCGGGCTCATCGGAAAGCGTGATGCGCGAATTGTCGATCGCGAACGCGTCGTAACCGTTGTCGAAATCGACCCACATCGCGACGAAGTCCGCGCGCAGGTCGTCGAAGGGTTGCGCGCGCAGCCGCAGCCGCGCGCTGGTTTCGTCGTACCCGTTGGTGTCGTCGCGGCCGAGGAACGTGTCGCGGCGGAAGCCGTCGCTGCGGTAATTGCCGGCGGCGAGTCGCCAGGCCCCCTCGCCCTCACCGATCGGACCGCCGATCACGCCGTTCGCGCCGCGCGTGCCGTAGTCGCCCAACATGAGGTCGGCCTTGAGTTCGTGTTCGCGCGTCGGCGCACGCGTGTTGATGGCGATCAATCCCGCGAGCGCGTTGGCGCCGTACGCGGTGCCCTGCGGGCCACGCAACACTTCGATGCGCTCGACGTCGGACAACGTCGCGGGCATGCCGACACCTGAGAAATCGATGCCGTCGATTAGGAATCCCACCGAAGGATTCGGCGCGCCCTGCCATTGCTCCAGCTCACCGATGCCGCGGATCTGGAAGAAGCGCGGCCGCGAAGTGCCCGCGGACCAGTTGAGGTTCGGCACGAGGCCGATCACGTCCTGGAAGTGTGTGACGCCGGCCGCCGAGAGCGTGTCCGCTTCGAGCACGGTCGCGCTCATCGGCAACGTGTCGAGCCCGCGGTCGCGCAGCTCCGCGGTGACGACGACTTCGTCCAGAGTGGTTTGATCGGATTCGCCGGCGATCGCCGCGCAGGAAACAAAGAGAGAAATCGCGCCGATGGCGCGCAGTGAAGCGTGCATTTCCTATCCCTCCGCCGGTACTAGCCGGATCAGGTTCTACGGGTTCGCGGCCCATCCGCATCTCAGGCGAGTGCACGACGCACACGCCACCCCGAGGCAGGGCGAATGGTAACGGAAAAGACGGTGTTGCGCGTTGTACGAAAGAGACTAGAATTCGCCGCCCGCATGAGCCGCCGAATCCGCATCTTCCAGGTCGACGCTTTCACGACGGAACGCTTCACCGGCAATCCCGCGGGAGTGGTCCTCGACGCCGACACGCTGACCGACGCGGAAATGCTCGCGATCGCGCGCGAGCTCAACAATGCCGATACCGCCTTCGTGCTCAAGCCGGATTCGGACGATCATGATCTTCGGGTGCGATTCTTCACGCCGCGCACCGAGGCGGGTTTCGTCGGGCACGCCACCGTCGCCACACATTTCGTGTTGTCGCGCGACGGCGTGCGCAATGGCGGACGCGTACGGCAGCGGCAGAAGAGCGGCATCGTCGACGTCGAAATCCGTGGCGACGGCCCGGGCCGTCGCATCGCGATCCGGCAACCCGCTCCGCCGCTCGGCCGCCAGCTCAACGACCGCGAACGCCTCGCCGTGCTCGACGCGCTCGCGCTTTCGACCGGCGACATCGACACGCGCTGCCCGCTGCGCATCGTGGGCGGCTCGGGCACGCGGCTGCTCATCGGGGTGCGCAGCACCGATCAGCTCAAGCAGCTCAAGCCGGATTTCTCGCGCCTGACCACGCTGTCCGCGCAGCTCGGCGCCGCGGGTTTCTTCGTGTTCACGCTGTCGCACGGCATCGCGGATTGCCTGACCGAGTCGCGCATGTTCTGCCCGGCGCTCGGCATTCCCGAAGATCCGGTCAGCGGCAATGCGCATGGGTTGTTAGGTGCCTACCTGGTCGAACAGGGATTGCTCGCGCACCCGGACGACATCGCACGCTTCACGGGCGCGCAGGGCCACCACCTGCACCGTGCGGGCCGCGTCGACGTCGAGCTCGAATTCACCGACGGCAAACTCGACGGCGTGTGGATCGTCGGCCAGGCGGTCGAACTCTTCGAGACCTCGATGACCTTCGCCTAGTGAGGCGCGAAATTCTTCGGATCGATCCCTTCGTTCGCGCGCGCCGGTTGCCAGCCCGCGGTGCCGCGGATGATCGTGTCGGGGATCATCGCCTCATCGAAGCCGAATGATGCCGGCGGCTCGTCGCCCACGCGCAGGATCGTGAGACGCAGCGACGGCACGATCCACAGCCTCGTTTTCCCTTCCGCCTCGAGCCAGCCGACGTCGCGCGCGGCGAACTTGCCATCGACGCGGGTGAAGAACCCGTGCGGTGCGTCCTTGCGCGCGGACGAGAACATCATCTGCACGTATCCCGGCGGCGTGAACTGGTTACCTTCGAAGATACCGTCGTGGGCGAGTAGTTCGGCCACGCGCATCCAGTCCGCGACGCGCGCGGTGAAGCAACAATCGGCGCGAACCTGGAGCGCACCGTTCACCTCGGCGCGACCCATCGAGAAACTTCCGGCGCCGAGCATTCTCCACAGCCGAGCCGCCACGAGTTGTTCGTAGGATCCGCCCAGCGCGTCTTCCAGCGCGCGCGCCAGCGTGTTTGCATCGGCCGCGGTCTCGCCGTCGTGCTGGGCCAGCAACTGACGCCACGAAAACTCCGCACGCGGATCCGCGGCGAGACTCTTCGCAAGAGCCGAGACCGGCGCATCGAGATCGCGAACGACGCGATCGTTCATCGCGGTCCCGACGAGCAGCGCCGCGAGCGTGGGCGTGAATCCCGAGATCCGCACCGGTGTGTCCGCCGTCGTGCCGCCCCAGTACTTCTCGAACACGACGTGCCCGCCATGACCGATGAGCAGCGCGCGCGTGTTGCGCTCGCCCGCGTACTGGACGGCCGCCTCGATCGCCCGCGGATCGATTCCCGCCTCCTGCGGCGTCACGCGCGGCTGCGGCGGGCCGGGCTCCAAGGTCACCTGCACGGGCGCCGGCTCGGCGCCCATCCTGAACCACACGAATGCGAACGCCGCCAGCAATGCCAGCGCCGCCACCACTAACCACTTCCTCATGCCTCACCTACCGCGTGCGTCGAAACCGCACGCCCGTTCGCGAGCTCCATGACGTGCGTCGTATGCGCGGGCCACTCCTCGCGATGATGAGTCGCGATCACGCAGCTTCCGCCCTCTTCCAGCCATTCGTTGAGCCGATGCGCCAGATCCGCGCGCGTCGCGCGATCCAGCCCCGCGAACGGCTCGTCGAGCAGCGCGAGGCGCGGCTCGCGCGCCCATGCGCGCGCGAACAACACGCGGCGCGCCTGCCCGTACGACAGCTCGGCCATCTTGCGCGCGCGCATCGCAGACAATCCGAAGCGCCGCAGCGCGCGCTCGGCATGTTTGCGGTCGCTCGTCGTCAGCTCGTCGTTGAGGCCGATGCTCGCATATCGTCCCGAGGCGACCACCTCGATCACCGGCATCTTCGGCACGTGCCAGGTCTGCAGGTGGGGCGCGACGTAGGCCGTGCGCAACTTGAATTTCTCGAGCGGCACGCCGGGCACGATGCCCGCGCGCCGGATCTCGCCGCCCGCCGCGACGCCGTGATCTCCATGGATCGTGCGCAGCAGCGTCGACTTGCCCGAGCCGTTCGCCCCGTGCACGACCCAGCAGTCGCCCGCGCGGACCTCGATGTCGATGCCATGAAGGATGTGCGCGTCGTCGACGTACACGTGGGCGTTGCGCATCGCGACCAGCGGCTTGCCGCGCGAGCGCTTTCGGCGCGGCGCGCGCCCGCGGAAGAACGCGACCTCCTCCTGGCGCAGCAGCTCGCGCGCGGCCGCAGGGCGCATGGCGCCGGCGCGCACCACGCGGCCCTTTTCGAGTTCGAGCAGGTGCGTCATCGAATCCGGCACGTCCTCGCGCCGGTGCGTGGCGAATATCCACGGCAGCGCCGAGCCCGCGGTGCCGGCTAACCACTGAAGCAGCCGCGCGTGGTTGCGTGCATCGAGGCCGTTCGCGACCTCGTCGAGCAGCAGCAGCTTGGGCCGACTCCCCAGCGCGCGGGCGATGAGCACCAGCCGACGCTCGCCATACGACAGCGTCAGGAACCGCCGCTCGGCCAGCGCCTCGATGCCCAACTTGCGCAGCAATCCGGTGACGCGCTTTTGTTCGGCCACCGTCAAAACGTGCATCGGGATGTCCGTGCGATGCAGCCCGGTCCCGACGACTTCGCTCGCGCGGAAATTCCATTCGTAGTGCTCGTAGCGGTCCTGCCGCTCAGCGCCGACGTATGCGATCTCATCGAGAATGCCGGCGGGTGAATCGAACTTCTCACCGCGCCAGACATAGCGGCGCAGCTCGCGGTCCGTCGGCGTGGGCCACACCGCGCCGGAAATGAGCTTGAGCAACTGGGTCTTGCCCGCCCCGTTCCCGCCGATCAGCAACCAGCGCTGCCCGGGCCGAATGGTCCATTCCACGTCGCGCAGCACCGCCCGACCGCCGCGATCGAGATCGATGCGTCGCAGGTTGACCGCAAGATGATTGGAGCGAGTTGACTTCGCAGCGCGCGCGCGAGTGTGCATGCCGGCGCGCAGCTTACCGGCGATGGGCGGCAGGCGCGAGTCGCGCCAACCGGGATTTTCAGGACAGGGCGAGCGCGGCGGGCTGATCGGTCGACAGGCGCGCATCCGGCGGCAGGGCCGGCTCATGCGCCCGCTTGAACAACTCGTCGAAATCCGCGTCGAGCACGCTGTCGAAGAGCTGCTCGATGTCGTCCAGCACGAAATAGGTCTTCTGGTACGAATCGATCAGGTAGGCGGTGTGCAAGACGCGTTGCAGGTCGAACGCGATGCGCGCCGGGCCGGCGGCGCGCGTCGCGTACACCGTCTCGCCGCTCGACGAAAGGATGCCCGCGCCATAGGCGCGCAGCCCGCGCGAGGTCGTGACCAGTCCGAACTCCACCGTGTACCAGTACAGCCGCGCGAGCATCTTCAACGCCGCCGGATCCCGCGCGCGCGCACCGAGCGCGCCGTACGCCTGGATGAAGTTCGCGAACACCGTGTGCGCGAGCATCGGCAGGTGACCGAAGAAGTCGTGGAACAGGTCGGGCTCGACGAGATAGTCGAGTTCTTCGGGCCGTCGCATCCACACCGTCACCGGGAAACGCCGCTCGGACAGATGCGTGAAGAAGTCGGCTTCGGGAATCAGGCCCGGCACACCGATCACCTCGAAGCCCGTGAGCCGGCGCAACCGCTCGCTGGCCTGCTCGAGCACCGGGATGCTGTGCGCGTCGACGCCTAACAATCTGAGGCCCGCCATGAACTCCGGTGCGGCGTGTTCGTTGAGCAGCGACGACTGGCGCTGGAACAGGGTGCGCCAGATGGCGTGTTCCTCCGGCGTGTAGCTGGAGTAATCCTGGGTCACGCGGAAGTCGGCCGAAGCGTGTGCGTAATTTCCGCGCAGCTTGACGGCCGTCTGCGTTGGAGCGACGGGTTCGCGAGGCATGGCGGCATGTTCCGCCGGTCCGCGGGGCGAAAAGTGGCCAATTCTGTCGGTGTAAATCGCATTAATTGCTGTCTTTCGCTAATTTCACATGCGATTGTGGTTAAATCCGCCACATATGAAGCTGGACAAGGCGGATCGCCGCATTCTCGACGTACTGCAGCGGGAAGGCCGCATCAGCGTCACGGACCTGGCCGAGCGAGTCGGGCTCTCCGCCACCCCCTGCGCCCGGCGCCTGCGTCAGCTCGAGGAGTCGGGCCTCATCCAGGGCTACGCCGCCATCGTCGATCCGAAGCGCGTGGGCCCGACCATCCAGGCCATCGTGCAGATAAAGCTCGAGCAGCATTCGGACGAGATCGTCGAGCGTTTCCGGCGCACGTTGATCGACCGTCCCGAGGTGCTCGCCTGCTACACCATGACGGGCGAGATGGACTTCCTGCTGCACGTGATCGTGCGCGACATCGATGCGCTCGCGGATTTCACGATGCGGCGGCTGCTGCGGGTCGCGGGCGTGCGCGACGTGACGTCGTCCATCGTGCTCGAGACCGTGAAACGCTCGCCGGTGATTCCGCTCGAGGAACTCGCGCCGGATTGATCCCTCACGCGACGCGCACGAGCACGTGCTCGACCACGCGATCGCAGCGTTCCGCGCCGAAATCGAAGATCTCCGCGCTCTCCCCGCGCATCACCTGCGACAGGTCGCGGCGCAGTTGCCGCTGCGCGCGAAACAGCCGCGTGCGCACGGTGGCGGCATTGATCTCGAGGCATTCGGCGGTCTCGCGCACGTCGAGCCCCTCGACCAGCCGCAGCACGAACACCGTGCGGAAATTCTCCGGCAACGCATCGACAGCGTGTTCGAGCAGCGCGCGCGCATGCGCCGCCTCGACGAACTGATCGGCGGTCGGTTCCCCGGATACCGGCTCCTCCACGGTCAAACTACCCGGCGAGACGTCGTCGAGCGACACCGTGTCGCCACGCAGGCGCCGGCGCATCATCAGCGCCTCGTTGAACGCGATTTTCGCGAGCCAGGCCCCGAACTTCCCGGCGGGCTTGTACGAGTCGAGCTTCGTGAAGGCGCGCAGGTAGGCCTCCTGCACCGCGTCCTGCGCGGCGTCGCCATCCCGCAGCACGCTGCGCGCGATCCGGAACAGGCGCCGGTTGTGCCGGCGCATGAGCGCCTCGAACGCGGCGCGATTCTTCTCGCAGGCCAGCTCGACGAGACGGTCGTCCGGCAGGTCGGAGAGTGCGCGCGCCGTTTCGCGGTGAGGAGTTTTCCGATCAGAAAGCGTTTCGGCGGTTACGGTCATGCCGCCACAATGCTCCTTTCCGCGCGAATGTTCCCTGTTGCGCGGCGTCAATTCACTTAAGCCTTGCGCCGGTCGTCCGTAGGAAACCCGGCCCACCCGCGGCGCCCGTATGGACGCATTCCCGGAGCCGCCCTAATTTGCCCGGCTCACGCCGGCATTTCGGCGACAAGGAGTGCGCCATGCTCGACACCTTTCTCGTGCTCGCCAACCAGTACGACTCCGAGGAGGACGCGCTCGCCGACTACGAGGCGATCCGCGACATGTACGGCGACCTGGGCCTGATCGACACGTACGACGCGGCGGTGATCACGCGCAAGGCGAACGGCAAGGTCAAGATCGTCAAGCGCGTCGAAGAGCCCACGCGCCACGGCAGCGTGATCGGCCTCAAGACGGGCCTCGCCACCGGCGCGGCGATCGCGTTGTTTCCGGCGGCGGGCATCGGCCTGCTCGCGGGCGCACTCGGCGGCGCGGCCATGGGCGCGGGCCTCGGCGCGGTCGCGGGGCACGTCGCCGGCGGCATTCCGCGCAGTGAGCTCAAGGAACTCGGCGAAACGCTCGACAAGGGTTCGAGTGGTTTGATCGTCGTCGCGGCGACGGACGTCGAGGAGAAGGTCAATACCGCGATCAGGCGCGCCAAGCGGCGCGTGAAGGCGCGGCTGCGCACCGACGTGGAGGAGATCAAGAAGGAGATCGATTCGCTCGCGGCCTGATCAACCAGCGCCGGCCGGCAGGTCCATCCGCCGACCGGCGCGAATCGAGCGCCCGAAATTCAGACGCTCAATGGGGTGTGCGCATCCTTGAGGAAGCTGCGCGCGCGGAAGGAGAAACCGATCAACACGACGCCGAACGCGATCGCGAACGCGCCGATCATCCAGAGCAACGCCAGCACGCCCGCACCGGGACGCGCCATCAGGAAAATGCCGAACGCGACAGAGAGAAGGCCGCCGAGCGCGAGCCACCACTCGCCTTCTATCTCGCGGCGCAGCCGGATCGCCGCGACGATCTCGAGCAGTCCCGACGCGATGGCCCAGGCCGCGATGTAGAAGAGGAGCACGATGGCCGTCATCGCGGGCGAGATGAACGTGAGCACGCCGATGCCGATGCCGCAGAGCCCGACCAGCAACAGGATCCACCAGTTCTCGTTCTGCTTCCGGCCGCCGAACGCACTGATGAGACTCGTGATGCCGTCCGCGAATGCGAAGGCGCCGAACAGCAGCGTGAGCGCCTTCAACGAGATGCCAGGCTGCGTGAAGATGAGCACGCCGAAGGCGATCGAGATCACGCCCCGCAGGAGCATCATCCACCAATAGCGCGAAAGGATGCTGGAAAACACGGGGTCTCCTTGTCGGCTGCGATAGTGCGCCGCGTCATCGAAGGGTTGTCAGCTTGGGGCCCCTCACACGCACTCGCAATAAGCCCTTCGGGCGCTGATCCCTTCCGGGCGAGCGCATAGGCTGCGAGCGTTCTCATGACGCACTCGCTCCTGCGATGTCTCCTGCCCGCCTTCGCCGCGCTCGCGGTAGCCTGCGCGCAATTGCAACCGCGCCCGGAGCTGCCCTTGGACCATGCGATCCCTGCGGGAAGCGATGGACAGCTCGATGAACTGCTCGCGCCGTTCGAGGCGCGCAATCAGGGCAAGTCCGGGTTCAGGCTGCTCGAAGAAGGACCCGAGGCATTCTTCACGCGCGCGGAAAGCGCACGGCTGGCGGCGCGCAGTATCGACGTGCAGACCTACATCTGGCACGGCGACACCACCGGCCTGTATCTCGCCGCCCAGCTACTCTCGGCCGCCGACCGCGGCGTGCGCGTGCGGATCCTCGTCGACGACATGGACGGACGTTCGGGGAACGTGGCCTTCGCGGCGCTGGCCGCTCACGAGAACATCGCGGTGCGCATGTTCAATCCGTTCGCGTCGCGCAAGGGAAAGCTGGCGTTCCTCGGCGAAGGCGCGCGCAGCTTCCGGCGCATCAATCACCGCATGCACAACAAGTCGTGGATCGCGGACAACCGCATCGCGGTGGTCGGCGGTCGCAATCTCGGTGACGAATATTTCGGCGCCAGCGACGAAGTCAATTTCGTCGACCTCGATTTCGCAATGGTCGGCGCGGTGGTGGGCGACGCATCCGCATCGTTCGACCGGTACTGGAACTGCGAGGCCGCGTACCCGATGGAGGTGCTGGACCCGAAAGGGGTGAATACGGCGGCGCTGGAGAAAGTGCGCGCGTACCTCGCAAAGGCGGCGGCCCACGCGACCGTGCACCGTTACACGGAAAAGCTGCGCAGCGACCAGACAGTACGCGATCTGGCGGCGGGCCGACTTCCCATGCAGTGGTCATCCATCTACTCGTTCGCGTCGGACGATCCCATGAAGGCGCTGATGGACCAGAACGATCCGGCGCGCTCGCAGGTGATCTCGACACTGGCGCCCGCGCTGGACGCCGCGCGCGAGGAGATCCTCATCATCTCTCCCTACTTCGTTCCGGGCGAAGATGGCACGCGCGCCATCCTGCGAGGAGTGGCCAACGGCCGGCGCGTGCGCATCCTCACCAACTCGCTGAGCGCGAACGATGTCGCCGCGGTGCATGGCGGTTATTCGCGTTATCGGAAACGGTTGCTCGAGGGCGGCGCGCAGATCTGGGAGCTCAAGCCCCTGGGCGCAGACGAACAGGATTCGAGCCTCTTCGGCTCGTCTGGCGCGAGCCTGCACACGAAGGCCTTCGCCGCGGACGCGAGGACCGCATTCGTCGGCAGCTACAACCTCGATCCGCGCTCGACGCTGCTCAATTGCGAACAGGGTGTGCTGGTCGAGGACGAGACCATCACGAAGAAACTCATCGACATCTTCGAAAGGCAGGCCGCGCCGGCGCGTGCTTGGAGCGTTACCCAGAAGAACGGTGAATTGATCTGGACGGATGGCAGGGAAACGTTCCAATCGGATCCGAAGGCGTCTATGGGGCGGAAATTCCAGGCCTGGTTCGCGCGCACGTTCCACCTGGACGCGCAGCTTTAGCCGCACGGACAACGGCCGATAGAGGCAGACCCGTTTCTTGCGTCCGGTCACATCGGACGCTCACGAATGCGTCTATCGTCCGCTTATGACAAAAACGCCCGGCTCCCACTCGCGCGCGCATCCGGCTCTCGCCCATGGCACGCCGCTGTCGGGCGCGGAGCCGCCCGCGCATTTCGAGGCGGAGCTGGAAGCCGAATACGTCCGTGCGCGGCTGATGAACAACCGCACGTTGTTCCGCATGGCCTCCGTGCTCGGCCTGCTGGTCACGTTCCTGCGAATCGCCGAGCTCGCCGTGACCGATGGCGGAACGCTCGTGCGGGCTCAACCGATCGTGATCGTCTTCCCGTTGGTCGTGTTCACGATGTCCGCGTTGCTCGCCTGGTTCGCGTGGCACCCCTCCTTCCTGCGCCGGTACCTGCCGCTCGCGAACTTCGCCGTACCGACGCGCAACGTCTTCGTGAGCGTCGCCGTCGCCGCGATGGCGGCGCGCGGCCAGGTCGAGCTGCTGATCATCATGCCCGTCATGGTGCTGAGCCCGTTCTTCTTCCTGGGACTGCACTTCCGGCCGGCGCTGGTCAGCGTGGCGCTCACCATCGTGTCATTCGTCGGTTCGGCGCTGGTCTTCGAGATGCCGGCCACCGCGCTGCTGCGTTCGTGCGGATTTCTCCTCGCGACGGCCGCGGTCAGCGCGTTGGCAGCGTGGCAGATCGAAAGGCAATCGCGCCGCGCCTTCCTCGAGAGCCGTCTCATCGCGCAGCTCGCGGAACAGGATGCCCTCACCGGGGCGAAGAACCGGCGCGTATTCGACGAGCAACTCACGCGCCTGTGGCATCAGGCCGTCGACGATCGGCGTCCGCTCGCGATCCTGTTGATCGACGTGGATCACTTCAAGGATTACAACGATCGCTACGGGCACCAGGCCGGCGACGTGGCGTTGCAGCAGGTGGCGAAGGCCGTGCAGGCGCAGATCCACCGGCCGCTCGACCTGTTGTCACGTTACGGTGGTGAGGAGTTCGCGGCGCTGCTGTACGACGTCAACAATGCGCAGGCGCGGGAAGTCGCCGAGCGAATGCGCCTGGCCGTGAGCGCGATGGCGATCGAGCACCGCGGATCGCGCACGGCGCGCGTGGTGACGGTCAGCATCGGTGTGGCGGCGATTCAACCGCTGGCCAGCCGCGGGCCGCTCGGGGCGCTGCAGTTGGCCGATGAGGCGCTGTACGCGGCGAAAGTTCGTGGGCGTAACAACGTCCATCTCGCGGCGGAGACGGAGTACAGCGATCTGGAGACTGGGGTGTTTGCTCAGCAGTCGTTCGGGCGGTGACGGCCGCCTCGTCCATCGCGACTAGTTAGTTAAACCGCGTCTTCCTCATCGGCTGCGCACTCGGGTTGCCAGGACCACGAGTACAGCCACCGCACCAAGAGCCGACACGCCAAGCTGGCCCATATCCGAGGACAGAAAGGACGCGAGCGCTGCATTGAGGCGCGTGACACCCGCGATCAGCCACGGTGACGCCACGACGGCGGCGACCGGGACCGCCAGGCGTAAACCGACGTGAATGAAATCCCTGCGCCGGTGTCCCGCGCGCACCTTGCGCATCGTGGCGGCAATGAAGGCGTCGGCGGGAACCTGGCGGTGCGCCTGCTCGAAGTGGGCAGCCAGCCGCGCGTCGAAACCATCGCGATCACTCATGTCTCTTCTCCATATCCGGCAAGTATTTCCCGCAATCGCGCCGCGCCGCGCGCGATGTGGGATTTCACCGTGCCCAGGGGCAGGCCAGTGAGCTCGACGATCTGCGGATGCGACTGGCCTTCGCTGTACGCCAGCACCACGCAGACGCGCACGTCCGGTGGCAGCGTCGAGAGCGCGGCGTCCAGATCCATGCTGGCGGCGGTGGCATCGTGATGGACCGCGAGATCCGAAAAGTCGACGTCGCTGACCGTCGTGACCCTGCCGCGCCTGACTTCCTGCAGCCACACGTTCACCATGATCTGCTTCAGCCAGCCGTCGAATGCCACGGCGCTGCGCAGCCGCCCGATCGAGCGCCACGCCGTCAGAAAGACCTGCTGCGCCAGGTCGTCGCCAAGCGCCGGCTGCCGACACAGGTGATACATGAATTTGCGCACACGGGTCTGGCGACGGCGCAGCACCTCGGCGAATGCGCTGTCGTCACCGGCACACGCCAGTGCGATCACGAGGGTGTCAGCCGCCTTTTGCAGGTCGGCGGCCGCGAGTCGGCTCTCCACCTAGAGTGACTGGTGTTCGTGCCGAGAGCCTGGAGGCGGTTCGGCGAACCGGGACGAGAAAAACACGCCCAGCCCCGCCACGGCAGTGGCCGCCGCGATCGCCAGGGCTGCGAACGCCTGGCGGTCTTCGAATACGATTCCGAGGGTGGCGAAGACGATCGCGAGTCCCGCAGCCACGAACATGATGATCGTGCCGGTGATGCGCAGAGCGCGATAACCACTGCCGGGCTTGCTCTGCTCGTCGGGCGCGGGACTGAAGAGTTCCTTTAACCGGGCTTCATCGATCGTGCCCGTCTTTTCCACGAGCCGCCGCAGCGTTTCATGCTTCTCGGCCTGCTGGCGCGCCTCCTTCCACATGCCCCCAACTACCAGGGCCGAGACGAATAGCCAGAATCCCACCGCACCGTATTCACCCAGCACCATGACCGCCTCCCGATGAATTGACTTCCATGTAACCCAAGATGCGGGGAAAACGCGAATGGATGCGGGGGTGCGAAGTTAGATTGCCTGGGGTTAGGCAAGGGCGGCTCGCGCGGAGAGATTACTCGCCCGCTACGCGGGCTCGCCGACCACAACCTTGTATTGGCCAGAAGCACTTCGAAGATCGGTCGCAGTACGCTCGAAATGAAATAAAGAGGCTCGGTCAGCGACCGGGCCTTTTCATTTCAATTGGCGCGCCCGGAGAGATTCGAACTCCCGACCACCTGGTTCGAAGCCAGGTGCTCTATCCAACTGAGCTACGGGCGCGTGGGGCGGGATTCTATCCGCAATCGGTCTTCAGGTTGGCAAGCGTGGAACCGGAGGCCCCGCGGGCCGGTCAACGCCTGAAACCCGGAGGCTCCCGATGACGCATTCAACAGGACCAGTAACGAAAGCGAAGCGTTTCTGGCACGAATACCGCGCCACTCTCTTCTTCCTCTTCGCGATGCTCATGTTCCGCTCGGCCTGGGCGGACTGGATGACGGTGCCGACGGGGTCGATGAATCCGACGATCGTCGAGGGCGACCGGATCCTCGTGGACAAGCATGTTTTCGGATTGCGTTTGCCGTGGACGCTGGTGCGGCTCACCGACGGGCGCGATCCGCAACGCGGCGAAATTGTCGTTTTCGACTCGCCATACGATGGAACGGCGCTGGTGAAGCGGGTGGTCGGCGTTCCGGGCGACGTCGTCGCGCTCGACGAGCACGGGCTCATGATCAACGGCGGGTACGCTAACTACTCGGCCGGCGAAGCCGCGCTGATCGAAACGCTGCTCGAATCGGCGCGCGAAGGGCGACCGACCATGTATCGCGAATCCGGGCCGATTCCCGGACACGACATGATGCGCATGGCGACTCCGGGCGATCGGGAGTACTTCGGCCCGGTGCGCGTGCCGGACGGCATGTACCTCATGCTTGGCGACAACCGCGACAACAGCGCCGACTCGCGCTACTTCGGCTTCGTGCCGCGCCGGAACATCGTCGGGCTCACTTCGAAGGTCGTAGTGTCCTTCAATCCCGACAACTACTATCTACCGCGCCGTAACCGCTGGTTCGCCCCGCTCGAATAGTTTTACCGGGTTGCGGCGCCAGGCACCGTCACCCGGCAGAAGTCAGTGCGAGTCGCGGGTGACGGTGGTGCCGGAGCCGCCGACGAGGAAGTCGAGGTCGGCGCCCTTGTCGGCTTGCTGCACGTGTTCGACGTACAGCTTGTAGTAGCCGCGCTTCGGGGCCTCGGGGGCCTTCCAGGCGGCGCGGCGCTTCGCGAGCTCGGCGTCGCTCACGTCGAGATGCAACCTGCGCGCAGGCACGTCGAGCTCGATGAAGTCTCCGGTCTGCACCAGCGCCAGCGGGCCGCCGGCGGCGGACTCGGGCGCGACGTGCAACACGACCGTGCCGTACGCGGTGCCGCTCATGCGCGCATCGGAGATACGCACCATGTCGGTGATGCCCTTGCGCAGCACCTTCGGCGGCAGCGGCATGTTGCCGACCTCGGCCATGCCGGGGTAACCCTTCGGGCCGCAGCCCTTCAGCACCATGACGCTGTTCTCGTCGATGTCGAGGTTCTCGTCGTCGATCTTCGCCTTGAAGTCCTCGATCGACTCGAACACCACGGCCTTGCCGCGATGCTTGAGTAGTTTGGGAGTCGCCGCGGACGGCTTGATCACCGCGCCGTCGGGCGCGAGGTTGCCGCGCAGGATCGCGATGCCGGCCTTGTCCTTGAACGGCTCGCCGAACTGCTTGATGACCTCGCGATTCCAGCAGGGCGCGCTCTCGATGTTCTCGCCCATGGTCTTGCCATTCGCGGTCAACGCATCCTTGTTGAGCACGTGCGCGATCTCGCGCAGCACGGCGGGCAGTCCGCCGGCGTAATAGAAGTCTTCCATCAGGTACTTGCCCGACGGCTGCAGGTCGAGCAGGCAAGGCAGCTGCGAAGCGAGCTTGTCCCAGTCGTCGAGCTCGAGCTTCACGCCGAGTCGACCGGCGAGCGCGAGTAGATGGATGACGGAATTCGTCGAACCGCCGATCGCGGCGTTGGCCTTGATCGCATTTTCGAACGCCGCGCGGGTGAGGATCTTCGAGAGCACGAGATCTTCGCGCACCATCTCCACTATGCGCCGGCCGGACAACTGCGCGAGCCGGTAACGCTGCGCATCGACCGCGGGAATGGCCGCGTTGCCGGGCAGCGAAACGCCCAGCGCTTCGACCATGCTCGCCATCGTCGACGCCGTACCCATGGTCATGCAGTGGCCTTTCGACCGATGCATACAGGATTCGGCAGCGGTGAATTCATCTTTTGACATCTTTCCGGCGCGCACGTCTTCCGACATCTGCCAGACGCCGGTGCCGGAGCCTATCTGCTTGCCGCGATAGTGACCCGACAACATCGGGCCGCCCGAGATTCCGATGGTGGGCAGATCGCAACTCGCCGCGCCCATGAGCAACGATGGCGTGGTTTTGTCGCAACCCATCAGCAGCACGACGCCGTCGATCGGATTGCCGCGGATCGACTCCTCGACATCCATGCTCGCGAGATTGCGGAACAACATCGCGGTCGGCTTGAGCTGCGTCTCGCCGAGCGACATCACGGGAAATTCCAGCGGAAAACCGCCTGCTTCGTACACGCCGCGTTTCACGAACTCGGCGATCTCGCGGAAGTGGCCGTTGCAGGGCGTGAGCTCGGACCACGTGTTGCAGATGCCGATGACCGGGCGGCCATCGAACAAGTCGTCGGGATAGCCCTGGTTCTTGAGCCAGCTGCGATGGATGAAGCCGTCTTTATCCTGCTTGCCGAACCAGTCCTGGCTTCGCAGCCGCTTCACTTTCGAATCCATCGTCACGCCTCTGAAATTGCAGACGCGCACCTTCGCACAAGCGCTAGCGAAATATCTATACTCCGGCGATTCCTGTTTTCACTTGCTTGAGACAGCTTGAGACATTCGATGCCCGTAGACCGTCGCGATTCCACCGCCGCCCTGACCGGGGGAGCAATCTACCCGTCTCTGCGGGGTCGCAGCGTGTTCATCACGGGCGGTGGCTCGGGAATTGGCGCTTGTTTGACCGAGGCATTCGCAAGACAGGGATCGCTCGTTGCATTTGTTGATATCGCAGAAGCTCCCTCGTCGGCTCTCGTGGACAAGATTGAGAAAGAGGGACATCCCCGCCCGTGGTTCCGCAAGACCGACGTCACGGACATCCCCGCGCTGCAGGCGGCTATCCGCGATGCTTCGCGCGACCTTGGCGACTTTCACATCCTCGTCAACAACGTGGCGAACGACGAGCGCCACAACTTCATGGACGTCACGCCCGAGTACTACGACAACCGGATCGCGGTCAACCAGCGGCCGGCATTCTTCGCGATGCAGGCGGTCGTGCCCGGCATGAAGAAGATGGGCGGTGGTTCGATCATCAACTTCGGCTCTAACTCCTATGGAGCGAAGGGCCGCAACATGTCGGTTTACACCACGGCCAAGTCGTCGGTGATCGGACTCACGCGCGGCATGGCGGCCGAACTCGGCGAGCACCGGATCCGCGTCAATGTGATCACGCCGGGCTGGATCATGACCCCGCGCCAGGTCGAGAAGTGGCTGACGCCCGAGGGCGAGCTCGAGATCAAGCGCAACCAGGTGCTGCCCGACAAGGTGCAGCCCGGGGACGTCGCGCCGCTCGCGCTGTTCCTCGCCTCCGATGACGCCCGCGCCTGCTCCGCGCAGGAATACATCGTCGACGCCGGCTGGCTCTAACTAATGAAACTACTGCAATACATCGATTCCGGACGGACGCGCGTCGCGCGCGTCGACCAGGACGGCTCTCTGCGTCCGCTGGCCCGTTTCATCACGACCTATCAACTCGCCGAGCGCGCCATCGCCGAGCGCCGCACGCTCGAGGACATGGTGAACGCGGAGGCGCTCGACGCGCCGATTTCATACGACGACCTGCTGCGCGACGGCCGACTGCTGCCGCCGCTCACGCATCCCGATCCGGCGCACACGCTGGTCGCGGGCACCGGCCTCACACATCTCGGCAGCGCCGCGGCGCGCGACGCGATGCATCAGAAGATTTCCGGCCAGGCCGAGCTCACCGACTCCATGAAGATGTTCAAGTGGGGCGTCGAAGGCGGCAAGCCGAAGGGCGGCGAGCCCGGCACGCAGCCGGAGTGGTTCTACAAGGGCAACGGCTCGAACGTGGTCGCGTGCGGGCAGCCCATCCAGTCGCCCGGCTTCGCGGAAGATCACGGCGAGGAGCCGGAACTCGTCGGCCTCTACGTCATCGACGACAACGGCCGGCCGCACCGGCTGGGATTTGCGATCGGCAACGAGTTCTCCGACCACGTCACCGAGCGCCGCAACTACCTGCTGCTCGCGCACTCGAAGCTGCGCCAGTGCGGCGTGGGACCGATGCTCAACACGGGCCCCCTGCCCGCGCACCTGGAGGGCACGAGCCGCATCCGGCGAGGCGCCGAGGTGTTGTGGCAGAAGCCCTTCCTGACGGGCGAAGCGAACATGAGCCACTCGTTCGCGAACCTCGAGTATCACCACTTCAAATACCGGCAGCATCGCGTGCCGGGCGACGTGCACGTACATTTCTTCGGCACGGCGACCGTGAGCTGCGCGGACGGCATCAAGACACAGGCGGGCGACGTGTTCGAGATCGACCTGCCGGCGCTCGGTGCGCCACTCATCAATAAACTCGAGATCGAACCGGGCGGCCTCGAGCCCAACTCGACCGGCCTGCTTTAAAGAACGGGGGGAACTCATGACTCACATCCTGCGACGCTTCGGCCCGCTTCTTCTCTGCGTTGCCATGGTCGGCGCCCTGCTGCTCACAGGATGTGCGCGTGAAAAGAAAGACGATCGCATCGTGCTTGGCTTCAGCCAGATCGGCGCCGAGAGCGAGTGGCGCACGGCGAACACGGAATCGATCAAGGCCGCCGCGGCCACCAGCAACATCGACCTGCGCTTCGCGGATGCGCAGCAGAAGCAGGAAAACCAGATCAAGGCGATCCGCTCCTTCATCGCGCAGAAGGTGGACGTGATCGCGTTTTCGCCGGTGGTGGAAACCGGCTGGGACACCGTGCTGCAGGAAGCCAGGACCGCGGGTATTCCCGTCATCCTCACCGACCGCGCGGTGACTTCCGATTCTTCGCTGTACGTGGGTTTCATCGGCTCCGATTTCGTCGAGGAAGGCCGCAAGGCCGCCCGCTGGGTCATCGAGGAATACAAGGACGTGGCCGGCGACGTGAACATCGTCGAACTACAGGGCACGGTGGGCTCCGCGCCCGCGAACGATCGCAAGAAGGGTTTCGAGGAGATCATCGCGGCCGAGCCGCGCTTCAAGATCGTCCGCTCGCAGTCCGGCGACTTCACCCGCTCGAAGGGCAAGGAGCAGATGGAATCGATCCTGAAGTCCGAAACCCGCCCCATCCACGTGCTCTACGCGCACAACGACGACATGGCGATCGGCGCGATCCAGGCGATCGAGGAAGCCGGCAAGAAGCCGGGCAGCGAGATCAAGATCGTGTCGATCGACGCCGTGAAAGGCGCGTTCGAGGCGATGATCGCGGGCAAACTCAACGTCACCATCGAGTGCAATCCGCTCCTAGGACCGCAACTGATGACCTCGGTGACCGAGGTCGTCGCGGGCCGGCCGATTCCGAAACGCATCGTCGTCGAGGAAGGCGTGTTCACGATGGACACGGCGAAGCAGCACATCCAGTCGCGCACCTACTGAACGCGCCGGCCATGGGGGATCCCGCCATTGTGCTCGAGGCGCGCGACATCGCGCGCGCGTTCCCGGGCGTTCAAGCGCTCGCCGGAGTCGACCTCACGCTGCGCGCGGGTGAAGTACACGCGCTGATGGGACAGAACGGCGCCGGCAAGTCGACGCTGATCAAGGTCCTCACGGGCGTACACGCGCCGGACGCCGGCACGATCAAACTACTCGGCAACGAAGTGCGGCCGACCTCCCCGCTGCACGCGCAGGACCTCGGCATCAGCGCCGTACACCAGGAAAGCCACCTCCTGCCGAATCTCACCGTCGCGGAGAACATCTGCGCGGGCCGTTACCCGCGCCGCGCGTGGACGCGCGGCGGCGGCATCGACTGGCGCGAGACCAACCGGCGCGCGCGCGCATTGCTCGCGGACCTCGGCATCGACATCGACGTCGAACAGCTCGCGGGCGGTCTGCCCGCCGCGCTCCAGCAGCTCGCGACCGTGGCGCGCGCCGTATCGACCGACGCACGCGTACTGATCCTCGACGAGCCGACCTCGAGCCTCGACGCCGATGAAGTGAAGGCGTTGTTCGCGCTGATCCGCAAGCTGCGCGACAAGGGCGTCGCGATCCTGTTCGTCACGCACTTCCTCGACCAGGTCTACGAGATCTGCGACCGGATCACCGTCCTGCGCAACGGCAAGTTCGTCGGCGAATACGCCTGTGCGCGCCTCGACGCGCATGCGCTCGTGGCGGCGATGGTCGGGCGTGAGATCGCGATGGCGAAGACCACGGCGACCGGCGATCGAACTACCACCGACGCCGGCGCCACGGCCGCACCACCCGTGCTCGCCGCGCGCGGCGTCTCGCGTCGCGGCCAGCTCCAGCCGATGGACCTCGAACTGCATCGCGGCGAAGTCCTCGGACTCGCCGGCCTGCTCGGCTCAGGCCGCACGGAGCTCGCGCGCATCCTGTTCGCGCTCGACGCGAGCGATTCCGGCGAAATCCTCATGGACGGCACGCCCGTCGGCATCGATTCGCCGTCGGACGCGCTGAAGCGGGGTCTCGGCTTCTGCCCCGAGGACCGTAAAGAGAGCGGCATCGTCGCCGAACTCTCCGTGCGAGAGAACATCGTGCTCGCGCTGCAGGCGCGCATGGGCCTCGGGAAATTCCTGCCGCCCGCCGAGCAGCGCGCGATCGCGGACAAGATGGTCGCGGCGCTCGGCATCAAGACCGCGAGCATCGAGACCCCCATCGGCCAGCTTTCGGGCGGCAACCAGCAGAAGGCGATCATCGGGCGCTGGCTGGCCACCAACCCACGCGTCCTGATCCTCGACGAGCCGACACGCGGTATCGACATAGCCGCCAAGCAGGAACTCATGAACGAGATCCTCGCGCTGGCGCGCGGCGGCACCGCCGTTCTGTTCATCTCGGCGGAGATCGAGGAAGTCGTGCGCGTCGCCGATCGCATCGTCGTGTTGCGCGACCGCGCGAAGGCGGGCGAACTGCCGCGCGGCGCGAGCGACGACGAGGTGTACGCGATCATCGCCCAATCGACGGCCCAATCCGGCGCCACGACCGGAGCCAGCGCATGAAGCGTTTGCGCGAACACGCGTTGTTCTGGCCGGCGAGCACGCTCCTGCTGCTGCTCGCCGCGAGCGCGCTGTTCAACCCGGCGTTCCTCTCGATCACGTGGCAGGACGGGCACCTGTACGGCAGCGTCATCGACATCCTGAATCGCGCGGCGCCGCTCATCATCGTTTCGCTGGGCATGACGCTCGTCATCGCCGTTCGTGGGCTCGACATTTCGGTGGGCGCGGTCGTCGCGATTTCCGCCGCGGTTGCGGCACTGATGATCGGGGGCAGCTTCTCCGCGGACGGCGCGGTCGAAAGCCGCTATCCGCTATGGCTCGCGCTCGGCACCGCGCTCGCGATCGCCGCGGCCTGCGGTCTGTGGAACGGCATGCTGGTCGTGAAGGCCGGCATGCAACCCATCGTCGCGACACTCATCCTGATGGTGGCCGGCCGCGGCATCGCGCAGCTGCTGACCGGCGGCCAGATCATCACCGTCTACTACCCGCCCTTCTTCACGCTGGGCAACGGCTACCTGCTCGGCCTGCCGGTGGCGTTGTGGATCGCGGCGCTCACCTTCGCGGCTCTCTATCTACTCTTGTCGCGCACGGCGCTGGGGCTGTTCGTGCGCGCCATCGGCGGGAATCCCGAAGCCGCGCGCGTCGCCGGCGTGCGCTCCTCGGCCATCACGCTGTGCGTGTACACCTTCTGCGGTTTCGCGGCCGGCATCGCCGGCCTCATCGTGAGCTCCAACGTCAAGAGCGCGGACGCCAACAACGCGGGCAACCTCCTGGAGCTCGACGCGATCCTCGCGGTGACGCTCGGCGGCACGGCGCTCACGGGCGGCCGCTTCACGCTCGCCGGCACCGTGCTCGGCGCGCTGATCATCCAGACGTTGACGTCGATCATCTATTCGTTCGGCGTGCCGCCCGAGGTCAATCTCGTCGTCAAGGCGGCGCTGGTGTTCGCCGTGATGTTGCTGCAGTCGGCGGAGTTCCGCGCGATGGTTTGGCGCGCCGCGCGTCCCGCGGCGAAGCGCGAGGCGCGCGCCGACGAGGGAGCGGCGCCATGACGAAAGCGATGAACCGGCGCCTGCTGCCGCTCGCCGTGACGATGGCGCTGTTCGTCGCGATGGCGTCCTACGGCGCCGTCCGCTACGACGCGTTCCTGTCGCCGCAGGTGTTCCTGAACCTCATCATCGACAACGCGTTCCTGTGCATCGTCGCGGTGGGGATGACGTTCGTGATCCTCTCCGGCGGCATCGACCTTTCGGTCGGCGCGGTGATCGCGCTCACGACCATGATCTCGGCCACCCTGCTCGCGGAAGGCTGGAATCCGTATGCCGCGATGGCGGTGGTGCTTCTCGTCGGCGCGGTGTTCGGCGGCCTGCAGGGTTACCTGATACAACGCTTCGGGCTCGCGCCGTTCATCGTGACGCTCGCCGGCATGTTCCTCGCGCGCGGCTGCTGCTATCTGATCAGCACCGAGTCGATCCCGATCGTGGATCCGACCTATGCGGCGATCGCCCAGGCGCGCATCCCGCTCGGCGCGGGCGCGTCGCTCACGGTCGGCGGAATCATCGCGCTCGCCGTGGTCGCGATCGCGATCCGCGTCGCCCACTCCACCGAGTTCGGCCGCACGGTGTACGCGCTCGGCGGCGGCGAGCCCTCGGCGCGCCTCATGGGCCTCAAGGTCGATTCGACCAAGATCGGCGTCTATCTACTGAGCGGTCTGTGCGCGGCGCTCGCCGGAATCGTCATGACGTTCTACATGCTCTCGGGCTACAGCCTGCACGCGATGGGCCTCGAGCTCGACGCCATCGCCGCCGTGGTCATCGGCGGCACGCTGCTGGCCGGTGGCGTGGGGTACGTGGCCGGAACGTTGTTCGGCGTGCTGATTCTGGGCATCATCCAGACCCTCATCGCATTCGACGGGACCTTGAGTTCATGGTGGACGCGAATCGTCGTAGGTGCCTTGCTCTTGCTCTTCTGCCTCTTGCAGCGGCTGTTCGAGGGGCGGGCGCGCAAGGCTCCGTAAGCGCGCCCTCGGGCCAGGAAGGCCAGCCACGCCCGTTCGGCCGGACGGCGGACGGCAGCCAGGTCGACGTCTACACGCTCGGTTCGCCCGACGGCCTGCAGGCCGAAATCCTCACGCTCGGCGGCACGCTGCGCAGCCTGACGATTCCGGTGCGCGGCAAGCGCATCCCGCTCATCCTGTCGTTGCCCGATCTTCCGGCCTATCTCGAGGACACCTCTTACCTCGGCCAGCTCGTCGGGCGCTTCGGCAACCGCATCGGGGGCGCGGCTTTCGAGCTCGACGGCAAGCGGTACGAGCTGACCGCGAACAATGGCCCCAACACGCTGCACGGCGGAGAAGTCGGCTTCGGCAAATACGTCTGGACCGTGCTCGGCGCCGGCGGCGGCGTGCGCCACGGCTACGTGAAGCTCGCGCATCACTCGCCCGCGGGCACCAATGGCTTTCCGGGCAATCTCGACGTCACCGCGCTGATCACGGTGTACGAGAACACGTTGACGCTCGTCTACGAGGCGACCACCGACGCGCCCACGCCGATCAGCCTGACGTGGCATCCCTACTTCAACATCTCCGGCGATCCCGGCCGACCCATCGACGAGCAGACGCTGCGAATCGCCGCCACGCGCTATCTACCGATCGACCAGGCGCGCGTGCCCACCGGCGAGATCGCGCCGGTGGCCGGCACGCCGTTCGACTTCCGGCGCGCGAAACCCCTGCGCGTGCCGCCGCCCTCCTCGCACCCGCAGATCGCCCTTGCCGGCGGCTACGATCACTGCTGGGCGCTCGACAAGGATGCGCGCGTGGCCGCGGAACTGTATTCACCCGCGAGTGGCCTGCGCATGCAGGTGCGCACCAGCCTGCCGGGCCTGCAGGTCTACGGCGCGTACCACCTGCGGACCGCGTATCCGGGCTTGCATGCCGTATGCCTCGAGCCGGAGAATTTTCCGGACGCGCCCAACCATCCGAACTTCCCGAGCAGCATCCTGCGGCCCGGCGAGACCCACAAGTCGCACATGAGCTTCAGCTTCCTCGGGTGACACCATGAAACACATCTGGCTGGTCTTCGCGCTTTGCTTCGCCGCCAACGCCGCGCAGGGCGCGTGCTCCGAGAAACGCACGCGCGGCCTGAACTTCATGCTGCTCTCGGTGCCCGAGGACGCGCCACGGCCGGCGAGCGTGGACGACTTCAGGTTCGTCACCGACGACACGACCTTCGAGCAGATGACCGCGAAGATCGGACCGCCGGACGCGGCCGACGGTCAGTCCCGGCCCATCTACATCTACTGCCTGGCCGACGGCGTCGAGGTCACGGTGCGGACGTCGAAGGACGGCACGCTGATCGAATCCGTGCGCGAGGGTCGCAACGAGATCTTCAAGCGCAAGAAGAAGTAGCCGCGCGAAGGCGAACGGCGCGCCGGGCGGTTATCATCCGCACCGCGTGAAAGCCGAGTTCTTCAAACCGAAATACTGGCCGACCTGGCTCGGCCTGGCGTTCCTGCGCGTCTTCGAGCCGCTGCCCCACCGCCTGCTCTATCTACTCGGCCGCGGAGTGGGTTTGTTCCTGCACCTGTTCCCGACGCCGTTCAAGCGCATCGCCCGCCGCAACATCGAGTTGTGCCTGCCCGAACTTCCCGAGGCCGAACGCGCGCGCATCCTGCGCGAGCATTTCGCCGGGCTCGGGTGCGCGTTGTTCGAGACCGCCATGAGCTGGTGGTCCTCGAACGAGCGCATACGCCGCATCACGATGATGACCGGTCTCGAACACCTCGAAGCCGCGCAGCGCACCGGGCGCGGCGTATTGCTGCTGTCCGCGCATTTCAATTCCATCGAGATCGGCTGCCGCGCGCTCGCGGCGCGTTTGCCGCTCAACGTCATGTACCGCCCCACCAAGAACGAGCTCATCGGCGAATTCGTGCACTCGCGGCGCGCGGTGCAGACGAAGCGCGCGATCCCGCGCGACGACGTGCGCACGCTGGTCAAGGCGCTCAAGGAAGGCGACGTCGTCTGGTACGCGCCCGACCAGAGCTTCCGCAAGAAGGGCGCGCAGATGGTGAAGCTGTTCGGCATTCCCGCCGCGACGAACACGGCGACCTCGCGTATCGCCGGGATGACGAATGCGCTGGTCCTGCCCTATTTCTTCGAACGGACGCCGCAGGGCGGGTACAAGGGCACCATTCATCCGCCGCTCGAGCAGTTCCCCTCCGACGATGCCGTCGCCGATACCGAGCGCTTCAACCGCATCGTGGAGGCGGAGGTCCGGCGCATTCCCGAGCAGTACCTGTGGATTCACCGGCGATTCAAGGGTTTGACGCCGGATTACCCGAACTATTACGCGCGGACTTGATCTCTTTTCAGCGCACGGGAACCCGGCTGTCAGGGAAACAGGCCGCTGGTGTGGCCGACCGCCGACGCCTTTTCGATGGCCCGCCGGCCCGCGCGCGAATTAAGATAGCTGCTCACCATACGGGGACCCGAACGTCATGAAGCGATATGTATTGAGCGCCCTCATCCTCGGCGGATTCGCCGCCTCCCACGCGATGGCCGCCTGCGAATACCCGACGGCGCCCGGGAAGTTCCCGGACGGTGCGGCCGCCACGCTCGACGAGATGAAGGCCGCCAAGGCTTCGGTCGTGAAATACAACAACGACATGGAAGCGTACCTGACCTGCATCAAGCAGGAGTTCGACACGAAGCTCGCCGAGAACTCGTCCGCGACCGACAAGCAGAAGGCCGAAATGCAGCGCATGCAGGATCAGAAGCACAACGCCGCGGTGAAGGAAGTCACCGAAGTGACCGAGCGCTTCAACGAGCAGCTGCGCACGTACAAGGCCAAGGCCGCGGAGAAGAAGGCCGGCTGATTTCGTCCCGCTGATCATGGCGTGACGGGGTCCGGGCACACCGCTCATGTTGACGCCAGCACAAGCCGAAACCCTGATCGAGCAGCACCTTTCGTGCCTGCCGATCGAATCGCTGCCGCTCGCGCAGGCCGCGGGCGCCGTGCTGCGCGAGAACATCTACGCCGAGCGTGACCAGCCGCCGTTCGACCGCGTCGCGATGGACGGCGTCGCCCTATCTACCGCCGCCGCGCGGCACGCGGGCGGCCGCCTGCGTGTCGCGAGCTCGCAGGCGGCGGGCGACCCGCCGCATTCCTTGCCCGACGACGAATCCTGCATCGAGATCATGACGGGCGCGATGCTGCCGGGCGGCTGCGACGCGGTGATCCCGGTCGAGCAGATCCAGCGAAACGGCGCGTTCGCCGAGATCGGCCGCAAGGAACTGAAGCCGTGGCAGAACGTGCATCGGCGCGGATCCGACTGCCGCCAGGGTGCGTTGCTGCTGGCGGCGGGGACAAAATTGTCGGCGCCCGAGGTGGCGATCGCGGCTGGCGCCGGCATGGCGCGGGTGCGCGTCAGCGCGCAGCCGATGATCGTCGTGATCTCCACCGGCAACGAGCTCGTTGAGCCCGGTGACGTCATCGAGCCGCACCAGGTGCGCCGCTCGAACGCGTACGGCATCACCGCTTCGTTGCGGCAGCACGGGTTCGCGCGTGTCTCGGACGATCACGTGCGCGACGACGAGGCGCAGCTCACGGAGCGGCTCGGGTTCCACCTGCGCACGCACGACGTGTTGATCCTGTCCGGCGGCGTATCCATGGGACGACTCGATCTCGTGCCCAAGGTGCTCGGGAAACTCGGCGTGAACATGGTTTTCCATCACATCGCGCAGCGGCCCGGCAAGCCGATGTGGTTCGGCGTCTCGCAATCGGGGCCCGCGGTGTTCGCCCTGCCCGGCAATCCCGTTTCGACGCTGGTGTGCCTGTCGCGTTACGTGCTGCCGGCGCTGCGCGCCGCGATGGGTCAGGCGAGCGCGGAGGTTCAGCGCATCGCTCTCACCGCGCCGTTCGAGGTAAAGGCGCCGCTCGCGTTCTATCTACCCGTGAAGCTCAAGAGCGACGACTGGGGCCGCACCTCGGCCGAGCCTCGGCCCACGAACGGGTCGGGCGATTTCACGGCGCTCGCCGGCACCGACGGATTCGTCGAGTTGCCGCCGGGTCCCAACACCTTCCCGAAGGGCTTCGTGGCACGGTTCTACCGCTGGTGAACACCCCACGCGAAACGGTCGTCAGGTTGGGCGGCGCGGCCGGCGCGAAACCGCCGGTCGACGCGTTTCGCCGGCCTATCCACGACCTGCGCATCTCGGTGATGGACCGCTGCAATTTCCGCTGTCCGTACTGCATGCCGCGTGAGACCTTCCACGACTCGTATCGCTTTCTGAAGTCGAGCGAGCGGCTCGACTTCACCGAGATCCTGCGGCTCTCGCGCGCCTTCGTGCGCGCGGGCGTGAAGAAGCTGCGCATCACGGGCGGCGAGCCGCTGCTGCGGCCCAACCTGCCCGACCTCATCGGCGACCTGTCTTCCCTGCCCGGCGTCGAGGACGTGGCGCTGACCACGAACGGCATCCTGCTCGCGAAGTACGCCACCGAACTCAAGGCCGCGGGGCTCAGCCGCGTGACCGTGAGCCTCGACACGCTCGATCCGGACGTCTTCAAGCGCATGAGCGGCGGCTTCGGTGGCGTCGCGGAGGTGCTCGAAGGCATCGAGCACGCGCGGCGCGCGGGGCTCGCGCCGATCAAGATCAACACGGTGGTGCAGCGCGGGGTCAACGATCACACGCTGCTCGACCTGCTCGCGCATTTCCGCGGCACGGATGTGATCGTGCGGTTCATCGAGTACATGGACGTCGGCACGCGCAATCACTGGGAGCCGACCCTGGTCGTGCCGTCGCGCGAGCTCGCGGCGACGATCAACGCGCGCTGGCCGATCGCGCCGCGCGAGGCGAACTACCAGGGCGAGGTCGCGGAACGATATGTGTACGCGGACGGCGCGGGCGAGATCGGCTTCATTTCGTCGGTGTCGCAGCCCTTCTGCGGCGACTGCTCGCGCGCGCGCATCTCGTCCGACGGCTCCTTCTACACCTGCCTGTTCGCAACCCAGGGCCTGGACCTGCGCGGCCCGCTGCGCGCCGGCGCGACCGACGAGGAGCTCTACGAGCTCATCCGCGGCACCTGGACCGGCCGCCGCGACCGCTACAGCGAGCTGCGCGCGTCGATGCGCAGCACCGACCTCCACAAGGTCGAAATGAACTACATCGGCGGCTGAGCGCCTGATCCGGGACAGATTTATTTATCGACGATATCTGTTCAAATGTTCGCCACATATCGTCGATAAATAAATCTGTCCCGGATCCCATGCCAAAACTGACTCATCTCGATGCCGCGAACCGTCCGACCATGGTGGACGTGGGTCCGAAGAACGCGACGTTGCGCGAGGCGAGTGCCGAGGCGCTCGTCAAACTGCCGCGGCCCGTCGCGCGCGCGCTCGCGGCCGCGGGCCATCGCACGAAGAAGGGACCGGTATTCGACACCGCCATCGTCGCGGGCGTCATGGCGGCGAAGCGCACGCACGAGCTGATCCCGTTCTGTCATCCGCTCGCGCTCGAGCGCTGCGTGGTCGACATCGCGAACCGCGCGAGCGGCATCCGCATCGTCTGCACGGTCGCCGTCCATCACAAGACCGGCGTCGAGATGGAGGCGCTCGTGGGCGCGACCGCGGCCGCGCTGACCATCTACGACATGTGCAAGGCGCTGTCGCACGATATCGAGATCGGCCCGGTGCGGCTGCTGGAAAAATCCGGCGGCAAACGCGACTTCTCGCGCACGGAACGCGCCCGCACGGCGCGTAAACACAAGTGAGCACGCCGATCTACGGACTCGTGCTCGCGGGCGGCCGCAGCACGCGCATGCGCCGCGACAAGGCGGCGATCGAATACCGTCCCGGCGAGACGCAGCTCGACGCCGCGATGAAGCTGCTCGAAGGCCGCGTCGCGCGCGCCTTCGTGTCCGTGCGCGCGGACCAGGCCGACAACCCGGTGCGCGCGCGTTACGCGCGCCTCGTCGATCGCGGCTCGGTCGAAGGCCCGATCGCGGGCATCGCCACCGCGCTCGAAGAACATCCCGACGTGGCCTGGCTGGTGCTCGCGTGCGACCTGCCGTTTCTCGACGCGCGCACGCTGGATACGCTGTTGGCCGCGCGCGACCCAGCGTACGAGGCGGTCGCGTTTCGCTCGGCCCACGACGGCCTGCCCGAGCCCCTGTGCGCCATCTACGAACCGCATGCCCGCGAAGCGCTCGCGAAATTCCTCGCGACGAATCGCAACTGCCCGCGCAAGTTCCTGATCGGGGCCCGCACCCGCCTGCTCGACCAGCCGAACCCGCGCGCGCTCGACAACGTGAACACCGTGGACGAGTATGGAGCGGCCATGAATTCGCTCACCGAAGGAACTGGGCTCACCGAAGGAACGGCGCCCGAGCGTGAAATTCGCGTGCAGTACTACGCCCTGCTGCGCGAACAGGCCGGCCGCAGCGCCGAAGCCGTGGTCACGCGCGCGCGTACGCCACGCGAGCTGTACGCGGAGCTGGCCGCGCGCCATCCGTTCACGCTGCCGCCCGAGATGCTGCGCGTAGCCGTCAACGCCGAATTCGGCGAATGGTCGCAGCCGCTCGCGCCGGGCGACGCGGTCGTCTTCATTCCACCGGTGGCCGGCGGATGAACGCGCCATTCCGGTTCAGCACCACCCCGCTCGACACGGTGGCGCTGCAACGCGAGCTGCGCGATGACACCTGCGGCGGCTTCGCCGCCTTCGAAGGCTGGGTGCGCAATCACAACGAGGGACACGCGGTCACGCGCCTCGAATACGAGGCATTCGCCGAGCTCGCCGAGAAAGAAGGCGCGCGCATCGTCGCGCAGGCGATCGAACGCTTCGGCGTAACCCGCGCGGCCTGCGTGCATCGCATCGGCTCGCTCGCGATCGGCGACGTGGCGGTGTGGGTGGGCGCGAGCGCGGCGCATCGCGACGAGGCGTTCCGCGCCTGCCGCTTCATAATCGACGAGGTCAAGCACCGCGTCCCGATCTGGAAGAAGGAGCACTACGTCAACGGCGATTCGGGATGGGTGAATTGCGAGCGTTGCGCCAGCCATGCGCACGATCATCACGAACACGATCATGCCCATCACCACGCGCCCGCCCCCTCTCCTGACTACTCGCGCCAGATCGCGCTGCGCGAAGTCGGCGACGCGGGTCAGGCGCGGCTGCGCAATGCCTCGGTGCTCATCATCGGCGCCGGGGGACTCGGCGTGCCCGTGTTGCAATACCTCGCGGGCGCAGGCATCGGCCGTCTCGGCATCGTCGACAGCGACCGGCTCGAACCGTCCAACCTGCATCGCCAGACCTGGTACGCACTCGCCGACTGCGGCCGCGAGAAATCCACGCTCGCCGCCGAGCGCGTGCGCGCGCTCAATCCCGAGGTGCGCGTGGAACCGCATTCGCTGCGTCTCGACGCCGGCAACGCCGCGCGGATCGCGGCGGACTACGACCTCATCCTCGATTGCAGCGACAACTTCACGACGAAGTTCCTGCTCAACGACCTGGCCCTGCGCACGGGAAAGCCGGTGCTGTTCGCGAGCGTCTATCAATACGAAGGCCAGCTGCAGTGGGTGCGTGGCGACCAGGCCTCGGCGTGCCTGCGTTGCGTATGGCCCGAGGCCACGCGCGACGGGCTGGTCGGCAACTGCGCCGAGGCCGGCGTCCTCGGCCCCGTTCCGGGGGTGTTCGGAAGTCTCCAGGCGCTCGAGGCGCTCAAACACTTGTTAGGCCTGCCCGGCCTCGGCGCCGACGAGGTACTGATCCTCGATCTCGTGACCCTGAGCACGCACCGGATCCGCGCGCGGCGTTCCGCCGATTGCCGCGCGCATGCGCAGGCCCTCGCGCCGCTGGTCGGGACGGCCGCTTCGCCCGCGCAAGCCGACTCGCTGGAAGTGGAATTCGCCACGCTCGACGCGGCGCAACGCGCGGGCTACACGCTGGTCGACGTACGCGATGCGCGCGAGCTCGCGCTCGATCCTCTGCCGGCCGAGCCCTTCCTGCACCTGCCGATGACCAAACTACTGGCGAGCGCCTCGAACCTGGATCTGGGCGCGCGATACCTCATGGTGTGCGCCACCGGCAGACGCAGCGGCGCCGCCGCCGACCTGCTGCGATCGCAGGGCTTCCGCGAATGCCGTTCGCTGCGCGGCGGTCTCAAGGGCCTCAAGTCCTCCGCTTGAAACGCCCGGGCCGCGTCATGCTGGCGATACTGGCGTTGCTCGCGGCGATGCCCGCCTGCGCCAGTTCGCTACTCGAATACGCGCGCGAACGTCATCAGGATCGCGACCGTCGCGAGCGGCTCGCGGCCGACACCGCCGATCTGCGCGAAGCGATTCACGAACTCGAGCGCGCCAATCCACCGCCGGATGCCGACTGCGCGTCGAGCATCGGCGCCACCCGCTTCGCGAGATTACACGCCGCCGTGGGCATCCAGCGCGGCCTGCTCGGCGACTTCGCGGGCGCCGCGCGCGACTACCGCCGAGCCCACGCGTGCCGCCCGCGCGACGCCGACGTGCTCGCGGCGCTCGCCGGCGCGCTATTCGACGCACGCGCCTATGCGGATGCGCGCGTGGCCGTCAACTCCGCGCTCGCGATCGACCCGCGCGCCGTGAACACGAATCGACTCGCCGGCAACCTCGATTACGTCGACGAGCGCTGGGCCGACGCGGTCGCGCGTTTCCGATACGTGGCCTCGAGCGATCCCGACCGCAACCAGGCCGGGTATGGACAGCTGATGTACTACCTCGCGCAGATGCGCGCCGGCGTGAAGGATCCGCAGTTCGTCACGCGTACGCCCGGCGACGGATGGCCGCAGCCCATGTTGCTGTACCTGCGCGGCGAATACACCGAGGACGAGCTCGTATACCAGGTGAAGCGCGGCGACGACGAGGACAACGCGCAGCCGAACACGAGCACCGACGAGCGGCTCTGCGAGGCGCTGTTCTACGTCGGTGAAGCGCACTGGGCGCGCGGCGAGCCGCAGCTCGCGCGCGACTACTTCACCGCGCTCGTGAACATCAAGGTGGTCTACTTTCTCGAGCACGGCCTGGCGCTCGCGGAAATCGCGAAGCTGCGCAAAATGGGGACATCCCCCGATCCCTAGCAAAAGGGGACAGAGCTGGGTCGGGGCGCGAGCGTCTAGGTCCTAGGTCGCATGTCTCGGCCCGCGCGATTCCCCATAGCATTCCGCACTTCCACTCGCGGAGTCGGCGTTGCGCCTGTCGAAGTCATTGTCGGCGCTCGGTGGGGTCCTGCGAACCGCGTGGCACGAGTACGAGCAGGACTACGCGCGCTACTTCGCGAACGCGATCGTCTACTACGCGCTCATCTCGATGGTGCCGCTCGTGCTGCTTCTGCTGGCGGCGCTCGGGCTCTTCCTGCGCCTGTCGAACCTGGCCGCTGAAACGGCGCAGAATGTGCTCGATGGGGTGGAACAGGCATTCGGCGCGCCATTGCGCGACACGATCGCCGGGCTCCTGGAGCGGCTCGAACAGGAGTCGACGCTCGCTTCGGTGATCAGCCTGGCAGGACTGTTGCTCGGCGCTTCGCTGCTGTTCCACCACCTGCGCATCTCGTTCCGCGCGATCCATGGAAAGACTCCTCCACTGGCCTCGGGCACGCTGCGGACCGCGATGCTCGAGACGCTGGCCGAGCGGGCCATTGGCTTCACGATGGTGCTGGCGGGCGCGCCGATGCTGCTGGCGCTGCTGCTGGTACTGGGCATCGTTCACTGGTTGGGCGGGCTTTTCCGAAACGTGCCCGTCGTCGGCGATGTCATGGACTGGGTACCCGAGCTGATGCTGGGAGTGCTCTTCGTTCCGGTGATGTTCGCCGTCCTGCTCAAGGTCTTGCCGCCGGTGAAGATGCGCTGGCGCGACGTTCGCCTGGCGACGGCGCTGTGCACGTTCGGCTGGTTTTTGGGCGCCGAAATCCTGACGCTCTACTTCGCGCGCTTCGGCGCCAGCATGAACACCTACGGCGCGCTGGGCGCCGTGCTGATCGTAATGCTGTGGATGAAGTTCGTCAGCCAGATGCTGTTTTTCGGCGCCGAGCTGTGCAAGGTGATTTCGGCTTCCGGCAGGCAGGACGAGAGCATCAGGTCTGTCCCCGTTTGTTAGGAAACGAGGAATGTCCCCATTCAGCCGGGACGAAGCTGGCCGGTGCCGCGAACGACGTACTTGTATGAGGTCAGCTGCTCGACACCGACTGGCCCGCGCGCGTGGAAACGATCGGTCGAGATTCCGATCTCCGCGCCC
The DNA here is from genome assembly GCA_023433705.1 of Pseudomonadota bacterium. GTDB lineage: Bacteria > Pseudomonadota > Gammaproteobacteria > Steroidobacterales > Steroidobacteraceae > CADEED01. The sequence continues at coordinate 66,977 of JAEYUC010000025.1, forward strand.
ATTCCGAACTCGCCGCCGTCGGCGAACTGCGTCGACGCGTTGTGCAGCACGATCGCGCTATCTACCCGGTCGAGGAAACGCTGCGCGGTCGCCGCGTTCGACGTCACGATGCTCTCGGTGTGCGCCGAGCCGTAGTTCGCGATGTGCGCGATGGCGGCATCGACGCCGTCGACCACGCGCGCCGAGATGATCGCGTCCAGGTATTCCGTGGACCAGTCCTGCTCGGTGGCGCTCTTGACGCGTGCATCGACCTTCCGCACGGCGGCGTCGCCACGCACCTCGCAACCCGCGTCCAGCAGTTCCTTCACGATGGGCGCGAGCAGGCGGTCGGCCCCGGCGGCGTCGACCAGCAGGGTTTCCGCCGCTCCGCAGATGCCGGTGCGTCTCAGTTTCGCGTTCTTCACGATCGCGCGCGCCATGTCGAGATCCGCATCGCGGTCGACGTACACGTGGCAGATGCCTTCGAGGTGGCCGATGACGGGCACACGCGCCTCGCTCTGCACGCGCGCGACGAGGCTCTTGCCGCCGCGCGGCACGACCACGTCGATGTACTCCGTCATCGAAGAAAGCAGGTAACCCACCGCGGCGCGATCCGTCGTCGGCACGAGCTGGATGCTGCCCGCGGGCAGGCCGGCGGCCTGCAGTCCCGCGACGAGGCACGCGTGGATCGCGCGGCTCGAATACACGCTCTCGGAGCCGCCGCGCAGGATCGCCGCGTTGCCCGACTTCAGGCACAGCGCGCCCGCATCGCAGGTCACATTGGGACGGCTCTCGTAGATGATGCCGACCACGCCGAGCGGCACGCGCACGCGCGCGATGTCGAGCCCGTTGGGCCGCTTCCAGCGCGCGATCTCGGCGCCGACGGGATCCGGCAGCGCCGCGATCTCCTCCACGCCCTTCGCCATCGCCTCGACGCGTTTCGCGTCGAGCGCGAGCCGGTCGAGCATGGCGCCGGAAGTGCCCTTGGCGCGCGCGGCTTCCAGGTCGCGCGCATTCGCGGCCAGCAGTTCCGGAACACTGGCGCGGATCGCCGCGGCGATCTTCGCGAGCGCGAGATTCTTGGTCTCCGTGCTCGCCAGGGCGAGCGCGGCGGCGGCGGCGACGGCCTCGCGGCCGAGGCCGTCCATCATTTTCGCGATGTCGGAGGCGGGGGTCTGTTCGGCAACGGCATTCATGGGGTCACTCTAACATCACGCCGTCGAGCCGGCGTCCACGCGCAGGATCACGAGGTTGTCCCGATGGATCATCTCGGCCCGCCCGCGAAAGCCCACCAGCGCCTCGATGTCGGCGCTGCGTTTGCCGCGGATCCGGGTGGCCTCCTTGTCGTTATAGGCGGCCATGCCGCGCGCGATCTCGACCCCCTCGGGATCGAGGACGCTCACCGTGTCGCCGCGCGCGAAACGCCCGTGCACCGCCGTGACGCCCGCCGGCAGAAGGCTCTTGCCCGAGCGCAGCGCCTGCACCGCACCGGCATCGATCGTGATCGAGCCGTTCGGACGCAGGGCGCCCGCGATCCATTGTTTGCGCGCGTTCTCCGGGTTGGACGCGGGCAGGAACCAGCTGCAGTCCGCCCCTTCCTCCAGCCGGCTTACGGGGTGCAGCGGCGCGCCGGCGGCGATCGCCATGGCGCAGCCCGCGCTGGTCGCGATCTTCGCGGCGGCGATCTTGGTCGCCATTCCTCCGGATCCCACCGCGGATGCCGAGCCACCGCCCATTGCCTCGATTTCGGGCGTGATCTCGCGGATCTCGGGGATGAGCCGCGCGCCCGCGTCGAGATTCGGATCCGCGGTGTACAGGCCGGAGACGTCCGACAGCAGCAGCAGGCAGTCCGCGCTCGTCATCTGCGCGACACGCGCCGCGAGGCGATCGTTGTCCCCGTAGCGGATCTCGGTCGTCGCCACGGTGTCGTTCTCGTTGATGACGGGCAGCGTGCCGAGTTCGATCAGCTGCGACAGCGTGGCGCGCGCATTGAGATAACGCCGGCGATGCTCGCTGTCTTCCAGTGTCAACAGAATCTGGGCGACGGTCACGCCGGCCGCACCGAACAACTCCTTATAGATGTGCGCCAGTGAAATCTGACCCACGGCGGCGGCGGCCTGGCTCTCCTCGAGCCTGAGCACTCCCGGTGCAAGCTTCAGTTCGCGGCGTCCGAGTGCGATGGCACCGGAGGACACGAGCACGACCTCCTGCCCACGCGCGCGCAGGCGCAGCAGGTCCTCCACGAGGGTTTCCAGCCAGGTTCGATTGACCTGCCCCGTGGACGAATCCACGAGCAGGGCCGATCCGACCTTGACCACGATGCGGCGCGCACGAGTTAGAGGCGTTGAGGTATTCATGAAAGGCTGGAATCTTACGCAATACCGCCCGTTGCCGCATTCGCAGGCAGCCCCTAAACTCTGCCCCCCCACCTTCGAAGTCCAGGCTTTAGTTTGTGAGCAGAGAATACGCACCGGTCCCCGGCAAGTGGTACGAGAACAAGGAAGAGGACGAAACCTTCCGCGTGTTGTCCGTGGACGAGGACGACGAGCTCGTGGAGATCGAATACCTCGACGGTGAAATCGAGGAGCTCGATCTCGACACCTGGCACGAACTGGATCTCGAGCCCACCGAGGAACCGGAAGGCTGGTCCGACGACGCCGACGAAGACGACGATGAAGAAGAAGACGACTTCGACGACGACGATGAGGACGAAGACGAAGACGACGACGATGATGACGACGACGATTTCGACGACGACGAAGACGAAGACGACTACTAGTTAGACCGGGACCCCACGCGCATGCGGGTCGTCGCCATCGTCGGTCACCAGGGCAGCGGCAAGACGACGCTGATAGAACGGCTGATCGCCGCCCTGCGGGCCCGGGGCCTGTCCGTCTCGACCATCAAGCACACGCACCACCACGACATCGAGCTCGATACGCCCGGCAAGGACAGCCATCGGCACCGGATCGCCGGGGCCGCGGAGGTCATCGTTGCCTCCGACAACGGATGGGCACGGATTGCCGCTTCCCGCGAGCCCGCTACCTTGCCCATTCTCCTGCGCGAGTTACGGCCGGTGGACGTCGTGCTGGTCGAGGGCTTCAAGCAACTCGAAGGGCTGCGGCGGGTCGAAGTGTTTCGCGGGACGGGCAGCCCGCTGGCTTCGAACGATCCTGACATCGCGGCGGTCGCGGCCCCTGAGGGCGTAGCCCTGCCGGGTTATCAGGGCGTGAGGCTCCCGCTGGACAACAGCGAGGCCGTGCTCGATTTCCTTCTGGGAGATTGAATTCGTTCGACCTCGCCGCCAGTTCTGCCGCTCGCGAAGCGCCATACAAACTTGACGGAAGTGACGTAAGACTATGAAACGTATATTCCTTTTCCTTGCCACGAACCTTGCAGTCATCCTGCTGCTGACGATCGTGATCAACCTGTTCGGTCTCGATCCGTACCTGGATGCCCGCTACGGCAGCTACGTCAACCTGCTGATCTTCGCGGCGGCCATCGGTTTTGGTGGTGCGTTCATTTCACTCGCCCTGTCGAAATGGATGGCCAAGCGCGCCATGGGCGTGCAGGTGATCACCCAGCCTCGCAACGAGGCCGAGCAGTGGCTGTTCGAGACGGTGAAGAAGTACGCCGAGACGGCGCATATCGCGATGCCCGAGGTGGGCATCTTCGACTCGCCCGAGCCCAACGCCTTCGCCACCGGCGCGCGCAAAAACGCGTCGCTGGTGGCCGTGAGCACCGGATTGCTGCGCTCCATGCGCCGCGACGAAGTCGAGGCGGTCATCGGCCATGAGATCGCCCACGTCGCCAATGGCGACATGGTCACGCTCACGCTGATCCAGGGCGTCGTGAACACGTTCGTCGTGTTCCTCGCGCGCGTCATCGGCAGCATCGTGGACGGTGCCATGCGCGGCAACCAGGAAAGCCGCGGCCCGGGCATCGGCTACTTCGCGACCGTCATCGTCGCGGAGCTCGTGCTCGGCCTGTTCGCGAGCATGATCGTGGCGTGGTTCTCGCGGCAGCGTGAGTTCCGCGCGGACGCGGGAGGCGCCTATCTTGCGGGACCGCGCTCGATGATCGGCGCGCTCGAGGCCCTCAAGCGCGCGCATTCCCCTAATCCCCTGCCCGCCCAGTTCGCCAACTTCGGCATCAACGGGGGCGTCCCGCAGGGCCTGCGCCGCCTGTTCATGAGCCATCCCCCGCTGGACGAGCGCATTGCCGCGCTCCAGAAGGGCGCGAGCGAAGTCTCGCAGGCTCGATAATCGCGACTTGCTCCGATGCAAACGGCGGGCCGGATGACTGATCATTCGGCCCTGCCCGCTTGCTGAACAACCCGAAAAGGAACCCATTCCAGGCATGAATGCACAGACTTCGACGGCTTCGAATCCTCTCGCCCGTTTCGGCCGCGCGCTGCTCCACTGGTTCGATACCAGCCGCGCTTCCAGTTTCGAGACCTCGGTGGACCAGCCCGGCGCCGATCGCATCGACTGGGTCCGCACGACCCCTTTCATCCTCATGCACCTGGCGTGTCTATTCGTGTTCGTCGTGGGTGTCAGCCCCGTTGCGCTGATCGTCTGCATCGCGCTCTATTTCATCCGCATGTTCGCGATCACCGGTTTTTACCACCGGTACTTCTCCCACAAGTCGTTCAAGACCTCGCGCGTCGCGCAGTTCCTCATGGGCGTGCTCGGCTCGTCGGCCGTGCAGCGCGGACCCATCTGGTGGGCCGCGCATCATCGCGATCATCACCAGTATTCCGACAAGCCCGAAGACGCGCATTCGCCGATCCAGCACGGCTTCGTGCGCGCGCACATGAGCTGGTTCCTGTCGAAGAAAGGCTTCGCGCCGGACCTCAAGCGCGTGCGCGATCTCATGAGCTTTCCCGAGCTGCGCTGGCTCGACCGCTTCGACATCATCGTGCCGGTGCTGCTCGCCGTGTCCATGTTCTTCCTCGGCGTGGCGCTGGAAAAATGGGCGCCGGGCCTCGGCACCAACGGCTGGCAGATGCTCATCTGGGGCTTCTTCGTCTCGACGGTGCTGTGCTCGCACGGCACCTACACGATCAACTCGCTCTCACACGTGTTCGGCAAGCAGCGTTACCGCACCGGCGATTCGAGCCGCAACAACTGGTTCCTCGCCTTGATCACGCTCGGCGAAGGCTGGCACAACAATCACCATCACTACCCGAGCTCGACGCGCCAGGGCTTCTACTGGTGGGAGATCGACATCACTTACTACCTGCTCAAGATGATGTCGTGGATGGGGATCATCTGGGATCTGAAACCCGTGCCGGTGTCCATGCGCGATCATCATCCGCGCCGGATTCAGAAGCTCAAATAATTCTCAGGGCTGAGCTGGTGCGCGCCGCTTCGCGAACCACGCGTTCGCGGGCGGCGTGAACAGCAGCACGAGGCTGGACACGTCGACGGAGATCGACAGCAGGTAAATGGCGCGTTCGAGCCAGCCGGGCGGGAGCTCGTCGATCAATCCGCCGAACGTGCCGAGCAGGCCCAGCACGACAAACGCCGCATAGACGATGCGCGCCCATCGGTGCGCGCGCAGGATGAAGTAGCTCAGCAGGGCCATCAGGATCACCACGCCTGCCAGGGTCAACGCGATGATCAGGAGAAACGATTCTCCGAGATCCTGGAACTCTCCGAGTTCCGGATCGTCTGGTCCGATCGCATAGAAAACCGCACTGATCGCCAGCGAAATCCAGATCAACCACACCGCCGCCCTGACTTGCCAGGGTGTCGGCAGCGCCACGGGTTCGATGTCTTCGATAGGTGCGCCGGGCGGCGTATAAGGATTGTGAGACATCGCGCGAGACCGGCGCGCTAACCACGCCCGCGGGCACGAAACCATGCGCTCGCGACCGGCGTGAACAGCAGCACCACGATGGCCACGTCGAGCGCTGCATTCGCCAGGAAACCGGACCAGTAATACCAGGGCATGGCAAACAATCCCGGCAACTCCGAAATCAGGAAGAGCCAACCCACCACGGCCAGGACCAGGTACGTGATACGCGCCCAGTTTCGCGCGCGGCCGATCGACACGATCACCCAGACGGAGAACGCCATCATGGCCACCGCGAAAATCCAGCCGACGACGAGCGCCAGGAAAATGCCCGGCTCGCTCGTGTCCGCATCGCCGTCCACGAACCAGAGCGGCAGGGTGATCACCACCGAAATCCAGAACAACTGGATCGCGAGATTCACCGCGCGCGGCCGCGGCAGCGGCTTTCCCGGTTCGACGTCGGCGACCTGGGAGGTAGGTGGAGCGTATGGGTTCTCGGTCATGCGCCATCCTAAATCATCCGCCCGCCGGATATCGCGGGCTATGATTCCGCGATGAATGAAACGGCCGACATGGCGCGCCAGCTGGCGCAACTACTCGACGAAGGCGGAGTGGTCAGGGATCCGGATCGGATCGCACCCATGCTGCGCGATCACCGCGCGCTCTACCGCGGAAATGCCCTGGCCATCGTGGCCCCCTCCGACACCGCCGCCGTCGCGCGCGTGCTCGCCTGGTGCAACGAGCGGCGTATCGGCGTCGTGCCCCAGGGCGGCAATACCAGCTACTGCGGCGGCGCGACGCCCGACGATTCGGGCAGCCAGGTCCTGCTGTCGCTGGCGCGGCTGAACCGCGTGCGCGGCATCGATCAGGCTAACTACACGATGATAGCCGAGGCCGGCTGCATCCTCGCGAACCTGCAGGCCGCGGCGAAGGCCGCGGACCGCTACCTGCCGCTGTCGCTCGGCGCCGAGGGAAGCTGCATGCTCGGCGGCAACCTGTCGACCAATGCCGGCGGGCTCAACGTCATTCGTTACGGCATGGCGCGCGAGATGGTGCTGGGTCTCGAAGTCGTGCTGCCCGACGGACGCGTGCTCGACACGCTCACGGGCCTGCGCAAGGACAACACGGGCTACGACATCAAGTCGCTGTTCCTGGGCGCCGAGGGCACGCTCGGCGTGATCACGGCCGCCTGCCTCAAGCTGCAGCCTGCGCTGCGCTCGTTCGCGACCGCGTTCCTCGCGGTGCGCGACCCGTCCGCCGCGGTGGAACTGCTCGGCGCGCTGCGCGCGGCGAGCGGCGATTGCGTGAGCTCGTTCGAGCTCATTCCGCGCATCGGCATCGATCTCACTACCCGCCACATTCCGGGCGTGGTCGATCCGTTATCGAGCGCGGCCGGATGGTACGTGTTGTGCGAGCTCTCGAGCCCGCGCGCCGACGATTCGCTGGACGCCATCCTCGAGACGTCGCTGGCCGACGCCGCGAAAGCGGGCTGGGTGCTCGACGGCAGCGTCGCGATGAGCGAGCGCGAACGGGAAGCGTTCTGGCGCCTGCGCGAAACCATTCCCGAGGCGCAGCGCAAGGATGGAGCGAGCCTCAAGCACGACATCTCCGTGCCCGTGTCGCGCGTGCCCGAGTTCATCGAGCGCGCGGGCGCCTGGGTGGCCACGAATGTGCCGCAGGGAGTGCTGGTCGCGTACGGGCACCTCGGCGACGGCAACCTGCACTTCAACATCAACCAGCGCCAGGGAACGCAGGCCACGGATCTGCTTTCCGCCGAACCCCGGCTGAAACGCGCGATCCACGACATCGTGCGCGAGTTCGGCGGCAGTTTCAGCGCCGAACATGGCATCGGCCAGCTCAAGGTGTCCGAGCTCGAACGTTACGCTGATCCGGTCGAGCTCGAGCTCATGCGCCGCGTGAAGCAGGCCTTCGATCCCAACGGGATCATGAACCCGGGAAAGGTCCTGCGCCGGCTCAGTTAGCGGTCGTTTCGATCAGCTCGACGATGACGCCATCGGGCGCACGGATGGCGAGCATCTTGTGATCCCCGAAGACCGGACTCGTCAGCGCCACCGGGTTGAAAACCACCGGCACGTTCGCCTCGCGCAGGCGGTTGCGCGCTTCGAGGATGTCCGGAACCGCCATCGTCCAGGCGTGTACGCGCGCACCGTCGGAAAGCTCGGCGGACGCGGGAAAACGCGGCACATCGATGCCGAGCACGCCGCGGTAGAACTTCTCGAGGTCCGAGCCGGACGCAGCGGGTCGCTCGGCAGACGACTCGACGACCAGCACGCGCGCGTGCGCGGGCACCCTGGCGGGCGCCGCGAATTCCAGCGACTTCTCGACCACTTCTTCGGGGACTTGCCACAGCAGCGCATGCACACGCGTGGTCCCCGGATAGTTAGCGGCGAACGTCACGGGCTGATATCCCCAGTCCCGCAGCCGCGCACCGACATCGCCGCTGGCGCTCGACAGCGCCACGGAACGTACGGTCGCCTGCAGGACCGGTGGATCGTCACTGCGCGAGCAGGCGGCGAAAACGAACACGCAAAGTAAAACCGCGAATGATCGGCGGATCGGCGATGTCTGCATGATAGATTGAGTATATGGCGGATCGGGTGGACTGCGTGGTGATCGGCGCTGGAGTCGTGGGACTCGCGACCGCGCGCGCGCTCGCTCTCGCCGGCCGCGAGGTGCTGCTGCTCGAATCCGAGGCACATCCCGGTACCGCGACCTCGGCGCGCAACAGCGGCGTGATCCACGCGGGGATCTACTACACCCCGGGCAGTTTCAAGGCGCGCTTCTGCGTGGCCGGCAATCGCGCGTTGTACGAGTACTGCAAGGCGCGCGGCATCGAACACCAGGATTGCGGCAAGCTCATCGTCGCCAACGGACACGAAGAAGAGGAAGTGTTGATGCACCTCCTCGAGCGCGCGCACATCAACGACGTCTACGGCGTGCGCATGATCTCGGCGGCCGAGGCTCACAAGATGGAGCCGGAAGTGCGCTGCACGGCGGCGCTGCATTGCCCGACGAGCGGCATCGTCGACCAGCATCCATACATGTTGGCGCTCCAGGGCGACATGGAAAACGCCGGCGGCACGCTCGTGTGCGACTGCCGCGTCGAAAGCCTCGAACGGCTGACGGACGGCTTCCTGCTCGAAACCGGCGGAGCCGCGGCCACGGAAATCGAGGCGCGATTCGTGGTGAACAGCGCCGGCCTCGGCGCGGTGGACCTGCTGTCGCGCATCGACGGCTACCCGGGCGAGCGCATCCCGAAGCTGCGCTACGGCCGCGGCAACTATTTCACCGTCGCGCAACGGTCGCCGTTCAAACATCTCATCTACCCGGTGCCGCATGCGGCGGGACTCGGCATCCACGCCACGCTCGACCTGGGCAAACGCGTGCGATTCGGCCCCGACGTCGAATGGATCGATCGCATCGACTACTCGGTGAATGCCGCGCGCGCGCCGCTGTTCTACGCGGCGATCCGCCGCTACTGGCCGAATCTCGCGGATGGCGCGCTGACGCCCGACTACACGGGCATCCGGCCGAAGCTGCATGGCCCGGGCGAACCGCAACCGGATTTCCGCATCGAATCTGTCGCCGATCACGGACTGCCGGGCCTCGTGAACCTGCTTGGAATCGAGAGCCCGGGCCTCACATCGGCGCTCGCCATCGCCGATTACGCGGCCTCGTTCGCTTGAGGGTTACCCTGTCGCCTTTCCGATGGAGATTTGCTGAAGTCGTGAGAATGCGTTCATTCGTCTCCGCAATCCCGCCGGCGCTCGTGGCCGCGCTCGTCCTCACCGGTTGCAGCAAGCCCGAGCCCGAGGCCCCGCCACCACCCGCTCCCGCCGCCAGCAATGCGCCCACCGAAGGTGCGCCGCGCATCGCGATCGCCCCGGACGGCGTGCACGTGCAGTACCGCGTGTACGGCAGCGGCGAGCCCGCGCTGGTGTTCATCCACGGCTGGTCCGGTGACTCCAACTACTGGCGCGAGCAGGTGCCGCTGTTCGAGCAGAAGCACCTCGTCGTCACCGTGGACCTCGCGGGTCATGGCGGCTCGAGCGCCAACCGCACCGACTGGTCGATCGCGCGATTCGGACAGGACGTCGCCAGCGCGCTCGGCGCGGTGCCTGCCGAGAAGCTGATCCTGGTCGGCCATTCGATGGGCGGGCCGGTGTCGCTCGAAGCCGCGCGGCTCATGAAGAACCGCGTGATCGGCATCATCGGCGTCGACACGTTCAAGACGATCGGCGCACCGACACCGACCCGCGCGCAGATCGACGCGATCGTGAAACCGTTCGAATCCGACTTCATCGCCCAGACGCGCACGCTGGTGAGCGATCACCTGTTCCCGACCGGCGGCGACCGCACGCTGGCCAACAAGGTCGCGTATGACATGTCGCTGTCGCCGCCACAGGTCGCGGTGCCGGCACTGCGCGCGGTGCTCGAGTACGACTTCACCGAGTCGCTGAAGGAAATCGACGTACCCGTCGTCGCGATCAATTCCGACCTCGGCGAGCCGCTCAACGAGGTACGAATACGCAAGGTCGTCCCGAAGTTCCGCGCGACGATACTGCCGGACTCCGGGCATTTCCTGATGATGGAAGACCCGGGGAGATTCAACCCCGTGCTCGAAAAGGAAATAGCGGCGCTCGCGCCGGAGGGTAGTTAGACATGGATGCAGGCAGCGCGGCCAGCCGGCCGATCGAACGTGACCGCGAAGGCGAGGCGCAACGCGAACTCGAAAATCTGCGCACGATCGCCCGGATCTTCGACCAGGCCTTCCGC
>JAEYUC010000027.1 GCA_023433705.1 Pseudomonadota bacterium
GTGCAGCAACGGCCGCGAGGCGTTGAACGCGATCCGCGAGCAGCGGCCGGATCTCGTGTTCCTGGATATCCAGATGCCCGGACTCTCGGGGTTCGACGTGCTGGCCGAGCTGCAGCCGCACGAGCTGCCGATGATCGTGTTCGTGACGGCGTACGACCGCTACGCGGTGCAGGCCTTCGAGGCGCGCGCGATCGATTACGTGCTCAAGCCCGTCGACGATGCACGGCTCGCGGCCACGCTGCAGCACGTGCGCGAGCTGCTCGAGCAGCGCACCGCGATTGCCGAACGCAACCAGCTCGTGAACCTGCTCGCGGAGCTGCGCGGCAGCGGCGAGATCGAACCGGGACAACCCGCGAAGGCGCCCGAAACGCCGCCCAACTGGCTGCCGATACGCAATGGTCGCGAAACCGTGCGCGTGCCGGTACGCGACATCGAGTGGGTGGACGCCGCCGGCGACTATCTATGCATCCACGCGCAGGGCAACACTCACATCCTGCGCGCGACCATGCGTGAGATGGAATCGCTGCTCGACCCGCGGCTCTTCCAGCGCGTGCATCGCTCCACCATCGTGAATCTCACGCGCGTGAAATCGCTGCGAGCGCACATGAACGGCGAGTATTTCCTGCGCCTCGAAGGCGGCCAGGAACTGAAGCTGTCGCGCACCTATCGCGACAAGGTCGAGTACTTCCTCAAGCGCCCGCGAGCCCACTAGCGCTGGTCCTACCAGGTGTAGCGGACGCGGTAGCGGACGACGGCTTCGCCGTCTTTCGCAACCTTCACCGGGAAAGTGATCGTGCGGGCATCTTCCTTCTGGAATTCGTGCGTCTTGGCCAGGATCTTCCAGGTGCTCCAGCGGTAAAGATTCTCCTTCACCACGACCTCGACGGGCTGCGACTTGTGGTTGCGCAGCTTCACTTCGATTTCTTCCTCCATCCACTTCGCGGTCGTGTCGACCGAGAAGCTGACCTGCCGCCGCTCGCCGACCACGTCGAATGCCGAGCCGAGCTTCACGCGGACGTGCTCGTCCTTCGGGGTGTGATCGATCTTGTCCTCGCCGATGAATTCGAGACTGCCGTCAGCATCGTCGAGTTTCGAAACGCGCAGGCGGCCCGCCGGCAGCGGCACGCCGAGTCCGAACTGCTTGTCGTTCTTGAACTCGAGGTAGGCGTCCACTTTCTTGTTCATCGGCGAACCCGCGTCGCGGCTGACGTACGGATCCTGGTACAGGTAGACCTGCGGCGCGCCGTCGTACATCAGGATCTTTTTGGCCGGAATCTTCTTCGCCTGGTCGAACAGCTCGATCTGCTTGGTCGAGTTGTTAGGTAGGGTGGTCGGGCGGCCGAGCGTGTACAGGTGGAATTCGAAGAAGTCCTTCTCCGTGAAGCCCGTGTCGGCCTCCGGCGCCGCCGCGGCGCGCATGAGGACCTCGCGCCGCATCTTGTAGTCGACCTGAGGCTCCACGCGATGCACGTCGCCCGCGACGAGCTTGAGCTTCGCGTTGTCGAACGCCGCGCCCGACATGTTGATGATGCTCACCCACGCCGACATGTCGAGGAAACCGCTGTTCGCGTCCGCGCCTTCGTCGAACACGAGGTTGTAGTCGGCCCACCAGGTGATACCGCCCGTCTGGTAGGTGACGCGCGACTTGTGCGTGCCGCCCGACGGCGAGGCCACGTCCCACACCAGCGTCGGCTTGGTGTTGAAGCCGCCCGGCAGTTCTGGAAAGCGCACGCTCGAGTATGCCGGCAGCGTGTAGATGGATCCGTCGTTACCGCGCAGCACGATGCCGTCGCTCGCCGAGAGCAACGTGCCACTGATCTGCGTCACGCTGTTTCCCACGGTCTTGTCGACCGTGATCGGTTTGTCGATGAACTTGAGCAGCAGCTTCTGCGTGCTCACGAGATCGAACTGGAAGTTCTGCTCGAGCACGCGCGTCGCCGGCTCGGTGAGCGACGTGAACGTCACCGTCGTCGGATCGATCAGCGCGGCCACCTCCGTGAATGACAGTTGAGAGCGCCCCTGCTTGAGCTTGATGTCGCGCTCGTCGCGCACCAGCGCGTAACCGGGCACCGACATCGCATTCGGCACGCCCTGCCCGGGCATCGGCCGATAGAGCTCCGCGGAGATTCCGCCAGGCTGAGCGGTGCTGTAGATCGTGATCGCGGTTTGCGATTCGGCCGCCAGGGACTGCGTGCCGGCACCGAGGCAGGCGGCCGCCACGGCCGTCGCGAGCGGATTCTTCAGGGACTTCATGTATGCGGGAACCTCGTTATTCAGACAGGTTTTTAACGTCGTTGCGGCGCGGCGCGGTCTGTCTTCGCAGCCGCTCGGCAAAATGCGAACTGCGTCGCATGATGGCCCGGAGCCAATGAACGGAATGTGAACCGGCGCAGCGGCATCTGGACATAAGAATCGCAGCATATCCGCGTGCGATCCTGCAGGACCAACGGCAGATGTCAGCCCGAATGGCGCCTGGCGTTCCTCCGCCGCGTGCGCCTCGCCACGGCCAGGCAGGATGATTTGGTCATGAACGTGCGGAACCTTGGACCACGATGGAAGCTGCGAATCGTATCGATTCCTCTGGCGTAAACCGGACGCCCGGCACGGGCCCGGCCGCGCCTGCCATGGATCGTGAGTTCATCATCAAGAACCAGATCGTCGAGCGTTATCTCGCCGGCCGTCTGCCGCCCAAGGGCGTCACCGATTTCGAAAGACTGATTCGCGCGCGTCCCGAGCTCGTCGAAGAGATCGGATTGCCCGATCGAGTGAACGCGGGCCTGCGTCTGCTCGATGCCGCGGGTATCGCCGAGCCCTGGGCGGAGAAGGAAAAGAAATTCTGGGAGAAACCGATCTTCGGTTTCATCGCCGCGGGGCTCGCCGTCGCCGCCCTGATCGGTTGCGTGGTGCTCGCGATGCAGGTGTCGAACCGCGATACCCAGGTCGCGAAGCTGCAGAAGGACAACCAGGAACGTCCGATCGCCCCTTCGACTTCCAAGCGACGGATCATCGTCGAACCGGGCCGCAATGGACCGCCCTCACGCGCGACGGTATCCGTCAACCGGGGCGAATTCGCCGAGATGAAGGTCAACATGTCGTGGACGAAGTTCACGACGTTCAAGGTTTCGATCGTTCGCGTCGATCAGGGCCGCGTGGCCGAGATCGACGGACTCCACAAGGACTCGAATGGGCACCTGCGTTTGTCGGTGAACGCGGGCGCGTTCGGACCGGGAGAGTACCTGGTGACGATCGAGGGCCTGAACATGCGCCGCGAAAGCCTGCCGATGGCGTGGTACAAGTTCGCGGTCAACCGCTGATTCCGCTTACGGCCTGATCGTAACATTGTCGATGATCCGCGGCTTCGTCGCGCGCGGATCCGCCGCTTCCATAGTGCTTTCTCCATTGCGGGTCGCCGCGCGCCAGCGCCGCGGCACGGTGTCGATCGCGATCGAGTAGATGGTCAGCGTTCCGTCGGGAGCGATGCGCAGCCGCAGCCACTGCTTGAAGTCCTGGATGCGCAGCGCGGAGAACGCCTCGTTCGAATGCCTTCCCAGGAACCGCACCGATACGAGTAGATAGAGTCCCATGATGAACCCACCGGCGAGGCCGCCCAGCACGAACGTGATGAGGCCCGACGTCAGCAGCTGGACCACGCTGCCGAAGCTCATGTGCAGCAGGTTTACGGTCGCGAGCAGCGACAGCCAGCCGACCAGAAAGGCCGCGGCAAGGTGCGCGAACGCGTGACCCACGCCACCGAGGATGCGCCACCAGCGCGCATGCGTGTCGGTGAAGAAGATGAACGAGGCGATGATCCCCACGAGCCACATCCCGTTGAGCGGATCGCGAATGCTTGCATTGATCGAGCGGCTCAGCGCGGTCGGTAGATCGACGACGTCGGCGGCCTGGAGGCTCGCCGATGCGAGCCACGCCGACATCGCGTAGAGAAAGGCGGGCAGCCACATGAACTTCGGATTGCGGAAGGGGAAGCGCAGGTTTCGCCACGAAAGCCCGCGCGAGGTTTCTTCGTCCGGATAGACGGCCTTCTGCACGAAGCCGTCGCGCAGCACGTGCGTCTTCGGCGCGTGCGTCGGATGCAGGAATGCGCCGCCGCCGCCGGAGGTGATCTTCTGCACGCCTTCCGCGTTGTCGTGGCGCTTGTAGTAATGAAGATCGCCCGTGAGGTACACGCTCACCCTGCGATTCAGGACCTGCCGCTCGAGGAATTGCCGCGTGGATTCCTCCTCGTAACTCTCGTGACGCGGATAGGCGTCCTCGAGAATCCAGCGCGGCTCCGGCACGCAGGCGACGATCTTCGTCTGGTCGTCGAGCAGCGCGCCGACCTTCTTGAAGTATTGCACCTGCGGCTCGTCGAGCTCCTGTCCGAGCTGCAGGTCGAATGCGAACAGCCACCAGTTGGCGGGTAGTTTGAGCGCGAAGTAGCTGCGCGTCTGCCGCGTACGGCAGGTCGCGAAGCCGCGCTCGGGCCGGCAGAACGTGCGCGAGAACGCGATCAGGCTGTCGTACCAGTCGTGGTTGCCGGGGATCGCGAACAAGTCGGGTCGTTCGCGGCCCGCGAACGCCTGTCGATACGGCGTTTCCGTGCGCATATCGTATTCGGCGCGCGTCGGATAGGGGTACACCTCGTCGCCGCCGAAGATCAATACGCGGCCCGGATGCGTCTTCACGCGAGCGCCATCGTCGTCGGCGACTTCGAGTTCCGGCTGCGCGATCGCATCGGCGATTGCATAGGTCGGATTCCAGCCGTCGCCGATGTCGGCGACGTAGTCGAGCCAGAAATCGCCCGTCGCCTGCGAATAGTCGAACTCGTTCTGCGGCTGGCTGGCCAGAGCCTCGATGAGCCGCGTGTCCGAGTGGCGGCCAAAAACGTTCGAGATCGCGACCAGGTAGGCCGAGTGGGCCAGCACGCGCGGATCGAACCATCCGACCATCGGACGGCGCCGCGGCGTGTGCTGCGTCTTCACCCCGCGCCCCGCAACGTGAGCACGGGGGGCTGGTTCACCACCGAGCGAGTTGCCAGCCAGCCGGCGAAGCACACGAGCAGGCCACCACCGGCGAGGCCGTAGATCCACACCCAGGGGTCGCCGTTGTATTCGATCTGCAGCATGCGCCTTGCGACCAGGTATCCCGCGATCGACGCGCCCGCCGCGGCCAGAATGCCCGCGAGCACGCCGAGCGTGGCGAATTCGGCCAGCAATCCCTTGAGCACCGTGCCGCGGCTCGCGCCCAGCGTGCGCAGCATCGCGCTTTCGTAGCGGCGTTCCTCGCGACTCGCCTGCACGGCGGCGATCAGCACGACGAGACCGGCGATGAGCGTGAACAGGAAAACGCTTTGAACGGCGGCGAGCGCCTTGTCGATGACGCCGCGCACCTGCGCCAGCAGCTCGTCGACGTTGAACACGGACACGCTCGGGAAACGCCGCACCAGTTCCGAGATCGTGCGCGGATCCTTCGCCGGCATGTGCGCGGCCGTCATCCACGTGCCCTGCGACCCCTCGAGCAGGCCCGGCGCGAACATCAGGAAGAAGTTCGGCTGGAAGCTGTCCCACTTCACCTTGCGCACGCTCGAGATCTTCGCGGTCCGTGTCTCGCCGGCGATGTCGAATTCGAGCTCGTCACCGAGGCTCAGTTTCAGTTCCTCCATGTATTCGGTCGATACCGACACGAGTGGTTTGCCCGCATCGTCGACAGTGAACCAGTGACCCGCGGTGATCTCGTTGTCGCGACGCAGGGTCTCTGTCCAGGTGATGTTCTGATCGCGCGTCGCAAATTCCTTGCCGCGTGGCGTCGCGAACTGGATGTCGTCGATCGGCTTGCCGTTTATGTGGGTCATGCGCGCGCGGACCATCGGCATGACCTGCGCGCGCTCCGCGCCCCGCTCGTTCAGGAATTGCGCGAATGCATCGCGTTCGTCCGGCGGAATGTTGATGAAGAAGAAGTTGGGCGTGTCCGCCGGCAGGCTGCGCCGCCAGTCGTCCAGCAGATCGTTGCGCACCACCGCGAGCAGCAGCAACATCATGATGCCGTGCGCAAAGGCGGTGAGCTGCACGACGCTTTCCGTGCGCCGGCGACCGAGATTCGCGATGCCGTATCGCCACGAGACGCCGACGCCGCCGCGCAGCCGGGTAGTTAGTTTGACGAGCGCCCAGCCCGCGGTCGCGACGACCAGGACGAAGGCAGCGAGCCCCACGACGAAGCCGATGAACAGCGCGACGTCACGCACCACCCAGTAGATGAGGAACGCGATTGCGAGCACGGCCGGCCCGAATGCGAGTATCACGAGAGGCTGCGGCGGACCCACGTCGCGGCGCAATACGCGCAAGGCCGGTGTGCGCGAAAGCTGCAGCAGCGGCGGCAACGCGAATCCGGCGAGGACCGCGATGGCCGTCAGGAATCCGACGATGAGCGGCGCCACGCCCGGCGGCGGGAGTTCGCCTTTCAGCAGGCCCTGCAGCGCGATCACCAGCCAGGCCTGCGCTCCGAAGCCCACGAGAGAGCCCAGGATCGCGGCAATGAGTCCGACGATCGCGAGCTGGATGAGGCTGACCGAGAGCGTGAATCCGCGCGTGGCGCCGAGGGTCTTCATCAACGCCACCGAATCGAGATGGCGGTGCACGTAGCGCCGCGCGGCCATCGCGACCGCGATCGCGCAAAGCAGTACGGCCACGAGGCTCGCGAGGCTCAGGAATCGCCCGGCTCGGTCGATCGCGTTCTTGATCTGCGGCGCCGTCTCTTCTACGTCGATCAGGCGCTCGGAGCTTTGCTTGTTGGCCTCGAGCCATTCCCGGAACGCCTTGATGTCCTCGCGATTTCCCGCGAACAGGCGCGAGAAGCGCATGCGACTGCCCGGCTGGACGAGTTGCGTTGCCTCGAGGTCCACGTCGTTGATGATGATCGACGGCGCCAGCTCCACGAACGTCGCGCCCTGATCGGGACGCGAGATCAGGATCTTCGAGACGCGGAACGTGCTCGCGCCGATCGTGATTTCACTCCCAATGCCGGCGCCGAGTGCGACCGCGAGGCGTGATTCCGGCCACGCCTCACCCGGATCCGGGATGGTCGTAGCCTGTTGTGGAGAACCGAAAGGCTCATCCGAGATCAGCACCTTGCCGCGCAAGGGATAACCCGGCGACATCGCCCGCAGTGCCGAGAGCTGGCTGGCGTCGCCGTTGAACACGACGCTCAGCATTCCCGTCTTGCGCGTGTACTGGATGCCGCGCTTCGTCGCTTCGGCAGTAGCCGTGTCGTCGATGGCTTGCGCGGATTCGAGCACGAGGTCCGCGGCAAGCACTTCGCCGGCCTGGTTGTCGACCGCGATTCCGATGCGGTCGGTGAGGAATCCCACGCCGGTCAGTGCCGCGACCGCGACGGTGATCGCGAGCAGCAACACGCCGAGCTCTCCGGATTTCCACTCGCGGAGCAGCGTGCGAAGGGCGATGCCGAGAGCGTTCATGCCGGGGCGAACGAGCCGGAATCCATGTGAAGCACGCGACCACAGCGTTCCGCGAGCGCGCGGTCGTGCGTGACCAGGACGAGCGTGGTGTGCGATTGCGCGTTGAGATCGAACAACAGTGAGACGATGCGCTCGCCGGTGTGTGTATCGAGATTGCCCGTCGGCTCATCCGCGAACAGCACCGCCGGGCGAGTGACGAACGCGCGCGCGATGGCCACGCGCTGCTGTTCGCCGCCCGAAAGTTGGCGCGGGTAATGGCCGGTGCGGTGTTCGAGACCCACGCGGTTCAGGGTTTCTATGGCCGCCTCGCGCGCATCCCGCCGGGCGGCGAGCTCGAGCGGAAGCATGACGTTTTCCACGGCGGTCAGCGACGGGACGAGATGAAACGACTGGAACACGAAACCCACGCGCTCCGCGCGCAGGCGTGCGCGGCCATCTTCGTCGAGCGACGTCAAGTCGGCGTCGGCGAGGGTTATGCGTCCGGAAGTCGGTTCATCGAGGCCGGCCAGCAGCGCGAGAAGGGTCGATTTGCCGGCCCCGGAAGCTCCCACGATGGCAACTGATTCACCGGCGGCGATGTCCAAGGAGACATCGTTGACGATGGTCAGCACGCCTTCGGGACTGCTAACCTTTTTTGTGAGGTGTTCGGCTTTGAGTACGCTCATCAGGTTTTTTCAGTTGGCGTTGTTACTGGCATTGTCGCTGGCGTGGGCAACCACGGCGAGCGCCGCCAATGCTTCCCCGCGCACCGTTGTCGTGCTTGGCGACAGCCTGAGCGCCGGGTATGGCATCAAGCTTCAGGAGGGCTGGGTAAAACTGCTTGAGCAGCGACTCGCCAAGGAAGGTTACGGATACCGCGTGGTCAATGCCAGCATCAGCGGTGAAACGACTCAAGGGGGTCTCGCCCGCCTGCCCCGTGCGCTGGAGACTCACAAGCCCGACATCGTCATCGTGGAGCTCGGCGGCAACGACGGCCTGCGTGGCCTGCCGCTCGCCACGAGCCGCGAGAACCTGCGAAGGATCATCGAACTTTCGCGCGACGCCAAGGCGCGAGTCGTGCTCGTCGGCATGGTGATCCCGCCTAACTACGGGCCGCGCTACGGCCAGCAATTCCGCGACATGTTCGCCGACCTTGCCGGGACATATTCCTTGCCGTTCGTGCCGTTCTTCCTGGACAAGGTCGCGCTCGAACCCGGGCTCATGCAGGAGGACGGAATTCATCCGAACGCCAAGGGCCAGCCGCAGATGCTCGAGAACCTGTGGCCCAAGCTCAAACCGCTGCTAGTTGCTCCCGGCAAACCCAAAGGCTAGCCTCGATACCTCACTGTCGACGGGGGGGTATCGTGGAAAAACATTGGCTCAAGTCGTATCCACCCGGGGTTCGCTCCGAGATCGACGTCAATGAATACCCGTCCCTCAAGGAACTGATCGAGCGCGGTCTTGCGCTGCACGCCGTGCGCGATGCGTACGTCCAGATGGGCAAGGCGCTCACCTACGGCGAACTCGACATCCTGTCGGCTCAATTCGGCGCGTTCCTGCAGCACTCGTGCGGCCTGCAGAAGGGCGATCGCGTCGCCATCATGATGCCGAACCTCCTGCAATACCCCATCGCCGTGCACGGCGCGCTGCGCGCCGGCATGACCGTGGTCAATACGAACCCGCTCTATACGGCGCGCGAACTCGAGCACCAGCTCGTGGATTCCGGCGCGACCGCGATCGTCATCCTCGAGAACTTCGCGCACGTGCTCGAGGAAGTGATCAAGCACACGAACATCAAGCATATCGTGGTCACGAGCGTCGGCGAGATGCTCGGGTTTCCGAAGGGCGCCATCGTCAACTGGGTGGTGCGGAAGAAGCGCAAACAGGTGAAGCCGTTCAACCTGCCCGGCGCAAAGACTTTCAAGCAGGCATTGAAGGAAGGCAGCACCGTGCGGATGAAGCCGGTGAGCCTCGATCATTCGGACATCGCGTTTCTGCAGTACACCGGTGGAACGACCGGCGTCGCGAAAGGCGCGATGCTCACGCACGGCAACATGGTTGCGAACGTGCTCCAGGCGCTCGAGTGGATCAATCCCTCGTTCCCACGCGATCCCGCGACGCTGATCACCGCGCTGCCGCTGTATCACATCTTCGCGTTGACGGCTAACTGCCTGTTGTTCGTGCGCCTCGGCTGGCGGAACATCCTCATCACGAATCCGCGGGACTTCCCGGCGTTCGTGAAGGAGCTCAAGAAGTACAAGTTTGTTTTCATCAGCGGCGTGAATACGCTGTTCAATGCCCTGCTCCACACGCCCGGTTTCGACAAGGTGGATTTCAGTTCGCTGCAGGTGTCGCTTGGCGGCGGAATGGCCGTACAGGAAGCCGTTGCGAAGCGCTGGAAGGAAGTGACCGGCAACGTGCTCACGCAGGCCTGGGGCCTGACCGAGACCTCTCCCGCGGCGTGCATCAATCTACCCGGCGAGGACTTCAACGGTTCGATCGGATTCCCGATTCCGTCGACGGATGTTTCGATTCGCGACGACGACGGCAACGAACTTGGCATCAACCAGGTCGGCGAGATCTGCGTGAAGGGCCCACAGGTGATGGCCGGCTACTGGAATCGACCTGATGAAACCGCGCAGGTGATGATCGGCAAGGACTGGCTGCGCACCGGCGATATCGGCCGCATCGACGAACGCGGGCTCGTGTACATCGAAGATCGCAAGAAGGACATGATCCTCGTGTCCGGATTCAATGTTTATCCGAACGAAGTCGAGAGCGTCGTCGTCACACATCCCGGCGTACTCGAAGCCGCAGCGATTGCGCAGCCGGATGAGAAGTCAGGCGAAGTCGTGGCGCTGTTCGTGGTGAAGAAGGACCAGAACCTCACCGAGCAGGCGGTCATCGATCACTGCAAGGATCAGCTCACCGGATACAAAGTGCCGAAGTACGTGTACTTCAGGACCGATCTGCCGAAGACGAACGTCGGGAAGATTTTGCGGCGGGCGTTGAGGGATGAGCTGCCTCGAAACTAGTCGGAGATCGCGCACGTGAGCGGCGCAGCTTTGTAGTCAACGGCCGTTTGTCATCTATAAATGCAAATGCAAACGCACCTGCGGAGCAGGTTTTCTTGCGAGTGCCGGCTGAGCGTGCGGATCTAGTTTCGAGCCAATCGTCTACCGCTTCGAGGAATGCGACTCCTTGCTTTTGCATGTAGTGTCGAAACGCCTGTGCCTCGGAGACGGGCAGGTAAAATACCTTGCAGGCTCGCTCAAACAACAAATCTTCCTTCTTTTCAGACTGCGTGTTCTTCATAACCGTTTCCGCCAGTCGAGCAACGCCTTCTGCAAGGTGACGAATCACTTCAGCTGTCGCTTGCGGCACACGTGCATGCCTTTCCGATGGAATCCACTTCTTTCCGCGTGAACGCTTAATCAGCTTGCTCTTCTTTAACGTGGCAAATACCGAATCGAACGACTTACTTGGAAAATGCAGGCTGACAAGTTTTCGAAGTTCCAGTCTGTTTTCCGCCCCTAACGGCCTTGGAGTTCCGTCAGCCCGAAGAAATGCGGCATTGGTGTGCCAGCTTCGAAGCACACTTCCTATAGAGTGGATATCAAATGGAGACCTCGAGCTGTGCCGTTTTTCGAGCGAAGCAGCTTTTGCGACGCACTCGTCTACGAAGAACTTGGTCTCTTCGACCGTAGAGCCAGCTATCAGCTTGAGTCCCAGCAATCGGGTGATCGCGCTTCCTAGAAAGAAATCTGTTTCGCGGTCTCGTTCCTTTTGAGGTTGCATCGGCTTACCTTCCTACTTCTTCCTTGACGTTCTACGACGTATTTGCGAAGGGCGTGCGGCAGCCACTGCGACCGTGACCTGCATGCCATATTTCTTTCTGTCGGCTGAATGGCCCCCCAGTTGTGCGATGGCTTCGAGGAAGGCGACTTTTCGTTCTTCAAGCAGTCGAATCGAGGCGAGAGCCTGTGGTAGGGATTCAAACCCCAAACTGATGTGATTTGTAGTTGAGACGAACTCGTTGTCTTGTGGCATTTGGCTTAATAGCGCCAGCTGACTCACAAAGGGTCGGATCGCGCGCAGTGCGGAAACTGTTGCCTTGGGAACAGGTGCCTCCATACGAATGAGGCGAATGAGCCCGCTTCTCTCTTGTCGCACCATTCGAAGACGTTTCATCTCGGTAAACATCGCCCTAGCAGGAATATCTCCGCTGTACGCCCTCACAAGCTCTGAGAAACTTTTTCGGTGACCGTCGAATTGCAGCGACACAGCTTTACCCGACCCGTTTGAGTATCGAGCGTCCGAAATCCAACCAAGAGCGACCTGCACTGCGCGATTGTGGGGCTTGGTTTCTACTTTTGCCGGTCGAGTGCTCGACCGCAGTAGCCTCGAGACTTCTATTCGAGTCAAACCTGTGGAGGCAGCAATTCGCGCAATCGACGCTCTACTTGTGGAGTTCTCAAGGTCGCGCGCCGCGCAGACATAAGCCACTTTCATCAATCTAACTGTGCGATGAAAGCCATATCCTGAAGCAACGAGCAATTGCGACAGGCTAGCTAGAACTCGCTCCAGATTCCGGTCCAGCTCTCTCGAAGCATTGCTGACATGCCGAGCCAAACTTCTCGGTGCTTGCTTACCAGCCCGATGGTTTGATGAGCGGGATCCGGCCATATGGTGGCCGAGAATAATGGATTCATGGGGTTACTCGAAGCGGCAAGCCTTAGAGGCTCGACAAGTCGAATAACTGCGCAAATGCACCAATTTCTCGAATGTGAATTTCGCGAATCTTGGAAGACTATGGGAATGAGATCGAGCGAGGCGGCGTCAGATGCGGAATTGGTCCAAACCCCACGAATTAGTTCGATTGAGCACCCGAACCGATGATCGCGTTGGTCGATGCGCCGGACCCGATGATCGCATTGGTTTGAATTCCGGAACCGATGATCGCGCTTGTCGAGATACCGGAGCCGATAATTGCGCTCGTCTGCACTCCAGAGCCGATTATTGCGTTGGTCGATGGGCCGGACCCAATGATCGCGTTGGTTTGAATTCCGGAACCGACGATCGCGCTTGTCGAGACACCGGAGCCGATAATTGCACTCGTCTGCACGCCAGAGCCGATGATTGCGTTGGTCGATACGCCGGATCCGACTATCGCATTGGATCGAAACCCGGAACCGACGATCGCGCTTGTCGAAACACCGGAGCCGATAATTGCGCTCGTCTGAGCTCCAGAGCCGATGATTGCGTTCATCGACGAACCGGAGCCCACAATCTCACTCGCCTGACCTTCTACCAAGCTGACTGCGTCAATTGTGTGCACCGAGGCGGCGACAATCGTGCCGCCAATTTGCGGTTGAGTGCCGATGACCTCAACACGTTCGCCCAAGCGCGGAGACGAAGTGGCAATTGATATCGGTGTGCTTCCAGCAATCGCAAACGAAGCCACATCTGCCCTGCTGATTGAAACGTCACCGAGGATGTAGACCGGAGAGACCCCAGGAATGTACTGAATGCCAAGGGAAGAAACCGTAGTTGCGACAAGTGCGCCGTCGTCGCCGGCAACCGCGGAAATTGACGCATATCTCACCGAGTTATCGGCCGAGGGGTCGCAAATTCCCGCGAGAACAAATTCGCCTGCAACCCGAAATTGAAGCCCGAGCGCCTGAAACGATCGATCTTGGCAATTGACCGCTTCAATCTGGGCAACTACCAGGGTCGGCTTGGTGATGTGTGGGCTCGCGACCGTCTGTTGAGAAAGTCCTAAAACGGCGGCTGCTACCGGTAGCAGACCGGTTAGCAGATTCTGAGGACCGCTTTTCACTTAATCTTTCCCCGGATCGTTATTCTGCGACACAGATCACAGACATTCAGTGATCTGCCCCCTCCCGGCATAAGTTAACCCTTCGGAGCAGGTGCGTCAAAGCGCACATGGTTTGCACAAAGGGAAAGCGACTAAGTCTTCGAATCTCCTCGAATTAGTTGCGTCAAGTTCACGGGTAGGTCACTGGGTGCGATGTATTGGAACACGCTGACTCCGGTTTCAATTCTTTCTTCCGGCCGTTTAAGCGTGCGGCGCTCTAATCCGGCGAGCCAATCATCGATTTCCGAAAGCATCGCATGCGAACGTTCGCGCACGTATGCGTCGAACTCTTCTCGACATTCTTCTGGAAGACCGCCGGCGGGAAATACTGAGCGCTCAATTCGTTTTGGAGAAGTCTTTGGATCCATATTGAATTGAAGCGTCGATGCAAGATTCGTCATCGAAGCACCGAAGTGCTCTAGCATCTCTGCCGATAGCGGCTCAGGTACTACGTAAGAGCGCGACAAGACTTTTACGTGCGTCTCGCCTGATCTAGCAATCATTCCTGCGGAAAGCAGCTGTTCAAACGCACTCTGCGGATCGATCTGTATCGGTGAACCGGCTACAAGCTCAAAAAAGGTCCTTGTGCTAGTTCCTCGAATGGGCAGCTCCAGAGGCACACCATATGGCCCCAAGAATGCTGAATCTGTATGCCAACGATGAAGAACCGCGGCTAAAGCTTGCACATCTGTCGGCTTTGGAATCTTCAGCCAATCTTCGGAACTAACTAACCGCTCAACATCTCTCTTCGGGACACCCGTTAGAATCGAAATGCGTGAAATAGAGACCTTGGCATCAAGCGCAACTGCATCTGCAATTACCGTTTCAACGTAGATGCCGCGAAGCAGTTCGATGAATTCATCGAACCGAACTCCAGCTCGAAACAGAATACGCACCAATGGCTTCAGCACCTTGCGAAGGGTGTGCACGAGCTGTGCGCGGTACGTATCGCTCATTAGTTACGCCTCATCGTTCTCGCACTCATCTGCTGCGGATACGCGCGTACTCGACGAATGCAAACCTATCCGTCATCCCCGCCACATAATCCGCAACAACACGCGCCCTTGCGGCGATACCGCCCTCGGCGTCAGCGCGGCTAACTAGCGACTGATGTTCGGCTGGCAGGCGATTCGGTTCCTTCAGGTACGTCTCAAACAAGGTCTTGAGCGTCGAACGCGCCTCATCCATGACGGTCTTCACCTTTGGATGATTGTAGAGCTTCGTACGCAGGAAGCGCTTGAGTTCCTGATGTTCTTCGAGCGCCTCGTCACTCAGCGAGATCAGCGGCCGTCCTTGTGAGCGTACCGCATCGATACTGTCCACCTTTGCTTTCGCTATGTTCTTTTCCGCCTGAACGATCAGATCGCTGACCAGGTAGTCGACCATGCGCCGGATGGTTTCGTACAGCTGTCGGCGAGAAGGAACATCGGGGTAACGCTGGATAACCTCCGAGTGGAATCGTTCGAAAACGCGGACTTCGCGCAGGTCGCCGACGTCTATCAATCCTGCGCGCACGCCGTCGTCGACATCGTGATTGTTATAGGCAATGGCATCGGCGAGATTCGCGAGCTGTGCCTCGAGGCCGGGTTGGGTCCGCTTCAAGAAGCGTTCACCGACGTCGCCAAGCTGCCGCGCGTTCTGCATGGAGCAGTGTTTCAGCACGCCTTCTCGGCACTCGAATGTAAGGTTCAGGCCGGGAAATTCCGCATAACGCTCTTCGAGCTCGTCGACGACTCGCAACGACTGCAGGTTGTGCTCGAAGCCGCCGTAATTGCGCATGCACTCGTTGAGCGCATCCTGCCCCGCATGGCCGAACGGGGTATGGCCGAGATCGTGCGCGAGACAGATGGCTTCGGTCAGCGTTTCGTTCAGCCGCAGTGCCCGCGCAACGGTGCGGCCAATCTGCGCGACTTCGAGCGAGTGGGTGATCCGCGTGCGATACAGGTCGCCTTCGTGGTTCACGAACACCTGGGTCTTGTAGACCAGGCGGCGGAACGCGTTCGAATGGATGATGCGGTCGCGGTCGCGCTGGAATTCGCCGCGGAATCTCGGTGGCGGCTCTGCGTAACGTCGGCCGCGGCTCTTCTCATCGATGGCAGCGTACGACGCGAGCCCCGCGTTCATGACTCACCCGCAGCGGGTGCGCAATGTCTCGCGCAATGCAGCGTCTTCATACTCGCCGGTGACGACGGACTTGCCGATGCCCTTGAGCAGCACCAGGCGGATGCGTCCGGCCGCGACCTTCTTGTCGATCTTCATGTTCTCGGCAAGCGTGTCCGCCGACAGCGAGCTCACGTCGGTACGCAGTCCGAACCGTGTCAGCACGTTTTCCACGCGTGCCACGTCGGCCGGGCTGACCCAGCCCAGCCGCTGCGAAACATCGGCCGCCAACAGCATGCCGGCGCCGACCGCCTCTCCGTGGAGCCAGGTGCTGTAGTTCGTGGCGCTCTCGATTGCGTGACCGAAGGTATGCCCGAGATTCAGCAGCGCGCGGTCGCCGCGTTCGTGTTCGTCGCGCGCGACGATCTCGGCCTTGATCTCGCACGAACGCCTGATGGCATACGTCAGGGCCGCGGTGTCGCGGCCAAGCAGTTTCTCCGCGTTCGTATCGAGCCAGTCGAAGAAATCGCGATCGACGATGAGGCCGTACTTGATGACCTCGGCGAGCCCGGCCCGCAGTTCGCGATCCGGCAGCGTCGACAGCGCGCTCGTGTCGGCGAACACGGCCGCGGGCTGATGAAACGCACCGATCATGTTCTTGCCGCCGGGATGGTTCACCCCGGTCTTTCCGCCCACCGACGAATCCACCTGCGCCAGCAGCGTGGTCGGCATCTGCACGAAGGGGATGCCGCGCTGATAACAGGCCGCGGCAAAGCCGGACATGTCGCCCACGACTCCGCCACCCAGGGCGACGACGCAGGCATCGCGCGCGAAACGGTTGGCGATCAGCACATCCATCATCCGCGAGATATTCGCGAAGGTCTTGTGCACCTCGCCGTCGGGCAATACGACTTCGATGCAGCGGCGCGGTGCGAGCGCCGCGGCGACCCGAGCCGCATAGAGCGGTCCGACAGTGGTGTTGGTGACGAGCAGGAGGTCGCGCGCCGGGATGTACGAATCGAACTCGGTCGTGAGCTCCAATGCGCCCGGTCCGATGAAGATCGGATAGCTGCGCTTCCCCAGTGCTACGTCGATTCGTTCCAAGCGTTCTCCAGTATAAGCGGCCTTCAGGCCTCTTCCGGCGGCGACGCTGCCTTGAAAGCCGCGAAAATGGCCTCCGCGACGGTGTGCACCTTGCGACCGTCGGTGGCGATCGTGAAGTCCGCCAGCGATTCGTACAGCGGTGCGCGGATCTCCATGAGCTCGGTGAGCTTGGTGAGTGGATCCACGTCGTGCAGCAGCGGGCGATTCCGCCCTTGTCGCACGCGTTCCGCCTGCTGCTCGAGGGAGGTCTTCAGGTAGGCGACAAAACCGCGCTCATGCAGCGCTGCGCGGTTCTCGGGCAGGAGAATGGCTCCTCCGCCGGTCGCCAGCACGATCGGGCTTTCGCGGGTCACGTCCTCGATCACCTCGCGTTCCCGCTGGCGGAAGCCGGCCTCGCCCTCGCGCGAGAAGATATACGAGATGTCGACGCCGGTCCGCGCCTCGATCTCGGCGTCACTGTCCCGGAACGGCGCGCGTAGCAGGCGCGCGAGGTGTTTGCCGACCGCGGTCTTGCCGGAGCCCATCGGGCCGATCAGGAATACATTGGTGTTTCGCGTGCTCATCGCGCGCGGAGCATAGCGGAAACGAAGCGGCCGCCCGCGTCAGAGACGGGGGCGGCCGCGCGAATCGATTGCGAAAGTCGATCAGTAGACGCTCACGCCCTCACGCAGGATCTTCGGCGTCACGAAGATCAACAGCTCATCCTTGTTGTTGGTCCTGCCGGTCGTCTTGAAGATGCGGCCGAGCACCGGGATGTCGCCGAGGTACGGAACCTTCTTCTCGGTCTCACGGCGCTCGGTTTCGAGGATGCCGCCGAGCACGACGGTCTGGCCATCGTTCACGAGCACCTGCGTCGTGATCTCGCGCGTGTCGATCGACGGGACCTGCTGGCCGCCGATACCGACGAAGATCTGGCCGATGCTGTCCTTCTTGACGTTGAGGTCGAGAATGATGCGGTTGTCCGGGGTCACCTGCGGCGTGACCTTGAGCGAAAGCACGGCCTTCTTGAACTGGATGGTGGTGGCGCCCGAGGAAGCGGATTCCTGGTAGCCGATTTCCACACCCTGCTCGATGCTGGCTTCGCGCTGGTTCGCCGTGATGACGCGCGGCGTCGAGATCACCTCACCGCGGCCTTCGGCCTGCGCCGCCGACAGCTCGAGGTCGATCAGGAAATCCCGACCCAGCAGCATGTAAGCGAGGCTGCCGGCAGGGCTCTGCACGGGCAGGTTCACGTTGTAGCGGGCCGGCGCGACGTTGATGTCCTCGGAGAACACGAAGGGAACACCGTCGTTGGTCGGGTCGGCGTCGTTGGCGCGCTCGAGGAAATCGCTCATCGCGGCGTCGTTGGCCAACGCCGAACCACTGGTGTAGCCGAGGTTGTTGCTGAAGAAGTCGAAGCCCGAGAAGCCGGCGCGGGCGCCGAGCTCACGCGAGAAATCGTCGTTGACGATCACGATGCGCGCCTCGATCTGCACCTGGCGGATCGGGATGTCGAGCGTGCCGACGAGGCGGCGGATGTCTTCGAGGCGATCCGACGAATCCTGCAGCAGCAGCGTGTTCGTGCGCTCGTCGACCGAGACCGAACCACGCTTCGACAGCAGGCTGGACGCGCCACCCTGCGTCTTGATCAGCGCGGCGAGGTCGGAGGCCTTGGCGTAGTTGACCTGCAGGTACTCGGTGCGCAGCGGCGCGAGTTCCTGCACGTCCTGGCGGGCGGCGAGCTCAGCCTTCTCGCGCGCGGCGAGTTCTTCGGTCGGCGCCACGATGATCACATTGTCGTTGCGGCGCTTGTCGAGACCCTTGGTGCGCAGCACGATGTCCAGCGCCTGGTCCCACGGAACGTTCTGCAGTCGCAGCGTGACGCTGCCCTGCACGGAGTCGGACACCACGATGTTCTGTCCGCTGGCGTCGGCCAGCAGCTGCAGCACGGCGCGGGTTTCGATGTCCTGGAAATTGAGCGTGAGGCGCTCGCCCGAGTAGACGCGCTTCTCTTCGGTCTTCTGCTGCGCCTTGCGAGCCGGCTGCACCTCGACGACGTACTGGTCGTCGGTCTGGTACGCGAGCTGCTCGAAGTCGCCCACCGCGCTGATGGCGATGCGCACGCCATCCGCCACGCGGACGACGTCGAAGCCGGTCACCGGGGTCGCGAAGTCACCGGCGTCGTAACGGCGCGCCAGGTTGCTCGCCACTTCGGCGCCCGTGAAATCCACGACGACCTGGTTGCCGAGCTGACGCAGGCTCACCGGCGTGCGCGGGTCTGAAAGGCGGACGATGACGCGGCCGGTACCACCGGTGCCGCGACGGAAATCGATGCTCTTGATGGCGCGCGGACCCGAAGGCGCGGCGACCGCGGCCGAACGGGGAGCCGACGAAGCGGCGGACGGCGCCGCGGCGGCGACACCACTCGAGGAGCTGGCGCCCAGCGTGAGGATGACGTCATTGCCCGAGACGCGGGTCTGGTACGGCAGTATGCGGTCGAGGTTCAGAACCAGGCGCGTGCGGCCCGAGGCTTCAGCGGCCAGGATGGAGTCGACTCCGCCCGCACGCACGTCGATGCGGCGCGATGGCAGGGCGAGCGCGGTGTTCGCGAGATCCAGGGAGATGCGCGCGGGATTGTCGATCGTGAACGCGACCGGCTCCGCGGGAGGCGCCGAATGACGCAGCGTGATCTGCAGCTGCTGACCGGCGAGATTCTGGACGTCGATCGATTCGAGCTTGTTAGGCGTGCCCTGGGCATACGCCGACTTGCTCACGAGACCGACGACGAGACACGCAGCGAGCCACACGAGGGTCGAAGTGGCCAACTGGCGGGTGATTATCTTATTCATTCCTGACTACTCCCTGGCGTGGATCTTCAGTTCAACGCAAGTGACGCGGCTCGCTCCATGTAGCCGCCGACACCGTCGGGAACGAGTTCCACGACATTGATCTTCGAAGGCAGAATCTCGACGACCTTGCCATCCGCCTGCCCCATGTAGCTGCCCGGCAGGACGCGATGAACCAGACCATCCTTTGTTTTTACGAGACCGTACGTGCGATCGGACATGCGCAGCGTGCCGACCATCCGCAACGTGTCGAGCGAGAACTGCTCGAGGAATTCGCGGTTCCGGCGATTGTCGGGGCGCAGGCCGGGACCCGCTCCGGATCCGCCCGGCATGAACGGCGAACGGATCGAAGCCGATTCGTAGGTGTAGGTTTCGTACGGCTTCAGCTCCGGCAGCGGTTCGACTCGACCGCCCGGCTCTCTTTCCGTCTCCGCGATGAACCTGGCGAGCTCGTCGTCCTTGCTCGTGCAGCCCGCGAGAGCTCCCGCAGCCAGGATCGCGCCCGCGACGAGAAGCCAGTTGCTCTTATGTTTCGAGAACATATCAGTACCTGCGTTTTCGTCGTTCATCAGGCCTTCGGCCTTCTCTTGCCCTTGGGTGCGCCTTCCGCCGCCTTGGTTTTCTCGACCTCGGCGACTTCCGCGTCGTCGAGGTAACGGAAGGTCTTGGCGGTCAGCTCGAACACGAGCTGGTCGTAGGCATCCTTGTTATCCGATTTGATCGATATTTCGTGCAGCGTGACGATGCGGGGCAGCGCGGCGATGCCGCTCACGAACTCGCCCATCTGGTGATAGGAGCCCGTCAGCCTGATCTTGATCGGTAGTTCGGCGTAGAAATCCTTCTTGATTTCGGGCGCCGGCTGGAAGAGTTTCTCTTCGAGGCCCGCACCGACACCGACCTGCGAGATGTCGACGAGCAAGTTGGGTACCTCGGTCTTGCCGGGCAACTGACGCAGCAGGGCGCCGAACGAGCGCTCGATGTCCGCGAGCTGCTGCTGGTAGACCGCGAGATTCACGGCCTTCGAATGCTTCTGCTTGAACGTGGCGCGCCGCTCCAGCTCCGTCTGCTGAGCGCGTTCGAGTTCGGGCTTCTTTTCGCTCCACACGAGGAAATAGAACAGCACCGACGCAAGGACCACGAAGCACAACGCGACGGTCCCGGCGCGCACCGGCGCGGGCCAGCGTCCTGGATCGTTCGGGTCGAGAGTCTTGAGATCGTCAATGAAGCTCACGGTCAGCCTCCCGCCGACGCGACGCGTCGCTTCGGTTTGGTGTTCTCCGGCTCCTGCGCAACCGAGCTCTTCTGCTCGGCCGTCAGCACGAACGTCGCGCCGGTCACGTTGTCCTTCTTGGTCTCGACGACTTCGAGCTCGGGCTTCGTGAGGTAATCGGAACTGTCGATGTTGCGCATGAACGCGGACACGCGCGTCGAGGACTGCGCGACGCCTTCGAACTTCAGGCGCGAGCCGGTCTGCGAGATCTGGGTCAGGTAGACACCGTCGGGCAGCTGCTTGGCGATCTCGTCGAATACGTGAACGATCTCGGGACGCGAGCGCTGCAGCTTCTCGATGACTTCCATGCGCGAGATGAAGCGCGCCTTGTCGGCCTCGAGGCTGTTGATCTTCTCGATCTGCTTGTCGAGCTCGGCGATCTTTTCGTCGAGCACCGCGTTACGGGTTTCCTGCGCGCTGATCATCGAGTCCATCAGCAGGTAGCCGCAGAACGCCGTGAGACAGGCGCCCACCGCCGCGCCGCCGAGGGCCACGAGGAATTTGAGCTTGCGCTCCTTGCGTTCTTCGTCGCGCCAGGGAAGTAGGTTTATGCGAGGCATTAGTCGAAGCTCCGCAGTGCGAGGCCGCAGGCCGTGAGCAGCGCAGTCGCGTCACGCGCGACCGCCTGCGCCTTGGCGCGCGAGGAAAGTTTCATCTGGCCGAGCGGATCACCCCTTTCGGCGGTGATGCCCACGCGGCTGGAAATGACGTCGGATACGCCCGAGATGTTGGCGCATCCGCCGCACACGAGAATCTTCTCGGGTTGATCGCGGCCCGAGCCCGACGCGAGATAGAACTGCAGCGAGCGGCTGACCTGCTGCGTCATGTCGTCGATGAACGGATCGAGCACTTCGGCCTGGAAGTTGCCCGGCAGGCCGCCTTCTTTCTTGGCGCGGCCGGCTTCTTCCATCGACAGTCCGTACGTACGCATGATTTCTTCGGTGAGCTGCTGCCCGCCGAACGCGAAGTCACGCGTGTAGATGACCTTGAGATTGCGCAGCACGCTGAACGTGGTGCTGCTCGCGCCGAAGTCGACCACGGCGATGGTGCGATCGATGCCGCCATCGGGCATCTGGTGCGTCATGAGTTTGCAGGCGTTCTCGAGCGCGAACGCTTCGACGTCGACGATCTTCGCGGTGAGGCCCGCGGCATTCACGGCGGCCTGGCGCTGCTCCACGTTTTCCGTGCGCGTCGCGACCAGCAGGACGTCGTTCGTCTCGGGATCTTTCTCGGAGGGTCCGAGTACTTCGAAGTCGTAAGAGACTTCGTCCATCGGGAAGGGGATGTACTGGTCAGCCTGCAGCTCGACCTGTGCCTCCAGGTCGCGCTCGCGCAACGAGCGCGGCATCTGGATGACTTTGGTGATCGCGGCATCGCCGGAAATCGCGATCGCGACTTCCTTGGCGCCGGCGCCGGAGCGCTTGACCGCGCGGCGGATCGCCTCGCCGACCGCTTCCGCGTCGACGATGGCCTTTTCGTTCATGGCGTTCTGGGGCGTCGGCTCGGCCGCGTACGACTCCACCCGGTAGGAGCCCCCGCTCATTACCAGCTCGATCAACTTCACCGAAGAAGTTGTTATGTCAAGTCCGAGAACCGGACGATACTTGCGAGTTAGGAACAGCACTTTCGCAGTCCTTTCAAAGTGTTACAGCGGAATCGCGGGACCTGTCTTAAACCCAAGACACTATATATCAGCGTGAAGTTAAATAGAACGAGACGCTCCTCACGAAACTTACGGATTCATCGGGATATCCCGTTGTCGTCCGCAGACAGTGGGAACGGGCGTCCGAAACGAGGCGCGCATTGGAACCAGTGGGCAGTTACCCGTATCAACTCGAACTGGGATGTTCGAGCCGGCAACCCCGCTGTCGTAGGCCAATGCAGGCCCTTAGACCGGAAGCTTTGCGTCCCCACCTTTCGGTGAGTATGCATATCGTCGGCGGTTACTATGCCAGCACCGCTTGCTTGCGCAATGGATGAGAACCGGATTCTGTGAAGCCAAACTACTTTCGCATTACTGTAAAGATCCTCATGGGTGTGACGGCGGTCACACTTGCGATCGCTTATGCCTTCGTCAGCAGCTACGTGTACCTCGAGCCGACGCTTCCGACCGTCGCGGCGATGAAGAACAACGAGCTTTCCGTGCCGCTGCGCGTCTACACGCGCAATGGCGAGCTCATCGCGCAGATAGGCGAGCAGCGCCGCAATCCCGTGCGGTACGAGCAGATCCCGGACATGGTGAAGAACGCGTTCATCGCGGCAGAGGACGACCGCTTCTTCGAGCACCACGGCTTCGACTGGCAGGGCATCCTGCGCAGCCTGTTCGTCAACGTGACGTCCGGCAATACGCAGGGCGGCAGCACGATCACGATGCAGGCCGCGCGCAGCGCGTTCTTCACGCAGGAACAGACGATCCGGCGCAAGTTGCAGGAAGCCTTCGTCACGTACCGGCTCGAGCGCGAGTTCAGCAAGGAAGAAATTCTCGCGCTTTATCTGAACGTCATCTTCTTCGGCCAGCGCGCGTACGGCGTCGCCGCCGCCGCGGAAACCTACTTCGGGAAGCAGCTCGACGAGCTCTCGCTCAGCGAGGCCGCGACGCTCGCGCGCGTACCGCAGTGGCCTTCGCGTTTCAACCCGATCAGCAATCCCGCGGGGGCCGCGGAGCGGCGCGGATACGTATTGCGCCGCATGCGCGAACTCGGCTTCATCGACCAGGCGCAGGCCGATTCCGCCGCGCGCGAAGTAGTTAGAGCGAAGGCGCACCGCGCCCTCGCGGACGTCGAAGCTCCGTACGTCGCCGAGATGGTGCGCCTGGAGGTCATCCGCAGGTTCGGCGAAGCCGCGCAAAGCGCGGGCTACAAGGTGTACACGACCATCGACGGCCGGCTGCAGAAAGCCGCCAACCGCGCGGTGCGCATCGGGCTGGTCAATTACGACCGGCGCCACGGCTGGCGAGGCGCGACGTCGAAGGTCGATCTCAACGGCAGCGAGACCGAGGAAGCGCTCGAGACCCTGCTCGACGAATACGGTGTGGTCGGCATCCTCACGCCGGCGATCGTCACGTCGGTCGGCGAGAAGCAGGCACGCGTGTACGTGAAGGGCCAGGGCGTGGCGGAGATGGACTGGCCGTCGATGTCCTGGGCGCGGCGCACGGTGAGCGAAGTGGCGCTCGGGCCTGAGCCCAAGACCGCGGCGGAGATCGTCTCGGCGGGCGACGTCGTCTACGTCGTGCGCGAGAAGCCCGACGCGCCCGCGGCGCTCGCGCAGATTCCGGAAGCGGAAGGCGCGCTCGTCGCCCTCGACCCCAACAACGGCGCCATCATGTCGCTGGTCGGCGGATTCGATTACTTCGACAAGGGTCTCGGCAAGTTCAACCGCGTCACGATGGCGCGGCGCCAACCGGGTTCGGGATTCAAACCATTCATGTACGCCGCGGCGCTCGCGGGGAATTTCACGCCCGCTTCGATGATGCTCGACGCCCCCATCATCTTCGACGACCCGAACCTCGAGGAGGTCTGGCGTCCGAAGAACGCGGGCGGTGGATTCCGTGGACCGATGCGTCTGCGCGACGCGCTCGTGTTGTCCCGCAACCTGGTTTCGATCCGCCTGTTGCAGGCGATGGGCGTGGCTCCCGTGATCGACTACGTCCAGAACTTCGGATTCTCGAAGGACCAGCTGCCTAACAACCTCACGCTGGCGCTCGGCAGCATGCAGGCGACGCCGCTCGAAATCGCGAACGGCTTCGCGGTCTTCGCCAACGGCGGCTACAAGGTGACGCCGTTCTATATCGACCGCATCGAGGGTCCGGGTGGCCAGATCGTCTACGCGGCCGAACCGCAGGCCGTATGCGCCGAGTGCATGCAACCGATCTCGGCGATTACCGAGACCGAACTGGCCAAGAAAGCCGCGAGCGCGACCAACCTGCCGCCGACACCTCTGGCCGCGGTGGCGCGTCATACCGATCCCGCGCCGCGCGTCATCTCGCCGCAGGTATCGTTCCTGATGAACGACATCATGAGAGAAGTCATCACGCGCGGCACTGGCCGGCGCGCGCTCGCGCTCGGCCGCACGGACCTGCGCGGCAAGACGGGCACTTCGAATTCCTCCGTCGACACCTGGTTCAACGGCTTCAACGACAGCCTGGTGGCCACCGTGTGGGTCGGCACCGACGACAATCGTCCGCTCGGCGAAGGCGAGGAAGGCGCGCCGACCGCGGTGCCCATCTGGGTGGACTTCATGCGCGAAGCGCTGCGCGGCGTTCCGGAGCGCAGACCCGCGCCGCCAGAAGGGATCATCGAGATGAAGGTGAATGCCTCGACCGGCGGACGACGCGACGCCGACCTCGATCCGGTGTTCGAATATTTCCGCGTGGACATGCTGCCGACCGAAGAAGGCTACGTCGGCGACGGTGCGCCCGGGCTACACTCCGTGGACACGGTCTCTCCGGACCCGACACAAGGCGGAGCCGATCCGATTTTCTGACATGAAGAAGCTGCCTCCTCGAGCGGAAAATCTACGCCGCGCACTCGCGCAGGAGGCCGCGCGCATCATGTCCGAGCACGGCATCCGGGATTTCCTGACCGCCAAGCGCAAGGCGGCCGAGCGTTTCGGCGTGGTCGACGGCGCCGTGTTGCCGCGGAACACCGAGATCGAAGACGCGCTGGCTGAATATCAACGGCTTTTCGGCGGCGACAGGCACACGCAGACGATCGCCGCGCAACGCAGCGCTGCGCTCTCGGCGATGCACATGCTGTCGGACTTCGAGCCGCGACTGGTGGGCTCGGTGCTCGCGGGCACCGCGACGGAGCACAACGACATCCAGCTCCACCTGTTCGCGGAGCAGCCGGAGTCGATCACCTTCCGCCTCATGGATCTCGGGATCGAGCACGAAGTCGTGGAGCGGCGTGTGCGCTATGGCTCGGACCGCGTCGTCTCGTATCCCGGCGTGCATTTCGAATTCGATGATCACGAGGTCGACGCGACCGTATTTCCCGTCGACGGGATCCGGCAGGCGCCGGTGAGCCCGATCGACGGCAAACCGATGCGCCGCATCGACGCGGATGAAGTCGAGGCCCTTCTCGAGCTGCAATCCGGCGAGCGCAGCCTCGTCGAGTAGGGTCGAGTAGTTCGACCCGGACACGGCGGGCGCCGTGGTCGGATCCGGTTCAGGCCGGGTAAGAAGCGTCGCGAAGCGCGATCAGCGCTTCCCGATATCCAGGTAGTCCCGCTGCGTCGGGCCGGTGTAGAGCTGGCGCGGACGGCCGATGCGCATCGCCGGATCCGAGATCATCTCCTGCCAGTGCGCCACCCATCCCACGGTGCGCGCGATCGCGAACATCACCGTGAACATCGAGCGCGGAATGCCCAGCGCCGAGTAGATGATTCCCGAGTAGAAGTCGACGTTCGGATAGAGCTTGCGCGCGACGAAGTACTCGTCCTTGAGCGCGATCTCCTCGAGCTTCAACGCCAGCTCGAACAGCGGGTTGTCCTGCTTGCCGAGCTTCGCCAGCACCTTGTGACACATCGCGCGGATGATCTTCGCGCGCGGATCGAAGTTCTTGTAGACGCGGTGGCCGAAGCCCATGAGGCGGAAGTGGCTCGACTTGTCCTTCGCCATCGCGAGGTACTTCGGAATCTGGTCGGCGGTGCCGATCTGCTCGAGCATTTCGAGCACGGCCTCGTTCGCGCCGCCATGCGCCGGACCCCAGAGCGCCGAAACGCCCGACGAGATGGCCGCGTATGGATTCGCGCCCGTCGAGCCCGCGAGGCGCACGGTGGACGTGCTCGCGTTCTGCTCGTGATCCGCGTGGAGGATGAACAGCAGGTCGAGCGCCTCGGCCGCGACCGGGTCGACCTGGTAATCCTCGCAGGGCACCGCGAAGAACATGTGCAGCATGTTCGCGCAGTAGTTGAGATCGTTGCGTGGATAGATGAACGGTTGGCCGAGCGAGTGCTTGTAGGCCGCGGCCGCGATGGTCGGAAGCTTCGCGACGATGCGGTGCGCGAAGATCTCGCGGTGCCGCGGGTTATGGATGTCCATCGAGTCGTGGTAGAACGCCGACATCGACGCCACCACCGCGGACACCATCGCCATCGGGTGCGCGTTGTGATGAAAGCCGCCGAAGAAGCGCAGCAGCGACTCGTTGATCATCGTGTGGTTGCGGATGCTCTTCTCGAATTCCGCGAGCTCCGGCTTGGTCGGCAGGTTGCCGTTCAGTAATAGATAGGCCACCTCGATGAACGAGCTCTTCTCGGCGAGCTGCTCGATCGGGTAACCGCGATGCGTGAGGACGCCCGCGTCACCATCGATGTACGTGATCTTGCTCTCGACCGCGGCGGTCGCGCCGTAGCCAGGGTCGTACGTGAAGGCGCCGAATTCCTTGGCCAGCGGCGCGATGTCGACTACCGAGGGACCAACCGTGCCGGCTCGCACGGGTAACAGGGCTTTTTTGCCGGTGGCGGGATCGATGAGTTCCAGTTTCTTGTCGGACATGCAAAAGGGATCCTGAGGAGGCGCGCGACGCAGGTCTCGCGTCGACGGCCACGCGAGGGTTACACGGTCCGGCACTGGAATCAAGGCAACGGGCGCGCGTCGCGTCCGTTGTGAGCGGTCACTCCACGATCTTGAACAATTGTCCGTCTTTCGGCTTCTTGTTCGGATACATCGCGTTGATCAGCTCGAGGGTTTCCTTCTTGAACTTGTCCTCGGGCATCTCCGCCGCGTAGTCGGTGAGTTTCGTCTGCGCGGTCGCCTTCACGATCTTGATGCGATAAGGCTCCGCGAGCGGAAATTCCGCGGGACGCAGGCCGCGCAAAGAATGTGCAACGGACTTGATGACCCCGTCGACCTCGGGCACACCGTTCATCGCCGAGCGGCTCGCACCCGCGAAGATGAACACACTATCCCCGCGGTAGATCGCGGCCCAGCGCACGGGCCCGAGGCCGTTGTCGATCGGTGAACCGTTGCGAGTTACGAGCGTATAACCCTCGTTGCCGTCCACGGTGATGGGTTCGCCCTTGAACACCGACGCACCCTTGAGTTTGGTGATCAGGAACTCGCGCGGCGCCTGCTTCTCGGGTCTGCGATCGATCTGGATCTGGATGACCGCATCCTTGTTGGGCGTGAATGCGAGCAGGCGATCGCGGAGATTCTCGATGGTCCAGCCGCGCGGAAAGGCGACCGTGATGCCCATGTCCGAGTGATAGAAACGGTTGTCGCGCACGATGCCCTGCGCCTTGCTGGAGCCGTACGCGATGCCGCTGATCTTGTTGAGGTACTCCTCGCGGCGTTCGATCCAGCCTTCGGGCGGGGCATCCTTGATGTTCGCGGAACCTTTCGCGGCCTGGACGGCGCGATCGTCGGGCGCGGGATGGCTCGAGAACACGCCGTGATAGAGGCGCGGCTCGCGGCCTTCGGCCGCCGCGCGCTGCCGCTCGAATTTTTCGCCGGCCTGGAACATGTTGAACACGCCGGCCAGCGACGACGGGTCGTAACCCGCCTTCACCATGTATTTGAGACCCAGGCGATCGGCTTCCATTTCGTTCTCGCGCCCGTAGCCCATCATCCACGCCTGGCCGCCGATGCTCGCGAGCTGACCGACCGCGTTCGATCCAGTGAGGATCGCCGCGGCCATGGCGCCGAGCGACGCGGCCATGCCACGGGTCTGTCGGCGCGCCGGATGGCGCGCGGTCACGTGGCCGATCTCGTGTCCCAACACACCGGCCAGTTCCGCTTCCGAATTCAGATTCACGAGCAGGCCACGATTCACGTAGACGTTGCAGCAGCCCGTCGTGAACGCGTTGATGTTCTCGTCATCGATGACGAAGAACTTGAACTCTTCTTCGGGCATGTCGCTCGCGAGCGCGACACGCTGACCGACGATGTTCACGTACTCCTGCATCGCCTGGTCGTCGTACAGACCAAGGCCTTTGACGATTTCCTGGTGATACTTCTGGACCTGCTTTTTCTCGCCGTCCATCGTGCCCATGACGACGTTCTTGCCGCCCGTCGCGGGATTGCTTGCGCACCCCGCGATCAACCAGACCGCAGCCATTGAAGAGGCGATGATTTGCAGGCGCTTCATTGTGGCGAGCTCTCCGCAGGCGGGGCCGAGCGCGTAATGTAACTACGATACGGCCCCGCGAGAACAAGTTCCGACTCGCCCGGGGCATAAAGCAAAAAGGCGCCCTGAGGCGCCTTTTTGAGTGGCATCGGATGCCGATGTGGTTCGATCAGCGACCCGCGGCCGCGGCGTACTTCTTGCGGAACTTGTCCACGCGGCCGGCCGTGTCGAGGATCTTCTGCTTGCCCGTGTAGAACGGGTGGCAGTTCGAGCAGACTTCGACCTGTAGATCGTGTCCCAGAGTCGAGCGCGTCTCAAAGGCGTTTCCGCAGGTGCAGGTCACGTTGATGACTTTGTATTCGGGATGCGTATCGGCTTTCATGGCTCTGTCCTGGGTCTTTACCGGGCACCCCATCTTGGGGGCATCGGCCAAAGGAAAAAGGGCGCGCAGTCTAGCGGCACATTTCCGGGTTCTCAAGGGGTCGGAAGCCCTCGGCGTTATCCACAGAATGTGTGGATAACTCTGTGAGTTACGGTGCCTTACGGGGACGAAATCGCTACGAAATGCGCAAATCCGTTAGCTTGGTCAAATAATGACCATTCCATTAAATCCAGCATTTTCAATGAATTACACGCTGTTATTTCCGCAACAGGACTGAAACAGGGCGTAATACCCTTGTTTACTCGCCCCCCTCTGGGCATCTGTGCATAAAACCGCTCTCGATCAGGGCGCGGGCAGCAGCGTGACCAGTATGTCGTTGAGAAATCGGAGCCCTTTGGGAGTGGCGCGCCAGTGCCCGGCGCCTCCCTCGACGAGCCCGCGCTCGATGACCGGGCCCAGCGCGCGGTCCAAGGTTGCGATCGGAAGGCCGGTTCTTTCCTCGAAAAGCGCTGCCGGAAAACCTTCGACGAGCCGAAAGCCGTTCATGGCGAATTCGAATGGCAGGTCGGCGACCGCCACCGGCTTTCTGACCCGTTCGCGCGGATCGGCCGCGAGGTAGCGGCGCGGCTCGCGGGTCTGCTGAGTGCGGTAAATCGCACCCGTTGAGACGTCGGTGACCTTGCCGTGCGCTCCTGCGCCGATGCCCAGATAGTCACCGAACGTCCAGTAGTTGAGGTTGTGCGCGCAGCGCGCGTTCGCGCGCGCATACCCGGAGATTTCGTACTGGGCGAAGCCTTCGCTCTCCAGCGCGCGCAAGCATGCCTCGAGCATCGCTTCGACCTCGTCGTCGGCCGGTTGCACCGGCGGCGCCGCGGCGAACACCGTGCCGGGCTCGATGGTCAGGTGGTACTGCGAGATGTGCGCGGGCGAGAGCGCGAGCGCCTCGCGGATGTCGGCCTCGGCGCCCGCCGCCGATTGCCCCGGCAGTGCGTACATGAGATCGAGATT
The DNA here is from genome assembly GCA_023433705.1 of Pseudomonadota bacterium. Lineage (GTDB taxonomy): Bacteria > Pseudomonadota > Gammaproteobacteria > Steroidobacterales > Steroidobacteraceae > CADEED01. Next base: position 30,078 of record JAEYUC010000027.1, read on the forward strand.
GAAATTCGTGAGCCCCGCCGCGTGCAGCTCGGCCGCCGCGCGGCGCGTTTCATCGGCCGAATGGATGCGACCCAGCGTCCTGAGCTGTTGCTCGTCGAAGCTCTGCGCGCCGAGCGACACGCGCGTTACACCTGCGGCGCGATATTCCGCGAAACGACCCCGCTCGATGGTGCCGGGATTGGCTTCCAGCGTGACTTCAATGTCGCCCGCGAAGCCGACCGTCGCGCGCGCGTGTTCGAGCAGCCGGCCGATGGAGGCGGGCGAGAACAGGCTGGGCGTGCCTCCACCGAGAAAAATGCTGACCAGCCTGCGCCCGGACACTTCCGGCGCCTGCGCGTCGAGGTCGCGCAACAACGTCTCGATGTACCGCTGTTCCGGCAGCTCGTCGCGTACCTTGTGCGAATTGAAATCGCAATACGGACATTTCTGCACGCACCACGGAAAGTGGGCATACAGCGCGAGCGGCGGCGTTTTCATCACGGCGTCCGTGAAGTCTGCGAGAGCTTCAGTTGGTCGAGGAAGGCGCGCATCGCCTGTCCTCGATGGCTCACCGCGTTCTTTTCCGCCGCGGACATCTCGGCCACCGTGCGCGTTTCACCCACCGGTACGAACGAAGGGTCGTAACCGAATCCTCCGCTGCCGCGGCGCGCGGAAATGATTTCTCCCTGCCACGTTCCATCGCCGATCAACGGCCGCGGATCGTCAGCATGATCCACGTAGACGATGACGCATCGGTAACGCGCGCCGCGCGCCGAAGACGGCACACCGTCGAGCTCCGCGAGAAGTTTCGCGAGATTGTCCTCGTCGCTGGCGCTCTCACCCGCATAACGCGCGGAATACACGCCTGGCGCGCCACCGAGCGCATCGACCTCGATGCCCGAGTCGTCGGCGATGGCGGGCAGGCCCGAGATCCGCGCTGCGTTTCGCGCCTTGATCAGGGCGTTTTCGAGGAACGTGACGCCGGTTTCCGGAGGCGGTTCGATGTCGAGATCCGATTGGCGGACGAGCACGAGGCCCGCCGCGCCTAACAACTCCGAGAACTCGCGCAGCTTGCCTGCATTGCCGCTGGCGAGCACGACGCGCCTCTCCGTCACGATTGCCTGCGTCGGCCGCGTCAGGCGACCGCCCGCACCTCGGCCTGGAGCTGGAACAGTTTCGCGATGCCTTCCGCCGCGAGATTCAGCAGTGCATCGAGTTCGTGCCGGCGGAAAGCGTGGCCTTCGGCCGTGCCCTGCACTTCGATGAAACCGCCGCCGTTGTTCATGACGACGTTCATGTCCGTTTCGGCCTGCGAGTCTTCCGCGTAATCGAGATCGATCACGGGCACGCCGCCGCAGATTCCGACGGATACCGCCGCGACCTGTCCGTGCAGCGGCGACGTCGCGATCTGGCGCCGCGCGAGCAACACATCGCAGGCATCGGCGAGCGCGACGAATGCGCCGGTGATCGCCGCCGTGCGCGTGCCGCCGTCGGCCTGCAGCACGTCGCAGTCGATCGTGATCGTGCGCTCGCCGAGAGCGGCGAGATTCGTCACGGCGCGCAGGCTTCGACCGATCAGTCGCTGGATCTCCTGCGTGCGCCCGGTCTGTTTTCCCTTCGCGGCTTCGCGCGCGGTGCGCGTATGCGTCGCGCGCGGCAGCATGCCGTATTCGGCGGTGAGCCAGCCCTGGCTCTTGCCGCGCAGGAATCCGGGCACGCCATCCTCGACGCTCGCCGTGCAAAGCACGCGCGTGTTGCCGAACTCGACCAGCACGGCGCCTTCGGCGTGTTTCGTGAAGTGACGGGTGAATCGCACCGCGCGCAATTCGTCGGGCGCGCGGCCGCTGGGTCTTCCGGCCATCAGCCGTGTCCTATCCAGCGCACGGCGGCGGCCGTGGTGTTGTCGCTGCCGGCGCCCACGTTGGCGACCGACTTTTCCGCGAGGCGCACCAGCTCATCGCGCAGCGGCGCACGCGCCGGCGGGAAGGACGCGCCGATTTCGTTGTCGTCGATGCCGCCCCACAATCCATCCGAGCAGACCAGGATCAGGTCGTTCGGCTCGAGCGACTCGCGCAGGCTGATCGTCATCTCGGGCAGGAACGCCTCGCCGCCGACGCAACACTCCACGAAGTTCCGCATCGGATGTGAGATCGCCTGGTCCGCCGTGATCACTCCTTCACGCAGCAGGAATTCGACGTGGCTGTGATCGCGTGTGCGCTTGTAGACCTTGCCCTTGCGCAGCAGGTAGACACGGCTGTCGCCGATGTGCGCCCAGTACGCGCTGCCACCCTGCACCAGGCACACCGCGCAGGTCGCGCGCGGGCGTTGCTCGAGCGATACGTTCGCGCCTAGTTTCACGACCTCTTCGTGGGCGCGGCCCAGCGAAAGATGCAGGAAGCCCAGCGGGTCGAGGATGGGTTGCGGCGTATGCCAGAAGGCCTCGACGAGAACCTTGAGCGCGGTCTCCGCGGCACGCGCGCCATCCGAATGACCACCCATGCCATCGATGACGACCATGAGCGCGGAGTGTTCGGAGACCGCGACGGAAACGCGATCCTGATTGTCGGTGCGATTACCGAGCAGGCTGACTTCGGCGTATTCGATGCGCAAGCGGTGGTGGGGCCGTCTGATAAACTGCCGCGCACTTTACCGCAACACGCCCATAAAGCCTGAGAAGTTCGAGCGCCATGATCGCAAGCATGACCGGGTTCGCACGGCGCGAGGTCACAGGCCCCTGGGGCACCCTCGCCTGCGAGCTACGCAGCGTCAATCACCGTTACCTCGAGCCCGGGTTTCGCCTACCCGAAGAGCTGCGCCCGCTCGAATCCGAGTTAAGACAACTCCTCGCGAAGCACCTCAAGCGCGGCAAGATCGATTGCACGGTCCACCTGCGTTCGGCGCAGGCCGCCGAGCGCGAGCTGCGCGTCGATGCGGCCGCGCTGGGCCGGGTGGCGAGCGCGGTGAACGAAGTCCTGGCCGCCGTGCCGGGGTCGACCGCGGACGCGGTCGAGATCCTGCGCTGGCCCGGCGTGATCGAATCCAGGAGCGAGGGCGACGAGGTTTTGTTAGAGGCCGGGCGCGCCCTGTTCCAGCAGACGGTGGACGAACTCAGCGCGATGCGTTCACGCGAGGGCACGCGATTGAGCGAGCTCATCGAGCAGCGTTGCGCGGGACTCGCCGAGCTGGTCGCGCAGGTCAAGGCGCGGTTGCCCGAGATCCAGACCCGCATCCGCACGCGGCTTCACGAGCGCGTCGCGGAAATGCTGGTGAACGTCGATCGCGATCGCGTGGAACAGGAGATCGTGCTGCAGCTGCAGCGACTCGACGTGGCCGAGGAGCTCGACCGCCTCACCGGGCACATCGAGGAAACCCGTCGCGTCATGGCGGGTCGCGAGGCCGCCGGGCGGCGGCTCGATTTCCTCATGCAGGAGCTCAACCGCGAGGCCAACACGCTGGCCTCGAAATCGCAGGATCTGGACACCACGCGCATCACGGTCGACATGAAAGTGCTGATCGAGCAGATGCGCGAGCAGGTGCAGAACGTCGAGTAGCAATCTCGACCGTTGCAGCTCAACAAATGGCCGACATCCTGCTCGATCGCAGAACGCTGTTGCTCGGAATCGCCTCCGCCACCGCCATGCGCGCCGGATCGGCCGCGGCAACCCCGCAACTCGAATCCAGCCCGCTCGGGGCGCAGCTCGCGGCGCTCGCCCGATACTGCGGGGTGTACCGTATTTCTGCCGACCACAACGTTGGCATCGATCGCTTCATCACCGACAGTGGCACGGCCGTACTGTTGTTTTGCGATCATCGCACCGGAGACGTGCGCAGCCTGATCGCCGATTCTGCCGGTGGGTTTTCCATCCGGCGCGGGTTCGATCCGGCTTCAGCTCCCGTGGGTTCAGCCCACTTCGAGGCAGACGATCAAAGCCAGGTCGTCGCCGTCACGCTACGCCTGGACGGTGGTCGAGAACAGACGGCGCCGAAATCCGCGGCACGGGACATCGAAGTTTCATTCGACCAGGGTGATGCGCGACTCGCCGGTACGCTCGTCGTTCCCGAGGGTCCGGGACCTCACCCTGCGATCGTCCTGTTGCACGGCTCAGGTCCCCTGACTCGCTACTCGTTCGGCCCCTATGCCCGCTTCTTCAATGGGCTGGGCTTGGCGGTGTTGATCTACGACAAGCGCGGCAGCGGCGATTCCACGGGCTTGAGACTGGACGCATCGACAGGCCGGCCGGACATCGAACCACCCGGCTCTTATCCCGACGCGATTGCCGCGGATGCGATGGCGGCATTTCGCCTGCTGCAGTCCCGCCCCGAGATCGACGCAGGGCGGATCGGCCTGTGGGGATCCAGCGAAGGTGGCATGTTGTCCACATACGTTGCCTCACAGGTGACAAAGGTCGCATTCGCCATCAACTCGTCAGGCTTCGTCGGCCCGCTGTGGCAGACGCTGCACTTCCAGGTTGAAGCGAAGTTGAAAGCCGGCGATGCGAGCGCGCAGGACATCGCCGATGCGCTCGCGTTCGACAAGCAGTGGATGGACGTGGCGCGTACCGGCTCCGGCTACGATCGGTTCGTGAAAGTTCGGGAAAGCGCGCTGCGCCGATTTCCTCCCTGGACCTTCTACGAGAACGCGGGCTTCACATCCCTCGAACAGATGACGTGGGCATGGAAGCACATTCTGTCATTCGACTCGTCGTCGGCCCTGCGACGGGTGCAATGCCCCGTGCTGGGCATCTTCGGTGAGCGTGATGTGTACACCGATGCGATGTCGGCCTCTCGTGCGATGCTGCGATTACTGGGCGAAGGCGGCAATCGCGACGTCGCCGTTCGTGTGATACCGAACGCGGGTCATTCGCTGATGGAGTCGTCGCAGGAGAGGCGCATGGCGCCCGGCGTGTTTGCAACGCTTCGCGCATGGATTTCTGCGCGCGACAATATTCCTGGCCAGTCAATCCGATAGTTTTGATCCATGCGAGAAGGCGCAGATTTTCGAATGAACGCGGGAGCCACTGCGAAGCGGGGTGCGCTGTACGTGATCGCCGCGCCTTCGGGCGCAGGCAAGACGAGTCTCGTGAAGGAAGTGCTCGAACGCGACCCTTCACTGCGAGTGTCGGTATCGCACACGACGCGAAAGCCGCGGCAGCACGAGGTCTCCGGTATTCACTACCACTTCATCGGAGTCGATGAATTCAAGCGTCTGCGCGATGCGGGCGAGTTTCTCGAGCATGCGCAGGTCTTCGACAATTACTACGGAACCGGTCGCGCGCAGGTCGAGGCACTGCGCAATGCCGGCCATGACGTGATTCTCGAGATCGACTGGCAGGGCGCGCAACAGGTACGCAAGGCGCTGCCCGACTGCCATTCGATATTCATCCTGCCTCCGTCACGCGCGACACTCGAGAAACGCTTGCGTAACCGGATGACGGACAGCGAGGAAGTCATTCGGCGGCGGCTGAGAGACTCCATCGCCGACATGTCCCATTACGCGGAATTCGACAGCGTCATCGTGAATGACGACTTCGACAAGGCCGTGGGCCAGCTGTTACTGGTTCTGCGTGGCCATGATGGATTCGGGGCCAACCGGCCGGAACTTGCGCCTCTGCTCGAAGAACTGCTGGCCTGACGCGAACTTGCGTGCGTCCGGGGCCTCGGCTCCGGTGTAAAAACCGGGCAAAACCCGGTCAATTTCCAGTAGAATTTCCGCCCCCCGAAGCTCGGATGCCCGGAAAGACTCATGGCCCGTATCACTGTCGAAGACTGCCTCCCGAACGTCGATAACATTTTCCAGCTCGTGCTGCTGGCCGCGCAGCGCGCGCGCCGCCTCGCCAATGGCGCCGAGCCCACCGTCCCCTGGGAGAACGACAAGCCGACCGTGGTCGCACTGCGCGAGATTGCCGAGGGCAACATCACGCCCGAGATGCTGCGTGAGCCCGAGCCGCCGCCGCCGGAAGCCCCGCTGCCCGACGCCGACAATCAATCCCTGTTCCGTGCGCCGCAATTCGGCCTGCAAGGCGATCGTGACGTACAGGAATAAATCCACCGCCTGACCCTTCACAAAGGAGCGCTCGCGCGCCATGGACTTAGCGTCGCCGCTCCTTCAACTTCTGCCAGGTGCCCGGCGATTGCCGGGCCTGCGCGACCTCATCAACAGCGCCGAGACGTACCTTCCGCCCGAGCAGGTGGAGCGCGTCCGCGCGGCCGCTGAATTCGGCGCCGAGGCGCACGAGGGACAGAAGCGGCTTTCCGGCGAGCCGTACATCGCGCATCCGCTCGCCGCCGCGCAGATCCTCGCGGATTTGCACATGGATCCCGACACGATCATCGCGGCGATCCTGCACGACGTCATCGAAGACACGCCGATCTCGAAGGAAGAGCTTTCGGAAAAGTTCGGCACGGCGGTCGCCGAGATCGTCGACGGCGTGACGAAACTCGACCAGATCCAGTTCAAGTCGCGCGCCGAGGCGCAGGCGGAGTCGTTCCGCAAGATGGTGCTCGCGATGGTCCGCGACCTGCGCGTGATCCTCGTGAAGCTCGCGGACCGCACGCACAACATGCGCACGCTCGACGCGATGGCGCCGGCGCGCCGGCGCGCGATAGCCAGGGAGACGCTGGATATCTACGCGCCGATCGCGGGGCGTCTCGGTCTCTACAACCTGAAGCTCGAGCTCGAGGACCTGGGGTTCAAGGCGGCTTTTCCGCACCGTTACAAGGTGCTCGAACGCGCGCTGAAGCGCGCTCGCGGCAATCAGAAGCAATTCCTCAACAAGATCGCGGACACGCTGAACGTCGCGCTCGCGAAGGCGGACCTCAAGGCCGACGTCTCCACGCGGGAAAAACACCTCTACAGCATCTACAGCAAGATGCTGCGCAAAGGTTCGCCGCTCTCCGAAATCGTCGACGTATTCGGTCTGCGCATCGTGGTCGACAAGGCGGACACCTGTTATCGCGCGCTCGGCGTCGTGCACGCGACGTACAAGCCGATGCCCGGACGCTTCAAGGACTACATCGCGATCCCGCGCATCAACGGTTACCAGTCTCTGCACACGACGCTGTTCGGTCCGAACGGCATTCCGATCGAAGTGCAGATCCGCACCGAGGACATGCACCGCGTGGCCGAAGCGGGTGTCGCCGCCCACTGGAAATACAAGGTCAACGAGAGCGGCGGCGGCCAGGACGACCGCGCACGCGAGTGGCTCGCGAATCTCGTCGACATGCAGGAGGGCGGCAGCTCCGAGGACTTCCTCGAGAGCGTCAAGGTCGACCTCTTTCCCGACAAGGTGTACGTGTTCACGCCGAAGGGCGAGATCCTGCGCCTCCCGCGCGGCGCGACCGTCGTCGACTTCGCGTACGCCGTGCACACCGACGTCGGCAACCGCTGCGTGGCCGCCAAGGTAGACAGGCGTCTCACGCCGCTGCGCACGCCGCTGCGTAATGGCCAGACCGTCGAGATCATCACCGCCAAGGGCGCGATGCCGAATCCGTCGTGGGTGAACTTCGTCGTGACGGCGAAGGCGCGCGCCGCGGTGCGCCACTACCTCAAGGGTCTGCGGCGCCAGGAAGCGATCGAGCTCGGCGCGCGACTGATCAACCAGGCGCTGGGCGAATTCAAACTGTCGCTCGAGGAAGTGTCGTCGGACACGCTCAATGCCGCCGTCGGCGAGCTCGGCATGCACGACGTCGACGAGTTGTACGAGAAGGTGGGCCTCGGCGAACGGCTCGCGCCGCTCGTGGCGCGCCGCCTGCTTCCGACCAAGGCCGCCGAGGAATCCTTCTCCGGCGCGCCCGCGCCGCTCGCGATCGCGGGCACCGAAGGCCTGCTCGTGTCCTATGCACGCTGCTGCTTCCCGATTCCCGACGACCCGATCTTCGCGTTCCTCTCCGCGGGCCGCGGTGTCGTGGTTCACCGCGAGAACTGCGTCAACGTCGAGGACTACCGCAAACATCCGGAGAACTGGTTGCCGGTCGCGTGGCAGGCCACGACCGACAAGATGTTCAGCTCGGAGATCCGCGTCGACGTCGCCAACAAGATGGGCGTGCTCGCCGCGGTGGCCGCGGCCATCTCTTCCGGCGACACGAACATCGAGCGCGTCGCGGTCGAGGAAAAGGACGCCGATTCCTCGTCGCTCGTGTTCGAGCTGCGTGTTCGCAATCGCGAGCACCTGGCGAGGGTCGTGAAAGTCATCCGTCGCATGCCCGAAGTGCTCAAGGTCACGCGTACAATCGCGAGCCACGGCCGCGCCGATCGCTCGGCCGATTAGCTTTCGAGGAGCTCACGATGTCGATCAAGGCCATCCACACGGATCAGGCGCCCAAGGCCATTGGCCCCTATTCACAGGCAGTGCGCGCAGGCGACACGGTGTACATGGCGGGCCAGATTCCGCTCGATCCAGTCACCATGCGGATGGTCGAGGGCGACTTCGACGCCGAGGCGCGCCGCGTATTCGAGAACATCAAGGCGGTGATCGCCGCGTCCGGCGGCACCTTCGAGCAGGTCGTGAAGGTCACAATCTTCCTGACCGACTTCGCGAACTTCGCCAAGGTCAATGACCTCATGGCGCAGTACTTCAAGGAACCCTACCCGGCCCGCTCGACGGTGGCGGTCGCGGCGTTGCCGCGCAACGCACGCGTCGAGATCGAGTGCACGCTGCACCTGGGCTGAGCGTCTCCTAACCACCGTGGCTACGCCCGCGCCACACGTCGTGCCCATCGAGCAGCGACCCGTGGCGTCGCTGCGCGGCGTGGGCCCGGCGCTCGCGGAAAAACTCGCGAAGCTCGGGGTCACGCAGGTGCAGGACCTGCTGTTCGTGTTGCCCTCGCGTTACGAGGACCGCACTCAGGTCAGCAACATCGGCGCGCTGCGCCACGGCATGCGCACGGTGGTCGAGGGCGAAGTCCAGCTCACCGAGGTTGCGTACCGGCGCCGGCGCCAGCTCCTGTGCCGCATTTCCGATGGCACCGGCTCGCTGACGCTGCGTTTCTTCTACTTCTCGGCCGCCCAGCAGGGCGGGCTCGCGCGCGGCACGCGCATCCGTTGCTACGGCGAAGTCCGGCGGGGGCCGCTGGGGCTCGAGATCGTGCACCCGGAGTACCGGCGCATCGGTCAGGAAGCCGCGCCGCTCGAGGAAGTCCTCACGCCTATCTACCCGACGACCGAAGGTGTGCCGCAGCCGCGACTGCGGTCGCTCATCGAGCTCGCATTGAAGGAGGCGGAACGGTCGGGCGTGCGCGACTGGATTCCGCAACGCATCCTGGAGCGGTTCAAGTTGCCGGGCTTGTTCGAGGCGCTGTCGATGCTGCACAAGCCGCCGCGCGACGTGCAGCTCGACGAGTTGCTGAGCGGCCGCCATCCCGCCCAGCGTCGGCTCGCCTTCGAGGAGTTGCTCGCGCACCAGCTATCGCTGCGGAAACTACGCCAGGAGATCCAGTCGGATCCCGCGGAGAGCCTGCGCGACGCGCAGGGACTCGAGCATCGATTTCTGGCGTCGCTGCCGTTCGCGTTCACCGGTGCCCAGCAACGCGCACTTGCGGAAGTGGACGAGGATCTCGCCGCGGATCGCCCGATGGTGCGGCTGGTCCAGGGCGACGTCGGCTGCGGCAAGACGGTGGTCGCCGCCGCCGCGGCAGCGCGCGCGGTGGGTTCGGGTTTGCAGGCCGCGCTGATGGCGCCCACCGAACTACTCGCCGAGCAGCACTTCCGGAATTTCGACCGCTGGTTCCGCCCGCTCGGCATCACCGTGGCGCTCGTCACCGGATCGCAGCCGGCGCGCACGCGCCGCAGCGCGCTCGAAGCAGCTGCGAGCGGCGAAGTGCCCATCGTCATCGGCACACACGCGCTGTTCCAGGAGTCCATGAACTTCGCGCGGCTCGGGCTCGTGATCGTGGACGAACAACATCGCTTCGGCGTGCATCAGCGCCTGAGCCTGCGCGACAAGGGCGCGCGCGACGGCAAGTTGCCGCATCAGCTCATCATGACGGCGACGCCCATTCCGCGAACGCTCGCGATGACCGCGTATGCCGATCTCGACGTTTCCGTGATCGACGAACTGCCGCCGGGCCGCACTCCCGTGAAGACCGTGGTGCTGCCCGAGACTCGGCGCGACGAAATCGTCCAGCGCATTCATCGGCAGGTGCTCGAGGGTCGACAGGCCTACTGGGTGTGCCCGCTCATCGAAGAATCCGAAGAGCTGCGCTACCAGGCCGCGGAGGAAACCGCGGCGGCGCTCGCGGCCGCGTTGCCCGAGGTGCGCGTCGGCCTCGTGCACGGACGCATGCCGCCGAAGGAAAAGGAACGCGGCATGTACCAGTTCAAGGACGGCAAGATCGGATTGCTCGTCGCGACCACCGTCATCGAGGTCGGCGTGGACGTGCCGAACGCGACGCTCATGGTCATCGAAAACGCCGAGCGCATGGGCCTCGCGCAATTGCATCAGCTTCGCGGTCGCGTCGGCCGCGGCGCTCATGAGAGCGCCTGTGTACTTCTCTATGGTGGGAAATTGTCGGAGATGGGGCGCGCGCGACTCGCCGCGATCCGCGAGACGAATGATGGCTTCGAGATCGCGCGCCGCGACCTCGAATTGCGCGGACCCGGCGAGCTTCTGGGAACGCGTCAGACCGGCCTCGCGGAGATGCGCATCGCCGACCTGGTCCGTGACTCGGACATGCTGCCCGACGTACAGGCGGCGGCGGAATCATTACTGAAACAGGATTCGGCTCATGTGGGTGCATTGATCCGCCGATGGGTCGGCGCCAATGCCCAATACGGCCGAGTCGGCTGATGATTGAGCTCCAAATGCGAATCATTTACATTCGCTCTCTCAATCAACATGGCCGCCCGACTCATCAACGAGATGCCCGACGCGCAGGTTCACCGCGGTGAACCGCTGCCGGTCATGCTCCGCGACTTCGCCGCGTTGCGTCCGCAGCAGCCCGCGCGACGCAAGAAATTCGGAGGCCGCACCGGCTTCATCGTCGCGACCGTCGGCGTTCACGTCGTCGCCGCGGCCGCGTTGATCAGCGCGCGGCACGACATCCGCGGGGTCGTCGAGCCCGCGCCGATCGTCGCCTCGCTGATCGAAGCGCCCACGACCGATGAAGCGCCGCCCGAATACACGCCGCCGATACCGGCCGTGACGTACGCGCTGCCATCGCCGCAGGAGCTCTCGTTCGAATCCGATGCCGTTTCGGTCGCGCCCGCCGCGACGGCGACCGCGATCACGAATCCGTCTCCGCAGACGGTCGCGCCGCCGGTGATCGACGATGTCGACTACCTGCGCGTCGCGCGCCCTGTCTACCCGAAGGAATCGCAGCGCCGCCGAGAACACGGCACCGTGATCCTGCGCGTGCTCATCGATGCGATGGGCCGCCCCGCGCAGATCCTGGTCGAGCGTTCCAGCGGCTACGAGCGTCTCGACGCGGCAGGCCGCGATGCCATCGCGAAGTCCCTGTTCCGTCCGCACGAAGTGAACGGCATCGCGCAGCCCGCGCAGGTACTGATCCCGATCGAGTTCGCGCCCCGCGCGACCTGATTGCGCGACCGCGCGTATGATGCGCGCCAGTGTCACGTCCCCTCACAGACCTGGACCTCACGCCGCAGCCCTCAGGGTTGCGGCTCGAGCTGCTTCGCTACAAGCGCCGCATCCGCGACCTCATCGAACTCGCGCGCCTGCACCGGCCCATCGGAATCTGGCTGCTGCTGTGGCCCGTGCTCTGGGCGTTGTGGATCGCGGGGCAATCGCATCCGACACCGAAAATTCTGGTCATCTTCGTGCTGGGCACCGTCGCGATGCGCTCGGCGGGCTGCGTGATCAACGATCTCGCGGATCGTGACTTCGATCCGTTCGTGAAGCGCACGCGCGACCGGCCGATCGCCTCGCGCCGGATCGCGCCCCACGAAGCCGTCATCTGGTTCCTGGTGCTGATCGGCATCGCGCTCGCGCTGGTGCTGCAGCTCGACTGGCCGACCATCCGGCTATCTTTCGTCGGCGCGGTGCTCGCGGTGAGTTATCCGTTCTTCAAGCGGTTTTTTCCGCTGCCGCAGTTCTACCTGGGCGTGGCCTTCAGCTGGGGCGTGCCGATGGTTTTCATGGCCGAGCTCGGCCACATCCCGCGCGTGGCGTGGATCATCTTCTTCGCCGGCATCATCTGGGCGGCTATCTACGACACGATGTACGCGATGGTCGATCGCGAGGACGACCTGAAGATCGGCGTGAAGTCGAGCGCCATCGTGTTCGGCGACATGGACAAGCTGATCATCGCGATGCTGCAGGGACTGTTCCTGTTCGCGCTGTATCTCGCCGGCAAGAGCATGGAGTACGGCTACTGGTACCACGTGGGGCTCGCGGCCGCCGCGGTGTTCTTCCTCTACCAGCAGTACCTGATCCGCGACCGCAAGCCCGCGGAATGTTTCGCGGCCTTCCTGAACAACCACTACGTCGGGTTGTCGGTGTTCATCGGCATCCTGCTCGAATACGCGTTCAGGCTGCCTGCGCCGGCGGGATGACGCGCACCTTCCTGCCAAACCACCAGCCGTTCAACGCCTGCAACGGGCCGATCAACCAGTAGATCAGGCCGGGCCAACTGTCGCTGCTGGTCGTATAGGCCAGCATGATCGACAACGCGCATACCGCGACGTAGACGAGATTCGCGCCGAGCGCCGAACGCGTGTAAACGAGCTCGACTTCATCGAGTTGCAGCTCGGTCCGCTTGCGCAGCGCGTGCGCGTACAACAGCGCGTACAGGCTCCAGATTCCCGCGAAACCCAGGCCATAGATCAAATAAAGGAGCTGCACTTCGTCATGTCCGGCGAGCCTTGGCGCTTCCGCCACCAGCCCGAACAGGCTGAACGTGACCAGCGTGAACAGGAACTTGAGTGGATAGACGAAGAACAACACCAGGACGAGGATGGCCATCGTCACGACCCGCGTGAACGTGTCTTCCAGGCCGTATCGCCGGTGATACCGGAAGTGCGCGTTCCAGAACATCATCAGCAGCACGAAGCAGATCACGAACGCGGGGAACCCGCGCATGACATCGAGGAGGCCATCGAAGGTGCGCGGAACCTCGAGCGCGATGACGAGCAACGTCACCGCGAAGGCGAACACGCCGTCAGTGAGACCTTCGAGGCGCGAGACCCCGGTTCCGCGCCAGCGGAAGGCCTGCTCCTGGCGTGGTGGAAGGGGCAGATGCTCGCGCAGCGACCGTCGGTCGGATGAGTCGTTCATGACTGCTCTCCCTGTTCGCGGCTGATGGCGGCTGAATGCCGCGCCATGTTAGCGCATGGCGCCGACTCGCAGCCGGGGCGATGCGCCTTCGATTGCGCGGTCTATCTTTCCGCCGTCTTCCGCAACGCCTCGAACAACCCCTTCGCGCGCGCGGCGACTTCCGCGAGTGTATACCCGGGCTTGAACAATTCACCGCCGAACCCGAATCCGTCCGCGCCTGACTCGAGCCATTCCGCGATGTCCTTCGCGCCGATGCCGCCGACCGCGTGGACTTTCACGTTTTTCGGCAGCACGGATTTCAACGCGCGCAGGTGCCCGGCGCCATATGTCGATGCCGGGAATAGTTTGAGCTCGGTGGCGCCGTGGCGCAGCGCCTCGAACGCCTCGGTCGCGGTCGCGATACCGGGCATGACGCGCATGCCGAGATCGAGCGCGCGGCGGATGACTGCTCCGTCGCAGTTCGGCGCGACGACGAGGCGTCCGCCGGCGGCATGCACCCTGTCTACTTCGGCGGACGTGAGAACGGTGCCCGCGCCGACGAGGCAGTCGCCGTACCCGCGCGCGAGCTCCGCGATCGAGTCGAAAGGCTGCGGGGAATTCAGCGGCACTTCGATGCTGCGAAAGCCCGCGGCGACGAGGCAAGCGCCGGTTTCAGCGGCGCGCTCCAGCGTGAGGCCACGCAGGATCGCGACCATTTCGACATTGCGCGCATTCATGGGACCGCAGCCTCGAGGTCCTGGAAGACTTGCGCAAGTCCGGCGAGCGATGCCGCGTCGCCATCGATGCGCACGACCTCGCGTCCGCGACGCGCGAGCGCGGTCTCGTAGCGATCCATCAGCTCGTTCGCACCGACGAGGTGTACGGGGGCGTCCGGACCCGAGTGGGCAAACAACGGTAATGCTCCGGCCACGTCGGTGCCGATCAGCAACCCCGACATCCAGGAAGCCGCTCCCTCCGCCGTAAGTTGTTTGTCGAGCCTGAGACTTCGCGCCTGGAACAGCCGGTGCAGCAGCGGCACCTCGGGATGACGCGCCGCCTCGACGAGGCCACGATCGAACTCGGCGGGATGATGTGCCGTCGCGGTCGTCGAATCGCGCACGATCACGCTGTGGTCGCACAGGAGCGCGAACATTTCGCCGGTCGGGACCGTGAGGAATTCCTGTACCACACCGTTGTGCAGCGAAACCCACTTCGTGTGAGTGCCGGGCAGGCAGACGAGCTGACGACCCTCGGCAAGCGCCGGCTGCAGCCGCCGGGCGCCGAGCAGCTGGGTTTCCTCGCCGCGCATCACGTCGGGCGCTCCAAGCGGATTCGTGCACCGCATGCCGGAAATGATGCGCACGCCTTCGCGCGCCTCGACGGTCGAGCTCGCCAGCGCATCGAGCTCCTCGGGGCAGGGTAGATAGGGTGCCTCGCGCCAGCCGAAGGCCGACCCCACCATCCCGCACATCACCGCTGGAAGCTCTCCATGCGCGCGCAGCCAGTCGGCCGTCAGGTCATCGAATACCTGCGCGAATCTGCCGCGCGAACCGGCGGCGCCGGCTCCCTTGCGAATCTCGAGCGCCAATCCGTTCCCGTCGCAGAGCGCCAGCCGCAGGTTGCTCGTGCCCCAGTCGCCGGCGATGAATGTCGCCTTGCCCGACAGGCCGTCGATGCGGGTCATGGCCCGGATGTTACGTTCAGATCTGGTGGGGCGCGACGATGCGTCGTTCACCGACGAGGAATGCATCCGCGACGAGCTGGAACGGCCGCCAATCCACCTCGGACTTGCCGGCCGCGCACAGCGCCGCGAAGCGCGCGTACAACCGCGGATATTCGCCCGCCATGCTTTCGTCGGTGCCGATCATCTTGCCGTCGATCTCGAGGCCGGCGCCGCCGCGGGCTAACTTGAGCCGTCCATCGGTCGTCTCGAGTTCGATGTCCCAGCTCTGCTCACCCTTCTGGCGGAAGTCGAATTCCGCCGCGATCGCCACGCCTGACGTGGTCCGCAGCGCCA
The DNA here is from genome assembly GCA_023433705.1 of Pseudomonadota bacterium. Classification (GTDB taxonomy): domain Bacteria; phylum Pseudomonadota; class Gammaproteobacteria; order Steroidobacterales; family Steroidobacteraceae; genus CADEED01. Next base: position 45,282 of record JAEYUC010000027.1, read on the forward strand.
CCCTGGCGGCAATCGGCGCCTGCTGGTTCTCGGGGAATTCGAGCAATGCCTTTTCGACGCTCACCTCGTCGGCCAGCACTTCGGTGAGCAACGACAAGGCATTGATGCCGGGATCGAACACACCGAACCCGCCCGGCTCCCAGATCCAGCGCTGGCCCGGATGCCAGTGGTGAACGTCTTCCTTCCACGTGATCTTTCCGCCGGTGAGCTTGCGCGTGCGCACCCATTCGCGCGCGGCATCGACGCTCGCCGCGAAACGCGAGTGCCACGTCTGGAATAGCGTGCGGCCGCGGCGTGCGGCTTCGTCGGCCAATAGCGCGATCTCGCGCGTGGTCGCGGTCGGCGGCTTCTCGAGCATGACGTGTTTGCCCGCGCGCAATGCGAGCAAGGCCGCATCGAAGTGCGCCTGTGGCGGCGTGCAGATGGAAATGCAGTCGAGATCCGGCACGCCCGCGAGCATCGCCGCGAGGTCGGGATAGTTCGCGACGCCATCGACGTTCGCATTGCGGCTCGCGCAGGCGACGAGCTGGAATCTCACATCGGCGCGCAATGCGGGAATGTGCTGGTCGCGCGCGATCTTGCCTATGCCGACGAGGGCCAGTCGCAGGGGCATGTTCAGGACTTCACCGCTTCGCTCGAGACCACATCGACCCGCATGGAACCGATACCTCCGCTGAACGCACGGGCGTTCATCACTTCGGCTCCTACGCTACCACGTCCTCGAGCAGATCTTGAGGCTCGGGCGTTTCCTCGACCCCGAGTTCCTTGAGGATCTTCACGCGCAGCGCCTGGGCTTCCGGACTCGAGACGCGCCGCGGATGCGGAATGTTGACGTCGAACGAAGCCTGGATTCGCGTGGGTCGCGGGCTCAGGACGAGGATCCGGTCGGCCAGGTGGATGGCCTCCTCGACGTCGTGCGTGATCAGCAGCACCGTGTGCCGTTCCTTCGCGAGGATGCGCAGCAGCTCGTTCTGCATGCGCAGGCTCATGAGTGCGTCGAGCGCCGAGAACGGCTCGTCCATGTAGAGGATCTCGGGCTTCACGACGAGCGCGCGGGCGATCTCGCAGCGCTTCAGCATGCCGCCCGAAAGTTCGTGCGGATAATTGTTCTCGAAGCCCTTGAGGCCGACCAGGTCGGCATACTCGCGCGCGAGCTGCTCGCGTTCCGGCAGCTCGTCGGGCAGACCGAACAACACGTTCTGCCGCACCGTGAGCCACGGAAACACCGAGCCTTGCTGCGTGATCAGGACGCCATTCTTGTTGGGCTCGGTGCGCGGCTTGCCGTCGATGAGCACGGCGCCGGTGTCCGGCTGGAGAAACCCGCTGATGATGTTCATCAGCGTGGTCTTGCCGCAGCCCGAGGGTCCGACGATGGCGACGAACTCGCTGTCGCGCACGTCGAAGGTGAGGTCGGAGATCACTTCCAGGGTGCGGCCGTCCTTCTCGAACGATTTGCGCACGCCCTGCAGCGAGATCTTGGGAATTGCGTTCTTAGTGGGCATAACGCCACCTCACGATCTTCATGCCTTCGAGCAGGCGAGTGATGCCGTCCAGCGCGAGGCCGATGAGGCCGATGATGATCATGCCGGCGATCACGAGGTCGTAGCGATTACCGGCATTGCGCGCGTCCATGATCATGTAGCCCAGGCCCGAGCGCAGCGCGATCATCTCCGCGGCCACGACCACGAGCCACGCCACGCCGAGGCCGATGCGCATGCCCGTGATGATCTGCGGCAACGACGCCGGCAGGATCACCTGGAAGAAGAACTTGCCGCGCGGTACGTCGAAGTTGTCCGCCGCGCGCAGGAAGCGTTTCTCGATGGTGTGCACGCCCACGGTGGTCTGCACGATCATCGGGAACACCGAGGCGATGAAGATCAGGTAGATGGCGGAAGCATTGCCCACGCCGAACCAGAGGATCGCGATCGGGATCCAGGCGATCGGCGAGATCGGCCGCAGGATCTGGAAGATCGGGTTCATCGTGACGAAAGCGCCGTGCACGCGGCCCATCCACAGTCCCAGCGGAATGGCGAGCAGCACCGCGAGCCCGAACCCGGCGCCCACGCGCATGAGCGACGAACCGATGTGTTCCCAGAGACTGCCGTCCCGCGCCAGCTCCAGCGTGCCTTCGACCACTCTCTGTGGCGTCGGAAAAATCACGCTCTTCGTGACGATCACCGTGATCCACCACACCGCGACGAGCACCGCCGCGACGACGATGGACGGCAATGAATGCCTGAGACCTTTCATCGTTGTCGTTCTCCAGTCCTAACTATTCCGCCAGTGCCGCAGGCGCCAGCGGATCTTCTGCCACGGCCACGACGGCCGCTCCTCGACGATCACCACCATCTGCCCGCTCGAGTGAGCCGTGCAGTCGAAGTAGTTTTCCGAAGCCACCTCGAACGGCAGCCGGAAACTCTGCCCCGGCATGAGGATCGTCGGCCCGAACTGTTGCGGCACTTCGTCGAGATTGCGCAGCAGCAGCACGTCGTTCACGCCCAGCGTCAGCACGATGGTCGACGGCAGGATGTCCACCAGGTCGCCGGCCGCGCGCCGCGCGTAGGTGCCGCGCGGGATCTCGAACAGCTCCTCGCGCGAATCGCTCTCGATGGGCGCGAATCCGGCCCACGCGACGACCGCGAGCACCGGCGCGAGCGCCGCGGCGAACCACCACTTCCGCCTGTTCATGAACGCAGCAGGATGCGGAGGTCATGCACGAAATCGTCGGCGCCGCGGCCGTAGGGCATCACCGCGCGAAGTCCGCCCTGGCGATCGATCAGGTAGATGGACGACGAATGACCGAAGGTGAAGCCACCGTTGTCGAACGTGATCTTCTTCGAGGAGACGCCGTAGCGTTTCTGGGCGGCATCGATCTGCGCCTGCGTTCCCACGCCGCCGACGAACGTCGGATCGAACGCGCCGAGATATTTCTTCATGCGCTCGGCGGTGTCGCGTTCCGGATCCACCGTCACGTACACCACCTGCACATTCTCGGCTTCGGCGCCGAGCTTGCGGCGCGCGCCCGCGAGCGTCGCCAGCGTGATCGGGCAGACCTCGCCGCAGGAACTGAACCCGAATGCCAGCATCACCACCTTGCCACGGTAGTTGGCCAGGTCGAGCGGACGACCGTCGGTGCCCTGGAGTTTCAGCTCCGGTGCTTTCATGACCGGGCTCAGCACGCCTGCCTTGAGTTCGGGCCGGGCCGCGGGCCTGGCGGCCGGCTCGGCGAACGACAACGAGACCGCCAGCATCATCACCAGCGGCAGCAGCGCCTTCTTCGCATGCATGGGCTTCATATGGGCATGGGCGCCGCCTGCGCCTTCTTCACGAAGCTGTCGTCGATGTACTTCTCGTACGGAATCGGGTGCTTGATCGTTCCCGCCTGGATCGACAGATGCATGAGGTCGTCGAATTCCTCGGGGATCATGCGCAGATCGCCGTAGGTCACGCGGTCCGTCGGGTTCTCCATCACGAACTGCAGGATCTTCGGATCCTGGTTGAAGAAGCTGCGGCCCGAGGCGATGGTCACCGCCTTGTCGCGGTTGGCCTTGGACTCGTCGAGCCAGTTGCCCGATCCCTGGATCTGGTTCACGAGGTCCTGGACCATCTCGGGCTGCGACTGGATGAGCTCCTCGCGCACGGTGAGACAGCAGCAGATGTAGTTGCGCCACTCGTCGCGCGTCATCCGCAGCACGCGGGCATAACCGGCGCTCTGCGCGGCCGCGCCGAACGGTTCACCCGTGCAGTACGCGTCGACCGCGTCCGCATACAACGCGGCGGGCATGTCCGGCGGCGGCATCTCCACGATCTCGAATTCGCTCGCCTGCAGGTTCTCGCGCTCGAGCATCTTGCGCAGGAACAGGAAGTCCACGGCGAATCGGCTCGGGATCGCGACGCGCTTGCCCTTGAGATCCGAAAATTTCTGGTACGGCGAATTCGTCTTGACCATGATCACCGCGCCCGAGCGGTGACCCAGCGACACGATCTTCACCGGAATGTTCTTGTCGGCGAGGTCCATGACCAGCGGCGCGAGCATGTAGCCCGCCTGGATACGACCCGCCATCAGCGATTCCTTGATCTCGGGCCAGCCGCTGTACTTGCTGTACGAGTAACGGAACACGTTCGCCGACTGGCCCTGCTCGATCGCGCGATTCTTCCCCACGCAGGCCACGGGCAGCGTGAGGTTGCAGGTCACCGGCAATCCACCTACCTCGAGGACGCCGCCATCCGCGCCACCCGAGCAGCCGCTCAACGACAGCGGCAACGCCGCGGCCATGGCGCCCTGGATGAGGTGACGGCGATTGAGGATGACGCTCACGGATGTGGGTTTGCCGGCTTGGCCGGTCTATAGAGGATGCCCGGAGACTAGCGGACCCCTGCATAGCTTTCGTCTATGACTCCGTGCATCACCGCACCTAGAATCGGCCCCACCATGCCATTCATTTCCGCCGGCGACGCCGACAAGAACGCATACGACGTAATCGTGGTGGGCTCCGGGGCGGCGGGCGGCCAGACGGCCTACACGCTGACCATGGAGGGCGCCAGGGTCCTCATGCTCGAGGCGGGCCGACGCTACGAGCCCGCCGTCGAGACCCCGATGATGCAGACCAGCGCCGACGCGCCGCTGCGCGGCTCGGGCACCCCGGAGAAACCCTTCGGGTTCTGGGACGCCACCATCGATGGCGGCTGGCAGGTTCCGGGCGAACCTTATACGAGCGCCTCGGACGACCCGGCCCGCCAGTTCCAGTGGTGGCGCGCGCGCATGCTCGGCGGCCGCACCAATCACTGGGGCCGCATCTCCCTGCGCAACGGCGCGTACGACTTCAAGCCGCGCACGCGCGACGGACTCGGCTTCGACTGGCCGCTGGACTACCCGGATCTCGCGCCGTACTACGACAAGGTCGAGATGCTCATCGGTGTGTACGGCGGCGACGAGGACCTCGAGAACACACCGCGCTCGTCGAAGGGCGTGCTGCTGCCGCCGCCCAAGCCGCGCGTCAGCGACCTGCTGATCCAGCAGCGCGCCGGTCGACTCGGCGTGCCCGTGATCCCGATGCATCGCGCGGTGCTCACCACGCGCCTCGATCACAAGCGGCTGCCGAAGCTGCTGCATCCGGGCAACGCGAAGGCGCAGGCCATCCTCGCGGCGGACATGGAAAAGCGCACCGCGTGTTTCTGGGCCACCCCGTGCGGCCGCGGCTGCTCGATCCGGGCTAACTACCAGTCGACGACCGTGCACATTCCGCCCGCCTTGGACACCGGCAATCTCGACATCGTCACGGACGCCATGGTTCGCGCGGTCACGAAGCGCAAGGACGGACAGGCCGAGGGCGTCATCTACATCGATCGCAAGACCGGCGCCGAGCATCGCGTGAAGGCGCGCATCGTCGTGCTGGCCGCGAGCGCGCTCGAGTCCGTGCGCATCCTGCTCAATTCCGGCGTCGCGAACTCGAGCGGCAAGGTCGGCAAATACATCATGGACACGGTGGGCGCCGGCATCGGTGGCCAGGTGCCGCTTCTCGAGAACATGCCGCTGCACAACGAAGACGGCGCGGACTTCGGACACCTGTACTCGCCGTGGTGGCTGTACAAGGAACAGCTCGCCGGGAAGCTGGGCTTCGCGCGCGGTTATCACTTCGAATTCGGCGGCGGACGACGCATGCCGGAGATGGGCACCGCGGCCGGGCTCGAATGGCTCACGGGCGGCAGCTACGGGCGCAAGTTCAAGGAGGACGCGCGCCGCTATTACGGCTCGTTCGTCTGGTTCTCGGGCCGCGGCGAGATGATCCCGAACGAGGATTGTTACGCCGAGCTCGATCCGAACGTGAAGGACCGCTTCGGAATTCCGGTGCTGCGCTTTCACTGGAAGTGGTCGCCGCACGAGATCGGGCAGGCCGAGCACATGGAGAAGATGGGCGCCGAGATCATCGAGGCGATGGGCGGCCGGCTGCCGCGCAAGCCGCAGTCGGGCGAGAAGGCGATCAAGCAGGGCGGCGTGATCATTCACGAAGTCGGCGGCGCCATCATGGGCAACGATCCGAAGACTTCCGTGACGAACAGCTACGGCCAGACGTGGGACATGAAGAACCTGTTCATCACCGACGGCGCGACGCTGTGTTCCAACGCCGACAAGAACCCGACGCTCACGATCATGGCGCTGGCCTGGCGCGCGTCGGATCACATGCTCGCGCTGATGAAGCGGAAGGAAGTCTGAACATGGACCGGCGCACCTCGATCAAGTGGATGCTGGCCGTCGCCGCGGCGACGCAGTCGCTGCGGCTGCAGGCGGGCGAGGCGCTCGCGCGCGACGTCGCAGCGGGCCAGGCCGGCTACGGCACGGATCCGGATCTCATGAAGGAGTGGAAGCCGGGCGGACCCTGGCCGCTCACGCTTTCGGAAGGCGCGCGGCTGACTACCGCGGCGCTCTGCGATCTCATCATCCCGGCCGACGACGTATCGCCGGCGGCCTCGGCTGTCGGCGTGGTCGATTTCATCGACGAGTGGATCAGCGCCCCGTATCCGCAGCAGCGCGGCGACCGCGAGATCGTGCTCGCGGGCCTCGCGTGGATCGAGGACGAATCGCAAAAGCGGTTCGGCAAGGCTTTTCACGCGGTGCTTGACGCGCAGCGCGCCGCCATCGCCGACGACATCCGCTCACCGGCGACTGCCGCGCCGCAATTCACGACGGCGGCGAAATTCTTCGCGAAGTTCCGCGACCTCACCGCCGGCGGGTTCTACACGACGCCGATCGGCATGAAGGACATCGGGTATACCGGCAACGTGCCGCTGGAAAGATTCGATGGACCGCCGCTCGAGGCGCTGAAGAAGGCCGGGCTCGCCTGAGTCAGGCCCCGCGCATGCGGCTGCCGTTGGCCAAGATCGCCTGGGGTACGTTCGCCTTTCCGTGGATGTATCGGGGTGCCTTCGCGCGCGCGCTGAGCCTGCCGTTGCTCGCACTGCTCGCGTGCACCATGGCATGGAGCATCCCCGTGAGCACGAACCAGGGACCCGTTTCGGTCCTCCACGTGCTCTATCTACTCGCGTTCTCCTGGCTCGCGATTCGCTGTCATCGGCTCGTGCTCACGGGGTCCCACCGGATGGATGAGGCGCCGCGCGCCTTTTCGATGCTGGGCCTCTTCGCGATCACGGTGATCATGGTCTGGATACTGCAGACGCTCGTGAAACTCGCGCTCACGGCCGGAGTGCTTGCGATTGTGGGTACACAGGACATTCCGGCCGGCGCTGCGCAGCCGCCGGCATACGACCCCGACGTTCAGGCATTGATCGACCGCGTGGCGTTCTTCGCCGGCATCGTCGGCCTGTACCCGGTGGCGCGCCTCGCGGCACTGTTTCCCGCGATCTCGCTCGGTGAAACATGGAATGCGGCCGCCGCCTGGCGACTGACCCGACGCAATGGTTGGCGGCTCGTCCTGCTCGTGTTCCTGCTGCCGGACCTGTTCCGGGAACTCGTCAAATGGCTGTACTCGAATGACCCCGGCGCACTGGAATTCGCCATCGTCGTGCTGTTGCTGGGAGTCATCACTTCGCTCGGCGTCGTCGCGTTGTCGTTGGCGTATCGCGAGCTCGCGGTCGAATTCAGGGAGCTTGGGCCGCCGCCCACACCTCCACCGTCCTGACGCCGGCGCCGAGCAGCGTCGCGCGCAACTCGTTGGCCGTGCTGCCAGTGGTGACGACGTCATCGACGATGGCCACGTGTCCCGCTGCAGACAACTTTTCGAGAGACCTCCGCCCGCTCACCGAGAACGCGCCGCGCACGTTCCGGCGACGCGCGGCCACATCGAGCGCGGTCTGCGAGGGTGTGTCGCGTGTGCGTTTCACCACGCCGCCCGCGTACGGAATTCCGAGCATGCGGCCCGCGTAGCGTGCGATCGCAAGCGCCTGGTTGAAGCCCCGATCGCGCAGGCGCGCCGCGTGCAGCGGCACGGGAACCAGTAATTCGGGAAGCGGCGAGTCGCGCTTGCTCACGACTTCGGCCAGCAATACACCGAGTATTCGCGCGTTGGCGAATTCGCGGTGGTACTTGAGCTCGCGAATCAACACGTCGACCGGATATTCGAAGCGAAGCGCGATCGTGCGATCCGGCGAATGCGCGTTCAGCCACGGCAGGTCCGCATGACAGACGGTGCACAGATCGAGATCGAGCGACGCGCCAGGGAAGCCGCACAGGCCACAGCGAGGCGGAAACACGGTCGCCGCGAGGGCCCTCGAGAACGCTTTCGCGCCCGTCAACCGTAACTGGCTGATCTGGTTGACAATGCCTTGCCGGCTCCGGAACATGCCCCGAGTTTCGTCGCCGGGTCCTCCCCGGAACAGCCTGAAAACCGTTGCGAATCAACAGATAAAGGGATGGGAATGACCGCCAACTCCGTGCGCCACGACTGGACGATCGCCGAGGTCGAGGCGTTATTCGCGCTGCCGTTCTCCGATCTCATGTTCCGCGCGCAGGAGACCCACCGCGCGCATCAGCCGGCCAATGCCGTGCAGATGAGCACGCTGCTGTCGATCAAGACCGGCGCCTGTCCCGAGGATTGCGCGTACTGCCCGCAGAGCGTGCGTTACGACACCGGACTCGAGCGCGAAAAACTGGTCCCGCTCGAAGAGGTGCGCACGCGTGCCCAGGCCGCGAAAGACGCCGGCGCAACGCGTTTCTGCATGGGCGCCGCGTGGCGTTCGCCCAAGAAGCGCGACGTCGAAGCGGTCGCCGCCATGATCCGCGAGGTGCGCGCGCTCGGCATGGAGACCTGCGCCACGCTCGGCATGCTCACGCCCGACCAGGCGCATGAGCTCAAGGACGCGGGCCTCGATTACTACAATCACAACGTCGACACCTCGCCCGAGTTCTACGGCGAGATCATCACGACGCGCACGTACCAGGACCGGCTCGACACGCTGGCCGCGGTGCGCGAAGCCGGGCTGAACGTGTGCTGTGGCGGCATCGTCGGCATGGGCGAAACCGTGCGCGATCGCGCATCGATGCTCGCGACGCTCGCCAATCTTCCGCAGCATCCGGAAAGCGTGCCGATCAACCAGCTCGTGCGCGTGCCGGGCACGCCGCTCGCGGGACAGCAGGACATCGATCCGTTCGATTTCGTGCGCACGATTGCCGTCGCGCGCATCGTGATGCCGAAGGCTTCGGTGCGCCTTTCCGCCGGACGCGAAGTCATGAGCGACGAATTGCAGGCTCTGTGTTTTCTCGCGGGCGCGAATTCGATTTTCTACGGCGAGAAGCTGCTGACGACGGGCAACCCCGACGTCGCGCGCGATCGCGCGCTGATGACGCGGCTCGGAATCGAACCGCTGGTGCCGCCGGGCGTCGCGGCCGCCAACGGCAACGGCAATGGAGCCGAACACACGCACGCCGAAGCGGAGCACGTTCACGGGCCAGGCTGCGCCCACGGCCACGCGCCGGCGCGCCCAGGCCAGTCATGCAACGCGACCCGGCAGCGCTGAGCGCCGCGCTCGCGGAGCTCGAGCGGCAGAACCTGAGACGCACGCGGCGCGTGATGCCGCGCGCGGGCCTGGTGAATTTCTGCAGCAACGACTACCTGGGTCTTGCGTCGCATCCGGACGTGACGCGCGCTTTTGTCGAAGCTGCGAATCGGCATGGAGTCGGAAGCGGCGCATCGCATCTCGTCACCGGTCATGGCGCCGAACACGAGGCGCTCGAAGAGGAGCTGGCCTCGTTCACGGGACGCGAACGGGCGTTGGTCTTCTCCACCGGTTACATGGCCAATATAGGCGTCATTGACGCACTAGCGGATCAAAAGGCCCTGCTGGTCTCCGACAGACTCAATCATGCGTCACTGATCGACGGCTGCCGGTTGTCGGGCGGCGAGGTGCGGCGGTATCCGCACGCCGACGCCGTGCGCGCGAGCGAGCTCATCGCCAAGGCCGCGCCGAACTCGAAGACGCGGCTGCTGATCACCGACGGAGTGTTCAGCATGGACGGCGACGTCGCGCCGTTGCCGGATCTCGCGCGCGGCGCGCGCGATGCGAATGCGTGGCTCATCGTCGACGATGCGCACGGGCTCGGCGTGCTCGGCGCGACGGGGCGTGGATCGTGCGAGCACTTCGGGCTCTCAAGCGCCGACGTGCCCGTGTTGATCGGCACGTTCGGCAAGGCCTTCGGCACCTTCGGCGCGTTCGTCGCCGGCGATGCGCCGCTGATCGAGTTCCTGATCCAGAAGACGCGCACGTACATCTACACGACCGCGCTGCCGCCCGCGGTCGCCGCCGCGACCCGCGCCGCGCTGCGCGTGAGCCAGCGCGAGTCCTGGCGACGCGAGAAAGTGCTGTCCCTCGCGGCACGCCTGCGCGCCGGCCTCGAGTCGCACGGCATCGGGAGTTATCCCGGGATTTCCGTGCCAGGCACCATCTTTCCGGTGGTCGTGGGGGATGCGGCGCAGGCGCTCGCCGTGAGCAAGGTGCTCGAGGAACGCGGATTCCTGGTGGCGGCGATTCGTCCGCCGACGGTGCCGGCCGGAACGGCGCGCCTGCGGATCACGCTCTCGGCCGCGCACGAGGAATCGCAGGTCGATGCGCTCGTCGACGCGGTCGCGCAGGCGTTGGCGGCATGAACTCCTTCGATCCGCGTGAAGTGTTTTCCATCGACCGGCGCGCGGTGGCGCAGGCATTCGACCGCGCGAGCGCGAGCTACGACGCGGCGGCGGCGTTGCAGGAACGCGTGCGCAACGAATTGCTGGAGCGCGTCGCCGAGCTCAAGGTGAATCCGCAGACGGTGCTCGATCTCGGCGCGGGCACGGGTCATGGATCGCGCGCGCTCAAGCGCCGTTATCCCAAGTCGCTGGTGGTTGCCGCGGACATCGCACCGGGCATGCTCGAGCGGGCGAAACAGCAATCACGCTGGCTGCGCCGTTTCGAACGCGTGCGCGCGGATGCATACAAGCTGCCTTTCCGCGACGGCGCCTTCGACCTGGTTTTCTCGAGCCTCATGTTGCAGTGGTGCGACGATCTCGACGCCGTGTTCGCCGAGCTCGCCCGCGTTCTCAAGCCCGGCGGATTGCTCCTGTTCAGCACGTTCGGGCCGAACACGCTCGCGGAGCTGCGCGAAGCCTGGGAAGCGAGCGATGCCGCGTACAACCACGTGAACCATTTCTTCGATCCGCACGCGCTCGGCAGCGCGCTCATGCACGCCGGACTTTCCGAGCCAGTGCTCGACGTCGACCGCATCGTGATGAAGTACCCCGACGTGCTTGGATTGATGCGCGAACTCAAGGCGATCGGCGCACACAACGTGACCCGCGGCCGCGCGCGCGGCCTCACGGGTCGCGGGCGTTTCAAGGCGATGACGAACACCTATGAACGACTGCGGCGCGACGGAATGTTGCCCGCGACGTACGAAGTGATCCACGCCACTTCGTGGGGCTCCGAGCGCCTAAAACCTCGTGATTTCCCGCGCGAAACCGTCATTTCCCCGTCGCAGATCCGGAGAAGGGGCGAAAAAGGGGACTGATTTATTTATCGACGATCTTTATCGTCTATAAATAAATCAGTCCCCGATCCACATGAACGGATTCTTCATCACCGGTACCGACACCGGCGTCGGCAAGACGCTGGTCGCGGTCGCGCTCACGCGCGCGTTGGTCGCGCGCGGACTGCGCGTCGCGGTGATGAAGCCCGTCGCGGCCGGTGCCGTTCCGACCGCCGACGGGCCGCGCAACGACGATGCGCTCGAGTTGTTAGCCGCCAGCAACGTCCCGGCGACATACGAAGACGTGAATCCCTGGCTGCTCTCGACGCCCGCGTCGCCGCACCTCGCCGCGCGGGCCGACGGCGTGAGCATCACGGATGGCCCAGTCCTGGCCGCCCAGGCGCGGCTCGCCGCCGCCAGCGACATGCTCGTCGTCGAAGGCGCCGGCGGCTGGCTCGCGCCGATTTCCGAAACACGCACCATGGCCGACATCGCGGAAAAACTCGCACTGCCAGTGATTCTCGTAGTGGGAATGCGGCTCGGCTGCCTGAATCACGCGTTGCTCACGTGCGAAGCCATTCGTGCGCGCGGAGTGCGCTTCGCGGGCTGGATCGCCAATCGCTTGCCGGCGTCCATGGCGTTGCTCGACGAGAACATCGAAACGCTCTCGAGACGCTTCGGGAAAGCGCCTCTCGGGAGCGTCCCGGCGGGCGCCGACGGCGCCTCGGACCGAGGGCCGATGCCATGGGCTGTGGAGATCGCGAAAAATCTCGTAAGTCTTTGACGTAACCGGCAAATTCGCTGGTATAGTCGCGCCCCGTGCAAGCCGCCGTCAGCCACTTCGATCTCGCTCCGCATTGCTCGTTGAGCACGCGCGGCGCGCTGCTGTTCTTCGGCTCGGTTTGTGTCGCCACTTTCGGCGTCGCGGGCGCCGCGACGGCGCTGGGATTCTGGTTGGTCCTGCCCTTCGCCGGAGCGGAGATGGCGCTGCTCGGCTGGGCGCTGTACGCGAATATGCAAAGACGCCATCAGCACGAATCGATCGACATTTCCGAGAACGAAGTCGTGATCGAATATTCGTTTCATGGAAGGGCCGTCAGAACTCCGCACCGCGTCGTGTTCCCGCGCCACTGGGCACGGGTTAAAATCCGCCGCCCGAAATCGCCCCTCCAGCGCGGCCAACTCGTCATCGAGTCGCATGGCCGGGCCTACGAGGTAGGAAAGTTTCTGACGGAGGAGGAGCGTCACCACCTGGCCGCCAATCTTCGGCGCCTGATAGGTGACATGAACCAGTCGCCGGCACTGCCGCGCACCGGTTCGCCGGACTAAGTTTTCTTGAGGTCATCGATGAGCTTTCACATGAAGAACGCCAGCGCGCGCCGGATCATCCAGGCCGCATCCGCCATCCTGTTCGCCGTGCTGGGTTCCAGCGCGCACGCCTGGGACGGGCTCAACATGCCGCAGGGCGTGACGATCCTGAGCCGCAAGATCTACGACCTGCACATGCTCATCCTCTGGATCTGCGTGATCATCGCGATCGTCGTGTTCGGCGTGATGATCTATTCGATGGTGAAGTTCCGCCGCTCGAAGGGAGCACAGCCCGATACGACGCTGCTGCACAGCACGAAGGTCGAGATCATCTGGACCGTCATCCCGATCGCGATCCTGGTCGGCATGGCCGTGCCGATCGCGAAGACGCTCATCGAGATCGAGGACATGGGCGAGGTCGACCTCAACATCAAGGTCACCGGCTACCAGTGGAAGTGGCAGTACGAATACCTCGGCGAGGACGTCAGCCTGTTCTCGACACTCAAGCGCGACAGCGACGCCGTCCGCCAGCTCGGCTCGGGCCTCGATCCGAATCAGATTCCCAACTACCTGCTCGACGTCGACAACCCGCTGGTCATCCCGGCCGGCCAGAAGGTCCGCTTCCTGCTCACCGCGCAGGACGTGATCCATGCCTGGTGGGTGCCCGAGTTCGGCATGAAGAAAGACGCCATCCCGGGCTTCGTGAACGAGATCTGGGTGCAGGTCGACGCCGACAAGACCGGCGTCTACCGCGGCCAGTGCGCCGAGCTCTGCGGTCGCGACCACGGCTTCATGCCGATCGTGGTCGAGGTGAAGTCACCGGCCGAATTCGAAGAGTGGCTGCGTGCGAAGAAGGCCGAGGCGAAGGTCGCCGGCCACTCCCCGACCGCCCCCGTCCAGTCCGCGACCGTCGCCGTGGCTCCCACGACGACCGTCCAGCAGTAAGTTTCAGACGAGAAGTTAGACATGGCACACGAACACACCGCTGATTCCCACGCCCACGGTCACGACCATCACGACCACGGCCCCGCCCACGGCTGGCGCCGCTGGGTCTTCGCGACGAACCACAAGGACATCGGCACGATGTACCTGATCTTCGCGTGCGTGATGTTCTTCATCGGCGGCCTGATGGCGATGGTCATCCGCGCCGAGCTCTTCAAGCCGGGCCTGCAGCTCGTCGATCCGCAGTTCTTCAACTCGATGACGACCATGCACGCGCTCGTCATGATCTTCGGCGCGGTCATGCCGGCCTGGACGGGTCTCGCGAACTGGATGATCCCGATGCAGGTGGGCGCGCCCGACATGGCGCTGCCGCGTCTGAACAACTTCTCGTTCTGGATCCTGCCGTTCGCGTTCACCCTGCTGCTCGCGACGCTCTTCGTCCCGGGCGGCGCGCCGGCCGGCGGCTGGACGCTGTATCCGCCGCTGTCGCTGCAGACCGGCGACGCGTTCCCGATGGCCATTTTCGCCATCCACCTGATGGGCGCGAGCTCGATCCTCGGCTCCATCAACGTGGTCGTCACGGTCATGAACATGCGCGCGCCAGGCGTCGGCCTGCTCAACATGCCGCTGTTCTGCTGGAGCTGGCTGATCACGGCCTATCTGCTGATCGCGACGATGCCGGTGCTCGCGGGCGCCGTGACGATGCTGCTCACCGACCACTTCTTCGCGACGACGTTCTTCTCGGCGTCGGGCGGCGGCGACCCGGTGATGTTCCAGCACATCTTCTGGTTCTTCGGGCACCCCGAGGTGTACATCCTGATCCTGCCGGCCTTCGGCATCGTCTCGGAGATCATCCCGGCGTTCTCGCGCAAGCCGCTGTTCGGCTACGACGCGATGGTCTACGCGACCGCGGCTATTGCCTTTCTTTCCTTCATCGTCTGGGCGCACCACATGTTCACGGTGGGCATGCCGCTCGCCGGACAGCTGTTCTTCACGCTCTCGACGATGATGATTTCCATCCCGACAGGCGTGAAGGTGTTCAACTGGACCGCGACGATGTGGAAGGGCTCGCTCACGTTCGAGACCCCGATGCTGTTCGCGCTCGCGTTCCTGTTCCTGTTCACGATCGGCGGCTTCTCGGGCCTCATGCTCGCGGTGGTGCCGGCGGACTTCCAGTATCACGACACGTACTTCGTGGTGGCGCACTTCCACTACGTGCTCGTGCCCGGCGCGGTGTTCGCGATCATGGCCGGCGTGTACTACTGGCTGCCGAAGTGGACCGGCAACATGTACGACGAGAAGCTCGGCAAGGTTCACTTCTGGCTGTCGGCGATCTTCGTGAACGTGCTGTTCTTCCCGCAGCACTTCCTGGGTCTCGCGGGCATGCCGCGCCGCATCCCTGACTACTCCACGCAGTTCGCCGACTGGAACATGGTGTCCTCGATCGGCGCGTTCGGCTTCGGTCTCTCGCAGCTGCTCTTCCCGTACATCATCTGGAAGTGCGTGAAGTCGGGCTCGAAGGCGGAAGGCCGTTCCTGGGATGGCGCGAAGGGCCTCGAGTGGGAGCTCAGCTCGCCCCCGCCGTACCACAGCTGGACCACCCCGCCGAGCCGCGAAGTCGTCGCGCGCGGCGTGCAGCACTGAGAGTCATGATGAATGCACGGTCACAAATGAGCCCACAGGAAGTGAGCGAGCGACGCGCGAAGGCGCGCCGCTCGGCCATCGTGCTCGGCCTCGTCGCGCTGTCGTTCTACATCGCGTTCATCGTGATGTCGGTGTCCCGCGCGGGCTGACGGAATGAGCGAGCCGGCCGACACCAGGAACGCGAACAAGCGCCTCACGCTGAAGCTGCTCGGCTTCGCGGCGGGCAGCTTCGCGTTCGGCTTCGCGCTGGTTCCGCTCTACGATGTGTTGTGCGAGATCACCGGCTTCGGCAACCAGCGCGCGCTCGT
Organism: Pseudomonadota bacterium; assembly: GCA_023433705.1. GTDB lineage: Bacteria > Pseudomonadota > Gammaproteobacteria > Steroidobacterales > Steroidobacteraceae > CADEED01. The sequence continues at coordinate 60,936 of JAEYUC010000027.1, forward strand.
CGAGCAGCGCGAGGTGGTCGAGGCGCCCGACGAGACGCGCCTGATCACGGTGGACTTCGTCACCGACCTGCCGTCGGTAGGCAACTGGGAGTTCCGCCCGATCGTTGCGTCGATGAAAGTGAATCCCGGCCGGCTCTACGCGACGGAATTCATCGCGAAGAATCTCACTGGTCACGACACCACCGCCCAGGCGATCCCGAACATCGCGCCGGGCCGGGCCGCGGGCTACTTCCGCAAGACCGAATGCTTCTGTTTCACGCCGCAGCACTTCGCGGCGAACGAAGAGCGGCCGATGGCCGTGCGCTTCGTGATCGATCCCGCGCTGCCGCGTTCGGTCGATCGGATCACCCTTTCGTATACTTTCTATGACGAGTTCACGCGAGTGGGCTCGTTGAACTAGCACCCAGGATCAACTCATGAGCGCAGAACACGCCGGTAACTATTACGTCCCTCACGAAAGCAAGTGGCCGATCATCGGCTCGTTCTCGTTTTTCGCGCTCCTGCTCGGCGCCATCTCGTTGCTCAATCACTGGACGGGCGCCTGGGTGATGCTGCCGGGCTTCGCCCTCGTCGTGTACATGTTCGTCGGCTGGTTCGGCGACGTGATCGACGAGAACCAGCGCGGCGTCTACGGCCTCGACGTCGACCGCTCGTTCCGCATGGGAATGATGTGGTTCATCTTCTCCGAAGTGATGTTCTTCGCCGCGTTCTTCGGCGCACTGTTCTATGCACGCACGCTGTCGGTGCCGTGGCTCGGCGGCGAAGGCACGAAGGTCATGGCCAACGAGCTGCTGCACCCCGGCTTCGAAAATGCCTGGCCGACCAGCGGCCCGGAGCGACTCGGACCCCGCGATGACGGCACGTTCGACATCATCCCGGCGTTCGGACTGCCCGCCATCAACACCATCATCCTGCTGCTGTCGGGCGTGACGGTGACGATCGCCCACCATGCGCTGCGCGCGAACAAGCGCGGCGTGCTCAACATCTTCCTGGCGCTGACGTTCCTGCTGGGCTTCCTGTTCGTGTACCTCCAGGCGCACGAATACGGCGAGGCGTACAACGATCTCGGCCTGCAGCTCGGCACCGGCATCTATGGTTCCACGTTCTTCATGCTTACCGGGTTCCACGGTTTCCACGTGACTCTCGGCGCGATCATGTTGTTCTGCATCTGGCTGCGAACGATGAAGGGACACTTCACGCCGGAGCGGCACTTCGCGTTCGAAGCGGTGGCCTGGTACTGGCACTTCGTCGACGTGGTCTGGTTGGGATTGTTCGTGTTCGTCTACTGGATCTGAGAAGGTAGCTTGGGGACGGACTTCGAGTCCGTCCCCTGTTCGATTCGCGGGGCGCTTCGGCGCCCCGTTTCGTTTGGGGCACGGAATGTTCCGTGGTAGTTTGCCCGCGAACTACTACGAGGCTGGCCAAGCAGGCCCGTGCGCACATGAAGAAGGTGTTCGTTCTCGTCTTCTGCCTGGCGATCCTTGCGGCCAGCTTCCGGATCGTCCGGGAGTCGCTGTTTGGCACTCCTCGTGAGGCACCGATCCTCCCGGTAGCCCAATCGGCCTCTCGCGAGTCCCCTGACCCACGATTCGATTCGGATGGAGCGTCCTCCGAGAGGCCTCGTGAGCTGCAGATCCCGACGAATGACATGGGGCCGGAGCCAAAGCGTTACCCATGGCAGGAGAAGGCCGCGAGTGCGCAAAACTTCGCGAATGTAGTGAAAGAGGCACTTCCAGCCGCGAGCGCCGGTGACGCCGACGCCCAGTTCGCGATGTACGGACTCTTGCGGTACTGCGCCGACGGGATGCGAAAGCGGAGCGCGGAGGAACTCCGGCAGATACCGGAGCAACTTCTCAGGCAAATGCATAACCACTGCGATGAACTGGCGGCCGAATACTCCGACCTCGGTGGCGAGGCTGATGCCTGGCTACGAAAGGCGCGTGAAGCTGCATTTCCTCATGCGCTGGCGTTCAACGCACTCGAAGACATTCGGGCGATGACCCGGGTTAGGCCGAAAAGTGCGGAGCGCGAGCGGCGCATCGCGGCCGCGCGATTCGATCTTCTGCTCGCGCTGAACTCGAACGATCCGGTGGTGACATCGTTGGTGTCTGGGCTTCTTCCGGCCTTTTTCCCGACGGATCCACGCACGGAACAGGCATTCTGGGTTTGGCAGCTCGCGGCCTGCGAGCAGGGACTGGACTGCCGGCCCGGTACGCAATTCGTCCGCGACGATTGCATCCTGCGGAATCGCTGCATGTCGGGAGAATCGGCGCAGGAGTACATCAGGCGGGTGTCGGGTGATTTCCCTTCGCTGACGGCTCGTGCCCGCAAACTTGCCCGCGCGCTCCGCAACAGTGATCTCGACGAGAAGATGTTTGATGAGACCGTCACGAGTCTGCCGGCCTCGTATTCACATCCCGGTCCGCCCCCGGCCAACAACGCCCGTACATCGAGCATGCCGGCACGAATCGTCCACTAGGTCGAATATCATCGACGCGTGGCTTCGATACTTCTCATAGGTCCCGGCGCGATCGGCGCCACGCTCGCCGCCTGGCTCGCCCAGGATGACCGCCACGATGTCGCCGTCGCCGCGCGTACGCCATTCGATTCGCTCGAAGTTCAGACGCCGCAGGGCGTGATCCACGCGAAGCCGCGCGTGTACACCGAGGTTGCGCAGGTGCGGCCCGTGGAATGGGTCCTGGTCACCACGAAGGCGTACGACAGCGACGCGGCCGCGCAGTGGTTTGCGGGTGCCGTGGGCCCCGGCACGCGAGTCGCGATCATCCAGAACGGCGTCGAGCACATCGCGCGCTTCGAGAAGCACCTCGACAAGTCGCGGCTCGTTCCCGTCATGATCGATCTGCCTGCGGACCGCGTCGCGCCGGGTCGTTCCATCCAGCGCGGCGCCGCGCGCCTCGTCGTACCCTCCGGCAGGAATGGCGCGGATTTCCTCGCGCTCTTCGCGCACACCAACTTCGACGCGAAAGAAACCGACGATTTCACGAGCGCGATCTGGCGGAAGTTGTGTCTCAACAGCGCGGGCGCGGTTTCCGCCGTGTTGCTGAGGGGCGCCGGAATCTCGCGTCATGAGGGCGTGGCGGAGCTCATGAGGAACATCGTTCGCGAGTGCATCGCGGTGGGACGGGCGGAAGGCGCCACGTTGGCAGACACGATTCCCGACGAGATCGTCGCGGGCGCACGGCGTGCGCCGCCGGATACCGAGAATTCGATGGTCGCGGATCGGCGTGCCGGCCGGCCGATGGAAATCGACACTCGCAATGGTGTGATCGTGAGATTGGGAAACAGACATGGGATCGCGGCGCCGATGAATGCGCTGATGGTGAGCCTGCTCGAAGCTGCCCAGCTGAAGTGATTGTGCGAATTGCGCAGTTGTCTCCACGAACGAAGTCAGGTAGGTTGCCCCGCATGTATCGCAACGAACAGCCGGGCCAGCCCCTTTGCCGCACCGCGGCGCTGCTTCGTTCGCTCCTGCTTCTTGCGGCCTAGCCGCAACCACACTCGCGCCACCCGTCAGCGCCTACAAGACGGGAAATCGAGACCAGACCGCGAGTTACCGCGGCAGAGTCACGTCCCACGAATCGAAGTGAAGCAGTCATGTTGAAAGACCCATCGAAGAAATATCGGCCGTTCACGCCCGTCGACCTGCCGAACCGGCAGTGGCCCAGCCGCTCGCTAACTACTGTGCCCATCTGGTGCAGCACGGATCTGCGCGACGGCAACCAGGCGTTGTTCGAGCCCATGAGCCGCGAGACCAAGAAGCGGCTGTTCAAGACCATCTGCAAAGTGGGCATCAAGGAGATCGAGATCGGCTTTCCGTCCGCGTCGGAGACCGACTTCCTGACTGCGCGCGATCTCATCGAGCAGAACCTGATTCCCGACGACGTCACGATCATGGTGCTCACGCAGGCGCGCGAGGAACTGATCCGTCGCACGGTGGAGTCGGTGAAGGGCGCGCGTCGCGCGATCATCCACGTCTATAACGCGACGGCGCCGGTGTGGCGGCGAGTGGTGTTCGGCCTGACCGTGCAGGACGTGATGAAGCTGGTCGAGAAGCAGGTGTTGCTGGTCAAGGAGCTGACCGATGCGCTGCCTGAAACCGAGTGGGGTCTGGAATATTCGCCCGAAGCCTTCTGCATGACCGAGCTGCCGGTGGCGCTCGAGGCCTGCAACACGGCCATTCGCGCCTGGAATGCGGGCCCCGGACGACCGATCATCATCAACCTGCCCACGACGGTCGAGAACGCGACGCCGAACGTCTACGCCGACCAGATCGAATGGATGTCGACGCGTCTCGAGCGTCGCGAACACGTGATCCTCTCGCTGCACACGCACAACGACCGCGGCACCGGCGTCGCGTCCGCGGAGCTCGGCATGCTGGCCGGCGGCCAGCGCGTCGAAGGATGTCTCTTCGGCAATGGCGAGCGCTCGGGCAACCTCGACCTCGTGAACGTGGCGCTCAATTTCTACTCGCAGGGCATCGACCCCGGGCTCGATTTCTCGGACATCAACGCCATCGCGCGCGAAGTGGAACAGGCGACGCGCCTGCCTATCCACCCGCGTCATCCATACGTGGGCGACCTGGTGTTCACGTCGTTCTCGGGTTCGCACCAGGATGCGATCAAGAAGGGTTTCGCGGCGCAGAAGCCAGGCGATTTCTGGGAAGTGCCGTACATCCCCGTCGACCCCGCGGACCTCGGCCGCACCTACGACAGCATCGTGCGAGTGAACAGCCAGTCCGGCAAGGGCGGCATCGCCTATCTACTGGAGCGCGACTACGGCGTGGTGATGCCGCGGCGCATGCAGGTGGAGTTCAGCGCGCTCGTGCAGAAACACATGGACTCCGCCGAGGGCGAGATGTCCTCGCAGCAGCTCTGGTCGCTGTTCGAGGAGACCTATCTCGCGACCGACTACGACGTGACGTATCACGCGCATCACCTGTTCGAGGACGGTGACAAGCAGGGTATCGAGCTCGAGGTCACCGTCGCGGGCAACCGGCGCAAGCTGCGCGGTGTGGGCTCGGGGCCGATCGCCGCGACCGTCGCCGCGCTCGCGCTGCCGATCCGCATCGACAACTACGAGGAACGCGCACTGCGCGCGGGCGCCGACGCATCGGCGCTCGCAATCGTGGAGGCCGCGCGCGAAGGCGTGAACGGCGTGCGTTATGGAGTGGGCCGCCACGCGAACATCGCGACGGCCTCGGTGCTCGCGGTGCTCTCCGCGGCGCGGCGCCTCGGCGTGAGCGCGCAGGAGCTCAAGACCGCGTAGCCGTCAAGATCGGGGACAGATCTATTTATCGACGATCTTTTTATCGTCGATAAATAGATCTGTCCCCTTTTTCGTGCGCGACAGAAAAATCATGCCGATCGCGCCGGCGACGATGCAGGCCACGGAGATGAGTTGCGCCTGGGTCACCGCCACTCCGAAGAGTTCGTATGTGGTATTCACGCGAATGAACTCGATGAGCAGGCGCTCGACGCCCGCGAGCAAAACATACAGCGAGAACAGCCAGCCCGCGCGATGCGGGTGTTTGCGCAGTCCCCAAAGCACGCCGAACGCGATCAGGCTCATCGCGAATTCGTAGATGGGCGTGGGATAGACGCCGGGCGGAGGGATGTCGACGCCCGCGATGTTGTTGGTGTACGTCTGCGCCCAGAGCCATTGCGGCAGCCAGTCGGGTTTCGCGGCGAGATCCGCGGCGATGCCCCAGTCGCCGTCGCCCGAGATCTGGCAGCCGAGCCTTCCGATCGCGTAGGCGAGCATGAGTCCGGGCGCGGCCGCGTCCAGCGTGAGCAAGACCGGCGCCTTCTTCGCGCGCGCGCACCACACTGCGGTGAGCGCACCGACGATGAGACCGCCGTAGATCGTGAATCCGGAGCGCGAGAACAGCATTCCGATCGGATCGTCGATGAAGTGGCGCGGGTACTCGAGCAGGTGGAACAGCCGCGCGCCGAGGATGCCGGCTAGGAACGCCCAGACGCAGGCATTGCCCATGAATTCACGTGGTTGCTCGGGCATCAGGCGCTGCGCTTCGCGCGTCGGCAGGTGCATCCCTACGAAAAAGGCGACGCCGACCATGAGGCCGAACGTCGGCAACGGAAGCCAGATGTCGATGCCGGCGAGGTCGCGCAGCAGGTCGCTGAGAGTTGGATATGCCACTGCTGGAGATTATGCCGCGACGGGGCGTTGCCGCGCCGCGAAGTTTTGGCGCGCCGGCGTGCGAACATTACGCCAACGCAGTGAGGAGTTTTCGAATGAAGTACAGGTACGGATGGGTCGTCGTCGCGGTGGCGCTGAGCGCCTGCGGTCCGCGCGAGGCTACGAAACCCGACTACGTCGCGCGCGGGCAGCAGGACTGGGAGCACGTGAAGGTGCTGGCCGACGACGCGATGGAGGGACGGCGTGCGGGCACGCCCGGACATCGGCGCGCGGCCGAATACGTGGCGGACCAGTTCAAGGCGGCGGGCCTCGCGCCCGGCGGCGACGATGGCTATTTCCAGCGCGTGAACCTCGAATCGCGCACGATCCGCGAGGATCTCTCGAGTCTCGCGCTCGTCACGCCGAAGGGCGTCGAGCCGCTGAAACTCGGCGATGACGCGGTCATCAGCCTGCGCGGCAATTTCGCGAGCGAACAGGTGGAGGCGCCGATCGTGTTCGTCGGTCACGGATTGCGGCTGCCGCAATTCGGACACGACGATCTCGCCGGCGTCGATCTGAAAGGCAAGATCGTCGCGTATTTCACGAGCGCGCCGAAGTCGGTGCCGGGCGCGGCGGGCGCGCACTTCGGATCGGCCTCCGAGCGCTGGAAGGAGTACCGCGCAGCGGGCGCGGTCGGCGTACTCACGATTCCGAATCCGTATGCGATGGATCTGCCCTGGGAGCGCAGCGCGGCTGCTCGCACGAATCCGACGATGCGGCTCGCGGCGCCCGCGGCCGACCTGTTCACCGGACAACAGGTTTGGGCCGGGATCAATCCCGCCCGATTCGCGCGATTGCTCGAAGGGACCGGCCAGTCCGAGAAAGACCTGCTCGCGACGCTCGAGAAGGGTGAAGCGCTGCCGCACTTCGATCTGAAGGTGCGCCTGCGCGCGAAGACCGCGGCGGACATCTCGAGCGTGGTATCGGAAAACGTCGTCGGCGTGCTCCGGGGATCCGACGAGTCACTGGCCGGGGAATACGTTGCGCTCAGCGCGCATCTCGATCACCTCGGCGCCTCGGAGAAGGGCGACGGAGATCGGCTGAACAACGGCGCCATCGACAACGCCAGCGGCGTTGCCTCGTTGATCGAAACCGCGCGCCGGCTGCATGCCGCTGGCCTGAAGCCGAAGCGCTCCGTCGTGTTCGTCGCGGTCACGGCCGAGGAGTCCGGCTTGCTGGGTTCGCGCGCTTACGCGGAGAACGCGGCGAGCAGCGGCATGAAAATCGTCGCGAACATCAACAGCGACATGTACATGCCTATCTACCCGCTGAAGCAGCTCATCGTGTTCGGTCTCGACGAATCGTCGCTGGGCGAGGATGCGCGCGCGGTCGCGGCCGGGCTCGGCATCGAGCCGATCGCAGATCCGCAGCCGCAACGCAACCGGTTCATCCGCAGCGATCAGTACAGCTTCATCCGCACGGGTGTGCCGGCGCTGTCGCTCAAGATCGGCTTCGCGCCCGGCTCGCCGGAAGAGAAGATAGACCAGCAGTGGTTCAAGGACCGCTACCATTCGCCGTCCGACGATTTGTCGCAGCCAGTGGATTTCGCCGCGATGGGTCTTTACGGCGAGTTCCTGCAGCGCCTGGCCCTGCGCGTCGCGGACGCCGCCCGGGTTCCGGCGTGGCATGAGACCAGCGTCTTCGCGACGATCAAGTAGATCCGGGTAGTTGGGGACAGATTTATTTATTGACGATGAAGATCGTTGGTAAATAGATCTGTCCCGCTCTGTCACCGCTCCGTCAGGCCGCGTGGCGCGGTATCGGGTCGAGATCCGGCTCGACGAACTCCGCGCGCGCGGCATCCGAGAACAGCAGGCCCGCCGAGTAGTGGGTCAGCATGATCTTGCTGTCGAGCAGCATCGGGTTGCGGTCGATGAAATCGTCCGCGCTCGACGCTTCCGGCGTGCGATGCATGAAGTGGTGGACCGCGAGGATCCACGCGCGAGTCAGCGTCTCGTGATACTTCGTGGCGGGGATGCCGTGGTGCGACAGGAAACACACGAGCGCGGCCCGCATGCGATCCAGGGCGAGATTGACGTCACAGTCGACGAGATACACGTACGCGAGCCGCACGTGCTGGCGATGGGAAAAATCCGCGGGCGCGAACGCGCCCGCTTCAAACGCCCTGCGAAATTCACGATCGGCACTCGACAATTCGTGTTTCGACATGGCTTGGCCTCGCTATTCGGAAGTCCCTGTGACGACTCCACCCCTCGAAAAGTTGCATTGAGCGGGACAGATCTATTTTTCGACGATCTTTATCGTCAATAAATAAATCTGTCCCCGATTTATCCCAGCAGGCGCTCGGCGATCTGGACGGCGTTGAGCGCCGCGCCCTTGCGGAGCTGGTCGCCGGCGACGAACAGCGCCAGCGTGCGGCCCGACGGGTCGCTCACATCCTTGCGGATGCGGCCGACCAGCACGTCGTCCTTGCCGCTCGCGTCGACCGGCATCGGGAAGTAGTTGCGCTCGAGGTCGTCGACCACGCGCACGCCCGGCGCCTTCGACAGGATCTCGCGCGCCTCGGCGGGCGACAGCGGCGCCTCGAGCTCGATGTTGAGCGCGATGCAGTGCGCGCGCAGGACGGGCACACGCACGCAGGTCGCGGTCACGCGCAGGTCGGGCACGCCGAAGATCTTGCGGGTCTCGTTCATCACCTTGGTTTCTTCGTCGTTGTACCCGGTTTCCGGGTCCACCTTGGTGTTGTGCGAGAACACGTTGAACGCGTACGGATGCGGCAGGACCTTCGGCGTGAACGGCTTGCCTTCGAGATACGCCTTGGTCGACTCGCTGAGCTCTTCCATCGCGGCGGCGCCTGCGCCCGAGGCGGCCTGGTAGGTGGACATCGTGATGCGCTGGATGCGGCGATGCTGGTGGATAGGCCACAGCGGCGTCGCGGCAACGATGGCCACGCAGTTCGGATTCGCGATGATGCCGTTGTGCTTCGCGAGCGCGCCCGAGTTGATCTCCGGCACCACGAGCGGCGTGTCCGGATCCATGCGGAACGCGGAGGAGTTGTCGACGACCACGGCGCCCGCCTTCACGGCGGCCGGCGCGAAGCGCTTCGACTGCGCGCCGCCCGCGCTGAACAGCGCGATGTCGACGCCCTTGAGGCTGTCATCCGTGAGCTCCTGCACGGCGACGTCGACGCCGCGGAACTTCATCTTCTTGCCCGCGGAACGCGCGGAGGCCAGGAGTCGCAACTCGGAGAGCGGGAATTTCCGCTGCTCGAGGCAGGCCATGAGCTCGACGCCGACGGCGCCGGTCGCGCCGGCGATGGCGACGACGGGGATCTTCTTGTTGCGGACGGTTTCAGCAGTCGATGACATGACGTTTCTCACTCCGAAATGAAAAGGCCCCGCGGGTTTCCCTGCGGGGCCTCTGGTGTCCTTTGATCGCTCGCGATCAGCGCGCGCAAGACTCCAAGGCCCCCGAGGGCTTGGTCTTGAGCGTCTTTTTGATCGTGCGGCGAATCATGGGGCGCGAAATGTAGCGGAGTCGCGGATGCCCGTAAAGGAAAAACTCGGCTATTTGAGGCCGTGAGGGGTGATGAGTCCGTTGTACCAGGCCAGCATTAACAGAATGAAGAGCGCCACCGACAGGCCGACCCGGACGGTCAGGGCGCGGGCCATCTTCTTCGAATCGCCCTTGCCGCGCGACAGGTGAAAAAGAGCGTTCCCCAGGCTGAAGATGATTCCGAACAGGACGATGACGACGAGGATTTTGAACGGGTCCATGGGTACGCGAATTATACTGCGCGCCCCCATGCCGGCCCTTCGTTTTTCCGCTTTTGGCAGGGTGTTCTCGCCGTCCTGGCCGATGACACTCGCCGCGCTCGTATTGCTGACGCTTTTCGTGGGCCTCGGCCGCTGGCAATGGCAACGCGGGGAGCTGAAGGCCGAACAATGGCGCGCCTTCGAAGCCGCACCCGAGCCAGAACTCACCGAAAATCCCCCCGACTTTGACGCGCTGCCGCGTTACTCGCGCATGGCATTCCAGTGCCGCGTCGACGGTGCTCACCAGTTCCTGCTCGAGAACCGGACGCACGCGGGACTGCCCGGGTACGAAGTCCTCACACCCTGCCAGGCCGTCAACGGCCGGCGCATCCTCGTGAACCGCGGCTGGATACCGTTCGGGGGACGCCGAGACCAGTTGCCGGACATCGCGCTGAACCTCGATGAGGCGATCGTCGTTTCCGGCCGGATCGACGAGTTGCCGGTGGCGGGTCTTCAAAGTGGCCGCGCGCCGCCGGATGCGAGGCAGGACTGGCCCCGCGTCACCACGTTTCCGACGCACGATGAGTTGCAGTCGGCACTGGGCGAACCGATCGCACGACGCATCCTGCTGCTCGACCCGCAAGTGGAAGGCATCGGCTTCGTGCGCGAATGGTCCCCGCCGGGTCTCCCGCCCGACCGCCATTTCTCGTACGCAATCCAGTGGTGGGGTTTTGCGGTGGTTTTGCTCGTGCTCTACTTCGCCCTCAATTTTCGCAAGGTGGAATGATGGACGACCAACGCGCCCGCGGCCGGCGCAACCTCATCATCATCGCGACGCTGTTCTTCGCCCCGGTGGTGATTGCGTTCGCGCTCTATTACGGCAACGTCTGGCGCCCGGCGGGATCCGCCAGCAAGGGTCAGCTCATCGAGCCGCCACGCCCGCTTCAAGTGGCGGGACTGCGTAATGCCGATGGCAGCGCGGCGGACCCGAAGGTGCTCGAGGGCAAGTGGACACTCATCTATATAGGTGACGGGGCCTGCGATGACGATTGCCGCACGGCGCTGCTCTACGGCCGCCAATCGCGCCTCGCGTTGAACAACGAGATGACGCGCGTGCAGCGCGTGTTCCTTTCGACCGGCAACTGCTGCGACACGCAGTATTTCGCCGCGGAGCAACCGGGGCTCATCGCGCTCGACGCGTCCGCGCCCGAGGCCGCCGCGCTGCTCTCGCAGTTTCCCGAAGATCGCCAGCGATCGCTGTTCGTCGTCGATCCGCTGGGCAATCTCATGATGCGGCACGACGCCAGCGTCATCACTCACAAGGACCTGCTGAGCGATCTCAAAAAGTTGCTCAAGCTGTCGCACATCGGCTGATTCAAGAACGAGAACATGCGTGAAGTGATCTGGATCCGGCGTCTCGCGCTCATCGGCGCGATCCTGTGTTTTGGCGTCGTCGTGCTCGGCGGTTACACACGGCTGTCCGATTCCGGGCTCGGCTGTCCGGACTGGCCGGGATGCTTCGGCCACGTCGCGCCGACGGGATCGGCGGAGCACTACGCGACCGAAGCCGACGTGCGCAAGGCGTGGATCGAGATGATCCATCGCTACGCGGCCGGCACGCTCGGCCTGATCATCCTCGTGATCGCGGCGCTGTCCATCGTCGCGCGCCGCGAACGCGGCGTGAACGTCTGGTTCGGCCTCGTGCTGCTGGCGCTGGTCGTGTTCCAGGGCATCCTCGGCATGCTCACGGTCACGTGGCTGCTGAAGCCGCTCATCGTCACCGGACACCTGCTCGGCGGACTAACTACCTTCGCGCTGCTGCTGTGGTTGTGGCTGACGCTGCGCTCGTACGACCGTCCCGTCGACGGATATTCCGTGCTCGCGGGCAACACGGTGGCGAACGGCGGACGACGCGCGCGGCTGTGGGCCGGGCTCGCGCTGATCGCACTCGCCATCCAGGTGGCGCTCGGTGGCTGGACGAGCAGCAACTACGCGGCCATGGCCTGTCCCGATCTGCCGAAATGCCAGGCGCAGTGGATTCCGGATGCGGACTACGGAGACGCGTTCGTGTTGTGGCGCGGCCTCGGCATCAATTACGCGGGCGGCGTGCTCGATCACCCGGCGCGCGTCGCGATCCATTTCACGCACCGGGTCGGCGCGCTGATCGCCACCATCCTGCTGGTGCTGGCGGCGGTGGCGGCATCGCGCAATCTCGGCCCGGGGCCCCGCTGGGCCGGGGCCGCCGTGCTCGTGGCGCTGGCGCTGCAGATTTCGGCCGGCGTATTCATGGTGTTGCGCGCGTTCCCGCTCGAGCTCGCCGCGGCACATAACGCGGGTGCCGCTTTGCTCGTGGGAGCGGCGATCTGGCTCAACCGGGCCCTCAGGCCGGTGGCCGACTTTCGCCGATCAATTTAGCCGACCAATTCGGCTAAACTGCCGCGCCCTTCGAGGAACGGCTCCTTGGCTACCCCTGAACACATCGTTGCAGACGGCCCCCGCGCGGCCCGCTGGCGCAGCTACTACGAGCTGACCAAGCCGCGCGTCGTCATGCTCATCGTGTTCACGTCCATCGTGGGCACGTTGCTCGCGGTGCCCGGGATGCCGCCGCTCGACGCGCTGATCTTCGGCAACATCGGCATCGGGCTCGCCGCGGCCAGCGCGGCCATCGTCAATCACGTGCTCGACGAGCGCATCGATGCGCAGATGTCGCGCACGAAGCGCCGCCCGCTGCCGACCGGCAAGTTGTCGCCGCGCGCGGCGCTCACGTTCTCCGCCCTGCTGTGCGTCATCTCGATGGCGATGTTGTGGTTCCTCGTGAATCCGCTCACCGCGGTGCTCACGTTCGCCTCGCTGATCGGTTACGCGGTCATCTACACCGTGTGGCTCAAGCGCGCAACGTCGCAGAACATCGTGATTGGCGGCGCCGCGGGAGCCGCACCACCCGTGCTCGGCTGGGCCGCCGTCACGAACAGCATCGATCCGAACGCGCTGCTGCTGTTCCTGATCGTGTTCGTGTGGACACCGCCGCACTTCTGGGCGCTCGCGATCGCACGCAAGGACGAATACGCGAAGGTCGGCATCCCGATGTTGCCGGTCACGCACGGCATTCCGTTCACGCGGCTGCAGGTACTGCTGTACACGATGCTGCTGACCGCGGTCACGCTGATGCCGTTCGTGACGGGCATGAGCGGCCTCATCTATCTCGCCGCGGCGCTGATCTTGAACGGCATGTTCGTCTGGTACGCGTGGGCGATGAAGCGCACCGAGCGCGCGCACCTGCCCATGAAGGTGTTCCGCTTTTCGATCACTTATCTGATGTGGCTGTTCGCCGCGCTGCTCGTCGATCATTATCTGCCGACGACGCAGAACATGCAGAGCACGTTCATCCTCGGTTGATGCAGAACCTCGCGCTGCCCACACGATTCACCGGCCGGTTCGGGCTGGTGCTCTACTACCAGCATCACGGCGTGTTGCTGCTGCGCTCCGGCGATCGCGACGACGGCGGGCCGCGGCGCATCGATCTGCTGTTTCGCGGCGTCGTATGGATGTCGATCCCGTCGTGGTTCGGCGGGTTCTCGATCGAGCAATGCCTGATCGACGAGGTCATCGACTACATCCCGCCGGGTCTGCGCGGCAAGGCGCAGTCGCGCAAGGTCTATCGACTCGACATCGACGAAACGCCTCACTACATCGTCGCCGGATCCGTGTCCGCATCGGCGGATGACCGAGCCTATCTGGATCCCTCTCCGTTGCTGCCCGAGATAGAAGTCGGACTCAAGTTCGAGACGATCGAGACGCAGGCGGGCTGATCGCGCTGCCGCGGCGCGGCATCTCGCGAGTGGCACTCTGGTCCAATAGGCCCGTCAGCCGGCGCGGCCGAGAATCGCGCTCCTTCAGATAAGAGGAGTCGCTTCCATGGCAGTCGCGAAAATCATCGAGATCATCTCGGGCAGCAAGGAAGGCTTCGACGACGCCGTGAGAAGAGGCGTCGCCAAGGCCTCGGAAACCATCGAAGGCATCGAGTCCGCGTGGGTGAAGGATCAGAATGTCGTCGTCGCGGCCGGCAAGGTCACGGAGTATCGAGTGACGCTCAAGGTCACGTTCTTGCTAAAGGAATGATGGGGACATTCCTCGTTTCACCGGCGAACGATGCGGTTGAGTCTCGCGGCCGGTTTCGACACGCGTTCGCTTTCGTCCGTCTCGAACATGAGCGACGCCTTGGAGACTTGCGGCTGGGAAATGCCGGTCGCGGCGGGACAGGTCTGGTTGTTGCTCGCGCGGAACGCGAGCGCCGCGGCGATGCGCGCCTCGGTGGGATCGCCGAGCTCGTGCGTGTAGTCGTCGGCCACGGAGCAGCCCGGAACGGTCGTGCCGGGCTCCGGCTGGTTGGCCGGCGAAAAGCCGTCGCTGTAGTCGCCGAAATTCGCGGCGTTTTCGCCGCGGAACTGGATCGAGAAGTAGGTAGTGCCGCAGTTGTCCGCGGGATAGAAGCCGTAGGGCTTGCCGCAGGTCGTCGATCCGATGAGATAGACGTCCACGTTCACGCCGCGCAGGCCGTTGATGATGGATTCGCTGGCCGAACACGTGCCCGGACCCGAAATGATGTACACGCGATCGAGATCGAGCGACGGCAGCGGCTGGCCCGCGGGCGTGCCCGGGAAACCCAGCGTGGTCGTGTGGAACGGTTGGGGTGCCAGCAGCTGGCCGGTGAACGGATTGCGGTTCGGGTGTTTGTCGTTGAACACGAGGCGTTCGAACGTGCGGCCGGCGGTCAACGTCCGGTTCGCAATCATGTAAGAAAGCTCGTTGGCGATATCCAGGTAGCCGCCGCCGTTGTAGCGCAGATCCAGGATGAGGTCGGTCGCGTTCGCCGCGGCCACGGTGTTGATCGCCGCAACCAGCTGCGACTCCGCCGTCGCGATGTGATCGTTGAACTGGATGTAGCCCACCGGCCCCGATGGCGTGGTGAACGTCGTGACCACCGGCACCGGGACGCGCGTGATGGTCGCGGAAGTGAGATTGACCGTGCGCTCCGCGCCGCCGACGTCCCGCACGACGAAGGTGTGAGTCTCATTGGTCGCTTCCGGGAAGAGGCCGTCGTTCAGCACGTTGGCATTGCCGTCCACCACGGCCGCGCCGTCGATTCGCACCAGTTCGTCGCCGCGCGCGAGCACGCTCGCCGCCGGCGAGCCGGGCTCGGTGTACACGACCACGATCCGACGCGGCGGATAGGCGGAGACGATGTCGAACTCCGCGCCGTAGCCCGCTTCGATTCCGCCCTGGGACAGCGCCTCCCACTCGTCGGTGTCGTACGTGAAGTGGAACTTGTCCTTGGGATTGCCCGAAGGTGTCGTCGCGTCGGTCTTCAGCAGATCGAAGTAGTTTGTCGTGTTGTACGCCGCGGGATTGCGGTCCGTGACTTCGCCGTACCAGAGGTAGTACTCGTTGGTCCACGAACGCAGCCAGTTGTTCTCGTCGATGTAGGTGCCCTGGCGGTCCGACGTTCCGGGCCTCGGGTTGGCGCAACGGGCGTCGAAATTGCTGGAGGGCTGGTAGACGCCGGACTGCCAGGTCGATCCGCCGCCGCTGGAGCTGCTCGAACTGCTCGAACCGCCGCCGCCGACCGGATCGCCGCCGCCGCCGCCGCACGCGGCCAGGGTCGCCAGAACCGGGATCAACATTAAGCTTTTGAATTTGTAGCGGCTTTTCACGCTTTCCCCTCGACTACCCTGCAAACTAGGGTTCACCCTGGCCTTCTGCCAGCAAACTACAAAATGTCACCGTCAAGCTACGGCCCAAGTCTCGTTCTATCATTGCTTCGGTCATGAATCGTCATCTACGACCGTTCGGACTGAAGTTAGGTCCCCTGCTTGCGGGGATTGCCTATTTTCCGCTCCATTTCCTCGCGGTCGGAATAGGGCTGACCCTGCTCATTTCGCCGCACGGGGTCGGCGTCTTCTGGCCCGCCACCGGCACGCTGTTCGCGTTCCTGCTGCTGTATCCGCCCCGTTACTGGCTCGCCCTTTTCATCTTCGCATATGCCGCGGAGCTGCTGGCCCACACGCTGTTCGCGGCCCAGATCCCGTTCTCGGTCTCAGGGCTGCTATTTCCGATCAAGTTCGCCGCCGCGCTGCTCGGCACCTGGCTCGTCCATGTGACGATTCGCGGGCCGATCTTCTTTGCGCGCCTGCGGCACGTGCTCGGTTTCGCCGGCGCCGCCTTCGTGGCGACGCTGTTGTGCGCGCTCGTCGCGCAGTGGTTGCGCGGCACGGGCTCGACCGGCAGTTACGAATTCTGGCTCGGCGTGCAGAACTGGTGGATCGGCGACTTCCTCGGCGCGCTCGTGATCACGCCGCTGTTGCTCACGATCGGCTTCCATGGTTTCGCGCGCAGTGCGAACGGACGCGGCAGCCGCGGCACGACGATCACCGCGTTCGCGGTGCTGATCGGGCTACTCGGCGCGGTTTTCCTCAGGAAGGCCGGGGCATGGACCTCGCCGCTCGACGTTCCGTACATCGTCTACCCGGTGCTCGTGTGGATTGCGCTGCTCGGCGGGCCTCGACGCACGGCGCTCGCGGCGGCCATCACGGTCGCGGTGGCCTCGCTCGCCACGACGCGGGGTTACGGACCCTTCGAAAGCGCCTATCAACTCCAGACCTTCCTCGCATTGTCGGTGCTGCCGTTGTTGCTTCTGCAGGCGGTCATGGCCGAGCGCGACGGCGCGATCGCGCTCGCGCGCAGCAGCGACGAACGCTATCGCGCCTTCATCGCCAACAGCTCCGAGGCGATCTTCCGCTGCGAGCTCGCGGTGCCGATGCCGGTGACGCTGCCGCTCGACGAGCAGATCGCATGGGTGCGCAAGCACGGTTATGTCGCGGAGTGCAACACCGCGTTCATGGTCGCGCTCGGCGTGCGGGATTCCGAGAAGCAGGTCGTTGGTTCGCGGCTCGCCGATCACCCGACCTGGTCGCGCATCTACATCGACCGCCTGCGGGATGCGATCCGCAACGGCTACCAGGTCCGCAACTTCGAACACGTCGTTCACGGACCCTACGGGCTCGATCGCGTGCTGCTGATCTCGATGGTCGGGATCGTCGAGGACGGGCTCGTGCTGCGGTTCTGGGGCACGGGCCGCGACGTGACCGCGATGCGCGAAGCCGAGAACGCGCTCGCCCAGCACGACGCGCAGTTGAGCGCGCTCGCGGCCGAGATCACGCTGGCCGAAGAACGCGCGCGGCGCAAGCTCGCGAGCGAGCTGCACGACGGCCCCGCGCAGAACCTCGCCGGCATGGCGCTGCAACTCGCCGCGCTCAAACGCGGCACCTCCGATCGCGAGGTCGTGGAGCGGCTCACCGAGGCGGAACAGGTGCTCGCCGACACCACGCTGCAGACCCGCACGCTGATGCTCGAGCTCGCTCCGCCGGGATTACACGACACCGGCATCATCGAGGCGCTACGCTGGCTCGCCGAGCGCGTTTCGAACCAGCAACGCATCTCGGTCGCGGTCGAGGACGACGGCTTGCCGAAACCGCTCGAGGACCAGATTTCCGTGCTGCTGTTCCAGACCGTACGCGAGCTGTTGCAGAACGTCGTCAAACACGCGCGCTCCAAGCGGGCCACGGTGCGTTGTACCGTCGACAGCGAATCGTTGTGCCTGGACGTGATCGATCCCGGTGTCGGATTCGAGGTCCAGTCCATCAATCGGCTGCCAACACGACAGGGCGGATTCGGACTGTTCAGCATCCGCGAGCGGCTCAAGCTCATGGGCGGCAGCATCGACATCCATTCCATCGTCGGCGAGGGCACCACGGTCCGCATCCGCGTACCGCTCAAGCCGCAACATGGTCTGTTCGACGAAGCGCTGCGGGCCTGACTCCCGAGAACCCGAAGGATTCGCATGCTGATCGAACGCATCTGGGCCGCGAACGACCTGCGGAACTTCCAGTACCTCATTGCCTGCCCCGAAACGGGCGAGGCGATGGTGATCGATCCGCTCGACGGCCGTCAGTGCCTCGCGACGGCGCGGGCGCGCGGCTTCACGACGCGGCAGGTCCTGAACACCCACGAACATCGCGATCACACGGCGGGAAACGAGACCGTCGTGGACGAGACGCGCGCGCGCGTGCTGGCGCACGCCGGCGCCGCGAGCCGCATCGGCGGAGTAGACAGGGGTCTGTCGCGCGGCGACGTGATCAGGGTCGGCCGCACCGTCGAGCTCGAGGTACTCGATACACCGGGACACACCCGCTCGCATGTCTGCCTGCTCGCGCATGGCGACAGCCCGGCGCTGTTCTGCGGCGACACGCTGTTCAACGCGGGCGCCGGCAACTGTCACAACGGCGGCGATCCCGGACTGCTCTACGAAACCTTCGTGAACCAGCTCGCGAAACTCCCGGACGAGACGCGCGTGTTTCCCGGCCACGAGTACATGGCGCGCAATCTCGCGTTCACGATCGATCGCGAGCCCGGCAATGACGAGGCGGCCCGTGCGCTGGCCATCGCGCGCGCACACGATCCGGCACAGGCGCGCGTGACCACGCTCGGCGAGGAGAAACGCGTGAATGCCTTCCTCCGCCTCACGAACCCGGAGATCGTCGGGAAGCTGCGCGAGCAGTTCCCGGAAATCGGGGAGAAACCCGACGCGCGCACGGTATTCGTGAAGCTGCGCGAGCTGCGCAATCGCTGGTAGCTAGTCCGGCGCGCCGTCGCGCGCTTTCCGGATGATGTCCGCGAGCTCGGGTTCGATCGGCATCGGCTCGAATGGACTGACGTTCGCGCCGCCGGTGTTGCCGGTGGGCACGAGGCCGGCGAAGGTCTTGGTCGCGGCGCCGATGAGACGAAAAAACTGCCCGAACACTTCACGCATGTCGCCGCGCGCTAGTCCCCAGCGCAACATGCGCCAGTGCACGCGCACGTGTTCGCGCGTGGATTCCTGGCCGAGGATGTGGGCGCGCTCGAGGTGCCTGAACGCGTCGGGACCGCCGGCCTCGGCCGCGCGCAGCTCCGCGTCGACGAAGGGCCGGATCCTGTCGGCGAAACGGCTCAAGCCTTGAACTCCCCACGGCCCTGCGGGTAATGCTTTTCCCAGTTGCGGCCGTCGACGGCGTTGATCTTCATGCTCGCGATCGTCGGCGAGTCGATGCAACGAGCGTTCACGCTGAAACCGTCCGGATGCGAACGCGGCACGTAGAAGGGCTTCACGCCGCAGGTCGCGCAGAACATGTGTTTCGCGGTGCCCGTGTTGAACGTGTAGGTAGTCAGCGCATCCCGGCCCTGCACGATCCGGAAGCGCTCCGCCGCCACGATGAGATGCAGGTAGGCCGTTCGGCTGCACATCGAGCAGTTGCATTCGTCGATGACGAGCTCGGCGGGCGCGTCGACTTCGAAGCGGACACGCCCGCAGTGACAGCTGCCGGAATGGGTGATCATCGTGCGCCTGCGCCCTTCGATCCGAACCGCAGCGCCCAGGCGAGCCTCGGCGCCGTGAACATGAAGGCGAGCCCGATGAGCATCAGCCCGCCGCGCGCGAGATTGTAATCCAAAAGGATCCGCGCCGAGTCGAGGCCGAGCATGCGGCCGAGGACGATCTCGAACGCAAGCGTCAGGACCACCCACAGGACGCCCGTGCGCCACTGCGCCTGCCGGGTCCGCGCGCCCATCCAGCGCGC
>JAEYUC010000068.1 GCA_023433705.1 Pseudomonadota bacterium
TCCTGTTCCTCGGCACGTTCCGCGCCACGTTGATTCCGGCCGTCACGATCCCGGTTTCGATCGTGGCCGCGGGCATCGTCATGCTGATGCTCGATTACTCGATCAACACGCTCACGATGCTGGGCGCCGTGCTCGCGATCGGCCTCGTGGTCGACGACGCGATCGTGGTGCTCGAGAACATCGTGCGGCGCATCGAGGGTGGCGAGCCCGCGGCGCTCGCATCGATCAACGGCGCGCACGAGATCGGCTTCGCGGTGATCGCGACGACGCTGGTCCTCATGGCGGTGTTCGTCCCCGTGTCCTTCATGACCGGCGACACGGGCCGTCTGTTCGGCGAATTCGGCGTGACCGTGGCCGCCGCCGTCGGTTTCTCGGCCTTCGTCGCGTTGAGCCTGACCCCGATGATGACGGCCAAGCTGTTCGCGAACGGCATGCCCAAGTCGCGCATGGCGGGCGGCATCGATCGCGCATTCCACAACCTCGACGGCAAGTACGCCGCCGCGTTGCGCCGCGCGCTCGTGGGGCGCGGGCCGCTGTACATCGTCGGCGGCGCGATGGGCCTGTTCGGCCTGCTGCTCATGCTGCTGGTCGTTGGCTGGCCGTTCTTGGGACTGCGCATCCCCAGCGAACTCGCGCCGATCGAAGACCGCGCGTTCGTACGCATCTTCATCACCGCGCCCGAAGGGTCGAGCATTCATTACCTCGATCGGCAGCTCCGGCAGGTCGAGGCCATCGCGATGGACGAGGTGGAGCGCGGCAATGCCAAGCGCGTGAACGCGCGCAGCGGCGGTTTCGGCCGCAACGCGGATTCGAACACGGGCATCGTTTTCATGCCGCTCAATCTCTGGGACGTGCGCGAGGAGAGCGCCGCCGAGATCGTCGATCGGTTGCGGCTGCGCACGCAGGACATCTCGGGCGCGCGCGTGAACGTCAACCAGGGCGGCTCGCCGCTCACGCGCAACAGCACCCGTCCCCTGGCCATCGCGCTGGGCGGCGGTGACTACGAGGAAATCGTGAAGTGGCGCGACAAGATCATGCAGCGAGTCGCCGCCGAGAATCCGCGCATCCTCAATCTCGAATCCGACTACCTCGAGCGCCAGCCACGCGTCATCGTGCAGATCGACCGCAACAAGGCGGCCGATCTCGGAGTTTCGCTGCAGACCGTGGGCCGCACGCTCGAGACCATGCTGGGCTCGCGCATCGTCACCACCTTCGAGCGGGCGGGCGAGGAGTACGACGTGCTGTTGCAGGCGCGCACCGAGCAGCGTGCTTCGGTCGGCGACCTCGACAATCTCTACGTGCGTTCGGACAAGAGCGACGACCTGATACCCCTCTCGGCGCTGGTACGCATCGAGGAACGAGCCGGACCCATGGAGCTGCGCCGCACCGACCGCATGCGCGCCATCGAGCTCGCCGGTTCACTCGCGCCCGGTTACACGCTGGGCGAGGCCGTCGAATACATGGAGCAGGTGATCCGCGAGGAGGCCCCGGCCGCGCAGATCATCTACAACGGCGAGACCTACCAGATGAAGAAGTCGGGCGACCAGTTGTGGATCACCTTCGCCTTCGCGCTGCTGGTGGTGTACCTGGTGCTCGCGGCGCAGTTCGAGAGCTTCATCCACCCGATCGTCATTCTCGTGACCGTCCCGCTCGCGCTCACGGGCGCGCTCGTCGGCCTGTTCCTGTTCAACTCGACCATCAACATCTTCAGCCAGATCGGCTGCATCATGCTGATCGGCATCGCCTGCAAGAACGGCATCCTGATCGTCGAGTTCGCGAACCAGCTGCGTGACCGGGGCGTGGAATTCGTCGATGCCGTCATCCAGTCGTCGGCCACGCGACTGCGCCCGGTGCTCATGACCAGCCTGTGCACGGCCTTCGGCGCCGTGCCGCTCATGCTGGCTCACGGCGCGGGCGCGGAGAGCCGCGAGTCGATCGGCGCCACGGTGTTCTTCGGCACCATCGTCTCGCTGGGCATGACCTTGTACGTCGTGCCGTCGCTGTACCTGCTGATCGCGCGCAACACCCGTTCGCCCGAGTACATGTCGCGCCTCATCGATGGATTGCTGGGCAAACGCGAGCCCCGTGTCGCGGCGCCAACGGCGGCCCGGGCGAGTCAGGAAGCGAATTGACGCGAACTTGCCGGCATCTCGCCGCCAGGCGTGCGCAACGGGCGCGATCCTTTTGACATAAAGGCGGCCGGGCGACAGGCGCGCTGTCAACCGCTCGCGCGCACCTCAACCTCTTGATTTAACTGGGGTAAAAGTCCGTCCGGGGAGGCCTCCGGGAGGGTCGCTGGTAAACTTTGCCTCCGACGAATCCCGTTCACGTGTGTCCTCATGGCCCAGTCCCCTTACAAGCAGCTCGAGCAGGAATGGAAACGCCTGCACGCCCTCCGAGGCGCGATGGCGGTGCTGCGCTGGGACGCCGCCGTGATGATGCCGAGGGGCAGCGCCGATGTGCGCGGCGAGCAACTCGCGACGCTCGAAACCGAATACCACGCGCTCGTGACCGCGCCGCGGATCACGCGCCTGCTCGATCGCGCGCAGGCCAACACGGCAAGCCTGCGCGACTGGCAGATCGCGAACCTCCATGAGATGCGGCGGCAACGCGACTTCGCGATCGCCACGCCGGTGGCGCTGGTCTCGCGTCTCGCCAAGGCCGCCTCCAAGGCCGAAGCGAAGTGGCTGCAGGCTCGCGAGACCGGCAAGTTCGAGGACTTCGCGCCCCACCTCGAGGAGGTCGTGAACCTCGTGCGCGACAAGGCGCAGCTCCTGGCGCAGGCCCGCAACCTGACTCCCTACGATGCGCTGGTCGACGAGTTCAGCCCGGGTCTCACCGCCGCCGAGATCGACGCGATCTTCAAGGGGCTCGGGCGACGTCTGCCCGGCATGATCCGCGAGGTACTCGCGCGGCAGGAGTCCCGGCCGGTATTGCCGATCACGGGCAAGTTCAGCGTCGCGAAGCAGCGCGCATTGGCCGTCGAGATCATGAAGGCGATCGGCTTCCCGTTCGATCGCGGTCGTCTCGACGAGAGCGAACACCCGTTCACCGAAGGCGTGCCGGGAGACGTGCGGGTCACGACTCGCTTCGATTCCGCCGATCCGTTCTCGGGCCTGCTCGGCGCGATCCACGAGACCGGCCACGCGATGTACGACGTCGGGCTGCCGGCCGAATTCGCGGACCAGCCGGTCGGGCGCGACCGCGGCATGGCGCTCGAAGAGAGCCAGTCGCTGCTCATGGAAATGATCGTGAGCCGCAGCCGGCCGTTCGTGACCTACCTCAGGCCCCTGCTCGAGAAGCACCTCGGCGTCTCCGGCCCTGAGTGGTCGGAAGAAAATCTCTACGCGCACCTCACGCGGGTGAAGCGCGGACCCATCCGCGTCGACGCGGACGAGCTCACCTACACCCAACACATCCAGCTCCGTTACGAGCTCGAGAACCAGCTCCTGTCCGGCGAGCTCGCGGTGCGCAACCTCCGCGACGCCTGGAATTCCAGCATGGAGATGCGCCTCGGCGTGAAGCCGCAGTCGGACCTGGAGGGCGTGCTGCAGGACGTGCACTGGGCCGTCGGATCCTTTGGTTACTTCCCGTCCTACGCGCTGGGCGCGGTGATCGCGGCGCAGTTCCACGAGGCGATGCGGACGGCGGTGCCGGAGCTCGACGCGCAGATCGCGCGTGGCGAGTTCGCGGGCCTGATCGGCTGGCTGCGCGAGCACGTCCATAGCCGCGGCGCGAGCGTGAGCGCGCAGGACCTCATCAAGCAGGCCACGGGCAAGCCGTTGTCGGCGGCCTCGGCGCTGCGTTACCTCGAATCCAAGTACCTCGAGCCCGAAACGGTTCTCGGCAGCGCCGCGGCATGACCGTGGAGGCCAGGGGGCTGTTCGGCGACTGGCGCGGGTACGCGCTCGTCGGCCTCACCGCGCTGTTCGCGATCGGCGCGCTGGTCGCGCCAGCGATGCCGCAGCCGCTGGCCTATCACGCCTTCGCCGACGGGCGGACGCTCTGGAGCGTCGCGAACTTCCTGAACGTCGGATCCAATCTGCCGTTCCTCCTCGCGGGCGGCCTTGGCCTCGTTCTGATCTGGCGAGGCGGCGGGCATTTCCGGGATGCGCGCGAGAAGCTGCCGTACATGGTGTTTTTCGTCGGGGCGGCGATCACCTGTTTCGGCTCGTCCTACTACCACCTGGCCCCCGACAATCCGCGCCTGGTCTGGGATCGCCTGCCGATGACGCTGGGATTCACCGGGCTGGTCGCCGCCGCGGTCGTCGAACGAGTCGATCTCAAGCTGGGCCTGCGCATCCTGTGGCCCATGCAGCTGATCGGGGTCGCGACCGTCGTCTACTGGGCGTTGACCGAGCGGGCGGGGGCGGGCAACGTGATCCCCTACGCGGCCTTCCAGTTCTGGTCCATCGCAATGATCGTGCTGCTGATATCCGCGTTCCCGGCCAGGCGTTACACACATGGCGGGCTGCTCGCCTGGGCGGCGGTGTGGTACTTCCTCGCGAAAGTTTTCGAGGCCTTCGATGCGCAGGTCTACGGCCTGCTGGGTGGGACCCTGAGCGGGCACAGCATCAAACACGTCCTGGCTTCGTTCGCGGTGCTCGCGGTCGTGTGGCAGCTGCACGTGCGCCGGCCGCTTCCTTAGAATCCGGCACGCATGAACGCGTCTCCCGATTCCATCCCCGCCCTCGATCCCGCCTGGCCTTCGCAGACCGCGAAGAAGCTCGGCGCGCACCTGCGCGGGCTGGTCGGCAAGGCCATCGAGGACTACGGGATGATCGCCGAGGGCGACCGGGTCATGGTGTGCCTGTCGGGCGGCAAGGACTCGTACACGCTGCTCGACATCCTGATGTCGCTGAAGAGAAGCGCGCCGATCGACTTCGATCTCGTCGCGGTGAACCTCGACCAGAAGCAGCCGGATTTTCCCGAAGAGGTGTTGCCAAACTACCTGCGCGGCCTCGGCGTGCCATTCCACGTCATCGAGCAGGACACGTACAGCGTGGTCAAGCGCGTCATCCCGGAAGGAAAGACGATGTGCGGCCTGTGCTCGCGTCTGCGGCGCGGAGCGTTGTACCGCTGGGCCTCCGAGAACGGCATCACCAAGATCGCTCTCGGGCACCACCGCGACGATATCGTCGAGACGCTGTTCCTCAACATGTTCTTCGGCGGCCGCCTCAAGGCCATGGCTCCGAAGCTGCTCTCCGAGGACGGCAAACACATCGTCATCCGTCCGCTCGCGTACGTCGCGGAATCGCAGATCGAACGCTACGCGCGCGCGCGGCAGTTCCCCATCATTCCCTGCAAGCTGTGCGGGTCGCAGGACAACGCGCAGCGCAAGGAGGTCAAACGGATGCTGACGGAATGGGAAAAGCAGTACCCCGGCCGCACCGAATCCATCTTCTCCGCGCTGCGCAACGTTTCACCCGAGCACCTGGCCGATCCCCGGAGCTTCGATTTCTCGCGACTCGATGCCGAACGACGATAAACCCATCATCAAGCCGGTCGACGAGGCGTATTGGGTGATCGAGGGCCGGCTGCTCGCCGGCTGTTATCCCGGAGGCAAGCGTCCACAGGACGTCGAGCGGCGGCTCGGCGCGTTGCTCGACGCCGGCTTCGACGCGTTCATCGACCTGACCGAGCCGGGCGAGCTGCCGCCCTACCAGCTCTATCTACCCGGGCACGTGCGTTACGCGCGCAAGCCGATCCCCGATCACGGCGTGCCGCGCCAGGCGGCGCAGATGGGCGAGATCATGGCCGAGCTCGACGCGGCGCTCGCGGAAGGCCGGCGTGTCTACGTGCACTGTCGGGCCGGCATCGGCCGCACCGGCACGGTGATCGCGTGCCACCTGGTCGCGCGAGGGCTCGATGGCGATGCCGCGATCGCGGAGCTCAACGCCTTGTGGCTGGGCAGCGACCGCTCGGACACCTGGCCGGAAGTGCCGGAGACGGCCGAGCAGATCGAGTTCATTCGCGACTGGGCCGCGAACAGCCACGACGCGATCCAGGCTCCCGACGTGCTCGACGCGGCGCGCAGCCTGCGCGAGCGATACCAGGGAGCGCTCGTCGGGCTGGCGGTTGGCGACGCGCTCGCCGCGAACACGCAGTTTCGCAAGCCGGGGACCTTCGCGCCCGTGGGCGACATCCTCGGCGGCGGACCCTTCGATCTGCCGCGCGGCGCCTGGACCGACGACACGGCGCTGGCGCTGCTGACGGCCGAGAGCCTGCTCGAGCGCGGCTTCGACGCACACGACCTCGTTGCGCGGTTCTCGCGCTGGCAGCGGGAGGGGTATGGAAGCGCCACCGGACAATGCGTGGGCATCTCGGCCAACGTGGCCCGGGCGCTGGCCGCCGCGCAGTACAAGGGGAAGCCGTTCGCCGGGTCGCACGATCCCCAGTCTCTCGACAAGGACCCACTCTCGCGCGTCGCGCCCATCGTGATGTACCACCTGGCGCAACCCGCCGAGGCCGTCGCCCGCGCGGTCGACGCCGCGCGCATCACGGCGCAGGCGCCGGTGGTACTCGATTGCGTGCGGCTGCTGGCCGCGATGCTCCACCAGGCGCTGACGGGCAAGGACAAGGCCGCGGTCCTGCGGCCGCCGCGCGAGTTGTGGGCGACCAGCGGAACACGCCCCGAAGTGATGGGCATCTACGAGGGTTCCTACCAGCGGCGGACCGAGCAGGAGATCTCGGGCGGCGGAAACGCGGCCAGCGCACTCGAAGCCGCGCTCTGGGCCTTCCACCGCGGCGTGAATTTCCGGGATGGGGCCCTGCTGGCCGCGAACCTGGGGCGCGACTGCGACGTGGTGGCTGCGGTCTACGGGCAGCTCGCCGGGGCGAGCCTCGGCGTGAGCGCGATTCCCGGAATCTGGCGTAACAGCCTGATGAGGCAAGAAGTGGTCATCGACAGCGCCGACCGGCTCCTCGCCCACGCCCTCGTGACCCTCGGATCGTGAATTCCGGCTGCCGCGGACCCGTTCCGCGTGGCGCGCGACTCGCTTAAAGTCGCGGCCATGACGTCAACGCGTACTCCCCGCGTCCGGCGGGCGGCGCGCTCCTGGACTCGCATGACAGACGAGCAATTGCTCGGCATGCGTTTCTGCGATCTGAAACTGAAGATCGAACGCACGCCGCTGGCGCGTCGCGTGCGGCGTCTGTACCGCGAACTCGACAAGCGTCAGATCAGTTTCCGTCCGCACGTGTGGCTCTCCGAGGAGTGGTTTTCACCCGACGGCGTGCCGGGCATCGCCGTGCCGTTCTACCTCGCGCACCCGCGGCTCGAACGCCTCGAGCGCCGCATGATGCGCACCGTCGAAGGCGGCAGCGCCGAGAGCGCGATGCGTATCCTGCGTCACGAGGCCGGCCACGCCATCGACACCGCGTACCGGCTGCGGCGCCGCAAGAGCTGGCGCCAGGTCTTCGGGCCGGCGTCGTTGCCTTATCCGGACACATACCGTGCGCGGCCCGGCAGCCGGCGTTACGTGCAGCACCTCGGCGAGTGGTACGCGCAGTCGCATCCCTGCGAGGACTTCGCGGAGACCTTCGCCGTGTGGCTCAAGCCGAACTCCTCGTGGCGCCGTACGTACGCGCAGTGGCCGGCGTTCCACAAGCTCGAATTCGTGGATGAATTGCTGTCGAAGGTGCGCGACTCGAACGCGCCCGTGCGCAACCGCGCCGTCGTCGAGCCGCTGAGCGACAACAAGCGCACGCTCGCCGATCACTACCGCCGCAAGCTCAAGCGTTACAGCATCTACCGCCGCACGGTCACGGATCACCTGCTCGAACGCATGTTCGCGAGCGAGCGGCCGAACGCGCACGCGCGCCGCGCGAGCACGTTCCTGCGCGCGCATTCGACCGCGCTCGTGAGCTCGGCAATGCGCGAGCTCGACGCCGAGCGTTACAGCGTCGAGCAGATCCTGCGCATGATCCTCGAGCGCGCCGAGAAGCTGCACCTGTGGGTGCGCGGCAGCCGTCGCGACGCGCTCAAACACACTCGCTGGATGCTCGTGTACCTCACGCGCCTGTACGCGCAGGGTGAAAGTCCGCGACTTTCGTTATGAAGCGACTGCGCACGCTGGTCGTGATGCACTCCACGCTGGTCCCGCCCGACAGTCTCGAAGGACACAGCGCCAAAGACATCGAAGAATGGCGCACCGAGTACGACGTCGTTTCGACGTTGAAGAAGTCGGGCCACGAGGTGCGCTGCCTCGGGATCTCCGACAGCGTTGAAGAACTCCGCGCCGTCATCGGCGAGTGGAAGCCCGAGATCGTCTTCAACCTGCTCGAGGAATTCGACGGCATCGTCACCTACGACCAGCACGTGGTCGCGTTCCTCGAGCTGCTGCGCCAGCCGTACACCGGCTGCAATCCGCGCGGCCTGCTGCTCGCGCGAGACAAGCCGCTGTCGAAACAGCTGCTGAGTTATCACCGCATTCCATCGCCGCAGTTCGCCGTGTTCCGCCGCGGCATCAAGCTGCGGCTGCCGCGCAAGATCAAGTATCCGCTGTTCGTGAAATCGACGACCGAGGACGCGTCGCTCGGCATATCGCAGGCCTCGATCGTGACCGACAAGGCGCAGCTCAAGCAGCGCATCGAGTTCGTGCACGACCAGGTGCAGACCGACGCGCTGGTCGAGGAGTACATCGAGGGCCGCGAGTTGTACGTCGGCGTGATGGGCAACGACCGGCTCACGCGACTGCCCGTATGGGAAATGAAATTCGGCTCGCTGGCCGAGACCTCGGCCGGCATCGCGACGCGCCGCGTGAAGTGGGACAAGAAGTACCAGAAGAAACACGGCATCGACACGTACGAGGCGAAGGAGCTTTCGCCCGCCGTCGTGGCGCGGCTCGACAAGTTGTCGCGGCGCGTCTATCGCAGCCTCGGATTGTCGGGCTGCGCGCGCATCGATTACCGCATGAACGCGGAAGGCCAGATCTACGTGATCGAGGCGAACCCGAACCCCAACCTCGCCGCGGAGGAAGACTTCGCGCAGTCCGCGAAGGCCGCGGGTGTGAGTTACCCCGAACTTCTGGAGAAACTCCTCACGCTCGGCACCGCTTATCAGGCAGAGTGGCGCGCCTACTATGGATGAGCGCTAGAGGGGTGAACCGAATGCGATCCTGGACGAAATACTGCCTGCCCACGCTGGCGGTGCTCACTCTCGGCGCCTGCGTCAACCAGCAGGAAAAAACCAAGCGCGAAATCCAGAAGTTCATGCAGACGTCGACCGGTGAATACCGGAACGATGCGGGCGAAGAACTCGTCATGGTCCCGATCTACTCGCGCATGATCGGCATGGACACGATCTACGTGGAACGCACCACCGCCGCGGGAACCTCGAGCCGCATCGTGTCGCTCGAGATCGGCAAGAACGGGATCATCCAGCTCGCGTACGTCTTCGTGCAGCAGAGCCAGTGGCGCAACCTGCGCGAGAACCCGGAGCTGTTCAGCGCGTTGCTGCCCAAGGACGTGCGCGCCGCCGGCACCTGCGACATCAAGGTCGCCGAGGACAAGAATTCCGTGTCTTACTCGTGCGGCGGCAGCCCGCCGACCGACTACCAGCGCGTCCAGCACGAACAGGTCAACTGACCCGGATCGACCGATCGGAAACGGCCGATCCGGGTCGTTCGTGACCCGCGTCACTCGCGCGTGTGCGACTCCATCCAGTCGAGGACCGTGCCGTACCAGAAGATGCTGTTGGCGGGCTTCAGCACCCAGTGATTCTCGTCCGGGAACACCACGAAGCGGCTCTCGACGCCGCGCCGCTGCAATGCCGTGAAGGTCGCGAGTCCCTGTGAATAGGGCACGCGGAAATCGAGCTCGCCGTGGATCACGAGCATGGGTGTGCGCCACTCGCTGACGTAGTTAGCCGGGTTGAAACGCTCGTGGATCTCGGGCGTCTTGAAGTACGGCCCGCCGTTCTCCCACTCGGTGAACCACAGCTCCTCGGTCGTGTAATACATCAGGCGGGTGTCGAAGATGCCCGCGTGATTGACGATGCAGCGGAAGCCGTCGGGCCACTTGCCCGCGATCCAGTTCTGCATGTAACCGCCGTACGAGGCGCCGAGCGAACACGCGCGTTTCCCGTCGAGCCACGGGTACTTCTGTTGAGCCGCGGCGAGGCCTTTCTGCAGATCCTCGAAGGGCCGGTCACCCCAGTGCTGGCTGATCGAATCGGTGAACGCCTGGCCGTAACCGGGCGAGCCGTGGAAGTCGATGATGACGACGGCGAAACCACGCGCGGCGAACGCCTGCGCGTTCCAGCGCCAGTTCCACTGGTTCTGCAGGCTCACCTGCGGGCCGCCGTGCACGACGAACGCGATCGGGAATTTGCGCTCCGCCGAGAAGCCGAACGGCTTCACGACATACCCGTAAACGGTCTCGTCGTTCCAACCCTTGAAGTTGAACTGTTCGAACGGCGACAACGTGCGCGCGGACAGAATGGATTGGTTGCTCGACGTGATCCGGCGCGGCGCCGCGCGGCCGCCTTCGAGCAGGTAGAGATCCGGCGGTGTCGCGAGATCGTGCCACACCACGACGTTGCCCTTCGGGCCCGGCGAGAACTCGGCTACCGAGCCCGGGCCCGAGACCGGCGTGACGCGGCCGCTCGCGGAATCGATCGCGAAGAGCCGCGTCTGTCCGACGTCGCTCGCGGTCGCGAGCAGCGTGCGTCCGTCGCGCGCGACGTCCAGATGTTGCACCGAGCGATCCCAGCCCGGCGCGAGATCGCGGGTCTCGCCTTCGTGCGAGATCCGGATGCCGAACCGGTCCGCCTCGAAGCCGGGCTTGCTCATCGCGATCCACGCGAGCGCGCCGTTGCGCAGGAACTTCGGCTGCGTGTCCCACGCCGGGTTGTCGGCGGTCAGGTTGCGCGGCGCCTTCAAGCCATCGACCGGCGTCTCGTAGAGGTCGAAGTTGGTGGACCAGGGTTCCTCGCGGCCCGCGACGCGCGCGGAGAACACGAGGCGCGTCCCGTCTGGGCTGAACGTGTATTCCTCGGCGCCGCCGAAGGGCTTGGAGGGCACGTCGGCATCGAGCGTGCGGCTCAGGTTGATCGGATGGCCGGCGCGACCGTCGATCTCGAGTTTCGCGACGAACAGGTTCGAGCGCGTGCCGTTTTTCCACGTGTCCCAGTGCCGCACGAACAGGGAATCAAACGTGCGCGCCGACGGGCGATTCGGCGCCGCCGCATCGAGGCGCTGGCGCGTGCAGGCGAGCTGCACGCAATCCGGGAAGACTTCCATCGAGAGCGCGAGGCGCTGGCCGTCCGGCGATACGGCGAACGAGCCGACGTCGAGTGGATAGTCGGTGATCTGCACGGCTTCGCCGCCGGCGAGCGGCAGCCGCCACACCTGCATCGAGCCGGCGCGCGAGGACAGGAAGTAGATGGATGTACCGTCGGCCGACCAGCGCGGATGATTGTCGGTCGCGGAGTGTTGCGTCAGGCGGCGCGGTTTCGCGTCCGCGCGGTTCGGGTCGATGAGCCACAGGTCGGTGCGGCCGCGATTCGCTTCCTTGTCCGTTTCGCGCAGCACGTAGACCGCGAGCCGCCCGTCGGGCGAGACCTGCGGATCGCTGACCCGCGCGAGCATGTTGAGGTCGGTCGGTGTGAAGGCGCGCGACGCGTCCTGAGCGCCGGCTTGCATTCCGAGTCCGCCGGCGAGCACCAGCGCGGTGTACAACAAGATCGCTCTCATCCGATTCTCCTCGTTAACATGCAGGCCATGAATCCGCGTGCGGTGCGCGCCATCTGTTTCGATCTCGACAACACGCTGTGGGCGATCGAGCCCGTGCTGGCGCGCGCGGAGCGCATTCTCTACGAATGGCTGGGGCTGCGGTACCCGAAGATCCCGGAGCGTTTTCCGCCGGAGCGCATGCTGGAGGCGCGCGCGGCCCTGCTCGCCGAGAATCCCGACCGTTCCCACGATCTGACCTGGCTGCGCCGCGAAGCGCTGGCGCGGGCGGCCGAGGAAGTGGGCTACATCCGGGACGTCGCGCACGAGGCGTTTGCCACCTGGCACGCCGCGCGCAACGAAGTCGAGCCATTCCGTGAGGTGATCCCGGCGCTCGAAACGCTGCGCGCGCGGTTTCGTCTCGCGACGCTGACCAACGGCAATGCCGATCTCGCGGCCATCGGAATTTCGCACCATTTTGAAGTCAATTTGAACGCCGCTGCACTCGGTTGCGCCAAACCGGATCCGCGCTGTTACGCGCGCCTGTCGGAGTCCTTGAAGCTGAAACCCGCGGAAATCCTGTTCGTTGGCGATGAACCTCACGCCGATGTCGCAGGTCCACGTGAAGTTGGCATGCAAACTGTATGGGTTGATCGAACCCGTGCGGAGTGGCCCGCCGGTTTGCCCGCGGCGGACGCCGTCATCACCGACCTCACGGGTCTGGTGACGTTGTTTGCCGAGACAGTGTGAACGGGGCCACGCCGCTCGTCCGCGGTTAGCAATCGCCGCCGGCTGCTGCCAGCAGCGGATTCGCGACGAGTCGACAATAACGGCTCCTGCGTCACGGAACGTGCGCGCGCATCGCGTTCAACTGTGCTCGTCCGGATGCCGATAGCGGGTTGATGGAGGTTTGCGAAATGACCATCCAGATGGTTGCGAATCTGAAGGAGTTCTTCCGCGACGCGTTGCACGACGCGCTCACGCATCAGCAGGTCGCGGTCGAAGGCGAAACCGAACACTACGTGGTGAACATGCTCACGCTGTTCGCCGACACCGACGCGCTCTATGAACGAACACCGGGACAACCCGAACGCTCGCGATTGAAACCCCTCGCGATCATGCTCGGCGAAGCGCTCGAAGCGCCGACGCAGGAGCAGCGGCTGCGCGGCCTGCAACGGCTCGGCGACGTCTCGCTTTTCCTCTCGGGATTTTTCGCGGCGGGCTTCGCGCGCAAGCTCGTCGACATCGACTATCACATCGCGATGGGCGGCCGTGCCTACGGCACGCTGGCCGAGACCTGTCCCGCGACGCGCGGCCGCACGATGCGCCAGGTGTTCGCGGAGCTCGCGGAGAAATTCGTGCCGATGGTCGATGCGCTCAACGAGATCAGCGAAAGCTCGTACCAGCATTCGGCGCAGGACCGGCTGCGGCTCTACGAGCTGTGGATGAAGACCGGAAGCGAACGCTCGCGCAAACTGCTGCGCAAGCTGGGACTCGAACCCGTGCCGTCGGCACGCAGCATCCTCGCGCATTGAACAGGACGCAGCGATGAGCTCCGCCACGCTCGCCGCGCTCCAGGACGCACTCGCGGACATCTACGACCTGCCCGCGACTCCCGACGTCGCGCAGTACCTGCTGACCGATCGCGCGCGCCTCGCCGCGATGAGCGATCGCGTGAGCGACGAGCAGTTGCTCG
Organism: Pseudomonadota bacterium; assembly: GCA_023433705.1. Classification (GTDB taxonomy): domain Bacteria; phylum Pseudomonadota; class Gammaproteobacteria; order Steroidobacterales; family Steroidobacteraceae; genus CADEED01. The sequence continues at coordinate 13,369 of JAEYUC010000068.1, forward strand.
TCGCGGAAGACGGCGACACGGTGTCGCTCGCGCTGTACATCGACGCCGCGGTCCTCGAAAGGCTCGAGCGCTGCGATCCGTTCGCGGCGCTCACGCATGAGAATCTCGCCGACTACATGACCGCGGCGGAAGGAGTGAGTCATTTCGTGTACGTCGCCTGGAACGCGGGTCACGACAAGCCGGTGACGCTGCTCGAGCTCGAGCTGCAGGCGGAGATCGACAAGTACGTGCTGGGCGCGTGGCTGCTTCGCGAGCAATGCGGACGATTCCCGCGCGAGCTGCACCGCGTGTTGTTCGATCGCGCGCGCGTCGATCCGGAAGCGGCCGCGGGCCGCGTCGGTCTCTATCACACGGCGTCGGCGTACGCGGCGCGCTTCTGTCGCAAGGTGGCCGCGCGCCTCGAGCGCTCGCGCAGGGGCGAGAGCAACTCGCTGCTCGCGGAGTTGCGGCGGTTCTATCGCCTGGGAAACGCGCGCAAGCTCGCGCACATCGAACGCTTCGCGTGAATGTTCGCGCGCCGCGGCCGACTACTCGACGTCGCTATCGTCCTGCTGACGCCGCGCTTCCAGCTCCCGCTTCATCTTGATCCACTCACCGAGCTTGCGCAGGTCGCGCTTGACCGGAGCCTTCTTCGGTTCCGGCGCGGTTCCGTAACCGGCCGCGCGCGCGTACGGATCGAAGCCGTTGGCGCGTGTGCGTTCGACGGTGAGCCTGGCGCTGTCCCCGCGCCCGGGCGTGGTCTGGATGCTGAGCGGTTCGCGTTCGAGCAATTCCCCGGCATAACCCGCGTCGATCCACTCGACGCGCGCATTGCCACGATCGTCGTGAACGATCTGTGATGCGCGCCGCCGGTTCGTCGCAGGCGGGCGTTTTTCATTGGATTCATCGTCTTTCACGGCCCCAGTATGAACGAGCCGGAAAAACCGTGTTTTGACATAGCGAACATTCCGGACACGCCGAATTGCGGCCTGTGAGCCGGTTCACGCAATTTTTCTGCGCGATGCGGCTCGCAGGATTCCGATGATGGTTTTGGCGTCCTTCAGCTCGCCGTTCTGCGCGCGCGCCACGGCGAGGTCGAGCGGCCACCATTCGACCTCGAAGACTTCGCCCGATTCCGGGGCGCCCGCGGCGCGCGTCAGGTCGGTCGCGAGGTAGAGATGGATGACCTCCGTGAAAACGCCGGGCGAACTGAAATATTCGCCTAGCGACTCGAAGCGGCCCGCGCTCACCGAGGCTTCTTCGACGAGCTCGCGCCGCGCGGTGACGTCGGGAGGTTCGCCAGGTTCGAGCTTGCCGGCCGGCAATTCGTGGATGTAACCGCCCGCCGCATGCCGGTACTGCCGCAGCAGGCACACGCGCTCCTGCGCGTCTATCGCGACCACCGCGGCGCCGCCGGGATGACGCACGATCTCGAGCGGCAGGCGAAATCCGTTCGGCAAGTCGACGGTGTCGACGCTCACGCGTATCACGCGGCCTTCGTAGATCATTTTCTGTTCGATCAGCATCGCGCGAGTGTAACCGCATGCAAGCCGCCGGCCGCGGTTGGTAGTAAGGTCCGCGCCGGACGAGCGCGCGAGCTTGTGGCGCGCTCGGACCGGCGCTCATAATCCGGGCGCCCGGTGTCTTGCTCGCCGGGACCGATCGGATCAAAAAAGCGTCACATTCCGGTGCATCCGCACGTGACGGCTGTCACGGCTCGCGGTGTGCCCGGGCCAGTTTTCGAGTTCATTTCGTATATTGTTGTATTGATGTCCACGGCTGAAAAACTCGGATCCCTGAACGCTCCGCAAAAGCGGGCGGTCACCTATGGCGCGCCCGTTCCCGGTGGGAAGGGTTTTCGCGCGGGACCGCTGCTGGTCGTCGCGGGCGCGGGCACGGGCAAGACCAACACGCTCGCGCATCGCGTCGCGCATCTCGCGATGAGCGGCGTGGATCCGGCGCGCATCCTCATGCTGACGTTCACGCGCCGTGCGGCGGTCGAGATGAAACGTCGCACGAACGAGATCCTGCGCGAGGCGCTCGACGACAAGCTCGGCGGCAAGGCCTCGCAGCTGTCGCAGCGACTCACCTGGGCCGGCACTTTCCACTCGATCGGCAACCGGCTGTTGCGCCACTACGCGAAACACGTCGGCCTCGATCCCGCCTTCAGCGTCCTCGATCGCTCCGACGCAGCAGATCTGCTCGACACCGTGCGCACGGAGATGGGGTATTCCGGCAAGGGCCAGCGTTTCCCGCGCAAGGACACCTGTCTCGGCGTCTACTCGTATCGCGTCAACACGCAGAAGTCGCTCAAGGAAACGCTCGACAGCCAGTTTTCCTGGTGCGCGCACTGGGAAGAAGACATCGCCAAGCTGCTGCGCGGCTACGTCGAGCGCAAGACGCAGTTCTGCGTGCTCGACTTCGACGACCTGCTGCTCTACTGGCACGCGATGATGAGCGAGGACAAGATCGCGAAGTCGGTCGCCGCCAATTTCGACCACGTGCTGGTCGACGAATTTCAGGACACCAACAAGCTGCAGGGCGACATCCTGCACGCGCTCAAGCCCGACGGCCAGGGCGTGACCGTCGTCGGCGACGACGCGCAGGCTATCTACTCTTTCCGCGCCGCCGCGGTCGAGAACATCCTCGGCTTCCCGGATCGCTTCCGCCCCCGTGCCGAGGTCGTCACGCTGGCGCAGAACTACCGCTCGAGCCAGAGCGTGCTCGACGCGGCGAACGCGCTCATGGCCGACGCGCCGCGCCAGCATCGCAAGCACCTGCTGTCGATGCGCGGCCAGGGTCCGCGGCCCAAGCTCGTGACCGTGGACGATCTGCCCACGCAGGCGGAGTTCATCTGCACGCGTGTGCTCGCGTCGCGCGAGGCCGGCATTCCGCTGCGCCGCCAGGCCGTGTTGTTCCGCACCGGTTCGCACAGCGACGTGCTCGAGGTCGAGCTTGCGAAGCGCAAGATCCCGTTCGTGAAATACGGCGGCCTCAAGTTCATGGAGGCGTCGCACGTCAAGGATCTGCTCGCGGTGCTGCGCTGGGCGGACAACCCGCGCAACCAGCCCGCGGCGTTCCGCGTGCTGCAGTTCATGCCCGGCATGGGCCCGGCGAACGCGAAGAAGGCGCTGGACCATTTCGTCGCCAGCAATTTCCAGTGGGCCTCGTTCGACAAGTTCGAACCGCCGGCCGATACGCGCGTGCCCTGGATCAAGTTCTGCGAGCTGTTCAAGGCGCTCGGCGAGCCGGCGCGCGAGTGGCGCGGCCAGATCAACATGATCCGCGAGTGGTACAAGCCGCACATGGAGCGCATGTACGAACACGTGCACACGCGCATCGGTGACCTCGACCAGCTCGAACTGCTTTCGTCGCAGTACCCGACGCGCGAGCGGTTCGTCACCGAGCTCACGCTCGATCCGCCGAACGCCTCCGGAGACCTCTCGGGACAGCCGCTCATGGACGAGGACTACCTCGTGCTCTCGACCGTCCATTCCGCCAAGGGCATGGAGTGGGATCACGTCTACGTCCTGAACGTCGTCGATGGCAGCTTCCCGAACGAGTTCTCGACCGGCAAGCCCGAACTACTCGACGAAGAGCGGCGCCTGCTGTACGTGGCGATGACCCGCGCGCGCAACGAGCTCACCTGCGTGGTGCCGCTGCGGTTCCAGATCACGAGCCCGCGCAGCACGGACGGACACGTCTACGGAGCGCGCAGCCGCTTCCTCACCGAGAAGGTGATGAAGTGCTTCGACGAACAGGTGTTCCAGAGCACGAACGTCGAAGTGAAGATCCAGGAAGCCGCCGCCGAATCCGGCACGATCGACGTCGCCTCGCGCATCAAGCAGATGTGGTAGCGAGGGGCAGCCCCCTTTCTCCCAAAAAGAACCCCGCACGAGGCGGGGTTCTCATCGACCTGGTCTGAGGCTAGTTAGCCCGGATCAGCGGCGGAACGGACCACCACCACCCTGGCGCGGACGCGGCGGACGTTCCTGCGCTTCATTGACGCGCAGCGGACGCCCGTTCATCTGATAGCCGTTGAGTCCCTGGATCGCGGCTTGCGCCTCGCCTGAACCCATCTCAACGAAACCGAAGCCACGGGGTTTGCCCGTTTCGCGGTCGTTGATCAGCTTCACTGAATCGACTTTGCCATGGCGCTCGAACAGCACCTTGATATCTTGCTCGGTTGCCGAGAAGGGCAGGTTGCCCACGTAGATCGTCGTCATCCCAGACATCTCGCTCAAAAAGCGGACAGCGGCAGGAGGCGGTCTCCTGCATGTACCGCGGGAAGTTGAAAACAGGTCAAGGCTTCAAGACACACGCTAGTTGGTAGTTGGATCAATTCGCAGCTCTTGGGACCGCGGCCTGCACCGGCGTTCGTGCGCTTCACGGTGTAAACCATTAGGAGCACCGAACGCGACCGATGCTACTCCTCGCTTCGAGAAGCTGTAAACAACGGGACGGCGCGTGCGACCGTGACCAGCGTTGTCAGGCGCAAATTCATGCTTTTTCAGCCAATTTCGCCCTTGTTGCGGTGCGCGTGTTAGCGCTCACTTGCGGGCCAACTAGTCAATAACCGGCGCCGAGGCCCGGTTCACTCTAGATAGGCGTACCCGTCGAGCTCGCCCTGGTAGAAACGCTTGATGGCCTGGGACTCGGCCACGGTCATGCGTCCCTCGCGCACGGCGCGTTCGCAGTCCCGGGCCAGGGCGGGGTGCAGGTCGGCGACGTCGTATTCCATGTACTCGAGCACCTTGTTCGCGGTGTCGCCCTCGACGACCTCCTCGATCCACCAGCCGCCGTCGTCGTGAAAACGGATGTGCACCACGTGCGTATCGCCGAACAGGTTGTGCAGATCGCCCAGGGTCTCCTGGTATGCGCCAACCAGGAAGGCCGCGAGGTAGTACTCGTCCGACGCGGTGATGGCATGCAGCTCGAGCGTCTTCTTGACGTCCCGCTGGCTCACGAAGCGGTCTATCTTCCCGTCCGAGTCGCAGGTGATGTCGGCGAGCACGCCCTTGCGGGTCGGGCGCTCGTTGAGACGGTGGATGGGCATGATCGGGAACAGCTGGTCGATCGCCCAGCTGTCCGGCAGCGACTGGAACACCGAGAAGTTGCAGAAGTAGATGTCCGAAAGTATCGACTCCAGCTCTTCGAGCTCCTCGGGAACCTCGTCGAGCTTGCGCGTGTAATCGCGCACCTTGGCGCACGTGGCCCAATACAGACGCTCCGCGAGCCCACGGTGCTCGAGCGAGAGCAGGCCGAGGTTGAACATCTGCAGCACCTGGTCGCGCGCCGTCTGCGCGTCGTGATAACACTCCACCACGCGACGCTCGGTGACCGAACGAAAGGCGTCCAGCAGGTCCTGTACCGGCTGGGGCAGCGACTCGTTCTCCTGGTCTTCCTTTCCCGTGACGCGGAACTGGTCCAGCGCCTGGCTGCCGAGCGTGTTGAAGATGAGCACGCTGTGATGCGCCGCGATCGCGCGGCCCGACTCGCTCACGATGCGCGGATGCGGGATCTTGCGCGCGTTGCACACGCTCGCGATGCGATACACCACGTCGTTGGCGTACTCGTTGAGCGTGTAGTTCATCGACGAGGAGAAGTTGGTGCCGCTGCCGTCGTAGTCCACGCCGAGCCCGCCGCCGACGTCGATGTACTGCAGGCCCGCGCCGAGCAGCTTGAGTTCGGCGTACACGTGCGCCAGCTCGTTGATCGCGTTCTTCACGCGGCGGATGTCCTGCAGCTGGCTGCCCGGATGGCAGTGCACGAGTTGCAGGCAGTCGAGCATGTTGCGCTCGCGCAGGATGCGCACCGCTTCGAGGATCTCGGTGGTGAACAGGCCGAACTTCGACTTGTCGCCGGCCGATTCGCGCCAACGGCCCGAGCCTTCGCTCGCGAGCTTCACGCGCACGCCGATTCTCGGGCGTACGTTGTACTTTTCGGCGATGCGCAGGATCGCGGGCAGCTCGGTGAAATTCTCGACGACGGGAATGATCGTGCGGCCGAGCTTGGTCGCGATGATGACCGCCTCGAGATAGCTGTCGTCCTTGAAGCCGTTGCAGACGATGAGCCGCTCGGGCGAGTCCGCCGTCATCGACATCACCGACAGCAGCTCGGGTTTGCTGCCCACCTCGAGGCCGAATTTGAACGGCTTGCCGTAGCGATATACCTCTTCGACGACGAGGCGCTTCTGGTTCACCTTGATCGGGAACACGGCCGTGTAGGTGTTCTGGTATTCGTTCTCGGCGATGGCCTGCGCGAAGGCGTCGTGCAGGTGCTTGAGCCGGTGCGCGAGGATGTCGGAAAACCGCACGACGACGGGCGTCGTGAGTTCGCGCTCCTTGAGTCCCTGCACGACGTCGAACAGGTCGATCTCGCGCGTGGGATTCATGTCCGGTCGCACGACGAGATGACCCTTCGAGTTCACGCAGAAGTAACCCTTGCCCCAGGCGTTGACCTGGTAGAGCTCTGCGGAATCTTCGACGGACCAGGGGATGGAACGGTCGGCGCGCCGCGCCGGCTCCTGCCCATTGGGGCTTACTTGATTGGGATCGGCTGCCACGTTGGGGCGCACGATATCAAATCGCGATTGCATGTAAACGTGGGAAAACGCGCGACGTCAGAATGATCCGGTCGCGATCGGTCGTCGGGGATCACGAATCCACTCGCTCCACGATCCGGCATGGAGACGGCCGCCGCCGAGACCCGCGTGCTCCAACGCGAGCAGGTTGTGGCAGGCGGTGACGCCGGAACCGCACATCGCAATCACCGCGGACGGGGGCAGCGCGCCCAGCAATGTGCCGAATCGTTTCCGAAGCTGGTCCGCGGAATGAAAGCGTCCGCCCTCGCCGAGGTTGATCGTGAACGGATAGCTGCGGGCGCCGGGCACGTGGCCGGCCACCGGATCGATCGTCTCGTTTTTCCCGGCGAATCGCTCGGCGCCGCGCGCATCGATGAGCAGATTGCCCGGACGCTGGCGCAGCTCGAGCAGCTCCTCACTCGTCACGACCGCGCGCATGTCGGGCGAAGCTTCGAGATGGCGCGCGCGCGGCGTGCGAACCTCGGTTTCGAGCGGCAGTCCCGCCGCACGCCACGCGGCGATGCCGCCATCGAGCACCGCGACTTCGCGAAATCCGATCCAGCGCATGAGCCACCACAGGCGCGCCGCGTAGGCGCCGGGACCCTGGTCGTAGGCGACGACCTGGCATCCGGGTCCGGCGCCGAGCGCGCCGAGACGATTCGCCAGCGCGTGCGGATCCGGCAGCGGGTGGCGGCCGCTGGTTGGAGTAATCGGTCCTGACAGGTCGCGATCGAGATGCAGGAACTGCGCGCCGGGAAGATGCGCTTCGGCGAATTGCGCCTCGCCCCAGTGCACGTTGCCGAGCTCCGCGCGGCAGTCGAACAGCACGAGGTCGTCGCGCGCGAGTTGGCCGGCGAGCGTCGCCGCATCGATGAGGGTTGTGAAGGGGCCCATGCCGCATCTTACAATCCGGCCGGATGGCAATAGATGTCTGGTGGGGGTCGGGAAGTCCTTACTCGTGGCGGGTTCTGCTCGCGCTCGAGCACAAGGGCCTGCCCTACGACAGCCACCTGCTGTCGCTCGACATGCAGGAGCACAAGTCACCCCACATGCTCGCGCTCAATCCGCGCGGCCGCGTCCCGACACTCAGGGACGGCGACTACGTGGTGTTCGAGTCGCTCGCGATCCTTTACTACCTGGACCGCAAATACCCGGAAAAACCGCTGTTCGGCGACTCGCCCGAGGAAGGCGCGGTGATCATGCGCGTCTGCTGCGAGTTCCAGGCATACATCGAAGAACACGTGATGCGCATCGTGCGCGCGGTGCTGCTCAAACGCGGCGATCCGAAGTCGGACGAGGTCGTCTGGTCGATGCAGAGGGCCGCCGGCGAGGCGCGCACCATCGAGATGCGGCTCGCCAAGGGCGACTGGATCGTCGGCGACAAACCCGGCGCCGCCGACTACGTGATCTACCCCGGCATCAAATTGCTGCTGCGCGCGCTGGCGCGCCCCGAGGCGCGCGAACTCTCCTCGCGTTTTCTTCCCGTCGAGGCGAACTATCCCGGGCTCGCGCGCTGGCTCGAGCGCGTCGAGAGTCTGCCGGGCTACGAGCGCACGTATCCGCCGCACTGGCGCGACGCGACACCCTGAGGACGTTGTCCGGTGGCAACACCGGATCATGGTTGCTACCCTCACGGGTTGTTTCAGGCTGGAGAAATCATGGCAAACGACAAGGTCCACGTTGAGTTCCCGGGACGAATCATTTTCATCGGATTCGGCAGCATCGGTCAGGGCACCTTGCCCCTCGTGTTGCGCCACATCGGCATCCCGAAAGAACGCATCACGATCATCACTTCGGACGATCGCGGCCAGAAAGTGGCCCAGGAGTACGGCATCAAGGTCGTGAAGGTCACGCTCACGCGCGACAACTATCGCCGCGAGCTGGATCCGTACATCGGTCGCGGCGATTTCGTGCTCAACGTGTCGGTCGACGTGTCGTCGATCGCGCTGGTCAAGTTCTGCTGGTCGAAGGGCGCGATGTATCTCGACACCTGCATCGAGCCGTGGCCGGGCGGCTACACCGATGCGACCATTCCGCACGCCAAGCGCACCAACTACGCGCTGCGCGAGGAAGCGCTGGCGCTGCGCAAGGACAACACGCGCGTGCCCACCGCGGTCATCACGCACGGAGCGAACCCGGGCCTGGTGTCGCATTTCGTGAAGCAGGCGCTGCTCAACATCGCCGGCGACACCGGCGTCGACGCGGGCGACCCCAAGTCGCGCGACGACTGGGGCCAGCTCGCGCGCAAGCTCGGCATCAAGACGATCCACATCGCCGAGCGCGACACGCAGCTCGCGAGCAAGCCCAAGGAGGTCAACGAGTTCGTCAACACCTGGTCGGTGGACGGATTCGTGAGCGAAGGCCAGCAGCCGGCGGAGCTCGGCTGGGGCACGCACGAGAAGAATTTCCCGCGCGACGGCAAGCGCTACGACTTCGGCTGCGGCGCGTCCATCTACCTCATGCAGCCGGGCGCGGCGACGCGCGTGCGCACCTGGACGCCGAAAGCCGGGCATTTCCACGGCTTCCTGATCACGCACGGCGAATCGATCTCGATCGCCGATTTCCTCTCCGTGCGCCAGAGTTCGGAGGTCGTGTACCGGCCCACCGTGCACTACTCCTACCATCCGTGCGATTCGGCCGTGGTCTCGGTGCACGAGTTCGCGGGCCGCAACTGGCACCTGCAGGATCGCCAGCGCATCCTGATGGACGAGATCACCTCGGGCATCGACGAGCTCGGCGTGCTGCTCGCGGGCCACAAGAAGAACGCGTATTGGTTCGGCTCGCAGCTGTCGATCGACGAGGCGCGCAAGCTGGTCCCGCACAACAACGCCACCAGCCTGCAGGTCACCGTGTCGTGCCTGTCGGGAATGATCTGGGCGATGGAGAATCCGAACGCGGGATTGGTCGAGCCTGACGAGATCGATTTCCGTCGCAATCTCGAGATCTCCATGCCGTATCTCGGCACGCTGACCGGCGCTTACACCGACTGGACGCCGCTGCACGATCGCGAGCGGCTGTTCCCGGAGGACCTCGACAAGACGGATCCCTGGCAGTTCAAGAACGTGCGCGTGTGAGATCCGCCAGCGCCGCGTCGATTGCCCGGTAACGGAATGCGAATTCCCGATCGAGCAAACGGCGCGGCGCCACTCGCTGACTGCTGATCAGCAGCTCCGCCATTTCTCCCATCCCGAGGCGCAGCAGCCGCGCGGGTACGCGCAGCCAAAGCGGGCGACGCAGGGCGAGCGTCAGCGCGCGCTGGAAATCGCGCTGGCGCACAGGCTCCGGCGATACCGCGTTGACCGGGCCGCGCATCGCTTCATCGTCGAGCGCGCGTTCGATGACGCTTGCGAGATCGTCGATGTGGATCCACGACATCCATTGTCTGCCATCGGCGAGGACCGCCGCGCCGCAGAGTTTCGCCGCCAGCTCGAAGCGCGGGAAAATGCCGCCGTCGCGGCCGAACACGAGACCGAATCGCAGGTTCACGGCGCGCATGCCCTGCGCTTCGGCGGCGTCCGCCGCGATCTCGCGCGCGAGACACAGCTGCGACTGAAAGCCGTCCTGCGGTGGCGATTCCTCGGTGAGCCAGTCTTCGCCGCCCGAGCCGTAGAACCCGATAGCGCTCGCACTCACCAGCACGCGAGGAGGAGCGGTGCGCGTCGCGGACCACTCGAGCACGGCGCGCGTGGGTTTCACCCGGCTGTCGATGAGCACCCGCCGCCGGGCGTCGGTCCACGGCGGGCCGACCACGGGTGCGCCGGCGAGATTCACGATGGCGTGAACGGGCGCGCTCGCGGGTATTTGCGCGAGCGCGCCGACGACGTTCACGCGGTCGTCGAACAGGGCGCGGGCTTTCGCGACGTCGCGCGCCCAGACCCAGATCGTATCGCCCCGCGCGCGCAACCTGCGCACGACGTGTGGTCCGATGAAACCCGTCGCACCGGTGAAAAGGATCCCGCGTTCAGTCATGTTTCCTCCGTGGCGCAGAAACGCCCGGTCTGGAAGAACATCTCGCCGAACCACGGATGCATGACGGTCATCGTGAAGCGGAACCAGCCGTGACCGAGATCCACGTGTTCGACGTGCGTGACGCCCGGGGAGAATACGCCGGGCAGCCAGAGCTTGAAGCCGAAGCCGAGGCCGCCAAGGCGAAGATCGAAATAGTAGCCCCGGCTCACGAAGTGCAGCGCGCCGTTGTCCTCGTAGACCTCGAGCGGCATGTTGAGCCGCGCCGGCAGGCATTCGATGAGCTCGCGCCCGGCGACGACCTTGGTGGATCGCACGAGGTCGGTCGTACCGTCGGCCCATTCGTACTCGCGGGTCCAAACTACCCCACGCGCGTCTGGCTCGACGAAGACGCGGGCAGCCACCGCGGTGCCGGCGCGCGGCGTGACGGGCATGCCGAACAACATGCCGATCCAGGCGAACAGGCGGCCGGGCAGGCTCGCGCGGACGACTTCGTACGCACCCGCGTAGGTCACCGCCGCGGTGGTGTCGTCGAATCGCTCGCGTACCGCTTCGGGAAGCCGGGCCCAGGCCTGCGCGCCCAGCACCTCGCGTAATCCATGCCGCGTGCGAAACGTGGATTCGCGGGCAAGGGAGCGGGGGAGCGCCTGGGCCTGTGTCATGGGGTCCTCAGTCGCCGATCACTTTGGCGATGCGTTCGCCCATGCGCATGAGCTTGAGCAGGGTCTTGCGCGGCAGGCGCTTCATCGCCTCGAACCAGCGCGTGACCGTTTCGAGGAATTCGAGCTGCGTGACGATGCGCTCGCGCACCGCGGCGGGCGTCTCCTTGTCCTTCTCGAGCTGCGCCGCGCATTCGCGCAGCGCCGCGAGAGTCGGATCGATCTCGCGCTTCTTGCGCCCGTCCATGATCGCGCGGATGACTTCCCACGTGTCGTGCTGCGCGGCGAAATAATCGCGGCGGTCGCCGAGCTCGTGTGTGATGTGGACGAGGTCCCAGGCGACCAGCTCCTTGAGCCCGGTGCTGATGTTGGAGCGCGCGATGCCGAGCGTTTCGGCGATCTCGTCGGCGTTGAGCGGTTTCTCGGACAGGTACAGCAGGGCGTGGATCTGCGCGACGGAGCGGTTCATGCCCCAGCGGCTGCCCATTTCGCCCCAGTGAACGATGTAGCGGCGCATGGTTTCGGTCAGCTGCATTTCGTCTTGTCCGTAATTTCTGTATTCACAGAAATAATAGGCCGCCCACTGCGCCGCCACAAGCGCCGAATGTACTTAACGCGAATATTTCGCGGCCCCGCTTGACCGGGTCGGGGCCGCGGGTGTACTAATTGCTTAATTAACGAATTAGCTAATCATCGAATGCAACTCGACCGCATATTCGAAGCACTGGCCTCCCGCCCGCGGCGCGAAATCCTGGCCTACCTTTCCAGGGCCGAGCTCACCACCACGGAGCTGGCGGAGCGCTTTGCCATGAGCACGCCCGCGATCTCCCGGCATCTCTCGGTACTCGAGAACGCGGGCCTCGTGCGCAGCGAGCGGCAGGGCCAGCGCGTGTTGTACTCGATCGTGCCCGACAACCTCGTGAACACGCTCACCGGATTCGCATTCGAGGTGTGCCCCGTAGGCGGCCCGCTCAAGCGCGAGTCCCGCGCGCTCGCGAAGCGTCGCAAGGCCACCTGAGCCATGGCCGGCGCGCCCGCGTTGCCAGCGAGCCTGTCGCGACATCGGGTGCGCCATCGCGACGTTGAGCAGGTGCTCGACGGCGAGGTCGTGTTCTCTCCGGTGAAGGGCGCGTGGTTTCTCGGCATGTCCGCGGCCGCCATCGTCGGGGGCGCGCTGACCTTCACTCCAGCGGCGCTCGCGCTCTACGTCACGAGCACCGCCATCGTGCTGCTGTTCGGTCACTCGCTCGGCAGCCACCGCAAACTCATCCACGACAGTTTCCAGTGCCCGCGCTGGCTCGAATGCCTGCTCGTGTACCTGGGCGTGCAGGTCGGGCTCGCGGGGCCGCTCGGACTGCTACGTCAGCACGAACTGCGCGACTACGCGCAGCGCCTGCCGGTCTGCCACGACTATCTACGCCATGGCTCGGGTTTCCTGAGGGACGCTTGGTGGCAGCTCGTGTGCGAGCTGCGCCTGCGCGACGAGCCGGGGCTCGTCGTCGAGCCGCGCATCGCGCAGGATCGTTTCCTTGGTTTCCTCGAGCGCACGTGGATGTGGCAACACCTGCCCTGGGCCGTGCTGTTCTATTTCTGGGGTGGATGGGCTTTCGTCTTCTGGGGCGTGTGCGCGCGCGTGACGACGGGCGTGTTCGGCCACTGGATCATCGGTTTCCTTGCTCACAACCATGGCGACATGCATCACGAAGTCGTGGGCGCGGCCGTGCAAGGCCGCAACGTCCGTCTCACCTCGCTGCTCACGATGGGCGAGTGCTGGCACAACAACCACCACGCTTTTCCGGGCTCGGCGCGCCTCGGCCTTCATCCGGGCGAGTGGGATCCGGGCTGGTGGGCCCTGGTCGCGATGCGTCGTGTCGGGCTTGCATGGGGATTCAGGCTGCCCGCCGACCTCGCGCCACGGCCCGAATTGCGGGCGCTCGAAATTTCCCGGCCGATCGTGAAAGCATCGCGAAAGCAGTGCCGCTTTTGCCCGGTGCGAATTCCGGCTGCATGAACAATCCCTACACCCCACCGACTGGCCGCATCGAGGAGCAGCAGGAGCCGCCGGCGCAGGAGCGACGGATTCCGTTCAGCGGCTGGTATGCCGTGGGCTTCGGCGCCCTCGCGGGCCTCGCGCTGCGCCTGCTTTTCTGGGGCGATCCCGCGGGCGCCTATTCGGCGATGCTGGTTTCGTTTCTCTACGGCTCGCCGCTGCTGGTCGGCCTGGTCACGGTGTACGTGGCCGAAAGGACCGAGCGACGTTCGTGGATGTATTACTTCACCGCGCCGATGCTTGCGACGGTGTTGTACGTGATCGGCTCGCTCCTTCTGCTCATCGAGGGCTGGATCTGCGCGATCATCATCATTCCGATGTTCGCGTTGCTGGGCGGCCTCGCCGGACTGCTGATGGGTGCGATCTGCCGCATCACCAACTGGCCACGCTCTTCCGTGGTCGGCTGCTTTGCGGCGCTGCCGCTGCTGCTCGGCGCCTTCGAGCATCGCATCCCGTCCGAATCCCTCGATCGTGTGTACGAACGCAGCGTGTTCGTGGCCGCGACGCCCGAAGCGGTCTGGCGCCAGCTCATCGACACGCGCGACATCAGGCCCGAAGAAGTCGACGACGCGTGGATGTATCGCATCGGCGTACCGTTGCCGGAACAGGGTGAGGGCGCGCTCCAGGACGGCGTGCGCCTGCGCCACGTCACGATGGGTCGCGGCGTGCGGTTCGACCAGGTGGCGGTCGAATGGCGCGAGAACGAACTCGTGAGCTGGCGCTACCAGTTCTCCGAGGACTCGTTCCCGCCCGGCGCGCTCGACGATCACGTGCGCATCGGCGGCGAATATTTCGACCTCGGCGAGAGCACGTATTCGCTGACGCCGGTCGAGGGCGGTACGCGGCTCTCGCTGCGCATGCGTTACCGCGTGAGCACGCATTTCAACTGGTATGCGGGGCCGGTCGCCGATTTCCTGATCGCGGATTTTTCCGAGGTGATCCTCGCGTTCTACGCGCGCCGCGCCGAGGGCGCGGCCGAGGATCATTCTTCGTAGCGGATCCCGACGATGCACAACACGCGCTCGCCGCCGGGCAGCTGCACGGTCACCTCGTCGTCGAGCGCCTTGCGCATGAGCGCGCGGGCGAGCGGCGCGTCCATGCTGATGTAGCCGGGAGCCTGGTCGAATTCATCGGGCCCCACGATGCGATGGGTGTGCCGGTTGCCGTCGAGATCCTCGAGCGTCACCCATGCTCCGAAGAACACGCGGTTGCGATCGCTGGGTGGTTTGTCCACGACCGTCATGCCGTCGAGTCGCTTGCGCAGGAATCGCACGCGCCGGTCGATTTCGCGCAGCCGGCGTTTGCCGTACGTGTATTCGGCGTTCTCGGATCGATCGCCCTGCGCCGCCGCTTCTGAGACGGCCTGCGTCACGCGCGGGCGCTCGACGCGCCACAACTGGTCCAGTTCCTGTTTGAGGCGCAATTCGCCCGCGGGCGTAATGAACTGCGATCCGGGCTTCTCTGAGGGTCGATAGCGGCTCACGACTTAAATCATATGTGATGAAAGTCTCAATCGGGTCGTCTCGACTCGCCGGGGTCTGTGCTGCGCCTCACAGCCGCCCCACGGGGGTCTCTCTACTCTGTGTCCCATGGCAGCCCGCTACTACACGCACTTCGTCACGAGCGCCGAACCCGCTCATTCGAGCGAGTGGAGCGGTGTCATCGAGCTGACGCATCCGCTCGGCGAACGCAAGGATTCGAAGGAACTGCGCCGCTTGCTGGCCGCGAACTTCGAGATCGACGCCGAGGACATCAAGATCCTGCAGGTCGCGCGACTGCACTGATTCGTGGACGAGTATCCCCTAGCGGACTTCATATCCCTTCATCGAAAGTCCGCCTTCCAGAGCCCCAAGCTCCAAAAGCTCGGGGCTTTTTTTATACTCCGGCCAATCACCATATTCCCGGGGCTTTCATGTCGAACCGTCTTGCCGTCGCTGCTCTCGCGGCGGTGCTCACTGCCTGCGCTGCCCAGTCTTCGAAGAACAAGGTCGAAGCGCCACCCGTCGCCGCGCCCGCGCCGGCGCCGAAGTCGGGACTGGACCTCGCGGGCTTCGACCGCAGTGTCCGGCCGCAGGACGACCTGTACCGGTTCGTCGGAGGCGCCTGGCTCACGAACACCGAGATCCCAGCCGATCGCTCGAACTACGGCTCGTTCTCGATCCTCGACGACAAGGCGCGCGAGGAAGTGCGCGAGCTCATCGTCAACGCCGCCGCGCAGCCCAATCGCGCGCCGGGCTCCGTCGCGCAGAAGGTCGGCGACTACTACAACGCGTACATGGACACTTCCCGCGTCGAAAGGCTCGGGCTCGCGCCGCTCGACGAGGAACTGCGGCGCATAGACGGCATCGTCACCGCGCGCGACGTCGCGCATTACATCGGCCATTCGCAGCGCATCGGCGTGTCGGCGCCATTCCTGTGGTATTCGAGCCCAGACAGCAAGAACTCCAGCGTCTACCTGGGTGCGCTGTTCCAGTCGGGTCTCACGATGCCCGACAGGGACTACTACCTGAACCCCGACCAGAAGTACGCGCGCTTCCGCGCGCGCTTCGCCGAGTACGCCGAGAAACTGCTGGCGCTGGCAGGCGAACGCAATGCGCGCTCGGCCGCGGCGCGCATCTCCGCGCTCGAAACGCGCATCGCGAACGACCAGTGGACCAAGGTCGCGCTGCGTGATCCGGTGAAGAACTACAACCCTATGGCGCTGCCGGAATACCAGAAGATCGCGCCGGGGTTCGACTGGCTGGCGTTCTTCGACGGCATGGGCGCGCCCGCGCAGCGGCTCGACGTGAGCCAGCCGTCATTCATCAAGGGCATCGCGCAGCTCGTGAAGACGGTACCGGTCGCGGACTGGCGCGTGTATTTCAAATTCAAGCTGCTCGACGAGTACGCGCCGATCCTGTCGACCCCGTACGCGGACCTGCAGTTCGACTTCCACGAGCGCACGCTGAATGGCGTCGCCGAGCAGCGCCCGCGCTGGCGGCGCGCTGTCGACTCGATGGACAACGACATCGGCGAGCTCATCGGACAGATGTTCGTCGAGGCGCATTTCGGCGCCGACGCGAAGCGCCGCATGCTCGACATCGTCGGCAACCTGCTCATCGCGTTCGACATGTCGATCGACGAGCTCGACTGGATGAGCGCCGCGACTCGCGCGGAGGCGAAGAAAAAGCTCTCCAAGATCACCGTGAAGATCGGTTACCCCGACAAGTGGCGCGACTACTCGGCGCTCGCGATCCGCGGCGACGACCTCGTCGGCAACGTGCTGCGCGCGAAGCAATTCGAACACCAGCGCTACGTGGCGCGCACGGGCGGTCCGGTCGACAAGGGCGAATGGCTCATGACGCCGCAGACGGTCAATGCGTACTACAACCCGACGACCAACGAGATCACGTTCCCCGCCGCGATCCTGCGCCCGCCGTTCTTCGACCCGACCGCGGACGATGCGGTGAACTACGGCGGAATCGGCTCGGTCATCGGCCACGAGATCAGCCATGGCTTCGACGACTCGGGCCGGCAGTTCGACGGCGACGGCAACCTGCGCGACTGGTGGACGGCCGAGGACGGCGAGAAATTCAAACTACGCGCCGGGATGCTGGCGAAGCAGTTCGACGGCTACACCGTCCTCGACAACCGGCACATCGACGGCAAGCTCACGCTGGGCGAGAACATCGGGGACTTGTCCGGCATGGAAGTCGCGCTCAAGGCCTACAAACTTTCGTTGGCCGGCCAGCCGGCGCCCGAGATCGACGGCTTCACGGGCGACCAGCGCTTCTTCCTGGGATGGGCGCAGGTCTGGCGCCGAAAGTACCGCGACGAGGAGCTGCTCAAGCGGCTCGTGACCGATCCGCACAGCCCGAGTGAGTTTCGTACGAATGGTCCTGCAAGCAACATCGCCGGTTTTTACGACGCGTTTGGTGTGAAGCCCGGTGACCGCATGTACCGGCCTCCGACGGAGCGTGTCAAAATCTGGTAGCTGCTGTTAGACACCTCGCGCGGAGATTCCCATGAGAAAGCTGGCACTCGGCGTGATCGCGCTCGTCGCGTCATTGGGCGTTTCGGGATGCGGGTACAACCGCCTGCAGAACCAGGACGAGGCCGTGAAGGCCGCATGGTCCGAAGTCGTCAACCAGTATCAACGGCGCGCGGACCTGATCCCGAACCTGGTCGCGACGGTGAAGGGTTTCGCCGCGCAGGAAGAACGCGTGTTGGTCGGCGTGACCGAGGCGCGCGCGCGGGCCACGTCGATCCAGGCGACGCCCGAGCTCATCAACGACCCGGCGGCCTTCGCGAAATTCCAGGCCGCGCAGGGCGAGCTCACGCAGGCGCTCAAGAGCCTGCTGGTCACCGTCGAGCGTTATCCGGAACTCAAGTCGGATGCGAACTTCCGCGACCTGCAGGCGCAGCTCGAGGGAACCGAGAACCGCATCGCCGTCGCGCGCAATCGCTACATCGACGCGGTGCGCGCGTTCAACGTGACGGTGCGCGAGTTCCCGACGAATCTCACCGCGAACGTCTTCGGCTTCGACGTGAAGCCGAACTTCACGGTCGAGAACGAGGCGGCGATCGCCACGGCGCCGGCCGTGAATTTCGATTCGACGACGCCTTCGCAGTCCAACGAACCGGTCGAAGCCCCGCAACCGCCGCCGGCTCCCGCCAACCCACCGGCCAACTAAGCCCCGCTGCCTTGAAAGCCCTCGTCCTCACGCTCGCGATGCTGGTCGCGGCCGGCGTGGAACCGGCACGCGCGCAGATCCCGATTCCCGCGTACGAAGCGCCGGTCGTCGATCTCACCGGCACGCTCACCGCGCAGCAGCAGGCCGCGCTCAACGAGAAACTGCTCGCGTTCCAGCAACGCAAGGGCGCGCAGATCGCGGTGTTGATGGTGCCGACGACGGAGCCTGAGGACATCGCGCAATTCGGGATCCGTCTCGCGGATACGTGGAAGGTCGGCCGCGCGAAACCCGACGACGGCGCCATCCTGATCGTCGCGAAGGACGATCGCACGATGCGCATCGAGGTGGGCTACGGACTCGAAGGCGCGCTCACCGATCTCGCCTCTCGCCGGATCATCGAAGAGACCGTCGCGCCGCTCTTCAGGCAGGGTGACTTCTACGGCGGTATCAACGCCGGGCTCGACCAGATGATTCGCGTCGTCGACGGCGAACCACTTCCGGAGCCCGACAAGACCTGGAAGCCGGATGACGGCGGCGGACTGCCGTGGCCATTGCTGCTGGTCGGCGGATTCATGCTCGCGAGCATCCTGCGTCCCATGATCGGTCGCCTTCCGGCCGCCGGCGTGGCGGGCGCCGGCGGGGCGGGGCTCACGTGGCTGATCACGTCGAGCGTGATCGGTGCGGTGGGCGCGGGCCTCGGGCTGTTCCTGTTCACGTTGCTGTTCGGCATGGGCGCCGGCATGCGTTACGGCGGTGGTCACGTGTTCCGCGATCGCGGCTGGCCAGGGGGTTTCGGCGGCGGAGGCTTCGGCCGCGGTGGGGGATTCGGCGGTGGATTCGGCGGCGGCATGGGCGGCGGTTTCGGAGGCGGCGGCGCCTCGGGGCGTTGGTAGTCAGGCCATGCGCGCGCTCAGGCACCTGTTCGCAACCCGGATCGGCACGCGGCGCCGATTTCCGGACGATGTCCTCTCGTCGATCGAAAAGACCATCGGATCGATCGAGACGCGCACCAGCGCCGAGATCCGCTTCGTGATCGAGACCGCGCTCGATCTCGGCGACCTGTTCGCGGGCACGGCGCCGCGCGCGCGTGCCGCGCAGTTGTTCTCGCTGCTGCAGGTCTGGGACACCCAGCGGCGCAACGGCGTACTCATCTATGTACTGGTGGCCGATCGCGACGTGGAAATCGTCGCGGATCGGGGTGCCGCCGCGGTGATTCCCCCAGAGAAATGGGAAGTCGCCTGCAAGCAGATGGAGGAGCACTTCCGCGCCGGTCGCTTCGCCGAAGGCGCGCTCGCGGGCGTGAACGCGGTGGGTGCCTTGTTAGAGAGCCATTTTCCGTTCGAATCGCACGAGGCCCGCTCGCGGGACCGCGACGAGTTGCCGAACCAGCCCACGCTGCTGTAGCCGAATCCAGACAGTCAGAACTGACGATCCCGTGACATATACTTTAACCATGAAGACCCACCTCGCATTGCGGCCCGCGGCCGTGATGGTGCTTTGCGCCTCGTTGATTTCCGGTTGCTCGCTGTTCAACGGACCTGGATGGGGCAGCAAGCGCGCAGTGGAGGCCGAGCCCGTCGTGCCGGCGCTGCCGCAGCCCGTGCCCACGCATCGTTTCGAAATCGACGCGACCACGGACATCGTCGGCGTCGTGCAGAAGACGCTGGCCACGAAGGAAGACACGCTCACCGACATCGCGCGCCGCTTCAACGTGGGCTACGAGGAAATCGTGCGCGCCAATCCGGATGTCGATCCGTGGCTGCCCGGCGAGAACCGCGAGATCGTGATCCCGTCGCAGTTCGTTCTGCCGAACGCGCCGCGCGAGGGCATCGTCATCAACGCGGCCGCGATGCGGCTCTTCTATTACCCGAAGGTGAAGAAGGGCGAGCAGCAGGTCGTGCACACGTATCCGATCGGCATCGGCAAGGTGGGCTGGAAGACGCCCGAAGGCACGACGAAGGTCGTGCGCCGCCAGAAGGATCCGGTGTGGCGTCCGACCGCGTCCATCATCCGGGAGCATCTGAAGGAGCGCGGCGAGAAACTCGATGCCGTCGTGCCCGCCGGTCCCGACAATCCGCTCGGCCGTCACGCGTTCTACCTCGGCTGGCCGACGTACATGATCCACGGCACCAACAAGCCCGCGGGCGTAGGCCTGCGCTCGAGCCACGGATGCATCCGGCTCTATCCGGAAGACATCGCGCAGCTGTTCGAGCTCGCGCCGATCGGCACGCCGGTGCGCGTCGTGAATCAGCCGTTCCTGTTCGGCTGGCACGACGGTGAGCTGCACATCCAGGCGTTCGACGTGCTCGAGGACGATCCGCGCGACTGGAAGAAGGCGCAGGCGAAGCTGCTCAACAAGACGCTGGCCGAGAACATCAGGAAAGAGCTCGCGGCGCGCAAGGAAAAGATCGACTGGGACGCGGTCGCGAAACTCACGCACGAGCCGCGCGGCATTCCTGTGTCGGTGACGGGCGGGCCGGATCAGCTCGACGCGATCGTGGCTGGAGCGACCATCGTGCAGAACACGGTGGCGCCGGGCGCTACGTGGGACGGCATCTCCGATCTGCCGGTGGACGAGGCCACGTTCCAGGAGCTCGTCTCCGATCGCGAGGCGTCAGTCGAGTCTGCGGCGGAAGCCGCGTCCCCGTCCGCGGCGCCCAAAGCCGCGACCAACTAATGGGAACATTCCCCGTTTAGCGGCAAACGGGGGCCGTCACTCAGGTCCGTCCCCATTTGCTGGGAAACGGGGAATGTCCCCATTACAGTGCCGGCATGAAATTCATGGTTGCCGCACTGCTCCTCTGCACCACTGCCGCGTACGCGGCTCCTCAAGATAAAGAACCGATCACCCCAGGTCGCGACTACCACTCGTACGCGAACACCGACGCGTTTCGCGTGCGGCACCTCGAGCTGGATCTGGAAGCTTCGTTCGAGGCGAAGCGGCTGTCGGGGGTCGTCGATCTCTTCGTCACGCGCGTGGGCTCGGGCGCGGAGACGTTTACGTTGGACTCGCGCGATCTCGGCATCCGCCAGGCCTGGTGGGTGCGGGGGCCGCGCGACCTCGTGCCGTTGACGTTCGAGCTCGGCAAGCGCGATCCGATTCTCGGCGCGCCCCTCGAAATCGAACTGCCGGCGGGCCTCGATGCAAATGAGTTCACCGTCCGGATCTCGTACCAGACGGCGCCGGGAGCATCGGGACTGCAGTGGGTCGAACCCGCGCTCACGGCCGACAAGACGCATCCGTTCCTGTTCACGCAATCGCAGGCGATTCATTCCCGCAGCTGGATTCCGCTGCAGGACACGCCGCAGGTGCGCACGACTTACCGCGCGACGATCCACGTGCCTCCGGGCATGCGCGCGGTGATGAGCGCGGAGAACTCGACCGGCGCGCCCAGCCCCGACGGCGTCTATCGCTTCGACATGCCGCAGGCGATTCCCTCGTACCTGATCGCGCTCGCCATCGGCAAGCTGGAATTCCGCGCGACCGGCGCGCGCACCGGCGTGTTTGCCGAGAGCTCGATCGTCGACAAGGCCGCGAGCGAATTCTCCGAAACCGAGCAGATGATGCAGGTCGGCGAGAAGCTCTTCGGTCCGTATCGCTGGGGCCGCTACGACCTGCTGATCTTGCCGCCGTCGTTTCCGTTCGGTGGCATGGAGAATCCGCGGCTCTCGTTCATCACGCCCACCGTGATCGCGGGCGATCGCAGTCTCACCGCGCTGATCGCGCACGAGCTCGCGCATTCCTGGTCGGGCAATCTCGTGACCAACGCGACCTGGCGCGACCTGTGGCTCAACGAAGGATTCACCGACTACCTCGAGTCGCGCATCATGGAAGCCGTTTACGGCGAGAAGCGGCAGGCCATGGAAGCGGTCCTCAATACGGTGTCTCTCAAGGACGAGCTCGCGACACTGCCGCCTGCCGACCAGGTGCTCGCCATCGACCTGCGGGGCCGCGATCCGGACGACGCCTTCACGCGCGTGCCGTACGTGAAAGGTCAGCTGTTCATCACCTGGCTCGCGAGCCGCTTCGGCGCCGACACCGTCGACGCGTTCTTGCAAGGCTATTTCAACGAGTTCGCGTTCCAGAGCATCTGGACCGAAAAATTCCGCGCGTACCTCGACGCGAACCTGCTTCCGAAGAAACCCGGCGCGGTGACGGCCGCCGAGATCGACGAATGGATCTTCGCGCCCGGCCTGCCGAAGGACGCCGTGCTGCCGCAGTCGGATGCCTTCGACCGGGTCGACGTGGCGCGCAAGGGCTGGCTGTCCGGAAAAACCGCGGCGAAAGGCCTCCCGGGTCGCGAATGGACCACGCACGAGTGGGTGCATTTCCTCCAGGGACTGCCGCCCAAGGTTCCGCTCGCGAAGCTCGCCGAGCTCGACGAGGCCTTCGGTCTCACCGCCACGGGCAACGCCGAGATCGCGTTCAACTGGCTGCGCGTGGCCATCCGCGAAAATTACACACCCGCGTGGCCGCGGCTCGAGGAGTACCTCACGACGATCGGCCGCCGCCGGCTGATCAAGCCGCTGTACGAAGATCTCATGAAGACGCCCGCTGGCGCGGCGCGTGCCCGCGCCATCTACCAGAAGGCGCGGCCCAACTACCATCCGATCGCCACGACGACGCTCGATCCCATCGTGCTGAAGGGACGCTGACGCCATGGTGCTGCCGCTCGGCGATGAAAACCCGACCACGACCCGGCCGCGGGTCACGGTCGGGATCATCATCGCGTGCGTCGTCGCGTACGTGTGGCAGCACCTGCTCATGCCCGGCGATGGTCCGGAGCGCGTCGCGTTCGCCTTCGGCGTGATCCCCGCCGTGCTCACGGGCCGCGTCGCGCTGCCGCCGGAGATCGACCTGATCCCGCCGGTCGCGAGCGTCTTCACGTCGATGTTCCTGCACGGCGGAATCTGGCACCTGGCCGGCAACATGCTCTACCTGTGGGTCTTCGGTAACAACATCGAAGACGCGATGGGCCACGTGCGTTACTTCATCTTCTACCTGCTGTGCGGAGTGGCCGCCGTGTTCGCGCAGGTACTCACGGGCCCGGATTCGCAGATCCCGATGGTCGGCGCGAGCGGCGCGATCTCCGGCGTGCTCGGCGCCTACATGCTGCTGTTCCCACGCGCGCGCGTGTTGTTAGGCATGCCGCTAGGTTTCGTGATCGTGCAGCTCGGGCGATTCCCCGCGATCTGGGTGCTCGCGGCATGGTTCCTGATGCAGCTCGCGATGGGCACACTCTCCGCGTCGCGCGCACCGGACCAGGGTGGCATCGCCTTCGGCGCTCACATCGGCGGATTCATCGCGGGCCTCATCCTCGTCGCACTTTTCAAACGTCGCGACGTGCCGCTGTGGCGGCGATACTGAGACGCTGCTACATTCCGCGGGCATCGCGCCGCCCCAACTCGCCGGGGTTGTGCCTTGGGGAGCCGTTTGCCCGAGACGATTGACTCGCAGATTTCGTCTGCCGAACAACCCGGCTCCATACGTGTCATCGCGCGCGCCGCGACCAGCATCGCCGCCTTCGTCGGCCGCACTCTCAAGGGACCCGTCAACGAACCCGTGCCGGTCCGCAACTTCGCCGACTTCACGCGAGTCTTCGGCGGGCTGTGGCAGCCCTCGACGCTGAGTTACGCGGTCGAGCAATACTTCGAGAACGGTGGTCGCTGCGCGATCATCGTGCGCGTCGTGAACGGCGCCCGCCCGCCGACACTCACGCTGCCCGCCGGGAAGGGCAGACTCATACTGCGCGGAGTGGGCGCGGGATCGCGCGAATTCCTGCGCGCCTCGGTCGACTACGACGGCATCGAGTCGCGCGAGTCCGACCGCTTCAACCTCGTCGTGCAGCGCGTGCGCGCCGCGGGCTCGGAGCAGATAGAGGACCAGGAAATCTTCCGGCGGCTGTCGGTGACGCCGGGCGCCGACCGCTTCATCGCCGATGCATTGCTCGAGTCGCGTCTCGTACGCGTCCAGGGCAGCGTCCCGACCGAACGCCCGTCGCGCACGCCACCCGCGAACAACGGTGCGGTCATCGGTTACACGCCCTCGAACCCTGATGGCGACGACGGCGGCCCGATCACGGACTACGACATCATCGGTTCCGCCCAGTCAGGCACCGGCATCTTCGCGCTGCACGCCGCGCCCGACATCAACCTGCTGTGTATTCCGCCGCTCGCGCGCGATACCGATGTCGGGCTGTCCACGTTGCTGGTCGCAGGGCGTTTCTGCCGCGAGCGGCGCGCGATGCTCATCGTCGATCCGCCGCTGGATTGGGCCTCGAGCGCCGCGGCGCTCGACGGCATCCGCCACTGGCCGTTCCGCAGCGAAGACGCCGCGATGTTCTATCCGCGCATCGTCGCGTTCGACCGGCTGCGCGGACGATTCGAGCTGTTCGCGCCCTGCGGCGTCGCGGCCGGCATGATCGCGCGCTGCGACGAACACTGGCCGGTGTGGGCGGCCGCGGAGGGCGACGATGCGATCCTGCGGCCCGGTCACCGGCCCGCGTGGAACGTGAGCCTGGCCGACCGTTCGCGGCTCATCAACGCCGGCATCAACCTGCTGCAATCGGTACGCATCGCGCCGAAGTTCCAGGCGAGCCCGCGCACGCTGGCGTACGGCGCGGCGGCGGTCAGCGACTGGCGCTATCTGTCGGCGCGGCGCCTCGCGTTGTTCGTGATGACGAGCATCGAGCGCGGTACGCGCTGGATGCTGTTCGAGCGCAATACCCAGCCCACGTGGACACTGGCGCGTGCGCAGGTCGAGGCCTTCCTCGAGTCGCTGTATGCCGAAGGAGCATTCGTCGGACGCACGGGCGAGGAGGCCTACTTCGTGGTGTGCGACGATCGCATCAACAACGAAGAGCAGCGGCGCGCCGGACGGATCAATCTCGCCTTCGGATTCGCGGCCAGCAAGCCCGGCGAATACCACGCATTTCTCGTGACGCATCAGCCGAGCGGCTCGCGCACGCGGTCGATCAGCGTCAACCGCTTCGCCAACTACTCGCCGAGCGTCGACGAGGAGATCGAATCGTCGATCCTGCGCGGGCTCGTGCCGCTTCAGTCGGACGACGAGGACACCGTGCGCATGCCGCAGGCGCCGTTGTCGGGAACGGTGTGAGGTGAGGCGCGCGCTTCTCGCGGGTGCACTCGCAGCGATCCCGCTGCAGATGTCCGCGGCGGAACCGGGCGCCGAGATCCGCGATATCCCAGCCGAGTACGTGCCCGCGGTGAACGCGGCGATCGATGTGGGCACCCAGCTCTTCGTTCATGACGTTTCGGCCGCGCGGGCGTCCGACGAGCTCGTGCGACGCAAGATCTACGAAAAGGACAAACGCATCCGCGGCTGGATCACCGATGTCGATTCCGGACGTCCGGCGGTCATCGTGACATTCGTCGGCGACGTCGAAGGCTCGCCGCGGGCGCTGCATCGCGTGACGGTTCCCATGGAAGGGGCGATCGAATACGAGGCGTTGAAGCCGGCCCAACCGCTGGAGGAATCGGCGGCGGCGCGGTGGAAAGCCCGGAAGCTCGCGATCGCCGACCTCGAAAAGCGCGACGATCTCTGCTCGTCTCAGTACAACACCGTGGTCCTCCCCGCCGAACCCGCGCGCGGCGAGGTGATCCGGGTCTACATGCTGGCGGCGACGTCGAAACCCGGCGTGATCGTCGCCGGCGGGCATTTCCGCTACGAATATTCAGTGGACGGAGAACACCTGGAGTCCGTCCGCACGTTCACGAAGAGCTGCATCGAGATCCCGGGACCGGAAAGCGACAAGGGCAAGCCCGCGGGAATCATGCTCACTCACCTGCTGGATCCGACGCCCACGGAAATCCACGTATTCCTGGGCAGGCTGCATGGGCAGCCGGTGTTCCTCGGCACGGAAGCCGGGATCTGGGCGGTCCAGGGGCGCGAGATCTATTTCGTCGAGCCTCGCGAGAAATGAAGCCGCGTCAGCTTTCCTTGCGCGGCGAGACGTACATCGAGATCACGGCGCGCACGACTTCCTTGCCATTCGCGTCCTGAACGCTGACCGGCACGCCGACGTTTTCGGCGCCGGCCCACTCCGTCTTGTCGAGTCGCGCGATGGCGGTGACGTCGGTCTCGGCCTTGGCGAGGTATTCGATCGTCATGCCGCGCGGAATCCAGCGCATGTTGGTGGGGATGGTCACTTCGGTGCACATGCCGGCGGCAAGCTCGCAGAGATTTCCCATCGCGAGCGCATGTACCGTGCCGATGTGATTTTCGACGGCGCGACGTTTCTTCATCGTCACGCGGCACAGCTTCGGCTGCAGGTCGAGGAAGCGCGGCTTGATCGTGCCGAAGTAGGGCGCGCGCTTCGCGACCGTGCGCGCGAACAGCCAGCGGCCGAACGCGGATTTGTGAGCGCGGATCCAGGCGCGGAGCGTGGGACCCGCCGTCGTCGTGTCGGTCATGGTCAGCCAGTCCATCTGAGGCCGGGCGGTGTGAACGTCGGTTGCTACTCGGGCCATCGCGTGATCGAATCCAGCGCCAACGAGGCTTGAGACTCTAATCGCAGCGCGGTGTGCATCGCAATGAGTGGAACTGACACGCCGGAGAAGCGCGCCGCGGCCATCATCAAGGCGGTGCGTGCGATCAAGCGAGGCACGTTCGCGAGTTATGGCGAAGTCGCGCGCCGCGCCGGATTGCCGGGGCGCGCTCGATTGGTGGGCACGGTGTTGCGCGAGGCGGGTGACGACGCGCGGCTGCCGTGGCACCGGGTGACGGGCGCGGGCGGACGCATCGCGTTTCCCGCGGGGTCGCGCGCGGCGCGCGAACAGGTCCGCCGGCTCGCGCGCGAAGGCGTGAAGGCGCGGGGCAATCGCGTGGTGCAGCGTCCGGCGGAATCGTCCGCGCGCACGCTCGACGCATTGCTGTGGAAGTTATGAGGATTACGCAATGAAGGAGCGATACGTCGTTTTCTCGCACGGCAAGGACGCCGGGCCCTGGGGCGTCAAGATCACCGCGCTCGCGGGCAACGCGCGCAGCGAGGGTTATGAGGTCGAGTCGGTCGACTATCGCGGCATCGACGATCCGCGCGAGCGCATCAACAAGCTGGTCGAGTTCTGCAAGGACCTGAAGGGCGATCTCGTGCTCGTGGGCTCGAGCCTCGGCGGCTACGTGTCCGTCGCCGCGGCGTCTCTGTTACACGCACGCGGCGTGTTCCTGATGGCTCCCGCGCTCACGATGCCCGGCCTGCCGCCATTGCGAGCCAAGGTGATCGACTGCCCGACGATGATCGTTCACGGCTGGAAGGACGACGTCGTGCCGGTCGAACAGAGCATGGAATTCGCGCGGCAGTACGGATGCTCGCTGCACATCCTGAACAGCGATCACCGTCTGCAGGACGAAGTGCGCTTCCTGAAGTACCTGTTCGAGTACTTCCTGATTTCGCTGGATCTACCTCCCGATGCGTCGTGATCGAGTGATCGGTGATCGGGGACAGATTTATTTATCGACGATCTTTATCGTCGATAAATAAATCTGTCCCCGATCAGTGTCGCTGGCGGATGGCGCGGGCGGCGATCCGGTCGATCACGCCGGGTGCGATCAGCTTGAGCCAGCGGCCTAACTTCCCGCGCGGGGACATCAGCACCAGCCGTTCGCGGCGTTCGATGGCGTGGGCGATGCGCGACGCGCAGTCGGCGGCGGTCATGATCTTCGACTGCACCATCGGAGAAGTTCCGAGAGGCTGACCATCGGCGCCGATCGCGCGCTTGTGGATCTCGCTCACGACGAAATCGGGCGCGATGATGCTCACGTCGACGCCGCTTTCCGCGAGTTCGATGCGCAGCGATTCGAAGAATCCCACCATCGCGTGTTTGCTGGCCGCGTAGCCCGTGCGCTCCGGCACCCCCGTGAACCCCGCAAGGCTTGCGACCGCGACGATGAGTCCTTTCGACTGCTTCAGATGCGGCAACGCCAGCGAGGTCAGCCGAACCGGCGCCAGATAGTTCACCTGCATGACCCGCTCGAACACTTCGAGATCGTCGATGGCGTCGAAGCGGCTCCACATCGTGATGCCCGCGTTGTGCACCAGCACGTCGATTCCCCCGAGCGACTGCAGCGATTTCTCGATGAGCCAGCCGCAGTCGACTTCGTTCGTCACGTCGGTCGGAATCGCGATCGCGTCGCCGCCGCGCGCGCGACATTCGCGCGCCAGTTCTTCGAGCCGCGCCGCATCGCGCGCGGCCAGCGCGAGCCGCGCGCCGCGCCCGGCGAGATCGAGCGCCAGCGCGCGGCCGATGCCCTCGGAGGCTCCGGTAAGAACGACCCTTTTTCCCTCGAGCGATCTGCCAGCCGTGCTGGTGGTCATGAATTGGCCTCCCGCGCGACTCGGATACACTCGCGCATCGCTAACATCATACGGCCGGTGAATGGGCTGGTTGCTACGCAGATTCTTCAGGCTTTGGGTACGGGCGGCGGTGCAGCCGGCCGACCCGCCGCCATCGCTCGCATCGCCGACCACGCCCGTGTGTTACGTGCTCGACCGCGATTCGGTCACGGACCTGGCCGTGCTCTGCAACGTAGCGCAGAAGCAGGGCCTGCCCTATCCCGAGAAGCGCTCGGGCAAACTTCCCGTCGAACAACGCCGTACGTACTTCGACGTGGGCTGGCGGCGCGGTTTCTGGGACGCGCGCATCTCGCGTCGTCCGCCCCCGCACCTGCAGGCGATGATCGAAGAGTTGCGCGGGGATTCGCTGCGCGACGTGCTGCTCGTGCCCACCGCGGTCTACTGGGGCCGCGCGCCGCAGAAGGAAGGCTCCTGGTTGCGGCTGCTGTTCGCCGAGAACTGGGCGCTCACGACGCGCGCCCGCAAATTCTTCTCGGTGCTGGTCAACGGCCGCAACGTGATGGTCGACATGGGCGAGCCGATCAGCCTGCGCTCGCTGCTCGATGCCGCGCCCGCCACCGACCAGGCGCGCCGCGTGACCCGACAGCTGCGCAGCATCCTGCGCCGCCAGCGCGCCACGCGCATCGGCCCGGATCTCTCGCACCGCCGCACGATCGTCGCGCAGGTGCTGAGGGGGCGCGCGGTGCGCGCCGTGGTCGCGGCAGAGGCGCGCGAGAAACACGACCGTTTCCGCCCCGGCCTCCTGCAGGCGCGCAAGTACGCCTTCGAGATCGCCGCTAACTACTCGCACGCGTTCGTGCAGATCGCCGAGAAACTGCTCGGCCGGGTCTGGAACCGCGTCTACGACGGCGTGAAGTTCAACCACGCCGAAACGCTCAAGCAGGTCTCGGAGGGCAACGAGGTGGTGTACGTGCCCTGCCACCGCAGCCACATGGACTACCTGCTGCTCTCCTACGTGATCTATCACCAGGGCTACGCGATCCCGCACATCGCGGCCGGCATCAATCTCAACATCCCGGTCATCGGCCGGCTGCTGCGCAAGGGCGGCGCGTTCTTCATCCGTCGCAGCTTCGCGGGCAACGCGCTGTACACCGTGGTGTTCATGAAATACCTCGCGGCCATCATGGCGCGCGGGCACTCGATCGAATATTTCATCGAAGGCGGCCGCTCGCGCACCGGCCGGCTGCTGCAGCCCAAGACCGGCATGTTGTCGATGACCGTGCGCAGCTTCCTGCGCGATCCGGTGCGCCCGGTGGTGTTCGTGCCGGTGTATTTCGGTTACGAGCGGATCGTCGAGGCGAACACGTACATCTCCGAGTTGTCAGGCGCGGCCAAGAAGAAGGAAAGCTGGTGGGACCTGCTGATGTCGGTGCGGGTGCTGCGCGAACGGTTCGGAACGGTCCACGTGAACGTCGGCGAGCCCATCCGTCTCGATGACCTGCTGAACGAAGCGATGCCGGCCTGGCGACAGCAACGTTTCGAGGACGACACCCGCCTGCCCGCCGTCAACGCGCTGGTCGGCGAGCTGGCCTCGAAGATCATGCGCGGCATCAATGCGGCCGCGGCCGTCACGCCCATCAACCTGCTGGCGACCGCCCTGTTTGCGAGCCCGCGCGGCGCGTTGCCGGAGAGCGTGCTGCTGCGCCAGCTCGACCTCTACCTCAAGCTGCTGCGCGGGTGGCCCTATGGCCCCCGCGTCACGGTCACCGGCGCCACGCCAGCCGAGATCGTCGATTATGGCGTCACCCTCAAGATCGTCTCGCGCCTGCCCCAGAAGCTGGGCGACATCATCAAGATGAGCGACGAGAGCGCGCAGCTCATCGCTTACTACCGCAACAACGTGCTCCATCTGTTCGCGTTGCCGTCGCTGGTGGCCTGTGCGTTCATCGGCAACTCCATGCTGCGTACCGAGGACATCCAGCGGCTCGCGTGGCGTATCTACCCTTACGTGGCCTCAGAGCTTTTCCTGCGCTGGAGGGAAGACGAGCTCGCGCGCGTCGTCGACGAGATCCTTGCTGCGCTCGGCGAACTCGGCGTGCTGCATCCGAACGACGATCGCACGGTCTGGCATCGCCCGCCGCCGGGATCGCCGGCCGCGCAGCAGCTCTCGATGCTCGCCCAGGCGACGATCCAGACCATCGAGCGTTACTACCTCGCCATCTCGCTGCTGCTGCGCGCCGGCAGCGGCGTCATCAACCAGAAGGCGCTCGAGCAGCAATGCCAGCTCGCGGCCCAGCACATCAACATCCTCTACGGGTTCAACTCGCCGGAGTTCTTCGACAAGACCCTGTTCCAGAACTTCATCGACCTGCTGCGCGAACGGCGCGTCATTCGCACGGGCGAGGGCGGCAACCTCGAATTCGACGAAGTCCTGGTCCGCGTCGCGGCGGATGCCCAGCTCGTCCTGTCGGAGCAGATCCGGCACAGCATCCTGCAGGTCACGCAGGTCTAGGACGAACCCCGCCCAACTATCGCGGGGATAGGCCATGGGATCGCCCCGCGGTGGCGCCCTAGCTTTGGGCAGGGAGGCCGCTGCTATACTGGCCGGCAACAAGGCCGCGCTGCGCGTCCGCGAGGGGAGCAGCGGTGCGGCAACATTAAGATGTTCACGGCCACCGGTATGGCTGCCTTTACCTCGCGACTCGCAGCGGTTCCGCGGTCTTCAGGGGAAAGTGAATGAGAAACGATCTGATCCGGCGCTACGTCGTACGTTCGCTTCCGATCGTCGCGACGCTGGCACTCGCGTCGCCCGCCTCCTACGCATGGGATTTCGAGAACGATGACGGGACGCTCAGCGGCAGCTGGGACACCACCTTCACGTACGGCCAGGCGTGGCGCATCGAAGAGCGCGACTGCCGGCTGATCGCGATCGCGAATGGCGGATGTGGCCGCTCGCCCAACATCGACGACGGCAATCTCAACTACGGCACCGACATGTACAGCCGCGCGCTCAAGGTGCTCACCGAGCTGTCGCTGAACACGCGCAATTTCGGCGCCTTCGTGCGCGCCTCGGCGCTCTACGACGATGCCGCCGGCGACACGCAGCGCACGCCGCTGTCCGAGCGGTCCGAGGATCTCGTCGAAAGTTACACGCGATTGCTCGACGCCTTCGTCTACGCGAAATTCAACCTCGGCAGCATGCCCGCCGAGCTGCGCCTCGGCCGCCAGGCGGTGAGCTGGGGCGAGAGCACGTTCAT
Source organism: Pseudomonadota bacterium (assembly GCA_023433705.1). Lineage (GTDB taxonomy): Bacteria > Pseudomonadota > Gammaproteobacteria > Steroidobacterales > Steroidobacteraceae > CADEED01. Next base: position 44,849 of record JAEYUC010000068.1, read on the forward strand.
CCAGCAGGGCATCAACGTCATCAACCATTTCGACGTGTCGGCTCTGCGCGTGCCGGGCTCGGAGCTCAAGGAAGCGTTCCTGCCGCAGGAGATGGTCAATTTCAGCGTGCAGTTCACCGACGCCTTCTCCGCGCAGGCTATCTACATCACCGACTGGAACGCGACGGTTCCCGAACCCTCCGGATCCTATTTCAGCACCAACGATTTCGCGGCCACCGGCGGCAGCAAGGTCGTGCTGGGCTTCGGTTCGTTCTCCGACATGGGCGTCGACTTCCGCCCGCTCGGTGGTCCGTACATCGAGAACTTCCAGACGGTGAACCGGCTGGACACGATCGAGCCCGATGACGACGGCCAGTACGGCCTCAGCCTCAAGTACTACGCGCAGGGATTCAACAACGGCACCGAGTTCGGCCTCTACTTCCTGAACTACCACAGCCGTCTGCCGCTGATCTCGGGCCGCACCGGCACGCAGCGCGGCATCGGCAATGCCTTCGGCGCCTTGAACGCGGTGGGCGGCGCCGCGCAGGCCATCGCCGCGGGATTGTCTCCGACGGCCGCGATCGCGACCGCGGCCAATCTCGGGGTCGCGCGCTCCGCGGCCGCGGGCGGCAATCTCACGCTCGAGCAGGCGACGCAGTACGCGACGGTCGGCGCGAACACGTTCCTTTCGCAGGGCGACGTGACCAACCAGGCGAGCAACATCGCGACGCACGAGTACGCGCTCACGGCGGGTTACTTCACCGAGTATCCCGAGGATATCAAGCTCATCGGCCTGTCCTTCAACACGCAGCTGCAGTGGGGCGGCATCGCGTTGCAGGGCGAAGTCGCCTATCGACAGGACGTGCCGCTGCAGTTCGACGACGTCGAGTTGCTGTTCGCGGCGCTGACACCCCTGGAGCAGAACCTGGCGGTGCTGCGCGGTACGCCGTTGCCGACCACCTGTCCGGAGGGCAACGCGGCCGCAGCCACGCTCACGCATTGCGGCCAACTCGGCGGTTTCGGCCTCGACAGCCTCGTGCCGGGCTGGGATCTCTACGACACCTACCAGGTGCAGTTCACGGCGACCAAGACGTTCACGAACATCCTCAAGGCCGCGCAGATGGTGGTGGTCGCGGAAGCAGGTCTCACGCACGTCGAGGACATGCCCGACAAGCTCACGGGCGGACCGAACGGACGCGGACTGCGCTTCAACGGCCCGGCGACGAACGTGAGCGGCAACTACGAGCTGCGCGGTCGGCACTGTCCGACGCTGCCGGCGGCGCAATGTCTCGCGCTCGACCTGATCGAGCCGCAGAACCGCTTCGCCGATGCCACCTCGTACGGTTATCGCATCGCGGGCCGCCTCGAGTACCCCGGCCTCATGGGCCCGTGGAACGTGCTGCCGCGCTTCAACTGGCAGCATGACGTCAAGGGCACGACGCCTGGCCCCGGCGGCAACTTCGTCGAAGGCCGATACGGTCTGACTTTGGGCGTCGCGGCGAACTTGATGGCCAAGTGGGAGATCGATATGTCGTGGACCAAGTTCGGCGGTGCCGGACGCTGGAACGACCTGAACGACCGCGACTTCGTCGCGGCCACTCTCAAATTCTCGTTCTGACCGCGACGAGGTAAAGATAATGACCAGAAAATCCCTGATGTCCGCCGCCGCCGCGCTCGCCGCGGGATTGCTCCTGAGCGTGAACGCGATGGCGGCCGTGTCCGCGGCCGAGGCCGCGAAGCTCGGCGCCGAGCTCACGCCGCTGGGCGCGGAAAAAGCCGGCAATGCGGATGGTTCCATCCCGGCCTGGGACGGCGGCCTGACCTCACCCGCGCAGGCGGGCTTCCCGAACTTCAAGCCGGGTCAGCATCACCCCGATCCGTTCGCGAACGACAAGCCGCTCTACACGATCACCGCGGCGAACATGGGTCAGTACGCGGACAAGCTGACCGAAGGCCACAAGAAGCTGCTCCAGACCTATCGCAACAGCTTCAAGATGATCGTGTACCCGACGCATCGCAGCGCCGCGTCGCCGCAGCGCATCTACGACGCGACGAAGCGCATCGCCACCACCGCGGAGCTCGCCAAGGGCGGCAATGGCGTCGTGAAGGCGGGCGAGGGTATTCCCTTCCCGATCCCGAAGTCGGGCGTCGAGATCTTCTGGAATCACGTGCTGCGTTATCGCGGCGACGTCATCGTGCGCAACATCGGCCAGGCGCCGGTGACCGCGAGCGGCTCGTACACCATGGTCAAGTTCCACGACGAGACCATGGTCGCGTACAGCCTCCCTGGCGCGAAGTCCGAGAACCTCAACAACACGATCGCGTACTTCATCCAGGAGACCACCGCGCCGGCGCGCCTCGCGGGTGAAGTGCTGCTGGTGCAGGAGACGCTGGACCAGTCGGTCGAGAATCGCCGCGCGTGGGTCTACAACCCCGGGCAGCGCCGCGTGCGCCGCGCGCCGAACGTCGCGTTCGACAACCCCGGCACGAACTCGGACAACCTGCGCACCTCGGACCAGTTCGACATGTACAACGGTTCGCCCGAGCGCTACGAGTGGACGCTGGTCGGCAAGAAAGAAATGCTCGTGCCGTACAACAGCTACAAGCTGCACTCGAACACGCTCAAGTACACCGACATCCTCAAGAAGAATCACATCAACCCGGATCTCGCGCGGTACGAGCTGCATCGCGTGTGGGTGGTGGATTCGAAGCTCAAGTCGGGACAGAGCCACCTGTACACGCGCCGCACGCTGTACGTCGACGAGGACAGCTGGCAGATCCTCGCGGTCGACTGCTACGACAGCCGCGGACAGCTCTTCCGAGTCCAGGAAGGCCACGTCATCAACTTCTACGACGTGCCCGCCCTGTGGACAGTGCTCGAGACGGTCTACGACCTGACCAACGGGCGCTACCTCGCGCTGGGTCTCGACAACGAAGAGCCGCGCAGCCGCGACTTCTCGCAGAAGCGCACCATCGCGGACTATCAGCCGGCGGCCCTGCAGCGTCGCGGAGTCCGTTAGTCGTTAGTTAGGAAAACGCGGGCCGGGTGGACTTGAACCACCCGGCCCGTTTACTTTGTAGTCAACGGAAACACCTGCGAGGGGATGGCGGATGAGGCAGTGGCTCGGCCTCGCACTGATCGCGACGCTGGCGTCGGGTGGCGGTGCGCTCGCGCAGGACGCCGCGGTGCTCGATCCCGTCGACGCCGCCAATCAGCCGGCGCGCATCGCGCCGCTCGCCAGTTCCTCCCTGCTGCTCGATCTCGCGCGTGCCGGCCAGCGCATCGTCGCCGTCGGGGAGCGCGGTCACGTGCTGCTGTCGGATGACCAGGGCGCGTCCTGGCGCCAGGCGAAGAGCGTTCCGACCCGCACGATGCTCACGGCGGTGTTCTTCGCCGACGAGGAATACGGCTGGGCCGTCGGTCACGACGAGACCATCCTCAAGACGGTTGACGGCGGCGAGACCTGGACACGCACGCACTTCGCGCCCGAGGCGCAACAGCCGCTTCTCGACCTGTGGTTCGCGAATCGCGTGAGCGGCATCGCGGTCGGCGCGTATGGCGCCTATCTGACGACCAACGACGGTGGCCGGACCTGGCAGGTCAGCAAGTTCGCGGCGCCGTCGGACCCGAAGGCCCCGCCGCTCGAGGAAGGCGAACTGCCTCCCGACTACCACCTCAACCGGATCGTCGGCGTCGGGCCGCGGCTCTACATCGCCGCCGAGGGCGGACGGCTCTATCGCTCCGACGATCGCGGCGCGAACTGGCGCGCGCTGCCGTCCCCATACGAGGGCAGCCTGTTCGGGCTCGTGCCCATCCGCGGCGAGGGGCTCCTGGCGTTCGGGCTGCGCGGTCATCTGTTCCGTTCCGCGGACGGCGGCGACACCTGGTACGAACTCCAGTCGCACACCACCGCGATGCTCACCGACGGCGTGGCGGTCAACGACCTGCGCGTGATCATCGGAGGCCTCGCGGGCGTGCTGCTGGTCTCCTCCGATGCGGGCGAGACGTTCCGGCTGACGCAGCAGGACGATCGCAAGGGGATCTCGGCCTTGCTGCCGGGGGCCGCGGGCTCGGTCATCGTCGCCGGCGAAGGCGGCGTGCGCATCATCCGCCTGGACACGGGCGCGGGTAGTTAGCATGGCGGGCACGGGCGGAAACGCGGGGGATTCGAAACTGGCGGGCACGCTCGAGCGCCTGATCTTCGGCCATCGCCGCACGATCCTCGTCTTGTTCGCGCTGGTCACGGCCGCGATGCTGCTGGTCGCCGTGCGCGGGCTGCGCATCGACGCGGCGTTCACGAAGCAGCTGCCGCTCCGGCACGAGTACATGCAGACCTTCATGAAGCACCAGGCGGAGTTCGGCGGCGCCAACCGCGTACTCATCGCGCTGATCGCCGAAGACGGGAACATGTTCCAGCCGGGGTTCTTCGACGCGCTCAAGCTCGCGACCGACGAAGTGCTGGTGATGGACGGCATCGACCGCGCGCGCGTGCAATCGCTGTTCACGCCGAACGTGCGCTACATGGAGGTCGTCGAGGACGGCATCGAGGCGGGTAACGTCGTCGATTCGGAGTTCGTGCCGACGCCGGAATCGCTGGCCCGCGTGCGCGAGAACATCCTCAAGGCCGGCATCCGCGGCCGGCTCGTCGCGAACGATTTCTCGGGCGCGCTGATTTCGGCCATCGTCCTGGAGAACGACGCGGTCGGGAATCCGATCGACCCGATCAAGGTGGCGCGCGAGCTCGAGGAGCGGGTGCGCGACAAGATCCAGGGCAACAAGGTCATCGTGCAGGCGACCGGTTCCGGCGTCGACGTGCACATGATCGGATTCGCCAAGGTCGTCGGCGACATCGCCGACGGCGCGACGTCCGTCGTGTTGTTCGCGGTGATCACGATCATCCTCACGCTGCTCGCCGTCTGGTACTACGTGCAGTCGCTGAAAGTGGCCGTGGTGCCGATCGTCTGTTCGATCATCGCGGTCATCTGGCAGCTCGGTACGCTGGTGCTGCTCGGATTCGGCATCGATCCGCTGGGGCTCCTGGTGCCGTTCCTGATCTTCGCGATCGGCGTTTCGCACGGCGTGCAGAAGATCAGCGCGGTCAAGGAAGCCGCGGTCGCGGGTCTCGGCAGCGAGGAGGCCGCGCGCCAGACGTTCCGGCAATTGCTCATGCCGGCGATCATCGCGTTGCTCGCGGACCTCGTCGGCTTCATCACGATCCTGCTCATTCCCGTGCGCGTCGTGCAGGAGATGGCCATCACCGCGAGCATCGGTGTCGCCATCGTGATCCTCACGGACCTGATCCTCCTGCCCGTGCTCGTCTCGTGGGTGAAGTGGGACGACAAGTACCGCGCGCGCGTCGAGGCGCGGCAGCACAGGCTCGCGGAGTTCTGGGACAAACTCGCGAACATCACGAACAAGGGGCCCGCCGCGATCATCATCGCGGTATCGATCGTGCTTGGCGTGCTCGGCGCGTGGAAGGGCCGGGAGACGCCGATCGGCGATACGCAGTCGGGCGTGCCGGAACTGCGTCCCGATTCGCGCTACAACCGCGACAGCGACATCATCACGGACAAATTCTCGATCGGCGTCGACATCCTGACGGTCATCGTCGAAGCCACCGAGCCGGTGTGCACGAGCCACGGGCTCATGATGGCGGTCGACGACTTCACCTGGACGATGCGCAACGTCGAAGGCGTGCAGGAGGCGATGTCGCTGCCGCTGGTCGCGAAGATCGCGATCGCGGGCTGGAACGAAGGTAGTTTGAAGTGGCGCAACATCCCGCGCGAGGCCAACCAGCTCACGCAGTCGACGCGTTACATCGAAACGAGCACCGGGCTGCTGAACGCGGACTGCGACGTCGTGCCCGTGATGCTGTTCCTGGGCGACCACAAGGCGCAGACCATCGAACGCGTGGTCGCGGCGGTCAAGGATTGGCGCGACCAGAATCCGCAGGCGAACGCCACGTTCAATCTCGCGGCCGGCAACGTCGGCGTCATGGCGGCCACGAACGAGACGGTGAAGGCGAAGGAGTACCAGATCCTGGGCTGGGTGTTCGCGGCCGTGATCCTCATGTGCCTGCTCACGTTCCGCTCGCTGCTCGGCGCGATACTCGTGTTCCTGCCGCTCGCGCTGGTGTCGATCCTGGTGTACGCCGTGATGGCGATCGTCGGGATCGGCCTCAAGCTCAGCACGCTGCCGATGGTGGCGCTCGGCGCCGGCATCGGCGTCGACTACGGCATCTACCTGTGGAGCCGCATGCAGGAATACCTGCGCGCGGGTCAGCCCGTGCACGAGGCGTATCGCAACACCATGAAGGTGACCGGCGCCTCGATCATCTTCACCGGCATCACGCTCGCGATCGGCGTCGTGACCTGGGTGTTCTCGCCGCTGCAGTTCCAGGCCGACATCGGCATCATGCTGACGTTCATGTTCTTCGTGAACATGCTCGGCGCGATCATCCTGCTACCCGCGCTTGCAGCGTGGTTCGTCAAGCCGAAGGCTCCATGACCCCCGAGGAGTTCAGGCGCGCCGGCCACGAACTGGTGGACTGGATCGCGGATTACCGCGAGCGGGTGGTGAGGAGCGAGTTTCCGGTGATGTCGCGCGCCACGCCGGGCGCACTGCGCGATGCGCTGCCGAAAAAGCCGCCGCTCCAGCCCGAGGCCTTCGAGGCCATCCGGCGCGATCTCGACGCGTTGATCCTGCCGGCCTGCACGCATTGGCAGGATCCGCGCTTCTTCGGTTACTTCCCGTCCAACGGCCTGCCGGCCGCGGTGCTGGGCGATTTCGTGAGCACCGGGCTCGGGCAGTTAGGCCTCAACTGGCAGTCGAGCCCGGCGCTGACCGAGCTCGAGGAAGTGTGTCTCGACTGGTGGCGGCAGATGCTCGGACTCACCGAGCGCTGGTCCGGCGTCATCCAGGATACGGCCTCGACCGCGACCTTCGTCGCGCTGGTCTGCGCGCGCGAATGCGCGTCGAATCATGCTGCCACGCGCGGCGGACTGCAGGGCCAGCAGCGACCGCTCATGATCTACCTCACCGCGCAGGCGCACAGCTCGGTCGAGAAGGCCGCGATGCTCGCGGGTTTCGGCCGCGAGAACCTGCGCGTCGTGGCCGTGGACGACAACTTCGACATGCGCCCCGATGCGCTGGCCGCGGCGATCCTCGAGGACCGCGCGGCCGATCGGGAGCCTTGCGCCATCGTCGCCACCTGCGGCACGACGGCGACGACCTCTTTCGATCCGCTCGCCGCGATCGCGCAGGTCGCACGCGGCGAGGAGCTCTGGCTGCACGTCGACGCCGCGATGGCCGGCAGCGCGATGATCCTGCCCGAGTGCCGCGAACTGTGGGACGGCATCGAGGGCGCGGACTCGCTCGTCGTGAACCCGCACAAGTGGCTGGGCGTCTCGATGGACTGCTCGACCTATTACGTGCGCGACGCCCAGTTCCTGGTGCGCGTGATGTCCACCAATCCTAGCTACCTGCAGACGTCCGCCGACGGCCAGGTGAAGAACTACCGCGACTGGGGCGTGCCGCTCGGCCGGCGCATGCGGGCACTCAAGATGTGGTTCGTGATCCGCGACCAGGGCGTGGAAGGCTTGCAGGCGCGCATCCGCCGCGACCTCGCGCAGACACGCTGGCTCGCGGACGAAATCGCGCGCGAACCGCGCTGGAAGATCGTGGCGCCCGTGCGCCTGCAGACGCTCGTGGTGCGACACGAGCCGCACGGCCTCGATGCCGCGGCCATCGACGTGCATACGCGCGCCTGGGCCCAGCGGGTCAACGATTCGGGCGAGGCCTACCTCACGCCCGCGCTCATCGACGGGCGCTGGGCGGTGCGCGTCTCGATCGGCTCGGCCGCGACCGAACACGAACACGTCGAGGGACTCTGGAGGCTCATGCGGCGCATGGCAGTCCAGACGGCCGACTAACGGATACGTCCGGCGCGCGACGTCACCCACAGGAATCCACCAGGGAGAGGATCGATGAAGCAGCGGATCACTCGATGGATTTTCGGCCTGGCCGCGGCGGGATTCGCCGCCGGCGCGCTCGCGCAGCAGGCGCCCACGCCTCCTCCGGACGTCAAGATCGAAACCGCCGAGGTCGCCCCGGGCATCTACGTGCTGTTCGGCCGCGGCGGCAACATCGGGCTCACGGTCGGCGTGGATGGCGCGGCGATCATCGACGACCAGTTCGCGGACATGGTGCCGAAGATCCGCGCGGCGGTCGCGCTGTTGTCCGAGAAGCCCGTGAGCTTCGTGATCAACACGCACCTGCACGGCGATCACACCGGCGGCAACGACGGCTTCGGCAAGGCCGGCGCCGTGATCATCGCGCACGAGAACGTGCGCAAGCGGCTGGGCGCCGCTCAGGTCAATCCGTCGAACAACCAGGCGATTCCGGCGCGCGCGCGCGAGGCGCTGCCCGTCGTCACGTTCGCGGATTCCGCGACGCTGCATTTCAACGACGATGACCTCGAATTCACGCACCTGCCGAACGCGCACACCGAGACCGACATCGTGATCCGCTTCCGCAAGGCCAATGTCGTGCACATGGGCGACGTCTTCACCGGCGGGTTCCCGTTCATCGACGCCAACAACGGCGGCACGCTCGACGGATACATCGCGGCCCAGGAGAAAGTGCTCGGGATGATCGACGACCAGACCAAGGTCATCCGCGGGCACGGCCCGATCGGCAACAAGGCGGATCTGCAGACGTATCGCGACATGCTGGTCACCGTGCGCGACCGTATCGCCAGGCTCGTGAAGGCGGGCAAGACGCAGGAGCAGGTCGTGCAGGCCCGGCCGACGAAGGAGTTCGAGGAGAAGTACGGCGGCGCGAACTTCAATGCGGCGCAGTGGATAGGCCGAGCCTACGTCGATCAGAAAACCGCGCTCGAGAAGCGGCGCAAGCGTTGAGTGCTTGCGGGAAACCCTTGCCCGTCTAACCAGTTGCGCGATCCTGGTGCGACATAACGCAACTCTTCGTGGGCTTTTCGCACACTCGCGGAGCACGAGTCGTCTTCGTCCTATGGACAGCGGCGCGAGCTCTGGCGAAAGTCGGCGCGACGTCGCGCTTCCCACCGCGCGAGCGAGAACGGAATGAAGAATTCGAACAAGGCCGCCAGGTTGCTCGACCCGATGTACCTCCCCGAGGCCGAGCAGTATCTCGACGAACTGGAACGCAGCGGGCAGTTCCGCATCGGCATCGATGCCGAGAACGACGACATGGAATCCGCCGAATCTCCGGCGAGCAACGATTATTCGTTGCGCCGCGGCTCGGGCAATTCCTCGATACAGGACTGGTGGACGAGCGGGCGCGTCGCGTTGCGACTCGGTTCCGGAATCGACGGCGACAACGTCACCCTGCAGCGCATCGAAGATTCGTTGTGCATACGCACGCACGATGGCCAGGATGGCATCACGCTCGAGGGTTATCTCGGCCTCATCCCCGATGCGTCGACGTTGCGGATCATCTTCGAGAGCGGCGCCGAATGGACCGGCGCCGCCCTCACGTCGCGCATCGTGGGCTGATCAGTACGGATCGAGATCGATCCAGCTGACCGGAAGTCCGGTGCGCGTGTCGATTATTGCCGTCCAGAATCCCTTGGCATGACGTACCGGTAGCCAGCGCTGGTACTCGTCCGGAATGCCGGCCTCGCGGCGCGCCGCCTCGATGTCGGCTTTCGCGGCGGGGTGGCGCTGCTCGAGCACCGGCAACTCTTTCGCGCGCTTCTGGATCTGGGGCAGATCCTGCTCGAACGGCGCGTAGAAGCGCGGCCGCAGATGGATGTCCGCGCCCCCACCGAGCGACTGGAATATCGCGTCCATCTTGTCCTTCTGCGGCACGATCACCGATACGCGTCGAGGACCAAACCACGGCAGCGATGCGTACTTCGGGTCGGTCGCCGCGGACAGCTCTTCGGGAGTCAATTGCTGGGCCTGCACGATCTCGAAGCGGTCGACCGCGAAGGCCACGTACACGGGTCTGGCCGCGGACATGACCCACACGCCGTAGATCATCGCGGCGATCTGGATCACGCCGACGATCACGTAGTCCATGACCAGTTTGCGGCGCGACTTTCGGCTGTCGTAGATGACCAGCGAAATCAGCGGTCCGAGCGTCAGGTCGATGCCGACGACCAGCACGAACAATTGCATTCCGCCGAGCATTTGCGTGAACGGCGGGGGATACCAGATGAGAAAGATCAGGGATGCGGCACAGGCCGCGAGTACCAGCGTCGCAAGGAAGTGAACTCCGAACGCGACGAACTTTTCGCGCCAGGCGATCATGTTTTTCTACACCTCAATCGTCCAAACGAACCGATCCGCGAAGCCGCTTCGTCGACTGCTTGCGCGCTTTCGATGAAAGTCGCCGTTCTTTCGACGCGCGCGTGGGCTTCGTGGCAAGACGTTTCTTCGGCGCGACCAGCGCGCGCCGCACGAGATCGAGCAGGCGCGATTCCGCGTCGCGGCGATTGTGTTCCTGGCTGCGCGAGGTGCGGGCGACGATGAGCAGGTCGCCCGCGTCCGTGACGCGCTGGCCCGCGAGCTGACGCAGCCGCGACTTCACATCCGGCGACAGCGTCCGGTTGCGATCGAGCGCGAAGCGTAGCTGCACGGCCGACGCCACCTTGTTGACGTTCTGGCCCCCGGGGCCGGCCGACCGGATGAACGCGACTTCGAGGTCCGCATCCGGAATTTCGAGTCCAGGTCTGACGTGCAGGCTCATGGGGCCGAACTCACTCGGCCGGAAGCATCCGCACGTCGTGCTGCTGCACCGGGATGGTGATTCCATGCTTCTTGAACAGCCGCCAGATTTCGCGATTCACGTCGGAACGGACGTTGTTCACGCCGTTCATCGGGTCGCGGATCCAGAAACGCACTTCGACACGCATGCCGTAGTTCTCGAAACTCATGAGTCGCGACACCGGGCCCGGATCCTTGAGGATGCGCGGGTGGTGCGCGGCGGCATCCAGCAACACCTGCAGCGCGAGCTCAGGATCGTCCTTGTAGCTCACCATCACGGGCAGCCGGATGCGTACGCGCTGGTCAGAATAGCTCCAGTTGATGACCGAATTCGTGATCAGGTTCTGATTCGGCACCAGTGTTTCGACGCCGTCGCGGTCGCGAACGACGATGTAACGGCCGCGCAGCTCCTGCACCCAGCCGAAGTTCTCGGTGCTGGTGCCGGTCGTTCCCGTGAAACTGATCACGTCGCCGGGCTTGATGGACTTGTCGAGCAGCAGCACGAAGCCGGAGACGAAATTGCTCGTGATGGCCTGCAGGCCGAAACCGAGGCCAAGGCCTATCGCGCCGGTGAGCACCGTCAGCGTCGTGAGATCCACGCCCGAGGCGTTGATGCCCATCAGCACGCCGATCGTGAGCAGCGCGAAGGTCGAGAACTTGGAGATGCCGATGCGCGTCGAGATCGCGATGCCTTCGAGCTTCATCACGCGTCGCTCGATGGTGCGCGCGATGAGGCTCGTCACGATCAGGAATCCGGCGAGGACCACGATGCCCTTGAGCAGCTGCCACAGGCTGAACTTCGCGCGACCGGGCACGAGGTCGACGCCGTCGAGCGTGCGCTCGAGACCTTCGAACCAGCCGAGCATCTGCATCGCGATCGCGGCCCAGATCACGAACGTGATGCGCAGTTCCCAGGCGCGGATCCAGCTGTTCGGGCCGAGCGACACCGACAACACGTGGACGCCGATCCGCACCAGCAACAACACGGTGACGAGACCCATGGCGGAATCGATGAGCGCGGTGGGCAGGTTGAAACTGCCGAACACCACGCGCACCCCGAGGATCAGCACGATGCCTAGGAACGCGGGCGCGAGCACCATTCCCGCGATGATGAGCTGGCGCGGCCAGCGGCCGAGATCCGAGCGCGCCGCGAGCGGTCGCATGAACCGCTTGATGTAACTCGACAAGGCCACGGCGAGGATCGCCGCCATGATGACGGCGATCACCTCGGCCATGATTTCCGGCGTGGTGAGCTGCTCGAAGAGGTTTTTCACGTCGCGTCGGGCCCTGGGGTCAGGCGTTCAGATCGGGAATCAGCTCGCTCTCGAGCCGCGTTATTTGATCCTTGAGCATGAGCTTGCGCTTCTTGAGGCGCTTGATCTGCAACTGGTCGGACTGGAAGTCGAGCGACAGGCGTGAGATGACCTCGTCCAGATCGCGGTGGGCGATTCGCAGTTCCCTCAGCTTTTCAACGTTCTTGAAAAGCTCGCGATTGACGTTGTCCTGATCTTCGATTTCGCTCATCGGCGGTTTTGCGTGACCGACAGTCGCTGGGTGACCGGCGTGAGGCCGGGCGCAAGCTTAAGCCAGCGGCCAAGGGGATTCCACGGCACCGACGGGTCATGGAAATCGGAGCCCATGGACGCGTGCAGGCTGAATCGGCGACATAACGAAGCGATGCGGTCCGCGTCGTTCGGGCTCATGCCGGCCATGCTGGCCTCGAGCGCGGCGCCACCCGCCTGCGCGAACGCGGCGGTCAGCTCGCGCAGGCCACCGGCGGACAGGCGATAACGATGGGGATGCGCGAGCACCGCCACGGCGCCGCTTTCGCCCAGCACACTCATGACGTCCGCGAACGCGGGCCATTCGGCCGGGACGTGGCCGGCCTTGTCCTTGTTGAGCCAGCGATCGAAAGCTTCCTGCGTGTCGCGGGCGTGTCCGCGCGCGACCAGCGCGCGCGCCAGGTGCAGTCGCGTGGGTGCGGTGGTCGTCGCGGCCTGCTCGGCGAGCTCGCGGCCGGGTAGTCGGGCGCGCTTCTCGAGGCGCTCTCCGATCTCCCTTAGGCGCGAGCGCCGGCGCTCGAGTACGCGCGCGAGATGTGCACCGAGGCCCGCGTGATTCGCGTCGAGCTGCAGGCCCACGACGTGAATAGTTTGACCGCGCCAGTTCGCGGAGAGCTCGGCCCCGTCGACGAAGCAGATGCCGGCGGCCGCGCTCGCCGCGCGCGCCTCCTCGAGCCCCGCCACGGTGTCGTGATCGGTGAGCGCGAGCGTGCCCACGTTCCGCTGCCGCGCACGCTCGACGAGCTCGGCCGGGGAGAGCACGCCGTCCGAGTAGTGACTGTGCGTGTGGAAATCGACGAGAGGTTCGGCGGCCGTATCCATCGGGGGCCCGTATGATACGCCCCGCATGTCACGAAACCCGCCGCCGCGCCCCGATTGGCCGGCCATCGATACCGTTTGCCTGGATCTCGACGGTACGCTGCTCGACCAGGCCTATGACAACCACATCTGGCGCGATCTCGTTCCGCACCGCTATGCCCTGGCCAAGGGCATGGACCTGCACGCGGCGTACGCCGAGATCTCGCGCCGTTTCGAAGAGCGCAGCGGCACGCTCGACTGGTATTGCATCGAATACTGGACGCGGGTGCTGGGCGTTGACATCGGCGCGCTGCATCGCGAAGTGCGTTCGCACGTGGACTGGCTGCCGGGCGCGCGGGATTTCCTCGCGCGCATGCGCGAAAGCGGCAAGCGACTTCTGCTGCTCACCAATTCGCACCCCATCGCGCTCGCCGTGAAACACGAGCAGACCGGCGTGCTCGACTTCATGGATGGCGCCGTTTCCTCGCACGAATTCGGCGCGCCGAAAGAGGATCCACGGTTCTGGCGCGCGGCGATCGAGCGGTTCGGGTTCGATCCCACGCGTTCGCTGTTCGCCGACGACAATTCCAGGATGCTCGAAGCCGCGTCGCGCGCCGGCATCCGCTGGGTGTACGGCATCCGCCACTGGGACACCAAAGGCTCGCACCGCGAGCACCCCGATCACGCCGCCGTAGATGGGTTGTGGGAGTTGGTGCCTGGCACGGAAATCCCGGGAGAAGCAGCGCGCTAGCTGATAGCGGGTCGCGAACGGCGCGCTGCTTCTCCCGGGATTTCCGTGCCAGGCACCGTCTTCACCTTCCGCCGCGGCGATGACCGCCGCCGCCGCCACCGCGACGTGGGCCGCCGCGACCGCCACCCGGGCCACCACGACGCGGGCCACCGCGACCACCTCCGCCGCCCCCGCGGCGCATCGGCTTGGGGCCGTCTTCCGGATCCCATTCCTTGTACACGGGTGGTTTGAGGTCCCTGGCTAACAACTCGGCCTTCACCGGCGCGACCGGGAGCTTGTGACCGATGTAGTCCTCGATCTCGGGCAACGACACCGCGTATTCCTCGCAGCCGAAACTGATCGCGTCGCCCTCGGCCCCCGCGCGCGCGGTGCGGCCGATGCGATGCACGTAGTCGGCCGCGTCCTGCGGCAGGTCGTAGTTGAACACGTGGCTCACGTCGGAGATGTGCAGCCCGCGCGACGCGACGTCGGTGCAGATCAGCACCGCGAGCTCGCCGCTATGGAATTCCTTCATGAATCGCAGGCGTTTCTTCTGCGGCACGTCGCCGGACAACGCCTGCGCCTTGAAACCGTTGGCGATCAGGTATGCCTCGAGTTTCTCCGCGACGCGCTTGGTGTTCACGAACACCATCGTGCGGCGCGCCTCGAACTGCCGCAGCAGCCCGATGAGCAGCGGCACCTTCTCTTCCATCGCCGGGAAGTAGATGAGCTGCCGCACGCGATCCGCGGTCACGCGGTCCGGCTCGATGCGCACGAGCTCGGGGTTGTTCATGTGTTCGTACGCGAGCTCGAGCACGCGATGCGAAAGCGTGGCCGAGAACAACATCGACTGGCGATGCTCCGGCTTCGGCAGCCGGCGCAGGATGAAGCGGATGTCCGCGATGAATCCGAGGTCGAACATGCGGTCCGCCTCGTCGAGTACCACGACCTCGGCATGCCGCATGTCGTACACATGCTGCTTGAAGTAGTCGATGACGCGGCCCGGCGTGCCGATCAGCACGTCGATGCCGTCCTGCAGCGTCTTGCGTTGCTTTTCGTAGTCGACGCCACCATAAACCACGGCCGTCTTCAGCCCGGTGTGCCGACCCAGCACCTGCGCATCGTTGAAGATCTGCACCGCGAGTTCACGCGTGGGCGCGAGGATCAGCGCGCGGATGCCCGTCGCACTGCGTCCCGGGGGCGAGGGGTTCTTCAGCAGCCGCTGGAACAGGGCGAGCAGGAACGCAGCGGTCTTGCCGGTGCCCGTCTGTGCCTGGCCTGCAACATCCTTGCCCGTGAGCGCAATCGGCAAAGTACTCGCCTGGACCGGCGTGGCCCGGACGAAACCGGCGTCGGCGATGCCACGTGCGACTTGCGGAACGAGGTCGAGCGATGCGAATTCGAGGTCGGAAAGGTGTGTCTCTGTCATTAATTGATCGTTACTTGTCTATTGAGGCGGCGGGTTCAACTGGCGCTTGCAAATGGCCGGCGGACCCGTTAAAAATTGGTCCCAAGACGCGGCCCTGCTGACAAGCACCCGAGCCGCAAATCCAAAGCTTCCTTAACCACTAAGGTCATTTAACCCATCAGGCGAACCTGGCCGTGCCGCTGAGCCGGCAGTCTAACCGTTTGATCGCGTCCTGAGCACGGCTTCCTGCCGTTGCGAAGCGCCACCCCCAAAAAACACCCCATCACCGCAGCACTCGAACGCGAGCAATCTTTGATTTCTATGGAGGCCCTTCCCCGTGAGTAACCCGGACATCGTCCACACGACGGACGCAACGTTCAGCCAGGACGTGCTCAAGTCCGACAAGCCCGTTCTTCTCGACTTCTGGGCCGAGTGGTGTGGGCCCTGCAAGATGATCGCGCCCATCCTCGACGAGATCGCGGTCGAATACAAAGACAAGCTCCGCGTCGCCAAGATCGACATCGAATCCAATCCGCAGACGCCGCCGAAGTTCGGCATCCGCAACATCCCCACGCTGATCCTGTTCAAGAACGGCACCGTGGAGGCCCAGAAGGTCGGTTCAGTGCGCAAACCCGACCTCAAATCATTCCTGGACGCGCACCTGTGAGGGGCTACTTGGGTAATCAAGGCCGCAACCGGCCTAACAAGGGCCAGAGGCACGGCGGCGGTCAGCATCGCGACCGCGACGGCAACCGTGATCCGAACTACCGCGGCGGCAACGGCGGTCCGCGGCACGACGACCAGCCACCCGAGGCTTACGAGGTCGACGAATCCGAAATCATCAGTAAAGAGGATCTCGCAGCCACCAAGAGCTCGATGAACCTCTCGGTGCTGAAGGCCAAGCCGATCTACGAGCTGGTCAAGATGGCCGAGTCCATGGGCGTGGAGGGCATGGCCCGCTCGCGCAAGCAGGACATCATCTTCGGCATCCTCAAGGCCCATTCGCGCGACGGCCAGAACATCTACGGCGACGGCGTGCTCGAGATCCTGCAGGACGGCTTCGGCTTCCTGCGCTCGGCCGACGGCTCGTATCTCGCGGGTCCAGACGACATCTACGTCTCGCCCAGCCAGATCCGCCGCTTCAACCTGCGCACCGGCGACACCATCTCCGGCCTCATCCGTCCGCCGAAGGACGGCGAGCGCTACTTCGCGTTGCTCAAGGTCGGCGAGATCAACTTCGATTCGCCGGACAGCTCGCGCAACAAGGTGCTCTTCGAGAACCTCACGCCGTTCCATCCCACGAAGCGCCTCAAGCTCGAGCGTGGCAACGGTTCGACCGAGGATCTCACGGCCCGCACCATCGACCTGGTGTCGCCGATCGGCAAGGGTCAGCGCGGACTCATCGTTTCGCCGCCGAAGGCCGGCAAGACGATGCTGCTGCAGAACATCGCGACCTCGATCACGGCTAACCACCCCGAGGTCTACCTGATCGTGCTGCTCATCGACGAGCGTCCGGAAGAAGTGACCGAGATGCAACGCACGGTGAAGGGCGAGGTCGTGTCGTCGACGTTCGACGAACCCGCCGCGCGGCACGTGCAGGTCGCGGAAATGGTGATCGAGAAGGCCAAGCGCCTCGTCGAGCACAAGAAGGACGTCGTGATCCTGCTCGACTCCATCACGCGTCTCGCGCGCGCGTACAACACCGTGGTGCCGAGCTCGGGCAAGGTGCTCACCGGTGGTGTCGACGCGAACGCGTTGCAGCGTCCGAAGCGCTTCTTCGGCGCCGCGCGCAACATCGAGGAGGGCGGCTCGCTCACCATCCTCGCGACGGCGCTGATCGACACCGGCTCGAAGATGGACGACGTGATCTACGAAGAGTTCAAGGGCACGGGCAACAGCGAAATCCACCTCGATCGCCGCATCGCGGAGAAGCGCGTGTTCCCGTCCGTGAACATCAACCGTTCCGGCACGCGCAAGGAAGAGCTGATCACCGATGCGGGCGAACTCGCCAAGATCTGGATCCTGCGCAAGCTGCTGCATCCGATGGACGAACTCGCCGCCATCGAATTCCTGTTGGACAAGATGAAGGACACGAAGACCAACTCGGAATTCTTCGAGGCGATGAAGAGATAGTCGTTAGGCGTGTGGGGACGGATGCGATTCCGTCCCCATACTTTCTTCCCCACATCGCACGGACTTCACGTCCGTCCGCGCACCCGGTGTGCGCTACGTCACACCCGCCCCGTCTCCTTAAGCCGACGCTGGCGCGCCTTTCCGACCTGTTAGATGATCGGTGCCGGGTGAGAAAAGACTGAGTTAGCTCTCCCTGCGAGTCGTTTGACTGGCCGCGGCGCTAACTCAGTCTTTTCTCACACGGCACCAACTTGCTTGTGGGAGTCTGAAGATGCGCGTTGCGCTGGTCGTCGTGCTGGGTCTGGTCATGTCGGGTTGCGCCGTCACGCGCAGGGACGCCGAGGAGCCGGTGGAAAACCGGGGCGTACGCGAGGCGAAGGCCGAAGAAGTCCTCAAGCCCAGCGAGGTGCTCAAGCCCAAGTCACGCGAGATCGCGAGTCCTTCGACCGACCGCTTCTACATGCGCGGCATCTATTTCCCGGCCTCCGTCGACACCCAGATCCAGCTCGACTCGGCCGCGGGTGCTCCCGGAACGCTGCTCAGCGCGGAGGAAGATCTCGGTCTGGACGACAAGGTCGACCTCGGCCGCCTGGACTTCAACATCCGCATGGCGCGGCGTCACAACGTGCACGTCGACTTCTTCAAGCTCAACCGCTTCAGCGAGCAGGCACTGCCGCGCGACATCGAGTTCGGAAATTTCATCTTCGACGAAGGCACGATCTTCCGCACCAAGCTCGACTGGCGCGTGCTGACGCTGACCCACACGTATTCGTTCGTGCAGAACGACCGCATCGAAGCGGGCGTGGGACTCGGCATTCATCTCATCGAGGCTCACGCCGAAGGCATGGAGCCCGGCACGAACAACCGCGAATCGGCGCAGGAGGTCGGCATCTTCCCGACCGTCAACGGCATCTTCTCGTGGCAGATCTCGAAGCGTTTCGCCGTCACCGCGCGCGCGTTGTGGTTCTCCGCCTCGCCGGAGGAATTCGACGGCACGATGTCCGAGTACCACATGGACCTCCAGTACCGCGTCGCCAACAACATGGCGATCGGGCTCGGCTACACGCAGATGAAGACGGAGCTGCAGGTTTTCGACTCCGACAATCCGCTGCTCTTCAACATGGACACCTCGGGACCCGAGCTGTTCATCCGCTTCAGCTTCTGAAGTTTCGAGCGCGACCGCATGTTTCGCGCGGCCATCTTCGACATGGACGGCCTGCTCATCGATTCGGAGCCTTATTGGGCGTCCGCCGAGCGTGAGGTCTTCGGGTCGCTCGGCATCGAGATAAGCGATTCGATGGCCGCCGTCACCGCGCCGATGACGACGCGCGAAGTGTCGGAATACTGGTTCCGTTTCAGTCCCTGGAGCGGCCCGACGATCGCCGAGGTCGAACAGGCCGTCATCTCCCGCGTCGGCCAATTCATCGACACGCACGGCGCGGCATTGCCCGGCGTCCAGCGGGCGCTGGAATCATGCGCGCGCCTCGGCTGGCGGATCGCATTGGCATCGAACTCGCCGGCCGGGCTTTGCGAGCTCACGCTGAAAAAGCTCGGAATCGCCTCGCGGTTCGACGCCGTGGTCTCCGCCGACCACGTCGCCCGTGGCAAGCCGGATCCGGCCATCTACCTGGAAGCCGCGCGCCGGCTCGGAATCCCCGCGCGCCAATGCCTCGCCTTCGAGGACTCGGTCACGGGCGTGCGCGCGGCCCGCGCGGCCGGGATGGGTGTCGTGGCCGTCTCTTCGAGACCCGTGCTTTTTGACGGGAACGAAACCGCGCCCGACATGCGGCTGGAGACGCTCCCGGAGTTCGGCCACGAATGGGCCACCGACGTGTGGATACGTCGCGACTCGCAACGCGCGATCTAGTTAGCCCCGCAGGAACTCGACGACGCGCTCGATCGTCACGCGGTCGCGCAGCGCGCCGCTGTGGCCGAGCCCCTTCGTGCGGCACATCGTCGAACCGGGGATCGCCGCCGCGAGCGCCGCGCCCTGGGTGAACGGCGCAACGTTGTCCTCTTCGTCGTGCACCACGAGCACCGGGATGCGTACGCGCGGCGCCGCCGCGGCCACGGAGATCGCCTCCGCGGGACGGCCGAAGCGTGCCGCGAACCGCGCGCGCAGCTTCGTCAACGCGGGCTTTTTCAAGCCCAGCATCATCGCGAAGGACTCGAGGATGTAATCCATGTCCGAAGGCACGCCGAACAGGCAGATTTTCTTCGGATGATAGTCCGCGGTTTCCGCGAGCACAGTGAGCACGGCGCCGCCGCCGAGCGAGTGTCCGATCACAGCGTGGATCGGGTCGTGCGCCTTGAGCACCTCGGCGAGACTGTCGCGGAAACGCGGCAGGTCCGAGTACTTTCCGGGCGAATCGCCATGGGCCGGCGCGTCGATGCCGATCACCGAAAAACCCGCCGCGCGTAACGGGGCGATGAAGCTGCCGAAGCGCGCCGCGTGCGAGCCCCAGCCATGCAGCATCACGACGGTGGGGCCCGGCCCTTCCCAGCGCCAGATCGTGAACTCGTCGCCGCCCGCGCGCAGCACCGACCTCGTCGCCTGAGCGACGATCGGCGCGTCCTCGGGATCGAGGCGGCGGCGCGGTGGCGTGATGAACAGGCGCAACGCGAGCCGCGCGGCGAGCGACGGGCTCACGAACTGCACCGCGGCGAAGAGGCGGCGCAGTCGTCGTTGCATCCGCGGCGAGACACCGGGGACGACGCGCCCGAGGACCGGCTTGCGGCGTTCTTCGATCATTCCCGGATCGACACCGTCGGCACGTAGCTAGCCAGGAATTCGGGCGGCATGCGCACGGCGCGGCCGCTCGCGAGATTGAGACACACGTATTGCGTGCTGGCCCGCGCGAGGGTCGTCCCCGAGTCCGCCTGGCGCAACTGGAAACGCCGGGTCACGCGCAGCTTGCGGTCTGTATCGACTATCCACGTCGCCACCGATACACGCTCGCCCGCGAGGGCGGCGCGCAGGTAATCGATCTCGATGCGCAGCGCGGCCATGCCGCGTTGCATGCGAACGCAGTCCTCGACGCTGAGGCCGAGCGCGGCTGAATGCGACCAGGCCGCGCGGTCGAGCCAGCGCAGGTACACCGAGTTGTTCACGTGCCCGTAGGCGTCTATGTCGTCGTCCTGTACGTCGACGCTGACGATGTGCGGGTGCGGCAGGTCCCACCCGTCCTGCATGAGCCGGTCTTCCATGAGTGTCAGTCTATGCGGACGGGGTGTTAGAGTCGCGCCCACCAACCAGCGAGGGCTTCATGAAACGCATCGCCTCGATTCTCCTTGCCGCGGGTCTCGCGCACGTGGCCAGCGCCGGCGTCTACGTCGAAACGGTGTCGAACAATCTAAAGACGAATACATCGCGACTCGCCCAGAAAATATACGTGCAGGGCGGCTCCGGACGGTTCGAAGACGAGGAAGGCCGCGCCTCCATCATCAAGGGCGACACCATCTACGTGATCGACCAGGCGGACAAGAGCTACGTGGTGCTCGACAAGGCCACGATGGAGCAGCTCGGCAAACAAGTAGGCGCCGCAATGGAGCAGATGAAAGAGCAGCTCGCGAAGATGCCGCCCGAGCAGCGCGCGCAGATCGAGCAGATGATGGGTATCCAGTCAGGCGCCGGAGCCGGCGGCTGGACGATGGACGCCGTGGACACCGGCAAGAGCGACAAGGTCGAAGGCCGCGCGTGCAAGGTATGGGACATCAAGATCAACGACCAGCCCGACCACCAGGTCTGCGTCGTGCCGTACTCCTCGTTGCCCGGCACAGAGGACTTCAAGTCGGTGTTCGAGAAATTCGCGAAAGTGTTCGAGGACATGGCGATGAATTTGCCGCAGCTGAGCGGCGCGATGAACAACCAGATGAGCGCGCTCAGGAAGGTGAACGGTTATCCGATGAGGACGCGCAGCTATGAAAACGGCCGGCTCGCTCCCGAGGAGCAGGTCGTGAAGGTCTGGCGTGAGCAGGCGATCCCGGCCTCGATGTTCGAGGTGCCCGCCGGCTTCAGGCAGAAGCAGATGGCGACTCCAAAAGGGCAATGAAATACACGGATTACTATGCCGCGCTCGGCGTCGAGCGCGGCGCGAGCCAGGACGAGATC
This sequence comes from Pseudomonadota bacterium, assembly GCA_023433705.1. Classification (GTDB taxonomy): domain Bacteria; phylum Pseudomonadota; class Gammaproteobacteria; order Steroidobacterales; family Steroidobacteraceae; genus CADEED01. The sequence goes on from JAEYUC010000068.1 coordinate 66,319, forward strand.
AAGAAGGCATATCGCAGGCTCGCGCAGAAGTATCACCCGGACGTGAGCAAGGAGCCGGGCGCCGAGGCGAAATTCAAGGAAATCGCCGAGGCCTATCAGACGCTCAAGGATCCCGAAAAACGCGCGGCATACGACTCGCTCGGCACCAGGCCGCAGGGTGAGGAGTTTCGTCCGCCGCCCGATTGGGCGCGTCAGCACGGCGCCGAAGATGGGTTCTCGTTCGAGGACATCGACTTCGCCGACCTCTTCTCGCGCTTCGGCGCGCGCGGCGCGGGGACTCGCGGCTTCGGCGGCGGCGCCAATGTCTCGATGCCCGGCCAGGATTTCGAGATACCCGTCGAGATCAGCATCGAGGACGCGTTTCGCGGCACGACACTCGAACTCAACCTCGCGATGCCGGAATACGATGCACGCGGGCATTTGAGCCGCGTGCCGCAGGTCATCAAGGCGCGTGTGGCGCCGGGCGCGGTCGACGGGCAGCGCCTGCGCCTGCCGGGAAAGGGCGGCAAGGGATTCAACGGAGGTCGCAATGGCGATCTCTATCTGGATATTTCATTGAAGCCGCATCCGCTGTATCGCGCGGTCGGTCACGATCTCTACCTGGATCTGCCGCTCGCGCCCTCGGAAGCGGCGCTCGGCGCATCCGTGCAGGTGCCGACGCTTGCGGGCAACGTGAGTCTCAAGGTTCCCGCGGGCACTTCCGGCGGGCGCAAGCTGCGGCTCGCGGGGCGAGGATTGCCGAAGCCGCGTGGCGGCGCCGGCGATCTCATCGCCGTCGCGCAGGTGGTCGTGCCGACGAAGCTTTCCGAGCGCGAGCGCGCGTTGTATCAGCAGCTCGCGGAAACCGGTTTCAATCCGCGTGAGAAATTCGGCCAATGAGCACGGAAACCGAAGTCCTGTGGCTCGACGAGGGGCGGGTAGTTAGCCTGGAGGAGCTCGCGGAGTTCTCCGGCCTGAGCGTGACGGAAGTGCGCGAACTCGTGCAGATTGGCGCGTTGCCCGCGCAGAGCGCGACCGGCGGTGCTTTCGTATTCAGCGCGCGCGTCGTGACGGTGGCGCGCACCGCGTGCCGGTTGCGCGACGAGCTGGAACTCGACCTGCCGTCGCTGGGCGTGGCATTGAGGCTGCTCGAACGCGTGCGCGATCTCGAGGAAGAACTGGAGCGGGTGCGGGCGCTGCTGCCGCGCGACTAGCGGGCGAAGATCGACGTCGTCCGGATTCCCGAGCACTGGTCGAAGCGCTCGAACGTGCTGAGCATGTTGTTTCCCGATTGGCACGAGTACCAGGCATCGGCATCAGTGCTCATCAGGCCGCCTTGCGCCGGCGGCGGCATCGTGCGGACCACTTTGCCGGTCGCGTCGTAACCCAGGCAATCGAACACACGGCACTCGACGACGACCGGCTGGCGCTCGCGTGGCTCCAGGCGGAATGCGGCCGTCAGTTTGGCCGCGGGGATTTCCGCGGTGGGAATCTTCTCGTCCTGGTTTTCCTGGGACTTCGCGTCGGACGCGAGCTGGCGCGCGGCCTCGCGCAGGGTCTTTCGCACAGCGGGATTGTCGAGAGTCAGCGGCGCCTTTTGGGACTCGTCGGCCGGCGGTTTTGCCGCAGGCGCCGGATCCGCCGCCCAGCACTGGCTCGCGAGCAACAGCGAGACACAAGCGACAGTCCTGGAAATCATTGGTGAGCCTTGGTGGCGTCCGACCGGTCGCAGGTCGTTGACCCGAGATCGTCGCCACGCGCCGTGCACGCGACCCGCTGGTCCTGGTGCTCGCGGTAGTCATACTCGTGATCGTCGCCGTCCAGAAGCACGTCGTTGATCACGCCGCTGACGATTGTGGAGAGCAGACCCTCCGATAGCGGCTCCGGGCTCGGCAGCGACGTCGGGTACTCGACGTGTCGCTCGACCGGCTTCTCGGGCGGCACGAATTTCACGGTGACGGGTTCCGGCTCGACGTCCTTCGCCGGCGCCAGGACGTACTGGCCGGTCTGCGTCGCCACCGTCTTGCGCAGGGCTTTCCGGATTTCCGGGTTGGTGAGATCGAAAGATGTCCGGTCGGGCGCGGGCTCCGTCCGTGTTTCGTCGCACCATGCGGGCGCCGGCAGGACCACACCCAACAATATCCATGCGCGCATCATGCATTCGAGGCTAAGCCTCTGCCCGATTCCAGGCAAGGCCGGCCCTCGCGAATCGCGTAGTTTGGCCGGATTCAGGCCCCGTTCATCTTTGCCGGGGTCCGGTGCCCGGCACCGGAATGCGGTAACAAGCCGGGACGCTCGCGGGCATCCTTGGCCCTCATGCGGGCCGATTTGGCTAAGTAGTTAGCCTGACACCGCGCCGGTGGCTAAGATGACGGCCCCATCGCCGCATCCTTCCATCGCGGAGTCCTCATGAACCTCAATGCTGTTCCTTACGCCGTCGGCGCCATCCTTCTCGGCATCGTCGGTATCGTGTTTCACGAGTTCGCTCTGCAATGGCAGCAGGTGCCGGCGACCGTCCCGCGCATTCCATACGCGTACGTGAGCGCCGCGATCCTGCTGATCGCGGGCTGCGCGCTGCTCGTGCGGCGCTACGAGCGCATCGGCGCGCTCGCGCTCACGGTGTTCTACGGAATCTGGGTGGTCGTCTTTCACCTGCCGATTGCGTTCGCGTCGTGGACACACATCGGCACGTGGAACGGTCCCGCCGAAATCACGCTGCTGACGATGGGCGGACTCGCGTTGTGGTCCGCCTCCGCCGGCCCGGCGCGCAATACGCTTCGACTCGTCTCGCGCGTACTTGCCGGCGCGAGCGCCATCGTCTTCGGCCTCGCGCATTTCAACTACATCGATTTCACCGCGACGTTCGTGCCCGACTGGATTCCCCCGAACCAGAAGTTCTGGGCCTGGGCCACCGGCGCGGGACACCTCGCGGCCGGGCTCGCGCTCGTGAGCGGCGTGAAAGCGCGACTCGCCGCGGCCTGCCTCGCGGGTATGATGGGCTCGTTCGTGTTGCTGGTGCACATCCCGCGCGTGATCGGCGCGCCCGACCAGCACATGGAATGGGTCATGCTGGGAGTCGCGACCGCGCTCTCCGGGGCCGCGTGGCTCGTGAGGAAGTATTCAACTTGATGGATGGCGACTGGCGGATGGCGACTTGAGTGATTCGAACGTAAGAGACGGCGATGCGCCTTTGCCGCCCATCGTGGTGCCCCACACGGAGCTGTCCGCCGACGCTCTGACCGGCGTCATCGAATCGTTCGTCCTGCGCGAAGGCACGGAGTACGGCGAGCGCGACGTGCCGCTGGAAACCAAGGTGCTGCAGGTCCGCCGCCAGCTCGAGCGGCGCGAGGCCGAGATCGTGTTCGATCCGAACACCGAATCCATCGACATCGTGGTGAGGAAACCGGCGCGGCGCGACGACGCAGGCTGAGCCGCTCAGCCCCGTATCGCGGTGACGTGGCTGACTACCAATC
>JAEYUC010000015.1 GCA_023433705.1 Pseudomonadota bacterium
ATGCATCAGGGGTCCATGGGTGATAGTCTTCAATACTGCGCGAGCCGGAAGTGATGTAGTGAGCGAAGTCAGCATGTTCCTCATCGACGCGCCACTCTGGGTAGGCAACCTGGAGCTCGTCGAGAGCCGGCGGGTTCTTGGCGCCGGGACGAGACGCCACAAGCCACTGAAGAAGGTTGTACACCTTGCGGTCGCGCCAGCGGCGCCGATCTTCTTCCGATGGCCCCGGGTCCGCTGTAAGAGGTTCATCTTCGGCGGTTGGTCCTGCGCTGACAATTTCGAGCAGCTCTGAGAAGGCGGTGTCCGTGAGCGCTGGTGCCGCCGCGGCGACAAGTTCGTAGATCTCGTGGTGAAGATCGCTATCGAAGAGCCTCTCATCAGCCAGCACCGCGGCTACCTGCTCGTCAACAGGCACATCAGGTGCTGCGGCAAGGTCGTGCAGTGCCAAGCGCTGGAGGAGTGGAGTGCGGCTGGAGAGCCATACGATCCGCGTCGACCGGACGAGGTCAGCATCGACCAGCCACAGACTCGCTAGGAGATCTCGAGCACAGTTGACGATTACATGCTCGGGCTCCTCGCTCGACGCGCCGTCCTGCGGGTGCGCTGCAATCGACGAGCGGCTGAACGCCCACGGATCGAATCCCGCCGCGGCTGATGTGGTCCTCAGGTGCGCCTGCTCAAGGTAGGCCGTGAGCCACCGCAGAAGTTCCGCGCACTCGCGGCGATCCGCCCTCATGAGGCGGCGTGAGCCTTCCTGGAACCCCCAATCCAGATGCACCCTCGGAATCTGGCTTCCGCTGAACAACGAGGGAGCTGGGAGCGTCCATGTATTCGCAAGTCGGTCCAGCATAAGCATCGTATCTGGCCACGACAAGTGAACTTCAGAGGCCCAAAGAAGCTCAAGCCGTTCCGAAGGGGCGGTAGCGGCTCCGGTCCGTGCGAGGAGCCAGCGTAGCCACGTCGACACCGCGAGCGGCTCCACGCCCGTGTGGCTGATCTGCCACAAGATCGCCAAAGTGAGCCTTTGGTCCACGCCGCCATCGTCAGACGCGACAAGGTCGTAGATGTCCTCGAACCACTCCGGATCTACTCCCTTTGCGGCGATCCACCCGGCCAAACGGTGAAGGCTGTCATCGGCGCCCAAGTCCTCAGTGCGTCCGAGCAGGGCCCGGACCGGCCGCTGCTCGAAAAGCCATTCGATCCACGCCTTGGTGGAGGAGATGTCGCATATCTCGGCGGCGAGTCGCGCTTGCTCCATCGAAGCAACCAGAAAGTCGTGGTCGTCTGGGTCGGCGGGGGGCGCCTCGCCAGCGAGACTGCGGATTCTGGCAGCTCGGTCGAGAGGAGTGTCGCGCGCGAACGCGCACCAAGAGACCAACGTATCGACAACTGCCTGGTGCTGGCCGGCCGGATAGGGAACCGGCGTGAGGCCGAGTCGCTCCCACCAACCTGCTGCGGACTTGTCGGTGAGGATGAATCGGGGGCGCGCATCGGACGGGAGGCCTTTTGCGAGGTACTCCATCATCCGGTCCTCGTGGCTATAGCCGACAAAGCAAACGACGTATGTGGCGAACAAGTCGCGCAGGAATGCTGGCGCCCAACCTCTGGTTATGTACGCGCTGCCAAAGTCGGAGTCGGTCACCACCCACCGCTCCGGCGGCTGGCCAAGGCGGCCGTGCAGGTGTACGAGTCCTTCGAAGTCGTAGCCAGCGGGGAGCGCGGGCGCCTCAAAGACGGTATGAGCGAGGTGGGCGCGTTTGAGCGCCCTGTGGAGATAGTCGTCGTAGTTCGTCGTGACCATCCGGACGGTGCCGCCCGCTGAGGACAGCGCCGCCAGTGCTCCATGAAGCGCGTTCTGCCCGCGTCCTTTCCGGATCTCCTGTTCGACGAGCCGGTGCACGGGAACCCGTCGCTCCGCTCCCAGCCGGCCGAGGAAGAGGTCGGGCTCGACCAGTTCAGAGTCGTCGGCTTCGACTCCGACCCGCGCGGCCACCCGACGCGCGAGCGTCCTGAAGTCGGGAAGCGACGTCGGTCGGGTCATGGACGCTCCTGCGCCCACGAAGAACACGACGCTGTCCTCGACGTGTGCGGTAACGAGCTCCTGGGGAACATCGATCCCTGCGAAGTGCATCGCTGAGCTCCTCGAGGAGAGATCACGGCCAACTTTGGGTGCAGAGACTGGCGCCAGCGCCGGCTCGGCTGAGCCGGAGCGGCTGCTCTACCGTAGACCGTAGCGAGGCCGCATCGGATGCCGTGAGGGAACCGCTTTGCGCGGATGGGTGCTTGGGCACGGCACGCGCCCACTCCGCGCACCACCGCCGCCGACCGAGTGAACAGCGCACGGCGAGACGCCCCGACCCAGTCATTGGGACCGGGGCCGGGCCAAGGTGCTGTGCGGTAGCCTCTCTTCGGCGGCAACTGCCGCAGCATGGCCGGTTGGTGTAATGGGCAACACACCCGAGGAGGGTGGGCGCCGAGTCACGTGTGAGCGCGCCCGGCCCGTCGAGTCGGGAGTTATCGGGTTCGACTCCCGTGCCGGCGGAGGGCATGAGACGCTTCGTGCCTTGCGCCGACACGGGAGAGGGCGGCGAGAGATGGAATACCGGGACGAAGCTCGCCTGTTCGCCTCGATTGATTCTAACGTCCGTCTGGGCACCATCAGCCTCAGTCAGTCGTTGATGGCTGCGAAGGCGAACGCGGCTCGCCAACGCAATGTGCTTGCTCTGGCGCTCACGCGCGTGAGCGCCCTTCTCCTTGCTGCGCAGTACGAGGCAAGGCTCAACTGGCTAGTTTGGCACCCGTGGTCGCGGCTCGATGAGCAGCAGCGTGCCGGTTGTCTGAACGGTGGAATCGCGTCGCGCTGGGAGAAGTTGCTCCGATCAGCGCTTGTAATGAGGCTGGCCGCTCTGGACGAGCCTGTAGAAATCGGCGCAGCTGACGTGCCGACAAAGCTGCCCCCTCCCTACCGAGGAATCTACTACGACCTCCGTCGAGTCAAGAGGACGCATCTCGATCCACTCATCGACAATCGCAACTCGTTGGCTCACGGTGAGTGGGCGGTCGCGTTAACAAAGGATGCATCGGGACTCAACGCTGAGCGGACGCAGAGAATTCAGGATCTCACCCTATTTCAGGTAGTCGTCACTGCCAACCTACTGGACCACTTCTGGAAGTGCTATTTCGACGCTATCGTGACGAGGGATGCGCTCGAGCGCGACTTCGCGGTCCATCACCAACGCATGATGCATGCGGCTAGGCGCCTCACGTCGGGCGATGAGGAGAAGTGGCTGTACAACCTGCAGATGCGATACAAGGATGGCCGATCGAGCCATGGAGGGCTTTCGATGCCTCCGCACGCCTATGGCGCCCGTTTGCCGCGCGTTGACTTGTCACCGGAAGGCACGGTGTTCCTCGACCACCGACCTATTGCGGGCGGAGACGGCTGAGCTCCCGGGAGCCCGATTGACAGGCCGAGGCGCCGGGGTGGCGCTGCGGCCCGCCGGGCCGGGCCACTTTGGGCGAGGAGCGCCGACCCATGCCGCCAACTCCCTCGTGCCGGAAACTCGTGGTCAGCGTGTGGTCAGCGCGCACGCCAGAACGATGTCGCCAGAGGAATCACTTGCGTGTAGTTCCGCAGGTCAGCGCGTTGCAACCGGACCAAGATCGAACTCCTAAAGCGGGTGTCGGACTGTCGAGCGCCGCGGGAGCCCCGGCGGTCGCAGCCTCCGGTCGGCTTCGCTGACCCGATCACCGGCGATGTCACCAGGCGCCCCGCACCCCCTCACCCCCCGGCCCCACCCACCACCCCGTCCAGCCAATCGCCGACGGCCGCCCGAACCTCCGCAACCCCCTGCCGCAACGAGTGGTCCCCAGGCGTCACGACAACCTCCCGGCGCCGGGCAGCGGCAGGCTGCGGGATGCCGTAGGGGTCGCGCTCGCCCTGCACGACCAGCACGGGCACGCCCGCGCCGTCGAGCTCCGGGAGGCGGCTGGGCGCGTCGGGCTTGCCGGGCGGTTGGGTCGGGAAGGCGAGGGCCAGGACGGCGACCGCGCGGGTGGCCAGCGCCGTGCGACACGCCACGCGGGCCCCGGCCGAGCGTCCGCCCGTGATGAGTGGCAGCCCGGCGAGCGGGCCTGCCATGAGGTGCCCGACGACGTCGCGCCACGCCTCGTCGAGCGCGGGCGCCCGCGGTGAACCGCGCCGACCCGCGACCCGGTACGGCTGCTCCACCAACGCCACGGCGAGGCCGAGCGCGGTCGCGACCTCGGTGACCGCGACGAG
>JAEYUC010000066.1 GCA_023433705.1 Pseudomonadota bacterium
AAGGCTCAGTTCTTGCGAAATCCATGGAACCAGTGCTGCCGTTCGAGCTCGCGCCGCTGCCCGCGAATGGACTGACGCGCAACCTGCATCGCCAGCTGCGCGCGGCGATCCTGCAGCGCAAGCTGCCCTCCGGATTCGCGCTGCCTTCGACGCGCCGTCTCGCGCGGGAGCTGGGCGTGGGGCGCAACACCGTGATCACGGTGTACGGCCAGCTCGTCGCCGAGGGTTACGTCGAGGTGCGACAGGGCGCGCGTTATTGCGTCAACGGTTCCGTTCAACCTGGGCCGGCGCGGGCGCGCCGTGCCGATGCGACGTCTCGCGAGACGGACGCGCGTATCGCGGCCCTTTGGCGCAGGCCCGTGCCGCGGCTTGCGGTCACGGCGCCCTTGCCCGCGCGCAGCTTTCGAACGGGCGTGCCCGAGAACCGGCATTTCGATCACGCGACGTGGCGCCGGCTCACCGCGCGAGCACTGCGTGCACAGGAGCGCGCGCCTTTCACATACGGCCCGCCGAGTGGCTGGCCCGCGCTGCGCGAGGCGATCGCGGGTCACGTCGCATTCGCACGCGCGGTCGCTTGCAGCCCCGAAGACGTCGTCGTCACGTCGGGTGCGCAGCAGGCCTTCGACATTCTCGCTCGGCTCCTCGTGACACCCGGCGAAACTCGCGTTGCCGTGGAAAATCCCGGGTACCCGCCCGTGCGCGCTGCCATGCTCGCGGCCGGCGCTCGGCTGGTCCCGGTGTCCGTCGACGCGGACGGCATGCGAGTCGATCGGGTGCCGGACGGCGTGAAGGTGATCTGCGTGACGCCGTCGCACCAGTCGCCCACGGGCGCCGTCATGCCGCGCGCCCGGCGAATGGCATTGCTGGCCCGGGCGCGCGAGCTCGGCGCCTCGATCGTCGAAGACGACTACGATGGCGAGTACCTGTACGACAAGGCGCCGCAGGACGCATTGCAGATGCTGGATGCGGATGCGCGCGTCTTCTACGTCGGCACGTTCTCGAAGAGCCTGTTTCCGACCTTGCGCAAGGGCTTCATCGTCGCGCCTGCCTGGGCGCGCGACGCACTCATCGACGCGAAGTACTCGAGCGACTCGCACTGCGACCTGCTCACGCAGGCGGCGCTGGCGGCCTTCATTTCCGAGGGTCACCTGGCGCGGCACATCCGGCGCATGCGGCCTATCTACTCCCGGCGCCGGGAGACGCTCGCGGACGCCATCGGCGAGCATCTTTCGTCCTGGCTCGAGGTCCTGCCCGGTCCCGCCGGTCTGCACCTCACCGCGCGTATCCGCGATTCCGCGTACGCCGCGCAGGTCGAGAGCGCCGCGATTCGGCATCTGCCGGGAGCGTTGACGCTCGCGCCGTACACGGTCGGGAAACCTCAGATGAAGGGGCTCTGCATCGGATACGGTTGCGCCGAGGTGGATCAGATCGCGCGCGCGGTCCGCGACATGGGTCGTGCGCTGCGAAGGGCATCTGGATAGTCGGGAGCAGGAGCCGCGCGGCCAGTACTGCGACGCAAGTCATGACAAGGGCCCGGTAGATGGGTACCTTACTAACAATGAGAAAGGGACGTCGCTTGCTGGTCTGGGTCGCCGCGATCCTCATCGCCGGCTTCATATTCCTCTGCTTCCCGTTCAATCCGCCCAAGTGGAGCGCGCAGGAAATCGCCGCCAGGGTCGACCTGCTCAACGAGAAGGCGGCGATCGTCACGCCGCACGAGGAGCTCGGCAAGAAGATCCGCGCGGAGAATCTCGCGCTGTTCGAGAAGGTGGAGCGCGGCGAGCAGCTCACCGCGGAAGAAAGCGCCGCCTATCGCGTGTTGTACCAGGCCATCCTGAATCAGAAGCAGCACGAGCTGTCACTGCTCGACGCGGAGCTCCAGGTTCGCACGAACTACCAGCCCGATGCGCCGAACAACGTCGGCACGCACGGCATCGAAGGCACGCACGATCATCACGACGACTCGGCGGGCGCGAATCTCGCCGCGTTGCGCGCCGATCTCGCCCGGCTCGAGAGTGCGTCGGGTATCACGGGTCCGTACGAGCGCGTGCGCGCGGCGCTCAGCGCCTGGAAGAATCTCGACGACGTCATCCTGCACATGGCGACCGCGCCGCAGACCAAGTCCGTGCCGCGCCCGCCGGAGGCGCCGGTCGACGAGCTCCAGCAGCACTTCGAACCGATGATGGCGCACTTCAAGCGCGCCCAGTTCGAGCCCGTCAACTCGCCGGCGTACGCGATGGAAGTTCACGCCGCGCTCGACCGCTACGACGCGCTCGTCGTGCTCGTGCAGGACCGCATCTACGCGAACCTCGGGCCGGTCGAGCGCAGCCTGAGCGGGCAGTGGGGTAGCTGGCGTTCGCTCGCGCCGCCGCTGAAGGGCGTCACGGCGAACCGCATCCCGCGTCCGGCGAAAACCGCGCGCGCCGAGTAAGTCCATCGTCCGATTGGACGCGTGGCGCGGGCCGCGCATCGTGCCCTCATGAATACGTTGATCGCGAGTCTCGGGCTGTGTCTGCTGGTCGCGGCGGGCGTGGCCCATGGCGAATCGGGATCAGCGGAGCAGCAGCAGCCCTTGCCGGCGCTCGAAGCCATGCGCACACGCCTCAGCCTCACCGCCGAGCAGGAGGCGCAGATCGCGCCGATGCTGGTCCGCCGCAAGGGCGAGCTCCAGGAAACGCGCACGCGGCTCACCAGCCTGGACACACACCGGGAAAAGCGCGCGGTCGTGAAATACGCGAGACAGGAACAGGAGATCTTCAACACGCAGGTGGAAAGTGTCCTGTCTCCGCCGCAGGTGGCCGAGTGGCGCAAGATGCGAGCCGAGACGCGCGATCGCCTGAAGAAGTACTGGAGCGCCACTCAGAAAGGCGGATGACGACCGTCGCGCGGGATACGGGCGGTTCACGATGTCCTAGAGCCCTGGCCACGTCATCCGACAGCGCCGCCACGGTTTCGTCACGCACGCTTGCCCCCACGACGCCGCGACACGGAGGTCCGCGATGAAGGTCCAGGAAATCATGACGAAGGTCGTCGCCGTACTGCCACCCGACGCGCGCCTGTCCGAGATCGCCCGCGTGATGCGCGACTACGACATCGGCGCGGTCCCGATCGCCGACCAGGACAAACTCGTCGGCATGGTCACCGACCGCGACATCGTCGTGCGCGCGGTCGCGGATGGATCCGCACGCAACGGACTGCGCGCGCGCGACGTGATGTCGCCGCAGGTGTTGTATTGCTACGAAGACCAGGACGTCGAGGACGCGCTCGAGGTCATGGGCGAGCAGCAGGTGCGCCGACTGCCGGTGCTCGACGCCGAACGTCAGCTCGTGGGCGTCGTGTCGCTCGGGGACGTCAGCCAGGCCGTCGCACAGAAGGCCGGGGGCGCGCTCAAGGAAATTTCCGAACCCGCCCATCACTGAAGAAACCCCCTCGTTATCGGATCGCGCGGGCGCCGGCGCAGGTGCATCCCGCTGTGATCGCCTTTCCACTACGGCAATCGCGCAAGTTGTCGCCATGCTGCGCCACCCCGAGGTGCGCGCAGTTTCCGCACGACAATCGAACCAGTAAGGGCCGTTCGGCGAATCTCGTCCCACTCATTTTCTGGGGGCGAGATGTACAAACGGAGAATCGTATTCGGGCTGGCCATGATGGCCGCGGTCGCGGCGCATGCGCAGACGGCCGGTGTCGTCACCTTTCGTGCGAGCCAGACTTCAGGAACCGGCAGCGTGACGCCCGTGCTCACGTGGTCCACCAATCCGGCGGCCTCGAGCTGCCAGGCGAGCGGCGGATGGAGCGGCACCAAGGCCGCGTCCGGCACGCAGACGCTGGCCGCGATCACCGCGTCGACTAACTACACGCTGACCTGCACCTGGGGCGCCAGCGACCGCGCGGTTCTTTACTGGACGGCGCCGTCGACCAACACCGACGGCAGCCAGCTCAACGATCTCGCCGGTTTCACCGTCGCGTACGGCACGAGCAGCACGGCTCTGACGCGCACGCTGGCGGTCAACGACGTGACCGCCCGGACCGCGACCGTGACCGCCCTGACGCCCGGCACGTGGTACTTCGCGGTGCGCGCCCGAAATTCGCGCTCCCTCGAGTCCGACAACAGCAACATCGCGCAGAAGACCGTGGCGTCTTCGGCGAGCGCGGCGAGCTCCGTCGCCATCACGGTTTCCGGCAGCACGACGCCGCCGCCGACCACGCCGCCGCCGGGAACGGGGCTGCGCACGACGCACGCCACCGTCTACGACGTGACCGACAGCGATATCAACGTCGCGGTGGGCACGATCGCGCTCGGACGGCCGTGCGACCAGACGTTCACGGTGCGCAACATCTACTACCGCGTGACCTCGAGCGAAGTGACGTTCACCCGCACGCCGCGCACCCGCGCCGTCGTGGCGCGCTGCGCACGCTAGTTAGTCGCCGTCGACCGTGGGACCCGCCGCCGGAATCGCCGGCGGCGGGTCCCGCGCATCGATGTCGGACAAGCTGACCGGCACACCGCGGACGCCGGCGATATACGCGCCGGGCGGGTTTGCCGACACTCGGTGAATGGTCCGCGAAAAACTCGAACCTACCGAGAGTTTCGTTCCCGACCGGCCGACGATCCCCAAACTACAGCGCGCGGCCGCGGCATGCCGCGGCTGCATGCTGTTCATCAAGGCGACGCAGACGGTTTTCGGCGAAGGCCCCGCCGGCGCGCGGGTCATGCTGGTCGGCGAGCAGCCCGGTGACCAGGAAGACCGAACCGGCAAGCCTTTCGTTGGGCCGGCCGGCAAACTACTCGACCGGGCGCTGGCCGAGGCGGGGCTCGAACGCCGCGGCGTCTACGTGACCAACGCGGTCAAACACTTCAATTTCGAGCCGCGCGGCAAATTCCGGCTGCACAAGCGGCCGCCGGCCGGGGCGATCAAGGCCTGCGGGCCGTGGCTCACCGCCGAGCTGGAAGTCGTGAAACCCGCCGTGCTCGTGCTGCTCGGCGCGGTCGCGGCGCAGGCCGTCCTGGGCGCGCAATTTCGCGTGAGCCGCGAACGCGGCAAGGTCATCAGAGGTTCGATCGCGCCCGTCGTGATCGCGACCCAGCATCCGTCCTCGATCCTGCGCGCACCGGACGAGGCGTCGCGCGAGGAGGGGTTCGAGTTGTTAGTAAAGGATCTCAAACTGGCGGCCCGGCACGCCCGATAAGGCCGACTCCCTCTGAAAACGTGATCTGCGTAGCGGCCCGCGCGGGGCGGGGAGGGTCAGCATCGGCGCATGCGCGAGACGCTGCGTTCGCCGGGTTTCTGGGCCCTCGCCCTCGGGGCAACTGGCGGCGCGGCTGGCTTCTTTGGCCCGATGATTCTCAACCCCGGTGCGAACCAGGGTCCGCTGATGGGCATCCTGATCACGGGCCCGGGCGGACTGATTGCGGGCCTCGTGCTCGGTTTCCTGTTCCGCATCCTGCCGTTCACCGACGGATTCCGTGCCCGGTTCCTCACTACCTGCTGCATCTCGCTCGGTCTCGGAATCCTGTGGTTCGCATTGCCGGAGCCCGCGGTGAAATCGCGAGTGATCGACGGAACGATCGCGGCGTGTCGCAGCACCGCCGATGCGATGCCCGGGCGGATCTCGCATTGGCACGGACGTATCGCCCAGGTGACGTGGGCCGAGCCGCGCGCCGGCTGGATAGAGGATACGCGGAGGATGATCCGGGAATCGCCGGGCGTACTCGTCGAGATCGATGTCGCGCGCACCAACGCGATCATCGAGCACCGCAAGCCCTGGAACCACGGCCGACTCGGCGCGCAAGGCTGGAAGAACGTGCGCGAGTCGACCGAATACTTCGGCGGCGGCACCTGCGAGAGTTATCCGATTGGTCGCAAAGTGCTGCTGGCCCCCGTGACGTCACCGGGCAGTGGAGTGAAAAGCCGGGATCCAGTGTGGCCGCCCGACGATCTTCCCAACTTCCTTGGCGTCCAGATTCTCGAGGCCGTCCCTTTCGACTATCAGCGTCTGCTTTAAGGGGGTTGCCTCAATTCTTACTCAATGGTGAACCACTGAACTTCGACGCGACGGTTCTGCGCGCTGTCGGCGCTGGTCGGTTCTTCCCACCCGCGTCCCACGGCTTCGATGCGTGTCTTGTCGATGTCGGGATACTTCTCCATCAGCGCCGCGCTGACGGCGAGCGCGCGTTGGCGCGACAACTCCATCGCCTTCATCGCCATGCTCTGCACGAGCTGCTCGCCGCCTTGCTGCTTGAATTCGCCGACGCGCGCGTTGTCGACGTGGCCGCGCAGCAGCACGGTCGAGCCGGGGCTCACCTGCAGGAAACGCTTGATCGTCTGCAGGTACTCCTGGTTCTGCGGTGCGTTGCGGTCGAGGGCCGACGAATTGGGCTCGAAGAAAAAGCGGATGTCCTTGCTGAGCAGCGGATCGCCCTCGAGCGAGGCCTGCGTCGCCGTGCGGATCGGCGCGATCGCGATCTTCTGGTCGGCAAACAGCCCGCGCTTCGCGAGCGCGTCGAGGAAACTCGTGTCGACGAAGCGTGACGGATCCGTGGGGTTCTTGATGACCGACCCGTACGCGAGCACCGACGACTGGAAGATGCCGCCGAAGGATCCCGCCGAATCGATGGTGCCCGCGAAGAACGCGCGGTTCTCCGGCAGGTTCGACAGGTGCACGTGCGCGAGCTCGTCGCGGGTCTCGTCCTCGGTCCACTTGAATGCCTTGGCCACGACGCCGAGATGTTCGGCCGGGCTGTCGCGCAGCCGGCGGTTGCCCTCGAGGATGCCGTGCACGAGGCCCTGGACCATCTTCGGGTTTGCTTTCGCGAAGCCCTTGTTCACGGCGAGCACGTCGGCGACCACGAGCAGGTTGCGGTTCGACACCAGCACCTTCGCGGCGCCATTCGAAGCCTCGACGACTTCGTCGGTCTTCGGCGTCCAGCCCACGCAGCCGTTGAGCCGATTCTCGCCGCTCGCGAGCTCGTGCTGATACGCGTCGCAGGCGACGAACGCGTCCTCGTAGAACACCAGGCCCAGACTACCCGGGGCCGGCTTCGAATCGAGGTCGCGCAGCACCGTGACCGGCACGCCCGCCTCCTGCGCGAGGTAACGGATGAAGAACTCGCTCTCGTTGAACTGGGATGCGGCCAGCGTCTTCCCCGCGAGCGCATTCACCGAGGCGATGCCGCGATCCACGACCACCATGTCCGCGCCGCGTGAAAATCCGAGCTGGACCGGCACGATCGCATCGAACTGCCGGCCGAGCACGGCCAGCGCGTCCGCCGTGGTCGCCGTCGCCGCGAGGCGGCCGTTGTTGAGCGGGCCCCAGGTCTCGCTCTCGCTCATCGAGATCGCGACTTTGAAGCCGTATTCCTTGAAGAAGAACGAGTTCTCGTTCGCCTCGAGGCCGCCATTCGCCACGATGAGGCCGCCGTAACCCGCGTATTCGCTGATGTCGATGCGCAGCGTGTTGTCCTTCGGCACGAAAGTGTTCGCTGCTTCGAGCGTCGGCGTTCCCGTGACGGGTTCGATGGGCTCGGGTGCGCCGCCTTCGGGCGCGGCGATGCCGGAGGACCGGCCGGACTGCTGGGCGCTCGTCGCGGAGCGCGAACCGTCCGTGGGGTTTTCGGTGCCTTTCCTGCCCAGCCACAGCCAGGCGCCGAGGCCGACGAGACCCAACAACAACACGAGCGTGATGATGTTGCCGACGGCCGAGCCGCGTTGACGAGTCGAAAGCATGTGTGGTCCTCCGGTGAACTTGTAGCTCACTCCAATTCCTTCTTCGCGCGTTTGCCGGCACCCGTGCTCGCGCGCCGCGATGCCAGCAGATCCGCGGGCGGGGGCTCGTCGGTGAACGTGTCGATGCCCGCGAACAGCTCGCGCTGGTCCTTGAGCCAGCGGTTCGCCTCGTTGAGCGAGGCGGTCACCGCGTCGAGCGACTGCGCCATCGTGTTCTCGTCGGTCGCGAGCAGGGCCTGCTCGCGCACCAGCGACACCTGTTGCCGCAGCCGGCCGAGTTCGGCATCGACGAGTTCGAGGCGGCGCTTCGCGTCGCGGTGCGCGGCGTAACGCGACTGGATGACCTCGAGCTGCTGCTCGAGGCTGCGGCGCAGCTCTTCATCCGTGTCGGGGGAGGCGAGACGTTTCCGGGCGCGGGTCTCCTCCTCGTCGAGTTTCCGGCGCTCGCGATCCGCGACGTCGATCACCTCGATGAACGAGGCGCGCGCCGCGAGTAGTTTAAGATGCAGCCATGCCATCTGCCGGATGTCGCCGACCTGCGAGCCGGAGGCGGGCGCCCGCTGCAGCAGCGCGACGATCTCGGCGGCCTCCCGCTCGATCTCGTACTGGCGCGACTGCGCCGACGAATCCAGATGCGCGAGCAGGGACTCGTATCGCGACGTGCTGTCGGTGAATCCGGCCTCGGCGTCGATGACCTTGCGGAATCGCGCGTTCTGCGACAAGGCCCAGAGATAGATCCCCTCGAACCCGAGGCCGATCAGCCAGAGTCCCGGATGGATGAACGCGCCCATGAAACCGAACGCCGCGAGACCGAACCAGTTGGGCGGGATCGGCATCCCGAACGGCCTGGCGTTGAACGCCTTCGACAGGTAGGACGGCTTGTCCTTCATGGCCATCGTTTCACTGCGCCTGGGCCATCGCGCGGAACGCGGGCGGCACGAACCCGAGATCGGTGGCCTCGCGAATCGCGATTCGCATCTGGAAATCGAGCACGTCGGCGGGCACGGGGTTCTGGTAACCCTCGAGGCTGGCCTCGAGCGCGGCGCCGCCGGGCACGTTCTGGGTCTTCGAATGCCGGTAGGCCTTGACCACGAGCGCCTCCGCGGCGCCGGGCGTGAGCAACGTGGGCATGCGCGCTTCGAGGCGCGAGAAGTCCGCGGGTTCCAGCGCGAGGCCGTAGCGCTTCGCCAGCGTGCCGATGAGTTGCGCACTCTCGGCAGGCGTGCTGGTCGGCAGCAGCGGCACCTTCACGTCGACGCGGCCCGGACGCTTGAGATCGACTTCGATGAGATCGGGACGCGACGACGCCAGCAGCCACAACACGCGGCCGCGATTGCCGCTGTCCGACATCTCCTGCGCGATCATCGAATAGATGCGGCCCGACAGGCCCGAGTCGTTGGCGCCGGAGTCGCGCTTGCCGAGCGTCTGGTCGGCCTCATCGATGAACACCATGCAGCGGCCGAGCGCGCGGATGAGGCGGAAGATCTTCTCGAGATTGCCTTCGGAGGAGCCCACCCAGCGGTCGCGGAAGTTCTTGAGCTTGACCACGGGCACGCCGGCTTCGCCCGCGAGGCACTCGACCAGGAAGGTCTTGCCGGTGCCGACCGGGCCGCACAGTAGATAGCCCATCGGCAGCGCCTTGAGATCGCCCGCGCGCCACAGCGCGATGTCCTGGCGCAGCCAGGTCTTGAGGGCCTCCTGCCCGTGGTAGTCCTCGAGCGAGCGCTTCGGATCGATGAATTCGATGAGGCCGGCGGAATCGCGCTCGACCAGTTCCTTCTTGATGCGCGACAGGTCGGCATCGCCGATCGGCTTGCCTTCGTGGTGGCGAGTCTTCACCAGGCTCTCGAGGCTCGACACGGTGACGCCCGCGAGCGCACCCGCGAGTTCGGCGAGTTTCGCGCCGGGCGCGAACGCCTTCGGCGAGCCGCGCGCCAGGATATCGAGCGTGCGTTCGAGCGCGGCGGCGTCGGGCAGCGGCACGCGGATGCGCGTGGCGTGCGCGGCCGTCGCGATCTGCGGCTCGACGTCGTTGAGGTTGTCCGCGATGAGGATGCTCGCGAAGGGCAGGTCGCGGAAGGGCGACTCGCTCGCCCAGGCGCGCAACATGCTCGTGAGGCTGCCGTGCTCGAAGCCCGAGCCGTCGGCGGGCACGATGTGATCGACGCCGCGCAGGATCACGGCCACGTTCGGGATGCGTTCCTTGCTGCCGAGCACGCGCAGGTTGCCGAGGTAGCGCAGGTAGCTGCCTATCCACTGGATCGCCTGCAACGGCTCGCGCATGCGATTGCGCAGCTCGGCGCCCTGCCATTTCTCGACGACGTTGCCGCCGCGCTCGAACAGCAGGCCGCCGCCGAGGTCGTACGACAACACCACGTCGAAGCCCGCGAGCAGCGTGTTCTCGAGGTAGTCGGCGAGATTGACGAGTCCACTACCTACCGGGAGGCGGTCGTGCACGTTGCCGAACAGGATGAACTGGTTCGACGCGCCGCTCTCGTAGGCGAGCGCGAGCTCGGCGGCCCAGGCGGGGGCGTTTGCGGGAGCGGGCACCGTCAGGCTTCCGGCGGCGCGGGCTGGCTAACTACCAACGTCCGGGTCAGCCCTGGCCCTGGTTTTCGGAAGAGGGGGGTTTCTCGGTCGCGCCCATCGAACGCTCCGCCGCCTCCGGCGCCGCGGCGCCCTTGATGGAGATGCCCTCGCGCGCGGCGAAGTCCGCGAGCGCCTGCTCGGCGAGCGCGTTCATCTCGGCTTCCTTGAGCTCGACCTGGCTCATGTCGACCGAATCCTTGGCGACGCGCGCGCGGCCCGCGGCCTTGTCGCGCTCTTCCATGACCATGGTCTCGAGGCGGTTCAGCGTGTCCCCGGCGCCTCCGATGTTCGTGATCATGCCGGCCGACATCTCGTGGATCTCGGCCATGGCCTGCTTCATGCGCATGTCGTTGATCGCGCCTTTCAGGCTTTCGATCTTCGCGCGCGCGGTCTGCACGGCAACGTCGCGCGCCTTGACCAGGTTCTTGTACGTGGTCTCGGCCTGTTCGAGCTGCGTGCGGTTCTCGGCGAGCTGCTGCTCGACGGCCTGCAGTCGCAACGCGTACTGGCCAGCGGCGGAGTTATTGCCGGCGCGCACGTGCGCGGTGGTCTTGGCGCGCAGGTCGCGCTGTTCGGCCTCGAGCTTGCGGACCTGGCTCATGAGCCGCTCGGAAAGGCCGGCGTGGGAGGCGAGGCCCTGGTTGAAATTGCCTATCTGCTTGCGGAGGTTTTCCTGCTCGAGCTCGAGCAGCGCCTCGGGATTGCGGCGTTCGATGCCGGAAACGAACAGTGACAGGAACCCTTTGAACAGGTTGGCGATGCGACCGAACATCTTTGCCCTCCGAGACCGCCGCGCAGGGGCGCGG
>JAEYUC010000041.1 GCA_023433705.1 Pseudomonadota bacterium
GTCCAGGATCACGGCAAGGCCAACAAGGAGCTCGCGAGCATCGCGAAAGCGCAAGGGATCGATGCGCCGAAGAAACTCGATGCCGAACATCAATCGATGGTGGACGAGCTCAAGTCGAAAAACGGAACCGATTTCGATCGCATGTATTCGCACCACATGAACATGGGTCATTCGGATGCTATCGACCTGTTCGAGAAGGAGACGCGTTCGGGTGATGCGGCGCTCGCGGGCTTCGCGCAGAAGACGCTGCCGACGCTGAAAGAGCACAAGCAGCTCGCCGAGCAATTGCCGGGACAATGAGGGGAGTGCGGCGGTGAGATTCGCGCGTACAAGCCTACTCGGCGTCCTTGCGTCCCTCGCGCTCGGGCTCGCGCCTTTGTCGTTCGCGCAGCAGGGCGACGGCACGGACCTTCAGCTCAGCGGTCACGTGTGGAAGCCCGTGAAGGTGCCCGCCGATGCGGAGCACCTCGCGCAGTTGCGGGTCCCGGCGGGATTCACGATCGGTGTATTCGCCCGCGACCTGCTCAACACGCGCATTCTCGAGGTCGCGGACAACGGCGACGTGTACGTGACCCGGCGCGACCAGGGCGACATCCTGCTGCTGCGCGACGCGGATGGGAACGGCGAGGCTGACGGGCCGGCGCGCTGGGTCGGGCATCGTTCGGGAACACACGGCATCGCGATACACGGGAGCCAGTTGTACCTCGTGACCGTCAAGGAGTTGTTCGCCGCGGACATCCGGCCCGATGGCACGCTTACCGAGTTCCGCCTGCTCACCGGCGACCTGCCTGACGCCGGGCAGCACGCTAACCGCACCATCGAGTGGGGTCCCGACGACATGTTGTGGATCAGCGTGGGTTCGACCTGCAATGCCTGCAATGAGAGCAATCCCGAGAACGCGACGCTGCTGCGCGTGTCGCCCGACGGGAAGTCGCGAGTGATCTGGGCACACGGCCTGCGCAACACGATCGGTTTCGACTGGCATCCCGAGACCGGCGAACTGTGGGGCTTCGATCACGGCATCGACTTTCTCGGTGACGACCGTCAGCCCGAGGAAATCAATCGCATCGTGCGCGCGAAGCGATACGGCTGGCCGCATGTCTGGGGCAAGGATGGCATCACGCCGTGGACCAATCCACCGGGTGAGATCAGCAAGGAGCAGTGGCGCGATATGAGCACGCCGATGGTGCTCGGTTACACGGCCCATTCCGCTCCGATGCAGTTCGTGTTCTATCCGGGAGGCTCGTTCCCCGAGGAGTACATCGGCGACGCGTTCGTGACGATGCGTGGCTCCTGGAACCGCAAGCCCGCATCCGGCTATGAAATCGTGCGCGTGCGTTTCGGCGGTGGCCAGGCGCAGTCGATCGAACCGTTCGTCACGGGTTTTCTGTCGGACGGCGGCACGACGCATTTCGCGCGTCCCGTCGGCCTCGCCGTCGCGAGGGACGGTTCGCTGCTCATGGCGGACGACGCGAACGGCGTCATCTACCGCATCGCGTACACGGGTGACGAGGGTTCGACGCGGGTAGTGAGGGCGCCGCCGACGGCGATGCTCGAGCAGGCCGCGCAGGGCGTCGGCGTGCCGCTCGCGATCGCGCGGCCCGAGACCAATGCGCCCGCGACGCTCACGGTGAACTCGCCGAGCGCGAAAGGGCGGATCGCGCGGCGGCACTCCGAGTACTACGACGGCGTGTCGCCGCGCATCACCTGGACGAAGGTGGAGGGCGCCAAATCCTACGTGCTCATCATGGAAGATCCGGATGCGAAGCCGATCACGCCGTTCGTCCACTGGGTGGCGTGGAACATCCGAGCTAACTACCGGCACCTGCCAGAGGGGTTGCAGGAACAGGAACGGCTGACCGATCCGCCGGGCCTGCTGCAGGGCCGCACCAGCCGCGGCACGGTCGGATACCTCGGGCCGCGCCCGCCGGTCGGAGATCCGCCGCATCGTTATCACTTCCAGCTCTTCGCGCTCGACACGTTGCTCGACGTGCCGCCCGGATCCGAGCGCGACGTCGTCGTCGCTGCGATGGCGGGACATGTGCTGGCCGCCGGCGAGTTCGTCGGCGAATACCAGCAGACCGTTGCACCACTCAAATGAGTGCGCGCGCATGAGCCAGGGGCGAAACGGCGCCGGACTGCTGATCGACGGCCTCATCGCCTGGGGCGTCGACACGATCTTCGGCATGCCCGGAGACGGCATCAACGGGATCATGCAGGCGATCCACGAGCGCGAGGACAGGGTGCGATTCATCCAGGTGCGGCACGAGGAGTCCGCCGCACTCATGGCCTGCGCCCACGCAAAGTGGACCGGTCGGCTCGGCTGCTGTCTCGCGACTACGGGTCCGGGCGGCGTCCACCTGTTGAACGGCCTGTACGACGCGAAGTTCGATCGCGCACCGGTGATCGCGATCACGGGCCTTCCGTATCACGACCTGATCGATACGTTCACGCAACAGGACGTGGACCTCAACCGCCTGTTCACCGACGTCGCCGCGTATTCGGCGCGCATCATGAGCGCCGCGCACGTGGACAACGCGCTGTCACTCGCGTGCCGCATCGCGGTCACGCAGCGCACGGTGGCGCATGTGTCCGTGCCGGTCGACGTGCAGGAGGAAAAACTCGAGGACGTCGAGCCCTCGCCGCGCAATGTCGAGCACCACGTGTCGTTCGCGAAGACCGACGGCGCCCGCGTCCCGGACGAGGAGAGCATCTCTCGCGCACTCGATATCCTGAATCGCGGCCAGCGGATCGCGCTGCTCGTCGGGCAGGGCGCGCTCGGCGCGCGCGACGAAGTCATCGAGATCGCCGAGTTGCTGGGGGCGCCCATCGTCAAGGCGCTGCTCGGAAAGGCCGTTGTGCCCGATGCGCATCCGCTTTCGCTCGGCGGCATCGGGTTGCTCGGTACGCGCCCTTCGCAGGAAGCCTTCGAGCAATGCGATACGTTGCTGATCGTGGGATCCACGTTTCCGTACGTGGAGTACTACCCGAAGCCCGGGCAGGCGCGCGGCGTGCAGATCGACCGCGACCCGTCGCGCATCGGGCTGCGCTTTCCGGTCGAGGCGGGACTCGTGGGCGATGCGCGCACGACGCTGAAGGTGCTGATCGCGCGACTCAAGGCGCACGCAGATCGTTCCTTCCTCGCGGACATGCAGGCGCGCAAGCGCGAGTGGGTGGAACTGCTCGAATCGTCGGCCGACGCGCCGCGCAGGCGGCTCACCCCCGACCGTCTCGCACGCGATCTCGGCCGGCGGCTCGCGGACGACGCGCTCGTCGCCTGGGATTCGGGCCACAACACCGGCGTGCTCGCGCGCTACGTCGAGGCGCGGCCGGGCCAGATGTTCGCCGGCTCCGGCATGCTCGCCACGATGGGCTGCGCCGTACCGTACGCCATCGCGGCGGCGCTCGCGTATCCGGGGCGACAGGTCGTCGCATTCGTTGGCGATGGTGGCCTGAC
Organism: Pseudomonadota bacterium; assembly: GCA_023433705.1. Lineage (GTDB taxonomy): Bacteria > Pseudomonadota > Gammaproteobacteria > Steroidobacterales > Steroidobacteraceae > CADEED01. The sequence goes on from JAEYUC010000041.1 coordinate 3,458, forward strand.
GATGCTGCTCGGCGAGCTCGCGACGATCCGGCGTTACGACCTGCCGATCAAGATCGTCGTGATGAAGAACAACACGCTCGGGCAGATCAAGTGGGAGCAGCTCATGTTCCTGGGCAACCCCGAATACGAATGCGACCTGCAACCCATCGACTTCGTGAAGGTGGCCGCGGGGTTCGGGATCACCGGATTCCGCGCCGCCAGCTCGACGGACGTCGGACCGGCGCTCGACGCCGCCATGAACGCATCCGGCGCGGCACTGGTCGAGGCGACGGTCGACCCAAACGAGCCTTTGCTGCCGGCGAAGCGCATCGACAAGTACGCCGAGAATCTCGAGAAGGCGCTGGAGAACGGCACGGCCGGCGCGGCGGACATCCGCGCGGCGCTCGCCCGCGAGCCGGCGAGAACCCAGCTTAGTTAGTTCCGGCCCGTGGGATTCGTTATGCTCGTCCGCGGATGAGCATGATCCGTTTCCAATGAGGCGGCCGGGAGTCGCGGCAACGTTATGCTTCGCGTCGTGCGTCGTGCAAGCGCAGGGCGTCGCGCCGCGCAGCGAAGACGAGGCGGTGGCCGAGTCGATCAACCACGTGTTCGCCACCGAGCTCGGCTCGGGCATCTACGATCTCGGCGGCCGCACGCTGCAGGTCTACCGGCTCACATGGAACAAGTATCTCGGCAATGCCCGGGAAGACGCACTGCGCGTGCGCTTCACGTTGCCGGGCACGTTCGGGTTCTTCGACTTCAAGCCGATCGACGTGATCGAGGAGGGCCCGCCCAAGCAGGTCGACAGCTTCAGCGTGAAGCCGGGCATCGAGCTCGACTTTCCGCTGAAGGACGGTTGGCACGTCATCCCGTACGCGAATGCCGGATTCAGTCTCGCGTCCAGCAGCGTCGAGGGATGGCTGTACGGCTGGGGCATCCGCGCGGATCGGCACACGCCCATCGGAGGGTGGCAGACGCTGTTCCGCGCGGACGTGAGCTACGCGAGCGTGAATTATCGCGACGGCACGCCCAACGACAGTTTCGCGCGTATCCGCCAGGGGATGGATTTCACGCGCGGCATCGGCTGGAACACGCGCGGCCACGAGGTCGAGTTGGGCCTCTATGGAGTCGTCGACGTCATCATCGATCCGCCGACCGTTCCCGTGGCCAACGGGGACAGCGAGCCGCTGCAGTTCGAAGCGGGCTTCACTTTCGCGACGCGGCCGCGCTTCAAGATCTGGAAGTTCGATGCGCCGCGGCTCGGCTTCGGATACCGCTACGCGGGCGAGATCTCGGGCTGGCGGTTCGTCATCGGCGCGCCGTTCTGAAAAGGCGGCTTGCGTCAGGCCGCGGGAGCGTATCTCTCGAAGTTCGCGAGCTGCGCAGCCAACGCGCGCTGGAAGGCTGGCCGCGACTCGCAGCGATGTTGATAGGCGGCGAGCGCCGGCATGTCCGAAACCATGGTCGTGTGACGCAGGATCCGCAGCACCGTCGTCATGAGCAGGTCGCCCGCGGTGAACTCATCTTCCAGATAGTCCCGGCCCGACAGACGAGCAGCGAGCTCATCGAGCCGTGTCTGCAAGAAAGCCTGTTGACCGGGCCGCCGCAGCTTCGACCACTCCTCGTCTTTGAAGAACAGATCCAGGCTCGCGAGGTTCTGCACGGCGGGCTCGAGAGTATTGAGGGCGGCGAACATCCAGGTGATCGCACGGGCGCGCGCCGCTTCGTCGACGGGCAGCAGGACGCGCGACCTCTGCGCGATATGCAGCACGATGGCGCCGGACTCGAACAGCCGTAGTCCACCTTCTTCATAGACCGGCACCTGGCCGAATGGCTGCACTTCGCGATGCGCAGCGGCCTTGTGCTCGTTGAGCGCGAGCAGATGTTCCTCGTAGGGCAGCCCGGCTTCCTCGAGTGCCCAGCGCACTCGCAGATCGCGCACGAGGCCCTGCGCGAAGGGTGGTACCCAGCGAAAGGCGGTGACCCGGATGTGAGTCATATGATCTCCTGGTAGGCCGATGCACCGCAGGCGAGGTTGACGAGGGTGCAGGTCATCGAACCGGATCCTTGCCGTATTTCTGCGCGAGTTTCTCGATCGCGGTCGTCCAGCCCTTGTCGTGATCGGCCCTGTCGCTCTCGGGGAGTTGCGCGTGCGTGACGACGATTTCCGTGTGGTCGCCGCGAGGCACGAAATCCACCGTCACGAGGGTGTCGCGTTTTCCGGTGTAGTGCGAAAGCCAGGTGAACTCGAGTCTTCGCGGCCGATCGATCGTGAGGTAGACGCCCGTATGCGGCACGATCTCGCCGGACTCGAGGTGCATCACGATCTCGTAGCGGCCGCCCACACGTGCATCCACCGTCGCGACGGTCCTCGGAACCGTGCCGGGGCGCATCCAGGCGGCGAGGGCTTCAGGATCGAGCCAGGCATCGAACAGGATCTCGGGCTTTGCGGCGATCGTGCGTCGAACGACGACAGCGGCGGGGGAGATGGCGGCATTCATTTGCGTTTCCTCTTTTGCTGTCGGGTCACGAAGGCTTCGAGGGCGGCCAGCCGGCCTTCCCAGAACCGTCGGTAATGATCGATCCACATGGCGGCCTCCGAGAGCGGCGCGGCATCGAGCGATAACACGTGCTCGCGCCCGTTGACCGAGCGGCGCACGAGTCCGGCGCGCTCGAGCATGCGAATGTGCTTCGAGATGGAGTTCAGCGATATCGGGAATTCGGCCGCGATGTCGGTGATACGCGCATCGGTGTCCGTAAGTCGGGCCAGGATCGCGCGGCGCGTCGGATCGCAGAGCGCGTTGAATACGTCGTCGAGATTGGCGGAGCTACGTTCACCCATATGGGTGAATATAGGCTGGTTCGTGTCCGGAGGTCAAATGGGGTGCCAGGAAACGGGGAATGTCCCCTTCAGATATCCAGGGTGATGCTCACGGGGCAGTGGTCGGAGCCCATGACGTCCGCATGGATCTTCGCGTCCTTCACCTTCTTCTTGAGCGCTTCGGAGACGAGGACGTAATCGATTCTCCATCCCACGTTGCGTGCGCGCGCGTTCGCGAAGTGGCTCCACCATGAATAGTGGCCGTTGCCCTTCGTGAAGATGCGGAACGTGTCGACGAAGCCGGCGTCGATGAAGTTCTGGAACCCTTCGCGTTCCTCGTCGGTGAATCCCTTCTTGCCGCGATTGGGTTTCGGGTTCGCGAGGTCGTCTTCGGTGTGCGCCACGTTGAGGTCGCCGCAGAAGATCACGGGTTTCTTCTTCTCGAGCTGCTTGCAGTAGGCGAGGAATGCGGGATCCCAGTGCTTGTGGCGCAGATTGAGGCGCGAAAGGTCGTCCTTCGCGTTCGGCGTGTAGACGGTGACGGCGTAGATCTTGTCGAATTCGGCCGTGATCACGCGGCCCTCGTTCCACGAGTCGCGCTTGAGCTCGTCGGCGAACGTGAACTTCTTCGCGAAGGCGTCGGGAAATCCGTTGATGACCTTGACCGGCTCGGTGCGCGAGAAGATCGCGGTGCCCGAGTAACCTTTCTTCTCGGCCGAGTTCCAGTATTCGCAGTAGTCGGGCAGGTCGATCTCCGCCTGGCCCTTCTCGGCCTTCGTCTCCTGCAGGCAGAGGATGTCGGGCTTGTGTTCCTTCACGAATTTCTGGAAGGTGCCTTTCTTGACCACGGCGCGGATGCCGTTGACGTTCCACGAATAGAATTTCATGCGCGCAGTATAAGCGGGCACAATGGGCGACATGGAAATCACGGGCGGTTGTTTGTGCGGGGCGGTGCGGTTCCGGATCTCGGCGAAACCCATCGCGGCGCGATTGTGCTGGTGCCGGCTGTGCCAGTACCTGGCCTCGGGTAATGCCACGGTCAACGTGGTGTTTCCAAGCGATGCGCTCTCGATCGAGGGTGAGCTGCGCGACTATCGGAGCATCGCGGCGAGCGGCAATGTCATGCATCGGCGCTTCTGTCCGACGTGTGGCACCCAGCTCTTCAGCGCCGCGGAATCCCGGCCGCACCTGATCATCGTGCGCAACGGGGCCCTCGACGACACCGAACTGCTCGCGCCGAGCGCCACGATCTGGACGTCCGAAGCGCCCGAGTGGGCCTGGATCGACGAAGCATTGCCCCAGCATGCCGGTCAGCCTCCGCCGATAGCCTGATCGGCCCACCGCGGGTAATCTTCGGGCCAACAAGATTCAGGCTCGGAGAGGGATCTGAACTCGCGCATTTCCAGGGAGTCGCGCTTGGCGCGCCTGTGGCCGTGGATCGAGAAATCCGTCGCGCGCCGCTATGCGTTCGCGGTGGTCGTCTCCATCGCGGCGGCGGCATTGCACTGGGTCGTCTACCCGATCACCCAGGGCCGGGCTTCGTTCATCTTCTTTCCGCCGGCGATCATCCTGGTCACGTCCATCGCGGGTCGATGGCCGGGCGCGCTGGTCGCGCTCATCGGTGTCATCAACTCGGCTCTGCAGAAAGACATCGACCTGGTTTTCACCGCGAACTCGCCCGAGCAGGTGGCCATCATCGCCTCGGCCATAGTTTCGTTCCTGCTGATCGGCGTGGGCGACTATTACCGGTCGATCTCCCGTCGGGAGTTGTCGGACCTGCACGAGCTGCATGAACTGTCCGCGACGCTTGCGAGTATTCCGGGGATTTCCGATCAGCTGAAACTGATCCTGGCGACGCTGGTGCGGATGCATGGCGCGGATCGCGGTGTCATCACGACACTCGAAGCGAATCGATTACCGAGCGCTGCGGCAAGCACCGGAATCGATCCGGCCACGCTCGCGGCCGTCAAGCGCGATCTGCCGCGTGCCGGCAAGGAGCGGCTCTTCGTGGCGGATGTCGATCGGGACAGCGCCGCCGCGCCGTGGCGCAACGCCGCTCTCAAGCTGGGCATTCGCGCGCTGCATTCGACACCGTTGATAAGCCGCGAAGGCGAGGTGCTGGGTGCGCTGACCGTCTACTTCACGGACTCGCACCGGCTTTCCGAGCGCGAGACGCGGCTGTCGGATATCTGCGCGCGCAAGGCGGCGGTATTCATCGAGCGCGCGCGGGCCGAGGATCTGGCGAACCGGCGCGACCGGCGGCTGCAATCCGTGCTGGAGACGTCGGGCGTTCCCTTCTTGATGTTGTCGCCGGTGCGCGATGAATCGGGAAAGATCGTGGAATTCACCTGGGCGTATCTCAACACGTCCGCGGCGCGGATCATGCGCTGTCACATCCCGGACACGCTCGGTCGCAAGGTCACCGACACGTTGCCGCGCGCCTGGGACGAGCCCGGACGATTCGATCTCTACGTGGACGCGCTCGAGAAGAACCAGACGCGCGAAGCCGAGCGGCAGACCGAGGCGGATGGCAACACCAACTGGTATCACATCGTCGCTTCGCCGGTCGACGGGGATCTCGCTGTCTGGTTCGCCGACATCACGAGGCGCAAGCAACAGGAACGCGAACTGCTCGAGGCCGACCGGCGCAAGGACGAATTCCTCGCGACGCTCGCGCACGAGTTGCGCAATCCGCTCGCGCCCATTCGCCAGGCGGCGGCCATCGCGCGCAACGAACAGGCCACCGAGGCGCAGAAGCGCTGGTCAAACAACGTGATCGAACGGCAGGTCCAGCACATGTCGCTGCTGCTGGACGACCTGCTAGACGTCTCGCGCATCACGCACGGGACATTGCAGCTGCGCAAGCAGGACACCGATCTGCAGTCCATCGTGAGCGCGGCGGTGGAAACCGCGCGCCCGCTCATCGACGAACGCCGGCATCGCCTGGCGATCGACGTTCCCGCCGACCTGCATGTGCACGCCGATCCGCTGCGCCTCGCGCAGGTGTTGTCCAACCTGCTCACCAACGCCGCGAAGTACACGGACCCGAACGGTGCCATCCGCGTCGGCTGCACGGTGACCGGCCAGGATCTCGTCCTCTGGGTCGAGGACAGCGGCATCGGCATTTCCGCGGAAGACCTGTCGAAGGTGTTCGGCATGTTCGCGCAGGTGCGCTCCGCGCAGGAGCACGCGGCCGGCGGGCTCGGGATCGGACTCGCGCTCGCCAAGGGCGTGGTGGAGCTGCATGGCGGGCGCATCGAGGTGGCGAGCGCCGGCATGGGGAAGGGCAGCCGTTTCACGGTGAGGTTGCCGGGAGTCGTGAGGACCGTCGCGGCAACCGGGAGCGCCGCCGCGCACGGCAAGTGTGTGCCGTCCGCCAACAAGCGCATCCTGCTCGCGGACGACAATCGCGACGCGGCCGAGAGCCTCGCGATCATCCTGAGGCTGGAAGGGCACGAGGTGGACCTGGCCCACGACGGCGCATCCGCGCTGCATTCGTTCGAAAGCAGGCGACCCGACGTGGCGCTGCTCGACATCGGAATGCCGGGCGCGAGCGGTTACGACGTGGCGCGGCGGATACGTTCCATGCCCGAGGGCGGCGACGTGCTGCTCATCGCGATCACCGGGTGGGCGCAGGACTCGGACCGCGCGCATTCGCGCGCGGCCGGATTCGATCACCACCTGACGAAACCGGTCGAGCCCGAAACGCTCATCGGGTTGTTAGGGGAGCGGTAGTAAGACTGCGGTAGTAAGATGCCGGTAGTAAGACCATGGTCGTACCGCCCCCTTAAGGGTAGTTAGCAGATGCCGTGGTTTGGGATAGAATGCCGGTCCGCGACACGTGGATGGAGCCATGAACTACGGCCCGCTGGAATTCGCCGCCTGGCTTCAGCGCAAGCAACCGAAAGCGCCGGAATCCGCCGCCGTGCAGGCCGCGCGCGCCGCGGCTCCGGTGCATCGACCAGCCGGCAATCGCCTGACCATCGTCACCGGGACGCAGACACTGACTCCGGTCGCGCGGGTTCCGCGAGAGGATCCGGTGAGCGTCTACGAGGCCGTGGCGAAGAGCGTCACTCCCGCCCATGCCATTCCGGAATCCGTGCGCGTCGACGTACGCGCGGGATTCCGGCCGCTCGTGCTCGTGTTGTCCTCGAACCAGGCCGTGAACTGGGAGCTCACGCTCGCGCCCGACGTGCAGTTGTGCGCGGTGCTGCTTGCCGGCAGCGGCGAGTCGCGCGTGAGCGGCGCGAAGGGGACCCCGGTTTCCTCGATCGGCGGCTTCTATGCATTCAAGCGCGGATCCGAAGAGTTCCGCCACCTCGAGCGCGAAGTCATGCGGTGTGTCGGCCGCACCATTGAAAAGTTCCACAGCTCGTACGCCGCGGAATCCTTCCGGATCGGCTGAATGCCGTTACAGCTGGGAGCGCAGAAGCAGTGCGAGCTTCTCGTTCACGCGGCGGCCGAACTTCCGGGTGCGCCATTTCTTGAGCGCCATGCGTCGCGACTGGGTGATGTCGGCATCGATGAGCCTGATCTGCTCGCGTGCGAGCTCTTCGCTGAACACGTTGAGGTTGGCCTCGTCGTTGAGGCGGAACGAACGGTCGTCGAAGTTCGCCGACCCGACCGAGGTCCACATCTCGTCGATGACCAGCACCTTGCTGTGCATCATCGTCGGCTGGTATTCGTAGATCAGGATGCCGGACTCGAGTAGTTCGCCGTAGAGGCCATGGGCCGCCCAGCGGCCGATGCGCGCGTCGGTGTACTGGCCTGGTACGACGATGCGCACGCGCAGGCCGCGCCGTGCCGCCGAGCACAGCGCCTCGACCGTCAGCTTGTCCGGCACGAAGTACGCGTTCGCGATATCGATGGATTTCCGCGCGGCGGTGAGCGCGAGCAGCACCATCAGGTGAAGGCTCTCGGACCCGCCGACGGGCGAGCTGCCGAACATCTGTGCATCCATGTCGCCCGCGGGCGAGAGCGTCGGAAAATACTCCGCGCCGTGCAGCACGCGTCCGGTGGCTTTGATCCAGTTGTCGACGAACACCGCCTGCATCTGCGCGACCACCGGACCTTCGGCCCTGAAGTGCGTTTCCCGCCAGGGAGGAAGTCCCGAAATTCCGGTGTCCCACTCCGTGCCCATGCCCACGCCGCCGGTGAAGCCGACCTTGCCGTCGACGACCAGCAACTTGCGGTGCGTGCGATTGTTGAGCCGGCCGAGGTGAAACCACGACGGCGGATGGTAGAGGTGAACTTCGCAACCGGCGGCCCGCGCGGCATCGAGCATGGCGGAGTCCATCGTTCGCGAACCCAGCCAGTCGAGCAGCATGTGCACTTTCACGCCACGACGCGCCGCGGCCGACAGCTCCTCGACGAACGTGGCGCCGGGCCCATCGCGGAAGACGAAGGTCTCGAACGTGATGTTCGCCTCCGCCGAGCGAATGGCTTCGATCATCGCCGGATAGATCTCGACGCCATTCACCAGCGAGGTGACGCGGTTGCCGCGTACGAGCGGCGGCCCCAGCAAAATGCCGAGCGCGCGCCGGAAGTCCGCGTCGCCGCTGGTGTACAGCCGGCGGGGCCGATACAGCAGCCGCTTCTCGGCGGTCGCGACGTTGGCGCCGATCCAGAGCACGAACGCCGCGCACGTCAACGTCCCGAGGATGATGGCGAGGGCGGTCACGATGGATCCGGCGCGGGGCCTGGTGTCGCCCGCTCGATAACTTTCATACGCCGCGATGATCCATTTTCGATGGGCGCTCCCGCAAGCTTCGCAACGGATCAGACTTGTTTGGGTGTTTGTTTGGCGTCGGAGCCGGCGGCTTCCTTCGCCGCGCGTGCACGCCGGAACGGCAGCGGGTTCCACTGGCCCATGGGCGCGAGGAAGTCGCGCAGCACGCGCCATTCGGGCTGCAGCTGCGCCGCGACCTTGAGCGCGACCAGCACCGGCGTCGCCAGCAGCATGCCGGGAATTCCCCAGAAACCGTAGCCGAACCACACGCCCAGCAGGATCACGAGCGCGTTCACCTCGAGCCGCCGGCCGACCGTGAGTGGTTGCACCAGTTGGCCCTCGATGAGATGCAGCGCGATGAACACACCCGGCACCGCGAGCGCACGCCCCAGATCGTCGAAGGTCACGAGTGCCGCGCACGCGAAGATGAAACATGCGGCGATCGGGCCGACGTAGGGGATGAAATTGAGTACGGCGGCGAGGACGCCCCACAGGATGGCGTTCGGCATGCCGAGCGCCGCCATCGAAAGCGCCGTGGCGACACCCAGTCCGAGATTGATCAACGCGACCGTGCCGAAGTAGCGGCCGACCTCGCAGCGGATCGCCTCGGTGAGCTTGAGCGCGCGGACGCTCGGGGCGCTGCCCGCGAGCGATGCGCCCATGCGGGCGAGCAGCGGCTGCCCGCCCAGCAGGAAGAACAACGTGAGCGGAATGATGGTCAGAGCCTCCAGAAAGGAGCGCGTGAACGAGATCGCCGTGCTCTCGGTGTTCACGGGTGTGACGATCGCGGGCTTGGCCCGCGCCTGCGCGGAGTTCTGGGTGAGTTTCCCGGCGCGTTCGGCGACGTCATCGACGCGCGCGAACATCTCGCGCACCGGCTTCAGTCGCGGATCGATCTTGCGCAAGGTTTCCGGGGCGCGCGCCAGCCATTCGGTCGCCGGCGCCCACACCGCGTTGACCGCGATTCCCGCTGCGGCGAAAACCACGAACATCACGGCCGCGACGGCCACGCCGCGAGGCATACGCCAGCGTTGCAGCCGATCCACCGCGGGGGTCAGCAGCAGGGCGAGAAAGATCGCGACCGCGACGGGGATGAATACATCGCGCGCCAGGTACAACACCGCTCCCACGGCCAGGATCGACAGCAGGATGACTGCCTTGCGAAGTGTGGTATCCGCGAGTGGGGTGGGTACGCTCACGCGCGACAATGTGCGCCAGCGTGGGGCCACGCGAACATGCGTGTCGGTCGTTCACCGACGACGTAAAGCGCGCTGGCGCGGGTCGGTGGATTCCGACGCCGCGGCTTACGAGCCGAGGAGAATCACGCCGCCGGCGATCAACGAACACAGGCCGAACAGGATGGCCGTGAGGTTGGCGACGATGTGTTCTCGATGTGCGATCCTGCGCATTGCGGGCTCCGTCGATTTCGACGAATCAATCTAAATCCCACGCGGGACGCCTTCCATAGGCGTGAGTGGCATTTCACCCGCGGAGCCTCCTACAAAACCGACAAAGTAGTTAGGGGTTGGCCTCGTTGTCGCCTCGTGCTGACATTGGCTTCCGCCGAGAACGGAATCCGGAAATGTCTGTCAGACTCCATCCATGAATCGGCGGCGCGTTTTGTCGGCAGTCGCGGTGCTGCTGGCGCACGCGATGGTCCTGTATTGGCTCGCGTTGTTGCCCGCCCTTCGGGACCGGCCGGTCCAGACGCTGGATACGAAGCCGATAACGATCCTCCTGTCGCCTCGGGCAGCTCCCGAGGCGGCTACCGCCGAGACGACGCCCGCCGAGCCAAGGGTCCCGGCGCCGGTCGAGCCAGTGATGGAACCGCCGGCTCCCGCCGCCGAGGCATCCGGCGCCATCACGTTGCCGCCGCCTGGCCGGATCGACTGGCCGCTCGAAGGCCGCAAGTCCGCGGCCCGCATCCTGGCGCAGGAGGCGGAGTCCGAGCGCATCGCGAAGATGTTTGCCGGCCCGGACGGCACCTGGGCGTCGCTCACCAGGCGCGAGCGCTCACGGTTCAAGCGCTTCCGCTGGAAGCCGGGCGTCGAAGGGGTCGAACGCGATAAGGATGGCAACGAGATCTACCACATCAGCGAAGGCTGTGTGGTCGTGAACGGCGGCTACATCGGCTGCGCGCTCGGCAAGGAGAAGATCCACGGCGATCTTTTCAAGGACATGCGCCTGTACTTCGACGAACGGCGGCTGCCGCCGACCGACGAGGGAAATGGGACTGAAGGTCGATGACGGCGCATCGCGACAGCAAAAGTCGGCCAATTCCTACAACGGCGACAGTTTGCCTCGACTACGCTTCCTCCGGTGAAATCGACCGAACGGCCCGGCGCAGCCAAGCCGCCTCAAGCCCAGGACGCCCAGTTCCGAATTTTCGTGGAGTCCGTGCGCGACTACGCGCTGGTCATGCTCGATCCGGATGGCTACGTCGTGAGCTGGAATTCCGGCGCGGCCTCGATCGAGGGTTACACCGCGGCCGAAATCATCGGCAAACACTTCACGCGCTTCTATCCACAGGATGCGATCGACAGCGGACTTCCGGAGCGCGAACTCGTCACCGCACGCGAAAGCGGGCGTTTCGAGGACGAAGGCTGGCGAGTCCGCAAGGATGGCCGGCGATTCTGGGCGATCGTCATCATAACGGCGCTGCGCGAATCCACGGGCGAACTGATCGGCTACGCCAAGGTGATGCGCGACCTGACCGAGCGGCGCAAGACCGAGGAACAGCTGCGCCTCAATGAAGCGCGGTTCCGCACGCTCGTGCAGGGCGTCAGGGATTACGCGATCTTCATGCTGAACCCGGATGGCACCGTGGCGACCTGGAACGAGGGCGCCCAGCGGATCAAGGGATACACGGCCGCGGAGATCATCGGCTCTCATTTCTCCAGGTTCTATCCGCGGGAAGCGCTCGACCGCCGCTTTCCCGAGCACGAGCTCGCGACCGCGACGACCGAGGGCCGTTTCGAAGACGAAGGCTGGCGAGTGCGCAAGGACGGCACGCTGTTCTGGGCGAACGTCGTGATCACCGCGCTGCGCGACGAGAGCGGCCGACTGGTCGGTTTCTCGAAGATCACGCGCGACCTGACGGAACGGCGGCGGCACGAGAACATCCTGCGCGCGAGCGAGGAGCGGTTCCGCCTGCTGGTGGAAGGCGTGATCGACTACGCGATCATCATGATCGACCGGGAAGGCTTCATCACGTCCTGGAATGCCGGCGCCGCCCACCTCAACGGTTTTACGCCGGCGGAGATCGTCGGCCGCCACTTCTCGCGCCTGTATCCCCACGAGGAAATCCAGGCCAACAAGCCCTGGCAGGACCTGATCGAGGCGGCCAAGCGCGGGCGCACGGTTTCGGAAGGCTGGCGCGTGCGTCGCGACGGCACCCGCTACTGGTCCAACAACGTCATCGCGGCGCTGCGCGAAACGGACGATGCCACGCGTTCCTACTACATGGTGACCCAGGACCTGACCCAGCGCCGCCACGCCGAATCGTTGGCCGAGGCGGCGCACCGGACGAACGAATTCATCGCGATGCTCGCGCACGAGCTGCGCAATCCGCTCGCGCCGATCCGCAACGCCGTCGCGTTGATGGGTCGCAAGGGCCTGGGCGATCCGGTGCTCGAGTCGATGCGCCAGACGATCGACCGGCAGAGCGTGCAACTCACGCGCATCGTCGACGAACTACTCGACGTGAACCGCGTCGCCCGCGGTCGATTCAGCGTGGAGCGCGTGCCGATCGACCTGCACGACGTGCTCGCGCGCGCGATCGAATCCAGCCGGCCGCTGATGGAGCGGCACCGGCATGAATTCCAGATGGACGTTTCGCAGGCGCCGTTGCCGGTCAAGGGCGATGCGATGCGGCTCGTGCAGGTGTTCGTCAACCTGCTGAACAACGCCGCGAAATACACGCCGGCCGGCGGTCGGATCCGCCTGGAAGCGGAGCTCGGCGATGGCGAGATCATCGTGCGCGTGCACGACAACGGGCGCGGCATTCCGGCGGAAGCGCTCGAACGCGTGTTCGAGCTGTTCATGCAGGTTTCGCCCGAGGCGCGCGGAGCGCAGGGCGGGCTCGGTGTGGGCCTCGCCCTCGTGCGCCGCATCGTCGAATTGCACGGCGGGCGCGTGGTCGCGCGCAGCGAGGGTGAGGGCATGGGCAGCACGTTCTGCGTGTTCCTGCCGCTCGAGACGCAAAACGTCGAGCCGCCGCGCAAGGTTGCCGTTCCCGCGAGCGCGGCGCGTCCGGTGCGAGTGCTGGTCGTGGACGACAACCGCGACGCGGCCGACAGTCTCAAGGTGCTGCTCGAAAGCGCCAGCCAGGATGTCCGCGTCGCCTACGACGGCTCGTCGGCGGTCGATCTCATACAGGATTTCCAGCCGGAGCTCGTGCTGCTCGACATCGGCATGCCGCACATGGACGGCTACGAAGCCGCCGGGCTCATTCGCGCGATGGAACTCGAGACCCGTCCGACGCTGGTCGCGCTCACGGGCTGGGGCCAGGCGGCCGACAAGCAGCGTGCGACCGAGGCGGGGTTCGACCAGCACTTCACGAAGCCGGTGAATCCGGACGAGCTGCTGAGCTTCATCGCCTCGCTGACCCGGGCCTGATCAGTTAGTCCCGGAGCCGGAGGCGGAGTCGGAATGAGCCAGGGACTCGTCGCGGGCTCCCTGGACTTCTTCCCAGTCCTCGTCCCACGAATCGACCTCGAATCGCCGGGTCATCGGAAAACTCGCGGGGCGCAGATATTCGAAGCGCTTGTCGTAGTCGAGCTGCGTCGCATACCGCGGCTCGGATTCCAGGATGGTGCCTGCCGTCAGGCTGCCCAGGATGAAGAGCTTTCCGGAACGGTCGTTCGCGACGGCTTCGATCCAGAAGCGCTGCCGGGCGAACAGCGCGGCATGGATGTGCAGGTCGCCGCCGCCCGTGACTCTGCCGCTCGAGATCTTTATGTCGCGGCCGGCGATGAGCGCGAGGAAATCGCGCGAGATCAGCACGTCGCGCGGATCCTTGGCATAGACCAGGTCATTTTCGATTTCGATGTCTGACGGCGTGTACACCGTGAAGATGCCCGAGACGGTTCCGCTCACGTAGAGCCTGGAGCCCTTGTCGCCGATCAGGTAGCGAGGACGGTCGGAAGCCTCCGCGCGCTGCAGCTCGCCGGCGCCGTTCGCGGCGCGCCACGCGAAGCTGCCGTCGGGATTGAAGATGATGCGCGTGTCCCCCGAGAAGACGTGCCGGTCGGTTTCATCGCCGCCATTGACGACGTCGGGCATGTCGCGCGGCAGGGTCACGCGTTCGGTGCGGGTTTCGGTGCCGCCCTGGAACACGTCGCGCACGCGCTTGCGTGTTCCGATCGGCGAGTCGGTGAGCCGCGTCGCGGACGTGGTCACCTTGCCGAAGAAGCGCGGCTCGATGCCCTGGCTGAACGCGAGCCCGATTTCCGAGTTGCTGTGAAAGCGACCGTCGATCACGTCGTCGTGCAGCCGGATGTTCTTGTCCCAGTGGTTCACGAGCTGGGTGAAGTGGGAGAACGCGAGGCGTTTCAGCGAGAGCGTGGTGCGCATTCGCTTGCCGTCGTTCTCGGTCATGATCTCCGCGATGACCTGCTCGAGGCCGGTGCTGTCCGGCGCGGGCTTGCGTTGCACGCGTGCGGTGTACTGGCGCCCATCTACCTGCCAGCTCAGCTCCGTCTCGGTGGAGTTGTTCGCGAGGAGTTTCTGCGCGAGCTTCTCGATGTTCTTGCGCAGCATGGTCTGTTCTTCGGGATGCACGTCCGCGGCGTATTTCGGCGCGTCGGTGACGATGTGCGTCGGTTCGGCCGACCCGGACGTGGTCGTCAGCACCTCGGCGGTTTGGGCGCCGGCTTCGACGGGCTCCACGGCGGTCACCTGTTCGGGGAACTGCTCCGTCAATTCCGCGGCGGGTGTCGTGAGCTCGAGCGGTTCCGCGGCCACGACCTGTTCGGACGTGCCGGGATCGTCGATGACTTCCTCTGTGGGCTCGGGCAAGGGCACGGGGAGGGCCGCGTCGCTGAAGTACTGGCTGCTGGGCCCATCGCGGGTTTCGAGCTGCACCGATAGTTCGGGCACGTCCGCGTCGTCTTCGCCCGATTCGAACAGCGCGGCGGCGAACATGAACAGGATCGCCAGGTGGATAGCCGCCGAGATCGCCAGCGTCGTCGTGATCTCGCGATTGTCGCGGAACGCGATCCAAAAGCGCCCCCACGCCTGGCGTAAGCCAAGCGCCACGCCTGGTCGCGAACTGGCGAACACGGGTGCTTCCACCCGAGACCTCCGGACGAATTCCCCTCGGCCGCTATCTTGCTCCTTTCATCCGCCGCCGGTCACGGACTTTGGTTCGATGGTCAGCGCCGCGCGCTCGGGTCGCTGCTAGGTGGCGGTGCGCGATCCTCGGCGGCGGGCGGACCCAGGATTTCGGTCAGGATCGGCTTCAGCGCGTCGGCCCAGACCTGGTACGCCTTCGGGGTGAGGTGCAGTCCGTCATAAGTCATGCCGATTCTCAACTTGTTTTCCGAATCGGCTAGCTGCTCGTTGATGTTTATGTAACGAACGGCCCTGCCGTCCGCGAGGCGGGCGATGCCCTTGTTCGCCGCATTGATGATGGGCATGACACCGATGTTGTCGTTGCGCGGGGTGATGCCCGTGAGCACGACCGTCGCCTTCGGCGCGCGCCGCCGGATTTCTCCGACGATCGCGGTAACGCCTCTGACAACTTCATCCGCGCGCGCCTGCGTGTCGCCCAAGGGCTCGGCTGTTCCGACGTTGTTCGTACCCGCCATCACGACGACCACCTTAGGGTGAACCTCGTCGAGCTCGCCGTTCTGCAGACGCCAGAGGATGTGCTGGGTCTTGTCGGCGCCCCAGCCGAAGTCGGCGGCGTTCCAGCCGTGGAAATTCGCGCGCCAGTTGTCGAGCAGGTCTTTCCAGGCCGCATCGCTCGTACCCCAGCGTCTCGTGATCGAGTCGCCGACGAAATACACGTCGATCTGGCCTTGCTTGCGCTTCGCCAGCAGTTCTTCGTGCGCGATCAGTGAATTGCGATCGGTGCGGGGCGTCGCGACGTCGGCACGCTCGATCGGCGGCTTGCCGGCGACCAGGGCGCTGAGCCACGCGGCGGAGCGCTCGGTCCACGGCCGCGATTGTTCGGGGGTCGCGAGATGGTTGTGAGGCGACTCGATCATCGGCGCCGCTTCCTTCGGTCCCTTGATCTCGTTGAACGCGGCCCAGATGCCTACCGGCGGAGTCGTGATGTCGAGGAAACCCATCGACACGAGCGAGGTCGCCTTGATGCGCGACGCGCAGTTCACGGTGTCGAAGTACTGCGCGGTTTCGAGGACCTTCGGATCCTTGTCGTCCCAGAAGGGATAACCGATCTTGCGGCCATGAGCCGTGCCGTTCGCATCGGCGCCGGCCGGCACGTTCACGAGCACGTGCGTGACCTTGGGATGAAATGCCGCCGCGCACAGGCTCTGCTGGCCGCCCATGCTGGTGCCGGTCACGACCAGCGTGCGGCCGTCCCAGTCCGGTCGGCTCGCGAGATAGTCGAGCGCGCGGATGTCGGCCAGGTACATCTGCAGGAAATAGTTCCTGTCGCGATTGCGCGTCTCGATCTTGTTGTATTCCTTGAGCTCCTGCGGGAGGGCGTCGTAATACTCCTGGGGCTGATCGGGCATCACGTCGTGCGGCTCGATGTTCACCGCGAGCCATCCTTCCGCCGCGCGGTCCGTGACCCAGGATTTCTGCAGGGGATAGGGCTTGCTCGCCCACTGCAGGATCACGAGGCCGGGGTATTTCTTCTTGCCTTGTTTTGCTCCTGGCGGGTCGCTGGGCTTCGCGACCTGTCCCCAGACGTGTTTGCCGTCCAGGTGATTCATCTTGAGGATCGCGAAGTCGACGCCTTCCTTCTCGCTGGGCTTGGGCGTGAGCTCGGGATTGGCGGGCACCTTGCGCAGTAGTTTGATCTTCGAGGCCCAGAACGCGTCGAAGTCCTTCGGCGCCGGAATCGCGGGACCGATCTTTTCGGGCGCCACCGCCGCGCCAAGCGCGCGCGGCTTCGCACCCGGGAAATCCTGCGTGAGCTCGACGTACACCATGCCCGGCTCGTCGAGTTTCGCCTCGATCTTCGCGGGTTGGCCCGGCCACAGCGTGCCGCGACCGAGCTCCGCGAGATTGTTCTTGCGGATCACGTAGGTGACCGGCTGCGAGTTCCACGGCAGCGTGACGTTCCAGCCGGCGGTCTCGCCGAGCGCGTAAATGCCGGAAACCTTGTAGGGCACGTAGTGCGGGCCGCCCGCTTCGTCGGCGAATACGGCCGCACAGGCAAGGAGCAGCGCCGCGGCGAACGGCGCGCGCAGGTTCTTCATGTTGTTCTCCTCAAACTACCGGGCGTGTCGCGACTTTCTGTGCCTGCAGCACGAGCTCCGCCGCGAGCAGCGCCTGTTCCTGGTTCTGCGCGATCTCCGTGCGCTCGACCACGTCGGCCACGAACTGCGGGCCGAAGGGCAGCACGACCTTGCTGCAATCGATGTAACTCGCCTTCTTCTTGTCGACGATGTAGAGGTGATTGCCGCCCTTGAGGCCCGAGGCGACGTTCGTGTACTTGCGCAGCTCGATGTATCCGTCGGTGCCGAGGACGAACAGGCGTCCGTCACCCCAGGTGTCGAGACCGTCGGGCGTGAACCAGTCCACGCGTATGTACCCGGTGCCGCCGTTGCCCGTGACGATCATGTCGCCGAAGTCCTCGAAGTTCGGGTGCTGCGGGTAGGCGACGTTGCCCGTCTGCGCGGCGACGACCTGCGCCTTCGTGCTGTTCGTGTAGTAGAGAAACTGGTCCGCCTGGTGCGAGCCGATGTCGCACAGGATGCCGCCGTAACGCGTCTTGTCGAAGAACCATGCCGGCCGGCTCGGAGCATTCACGCGATGCGGACCCAGATTGATCGTCTGGATCACCTTGCCGATCGCGCCCTGCTTGATGAGTTCGCCCGCGTACACGGCCGAGCGTACTTCGAGGCGTTCCGAATACATGATCGCGAACTTGCGTCCGGTTTCCTTCACGGCCTTGCGCACATCCGCGAGCTGCTCGAGCGTCGTGATGCCGGGCTTGTCGGCGAGGTAATCCTTGCCGGCCTTCATGACGCGGATGCCGAGCGGCGCGCGCAGGTCGGGGATCGGCGCGCCGAGCACGAGCTGGATGGATTTGTCGTTCAGGATCTCGTCTTCGCTCGCGGCGAGTTTCACGTCGCCGAATTCCTTGCGGAATTGCGCGATTTGCGCCGGATCCTGTGAATAGAACGAGACGAGCTCGCCGCCGCCGCGCGTCACGGCGCGCGTCATGCCGTAGATGTGCGCGTGATCAAGGCCAATCGCGGCGAAGCGGATCCTGTGCGTGGGCTCGATTTCCGCGGTCGAGGAATTCGCCGGATCAACGGTGAACGCGCCGGAGGCGCCCTGTGCCAATGCGGCGCTCGAGACGCCGGAAAACATTCCCGCGATTCCCGCGGCCTGCAGGAAATCGCGCCGATTCGGTCCGCCCATCGGTTGCCCCCTCAACGAGTGAAGGGGCAACCATACCGTGGTCAGGCCAATTTGTCAGTCCGGGAGACCACCGCCGCGGACACAGGTGCGCGAGAAAAAATTATCCGTTACGCGTCAGGCGCCAGATTGTGACGGCGGAGAACAGCACGGTGAATCCCACCATCGCGGCGATCGACATCTGTACCGGGAAGAACGCGAACTTCTCGACATCCGCCGCGTGCATCATCACCTGCAGGACGTGAAATTGCGGCCAGATCGGCGCCTGCCAGTGCATGGACGGTGGCAGCGGAAAGAACATGCCCGAGAGATAGCATCCAGGTAGATAGATGACGTTCGCCCAGCCGGGCGCCGCGGAGCCGCTGAAAAGTGATCCGACCATGAGTCCCATCGCCGTGAACGGGATGGTTCCGACGAGGAGGCCGCCGCTGAGCGCCGCCACTTGGCCTGCCGTCAGCGCGAGTTTTCCGCTCGCGAGCGCCACCAGAAGTATCGGTGCGTAGGCGATGAACCCGAGCGCGAGTCCGCTCGCGATTTTCGCGACCACCCACGCGGCGGGTGGGGCGGGTTGAGCGCGCTTGAGGCGTAGCAGCCCCATGTCGCGCTCCAGCGCGAGCGAGACGCCGATTCCGAACAGCGCCGGCATCGTCACGGACATGAGGGAGAACGCCGAGAACAGGAAGATTCCGAGGCCCGGATCCTTCGCAATCCATTCGACCATTATCACTTGCGCGAACAGCGCATAGAGCGCGATCGGCAGGATGAGCACCGGGATCGCGACGCCCGGATTGCGCACCATGCGCATGAATTCGAAACGCGTTTCGGTGAAATAGGCGACGAAGGCGCTGCGCCCGGCAGCGGCGGTTGCCGCGGGAATGGAAGTCAGTGTGACCGAGTTCATGCGGCCTCCCGTGTGAGTTCGTTGAATGCTTCGTTCAATCCGGCCTGGCGCACCTCGAGTTTGCCGAGAGTGGCGTCAGCGGCGAGCAGCCGGCGCACGACTCCTTCCGCATCGGTGACGGTGATGTTCAGCCGGTCCTGCGTGATCTGTGCATCGACGACGCCGGGCCAGCCGCGCACCTCGTCGGGTGACAGAGTCGTGACGCAGGTGATCTGCCGGCGCGCGACCAGGTCGCGCATCTCGTTGACCGTGCCCGTGGCGATGACGCGGCCCTTCGCAATGACCGCGACGCGGTCCGCGAGCGCCTCGGCTTCTTCGAGGTAGTGAGTCGTCAGGACGATCGAGCAGCCATCGGCCAGCAGTCGCCGCACGCTGTGCCACATCGCCTCGCGCGCCTTGATGTCGAGTCCGACGGTGGGTTCGTCGAGGAAGAGAACCTTGGGGCGCCCACACACCGCGATCGCGAATTGCGCCTGGCGCTTCTGTCCGCCCGAGAGTTTGCCGTACTTGCGGTCGGCGAGCTGCGCGAGGCCGGTGAGCGTCAGCGCGTCCTCGACCGACATCGGGTCGTCGTAGTAACTCGCGGCGAGCGTGACGAGCTCGCGCACCTTGAGCTCCTTCGGCAGCTCGACGTCCTGCATCATGACGCCGAGTCCGCGGCGCCGATCCAGGTCCTGAGGCGCGCCGCCCAGCAACATGACTTCTCCTGCATCGGCTTCGAGGAGTCCGAGCCACAACGAGATCGCGGTGGATTTGCCGGCCCCGTTAGGCCCGAGAACCGCGAGCAGCTCGCCGCGCTTGACCTCGATGTCGATGCCGTCGAGCGCGGTGATGGCACCGTAACGCTTGACGATGCCGCGCAGGGAAGCCACCGGCGCTCCCGAGGTATCGGACGCCGGCGAGAGGACCGCGCTGCTGGCTGCCTGCGCTGTGCGCTTGCGCGGATACTTGCGGCCGTTCAGCAACTGGCCGACGAAAGTTGAGCGCACCAGGAAGTGATAACTGAGGAACAGCACCGCGAACGACGAGACCACGATGAACGGGTACTTGATGCTCCAGTGCAGCGGCCAGTGCCCGACCCACACCTGCAGGGCTACGACGACCGGTAGGTGCGCCAGGTACACCCAGTAGGAGGCGTCCGCGATGTATCGGCGCGTGGCGCTGTAGTTAGAAAGGAAGCGTAGCGCCGCGCCGGTAAGGCCGAGTGTCCAGCCCCACACCGCGACGCCGAACGCGTAGGCGAATGCGCTCTTGGTGAGGCCGGGCGCCGCCATCGGCGTGGAATGCACCACATACAGCATCCAGCCGGTCGCGACGATGCCCAGTCCCAAGTGCGCGATCCAGCGCGCCGCGATGGCCTGCAGCGCATCGCGCGAGCGGTGCACGAACCAGCCGACCGCGAACGCGGTGCCGAAGCCGACCGAGGCCGGTACTTGCGGAATCAGCGACTGGTCAGGCGTCGGGATGCCCTGCCAGTAGAACCACATCGGCAGCCAGATCAGCGTGATTGCCAGCGGAATGCCGAGCGTCAACACGCCGACCAGCGACTTGACGGAGAACGTCACCGCGCGCTCGAGGTGCGCGGCGAGTTTCCGCGCCGGATCGAGCTTGCGGAAAATGGCGCGCAGGCCGAGGAAGGCCGCATACGTCAACAGCAGCTGATAGAGGAACCACAGGTGCGTCAGCGGGAAGGCGCCCAGTGTCTTCGGCATCTCGGGCATCGTCGGCGGCGCGCCCAAGACCTTGGTGAGGCCGACCATCCAGAGATACCCGATCAACGGGAACAGGATGATCCATCCGATGATGAGGGGCAGCCCGATGCGCTTCGCGCGATTCGCCCAGAAGCCACCCGTTCCGAGCCTCTGGTGCATGAGGCGCGCGAAGAAGCCCGCGATGAAGAAGAACAGCGACATGCGGAAGACGTGCGTGACGAACGCGGCGTCGCTCAGGAACTGGCTGGGCGAGTTGTCGTTCATCGCCCAGATTCCGGGCGGCCAGCCCGGCATGAAGGAGAGCGCGGCGTGAAAGGCCACGCCCAGCAGCAGCGCGAAGCCGCGCACCGCGTCGAGCGCGTGCAGGCGGGAGTCGGGAGTGTTGTTCATGTTGGAGTCCCTTCGGTCAGATGTGATCGCGTCGGCGGGCCGCGATGAGATAGGGCAGGGAGACGGCGAGCGTGAAGACGAGTAGTTCGATCGCGAGGATGGTCCAGAACGTCGCGTTCCAGGACGGCGTGGCACCCGTGAAGGATCCCGAGATTCCGGGCACGGCGAAGGTCATGAAGATGAACAGCGACACGCACATGTTCGTCACCGCGATGAGCGCCGTCATGGCTCCCTCGGAAGTGAGGTGCAGCGCCCCGCTCAAGACGACCGCGAAATTCGCGAGCATGTACACACACAGCAGGATGGCGAACGGCACCATCCCGTCGGGAAGGTTCGGCATGATGAGCAGCAACGCGACGGCGCCGCCGCTCAACACGAGCCAAACCGGCAGGTAGCAGGCGATCAGGGCCAGGATCTTGGTGCGAACGTAGTCGCCGTGCGACAGCGGCAAGCTCAGCACGAACAGCTGCGCGCGCTCTTTGCGTTCGTTCACCACACCCTGCAACGTGACCATGATTCCGAAGGCGATCACGGTCGTGATCCATCCGAGCATGCCGATGTTGAAGCGCATGCGGCCCTCGGCCGCGATGACGAGCGAGACGAGTCCCGCGACGATCGAGACGCCGATGAGCCCGCGCTGCAGGTAGAGGTCCTTGAAGACGAGTCTGCGGGTGAGTGCGTTCATTGGCCGAGCGCCTCGCGGTGATGAAAGACGGTGGCGACGAAGATTTCCTCGAGGCTCATGCGCTGCACGGTGCGAACCGACGAACCGAGCGCCGCGAGCGTCTGCTCGGAGAAGCGGTTGGTGGTGAGGGTGACGAACTGGCCATCGGTCGTCCGCGAAACCACGTGCGGCAACTCCGGCGGCGTGGCGCCGCCCGGAACCTGCAGCTCGATGCGGCGCCAGCGCTCGAGGAAGTCCTCCTTGTCGCGGCAGTCGACCAGGCGACCGCGGTCGATGAACGCGATGCGATCCGAAATGCGCTCGACATCGACCGTGTTGTGGGACGAGAAGAGGATGGAGCGGTCCTCGTCGCGCAACACGTCCATGAACTCCGTGAGGACTTCCTGGCGGGCTACCGGATCGAATCCCGATGTCGGTTCGTCGAGCACCAGCAGGCGCGGGCGGCGGGCGAGCGCGAGCATCAGCACCGCCTTCACGTGTTCGCCGTGCGACAGGGTCTGCACGTTCTGCTCGGTGCGCAGGTTGAAGCGCTTGACGAGTTTCGCCGCGTAGCCGGCATCCCATTCTGGGTAGATAGAGGCGACGAAGTTCATGTGCCAGCCGACGGTTGCATGCTGGAACAGCCGCATTTCGTCGGACACGAAGCCGATGTCGCGTTTGGCGCGGGCCTGGTACTCGGGCATCGCATGTCCGAGCACGCGGATTTCGCCGGCATCCGGGCTCAGCAGTCCCATCATCAGGCGGATGGTCGTGCTCTTGCCGGCTCCGTTGGGCCCGACGAAACCCATGACCTGTCCCGGCTCGAGCACGAGCGACAAATCCTCGAGCGTGAAGAATCGGAACGCCTTGCGGACCGACACGAGTTCGATGGCGTGTGGCTGGTTCATTGATTTCCTTGGTTGCGAACGGCGCGCTGCAGGCGCTCCGCGAGCTCTTCTTCATCGAGCCCGAGCTGTCGGCCGAGATCCGCGGCGGCCGCGAGGTGCTCGTCGAGCTTCTGTTCGGTGAGATTGGCGGCGAGGCCGGCCGCGTCGGCGACGAACGACCCCTTGCCGTGGCGGGTCACGATGATCCCTTCGGATTCGAGGTCGAGGTAGGCGCGCTTTACAGTTATGACGCTGACGCGCAAATCCGCAGCAAGTGCCCGGATTGACGGGAGTTCTTGCCCGGGAGACCAGTCGCCAACGGCGATGCGCTGCCGGATCTGCTCCATGATCTGGAGGTACATCGGGCGGGCGTCGGTCTGCGATATGTTCAGGCCACTGTGCATAGCGTGTATACACAGTATATACTCACCGCCGTCGATGCAAGAGGCAAAGGCGCCTCACGCGAAAATAAATTCGCGCCACGGGCCCCGGTAGTTAGTCAGGCCGCGACGGCGTTCGCGGCAACGATCATTTCTTCGCCAAACTACTCCGACGAAAACGCGGCGCTGGATCGCTCCAGCGCCGCGAGTGGATGGGGCGATTGTCGAGCCTTCTTCAGGTGCCGGTGCCCGTCGAGCGCCAGCCGTCTGCGTAAGTCTGGCGGACGACGGCCGAGTAGGGCACAGGCGAGACGGTGACGCGCACGTCGAGCTGCTTGTGACGCTCGACCGTGGTCTTCTCCGTGCCGCCGTTGGGTTCGCCCCAGGTCAGGATCACCTCGTCGCCGACCTTCACGTCCGGATCGACGATGCCGAGCGACAGCGCAGTGCGCTCGTTGTAGCTGTATCCGCCGAACATCGAGAAGCCCACGACCTTGCCGTTCTTCGAGATCTTGTCGTACGACGAGGACGCGTAGTTGGCATTCGGCAGGTCGAAGAACTTGTAGTGTTCCTGTCCGGGATGGAACAGCGAGGCATAGATCTTCGCCATGTCGTCCGGGTGCCAGGCGAACGTCACCTTCTTGCGATGCGGCTTGTCCGCCATCTTCTTGAGCGCGTCCGCGCCGATGAAGTCGTGATCGAACTTCACGAATGGGCCGTAGCCGAGCTCGTACGGCGTGACGTAGTAGTCCTCGATGTTGTCGCTCAGGAAGCTGCCGGCGATGGAGCCGGTGGCCTCGTAGCCATTGGCCGGCAGCCACTCGCGATACTTCTTCATCTTCTCGCCGGTATAGACCGCGGGCAGCGGCGAAGGGATCCAGCCGGACTCGAGCGTGTTCGACGCGTACGCGCGCGAACCCACCGGCACGATGCCGAACTCGCGGCCGGCTTCGAGGATGTAGTCGCGGATCTCGTCACCCTGTTCGTAGGGACCCCAGATCTCGAGTCCCGGCGCGCCGGCCATGCCGTGACGCAGGCAGCGCACCACGCGGCCCTTGATGTTGATCGTGTCCATCGTGAAGAACTTCACGTCGGGGATCGGGGCGCCGTTGATCTTGTCGAGGATCTGTTTGGCGTTCGGCCCCTGGATCTGGAAGCGATAGTGGCGGCGGTAGACCGCCTTGCCGCGCGGATGCGAGGGCGAGCGGTCGTCGCGGATCGTGTCGACCTTGAACCCGCCGGTCTGCGCGTGGAATTGCAGCCAGTTGACGGTCGGCGCGCGGCCGACGAACAGCAGCTCGTCCTTGTCGAGGTAGAACAGGATGCCGTCGCCGATGACGTAGCCGTCGTAGCTGATCGGCACCATCTGCTTCGCCTTGTCAGGCGTGAAATTGTTGAAGCTGTTTATGGTGGTGTAGGAACAGAGCTTGAGCGCGTCCGGACCCTTGATCGTGAACTCCGCCATGTGGTGCGACTGGTCGAACAACACTGCGGTCTCACGCCAGGCCTTCTGTTCGTCGCGCCAATTCGTGAATTCGCTCGGCACGACGGGGTACACATACGCGCCGATCTGCGAGTTGCGCAGGAGTTGAACGGTATTGCCGGCGGTCCTGAGGACGCTTTCCAGATTCTGAGTCATGAATTCCCTACCTCTCGAAGACGTGGGCGAATGTTCTGAAACCCGCCCGGGGCCGTCTCGTCCGTGAGTGAAACCGCATTGCCCTTTTTACGAATAGCGGGAATCCCTGGTATTTGCGGCACGAATAGTGGATTTGTGCTCGACGAGAAGTTCGATCGAGTGGCGAATCAGGTCACGACCTTAGAGAGCCGCGCAACCTGTTGCGGGCTGTGAACATCCCGTAAAAAATACGCGAGCCCCGCGAGGCGTGGCGTCCTGATCGTGTTTACGTGAGGTCGGTGATGGGAGTCGAGGTGGTCAAGCAATGAGTATTCGTCAGCTCAAGGAACTTCGTCGCGACTACGTTCCGAACAGTCGCCAGTTCGGTCGCCGCGCATTCGCGCGCAAGTTCGGTTGCTCGATCAGCCAGATCGATTATTGGTTGTCTCCGAAGGAATGGCCGGCAAACGGGAAGGTCGCGATCGAGCGCAAGGCGGCGTCGAGCGAAAGCGACGAAGAAGTATCGGCCTCGAGGCCAGGGTCATCGCGAAGGCCAGGCTCTTCGCGAGGCTGATACCCGCTGTCCCAGTGCATATCTGGGCGTATCTGTAAGGCTCATCATATCCATTCGCGTATGACTTCCTGCCTTGCGACTCGCGCAAGGCGGCGGCTAGCATCGAACGTCCGGGTAATTCCAAGAACGGTGGGGGATTCAGTGAGAGGCATCCAGTTCAGAATCGCGGCCAGGATCCTGGCCGTCGTCGCGACGGCGTGCGCGGCCGTCGGCAGCGCCCATGCGCAGGGCGTACCCGTAACGGTCACGATACGCGCCGACCAGCCCGGCGAAGTCATCAATCCGAACATCTATGGCCAGTTCGCCGAGCATCTCGGCGCGGGAATCTACGAGGGCATCTGGGTCGGCGAGAAGTCCGCGATCCCGAACACGAACGGCTACCGCAACGACGTCATCGAGGCGCTGAAGAATCTCAAGGTGCCGGTGGTGCGCTGGCCCGGCGGCTGCTTCGCCGACGAATATCACTGGCGCGACGGCATCGGGCCGCGCGAAAAGCGCCCGGTCAAGGTGAACACGCACTGGGGCGGTGTGCCGGAAACGAACGAATTCGGTACGCACGAGTTCATGACCTTCGCCGAGATGATCGGCACGAAGGTCTACATCAGCGGCAACGTGGGCTCCGGCTCACCGCAGGAGATGGCCGACTGGATGGAGTACATGACCTCCGACACGGTCTCGACGCTCGCCAACGAGCGCCGCAAGAACGGTCGCGAGAAGCCGTGGGACGTGCACTTCTTCGGCATCGGCAACGAGACCTGGGGCTGCGGCGGCAACATGCGCCCCGAGTACTACGCGGACCTGTTCCGCCAGTTCGCCACCTACATCAAGGCGCCGCGCGGCAAGCGTCCGAAGATCATCGCGAGCGGCGGCGACGGCGACAAGACGAAGTGGGTCGAAGTGCTGACGACGATGGTCGAGCGCGACATGGATGGCATCTCGCACCACTACTACACGCTGCCGACCGGTGACTGGGCGAAGAAAGGAAAGTCGACCGGGTTCCCCGAGGAGCAGTGGATCTCGACGCTCAGCCGCACGCTGCGCATCGACGAGTTCATCGTGAACAACGTGAAGGTCCTCGACGCGAACGACCCGAAAGGCAAGGTCGGCTTCTACGTCGACGAGTGGGGCACCTGGTACGACCCCGAGCCGGGTCGCGAACCTGGTTTTCTCTACCAGCAGAATACGATTCGCGACGCCGTGGTCGCGGGCGTCAACCTCAACATCTTCCACAAACATGCGCGCCGCGTGCACATGACCAACATCGCGCAGATGGTGAACGTTTTGCAGGCGATGATCCTGACCGACGGGCCGAAGATGGCGCTCACGCCTACCTACCATGTGTTCCACATGTACATCCCGTTCCAGGGAGCGACCTCTCTGCCCACCGACGTCACCACACCCGACTACAAGCTGGGTGACTACTCGGTGCCGGTCGTCAGCGCCTCGGCGGCGCGCGATACCGCCGGCAACCTGCAACTCGCGCTCACGAATCTCGATCCGACGCGTGAGGCCGTGGTGAAGGTCAACCTCCAGGGTGCGAATGTCGCGACGGCCCAGGGACGCATGATCACGGCGAAGACCATGGACGCGCACAACACGCCCGCGGCGCCCGAAGTGGTGACGCCGGTGAAGATCAGCGGGAAGAAGGAATCGGGCGTGCTGACGGTGCGTCTGCCCGCCAAGTCGGTCAGCGTGCTCCGCCTGCAGTAGTCGTCGCCCTCACGTTACGGGCCAAAGTACGGACGATACCGGCCGCGAGCGCCAGCACCAGCGCGCTCGCGGCCGCGATCCCGACCATGAAGGCGGTCTCGGAAGAGGCCGCCAGCGCGCGTTCAGCATGCGCGTAGCCATGGAAGAACGCGAAAAACGATGCGAGCGCGACGATGCCGCCGACCAGTCCGCGCGACGGCGATTTCGGCAACACGAGGGCGAGCATCGCGCTGACGCCGATGGACACGACCAGCAGCGGTCGTACGGCCGGCAACTCGATGCCCGCCGTTGCGGCCACCATCCCCCCCACTAACAAGCACATCCACGCGCCGAGCAACGCCGCCATCGCGCGGATCTCGAGTCGCCCCGCGAGCATGCCCACCGCTACCAGCGCGAGCAGGTGATCGGCGCCACCGAACGGGTGCAGGAATCCCGCGCCGAAGCCGGAATGTTCCGCGTGACCGGGATGGGCGAAAGCGAGTGTCGGTACGAAGGCCGCGAAGGCGAGGATGCGCAATGAACGTGTCATGGGGCGAGCGTACCGGAAACCTCGTTTCCTGTGACGCGGGCGCCGAGGTCCCCCATATAAGTCATTTGACGCAGACGATCCGGGGCATGCGGACGCAGTATGATCCGGCGACATGAACTCCAGACCAGATGTATTGCGGGTGGGCGTCGGTGGCCCGGTAGGATCGGGCAAGACGGCGCTCGTCGATGCCCTGTGCAAGCGCATGCGCGATGAATACAACATCGCGGTCGTCACCAACGACATCTACACGAAGGAAGACCAGGAATTCCTGATCCGCAGCAAGGCGCTCGAGCCCGAGCGCATCCGGGGCGTGGAGACCGGCGGTTGCCCGCACACGGCGATCCGCGAGGATGCGTCGATGAACCTCGCGGCCATCGACCAGCTCATCAACGATTTCGACGGTCTCGACATGATCATCGTCGAGAGCGGCGGCGACAATCTCGCCGCGACCTTCAGCCCGGAACTCTCGGACCTGACGCTGTACGTGATCGACGTCGCCGCGGGCGACAAGATCCCGCGCAAGGGTGGGCCAGGCATCATGAAGAGCGACCTGTTGATCATCAACAAGATAGACCTCGCGCCCCATGTGGGCGCTTCGCTCGAGGTCATGGACCGCGACGCGCGGCGCATGCGTGGCGAACGCCCCTTCGTGTTCACGAACCTGAAAACCGGGCAGGGCCTCGACCAGGTGGTCGAGTTCCTCTCGCGACAGGGCATGCTGGACTGAATCCGGTCCGATTCGCGTCAGCGCGCTTGTTGGCGCGTGTAGTTTGGGCGCAAGATGCGGCATGGGTGTCGAGACTGCCCAGGTCTCGGGGGTGACGCCGACGGAATGGCCGCCGTGGCGTCGTATTGTCCCTTCGACACCGGTGCGCAATGCGCTCGCGTTCGGCCTGTTCCTGCTGGTTTATTTCGCGTCCTATCGGTACGCGATGGCCTTCAGCCAGACCGTGGCCGCGCCGTTCTGGTTTCCCGATTCCGTACTGCTGTGCGCGTTGCTGTGCACGCCACGTCGTTGGTGGTGGCTGCTGCTCCTGGGCCTGTTGCCCATGCGTCTTTTCGTCGAGGTCTATCCAGGCCTGCCGCACTGGTTCCTGCTCTCGGTTTTCGTGAACGATTTCCTGAAGGCGGTGCTCGGCGCGCTGTTGCTGCAGCGTTTCCTCGATGATCCGATCCGGCTGAATTCGCTGCGCGACTTCGGAATCTATTTCCTGTTCGTCGTGATCCTGATTCCGTTGCTGAGCGCGTTCGCGGGAGCGGCGTCCCGTTTCGGCATGGGTAACATCGATTTCTGGTCGAGCGTCGAACAGTGGTTCCTCGGCGACGCGATGGCCAGCCTCATCGTGACGCCGGTGATTTTCTACTGGATCCTGAGGCCGCCGAATCCGCGTCATTTCACCGCGCCGCGCGTGGCGGAGGCCGCGATTCTGACCGTGGGTCTGCTGCTCAGCCTCCAATGGGCCTTCGAGCCGCTGGCGAGCACACGCGATTTCACGGAGGCGCGCTACTACATGCCGGTGCTGTTCATCGGCTGGGCCGCGATCCGGTTCCGGATGGCGGGCGCGACGGGCGCCGTCGCGCTGCTCACCGCGTTCACAGTGGGCGCCGCGCTCGAAGGCACGGGTCCGTTCGACGAACTGCCGCACGAGGAAGCCGCGAGCCGGGTCCAGCATTTCCTGCTGCTGCGCGCGGCACCGCTGTACCTCGCTGCAGTGCTGCTGGAGCAGGGCGTGCGTGTCGCAAACTCACTGCGGCAGAGCGAACGCCGTTATCGCGACGTCGTCGAAAGTCAGCCGGGGTTCGTCTGCCGCATGCTCCACGACACGACGCTGACCTTCGTCAACTCTGCCTTTTGCCGCTTCATCGGCAATTCGCGCGAACAGCTCCTCGGAACCAAACTACTCGACCTGCTGCCGGCAAATGCGCGGCGCGCCGCGCGCGACGCCGTGGAACGCGCCATCCAGCTTTCCGAGCACAGCGCCTGGGAGTGCGAGGTGTCGCTGCCCGACGGCTCGAGCGGCTGGCAACATTGGGTCTGTCACGCGATCGACTCGGAATCGGAGCGCACTCCCGAGTTGCAGGCGATCGGGCAGGACGTCACCGATCGCAAACGCGCCGAGGAATCCGGTCGGCGCCTCGCGCACGCGACGCGGTTCGCGGCCGTCGGCGAATTGACCGCGATGGTGGCGCACGAGATCAACCAGCCGCTGACCGCGATCCTGAGCAACGCCGAGGCGGGAGAGTTGCTCTTGCGGTCCGACAAACCGCCGCTCGAGGACATCCGAGAGATCCTCGCGGACATCCGCAAGGACGACCTGCGCGCCGACGCGGCGATCCGCGGCATCCGCTCGTTGCTGCAGCGACGGGAGTTCCAGCCTTGTCCCTTGAACGTCAACGACCTGGTTTCCCAGGTTTTGCGGCTCATCGCCGGCGACGCGCTGTTTCGGCGGGTGACGGTGCGACGCGATCTCGCCCCCGATCTGCCGACGGTCATGGGGGATGCGTCGCACATCGAGCAGGTGCTGGTCATCCTCATCGTGAACGGCATGGATGCGATGAAGGACACGCCCGAGGCCGAACGCGAAATCCTCGTGGCCACGCGTGCCGGCGCCGACGCGAGCGTCGAGGTGGCCGTGAGCGATCGCGGGCACGGCATCTCCGACAAGAGCATGCCGCAGCTCTTCGATTCGTTTTATACGACCAAGCCCGACGGGATGGGCCTGGGACTCTCGATCGCGCGATCGATGATCGCCGTGCATGGCGGCCGCATCTGGGCGGAAAACGCGCCGGATGGCGGCGCGGTATTCCGTTTCACGCTGACCGTCGAACGTTCGCCGCCCGTTGCGTGACGCACCGGGGCTTGTTCACACTGCGGTGCATGCCCCGATCCTCGCTGACGCTTGCAGTCGCAATCCTGACTTTCGGGTTCGCGAATGCGCACGCCGACGAGCCGCTCGAAGAGGTCGTGGTCTCGGGGGAGTTTCCCGGGCCCGGCATGTGGAAAGTCACGCGCGCCGACGATCCGTCCGCGCACGTGTTGTGGATAGTCGGCGAGCAGCCGGCATTGCCGAAGCGCCTGCGCTGGAAATCGCGCGAAATCGAGGCGGCCGTGATCGACGCGCAGGAAATCCTGCTCGATGCGAACGTGACGATGGAGCCGGACGAGAAGATAGGCGTCCTGCGCGGCATCACGTATCTGCCCGCGATGCTCAAGGCGCGCAGGAACCCGGACGAAGCACGGCTCGAGCAGCTCCTGCCGGCTGATCTCTACGCGCGCTGGCTGACTCAGAAGAAACGTTATCTCGGGCGCGAACGCGGCGTGGAGGAATGGCGGCCGATCTTCGCGGCCGACAAGCTGCGGCGCGCGGCGATCGACGATCTCGGCCTGCGCGAGCGCGGCATGGTGTGGGATGTCGTGAGCAAGCTCGCCGGGAAGCAAAAGAAGAAGGTGACGACGCCGAGCATGAAGTTCACCTTCAAGCGCAGCGAGCTGCGCGCGAAGATAAAGGAGTTCTCGCGCGAGTCTCTCGCGGACGTCGAATGTTTTTCCACGATGCTGGACTACGTCGAGGCGTTGTCGCGCACCGAGATCGAGGCGAGGCGCGCAGGTGCCTGGGCGACGGGCGACATCACGGCGCTCGAGGCCCTGCCGCAACTCCCGAACCCCATGTTGCCCTGCGCGACGGCGGTGATGAATTCGCAGGTCGCACGCGAGGTCATCCCGACCGACATCGCCGCTCAGCTGCGCACGTTGTGGCTCGATGCGGCGCAGCAGAGCCTCGCGTCCAATCAAACTACCGTGGCGATCGTGCCACTGCGCAAGTTGCTGGATAGGGACGGATACGCGGCGGCGTTGCGCGCGAAGGGATTCATCGTCGAAGCTCCCCGATAGCGAGGAAGATCGTCCGGGCGGGCGTAGAATCGCGCCATGAATGCCGCACCGAACGAAATCCTCGCGGCCACGCGCGAGCTGTTGCCGCTCATCTCGCGCGAGCGCGAGGCCACCGAGAGCGGACGACGTCTCGCGCGTCCCATCGTGGACGCACTCCTGTCCGCGCGACTGTGTCGAGGCGCGATATCGCGCGAGCTCGGCGGACTCGCGCTCGCGCCGACCGAGGCGCTGACACTCTACGAAACCCTCGCGCGCGCGGAAGCCTCCGTCGCGTGGATCGTGTGGAACAACGCATTGCCTGCGTTTTTCGGCCGTTTTCTCGCAGCCGCGGCGCGCTCGGAAATCTTCGGCGACGTTTCCTGGTTGTACGCGTGTTCGACGCGCCCCAGTGGCAGGGCGGCGGTCGATGCGGGTGGTTACCGCGTCACCGGACGCTGGTCGCTCGTGTCCGGCTGCGAGCTCGCCGAGTGGATCATGGTGCGCAGCGTGATCGAAGAGAACGGCGCGCCGCGCATGCTCGCGCCGAACGTGCCCGAGGTACGCATGATCTGGCTGCGGCGCGGGGACTTCGAAATCCTCGACACCTGGTACACCGGCGGACTGCGCGGCACCGGCAGTCACGACGTAGTCGTCAATGGCAAGTTCGTGCCGCGGCGGCTGACCTGCTCACCGCTCGATGGCAATACGGTCGAAGGTGCGCTCGGGCGGCTGCCGATCGTCTGCATCATGGCGGCCGGTTACGCCGCGCAGTTGCTCGGCCTCGGTGGCGCCGCGGTCGACGCGCTGATCGACCTGTCGCGCAACAAGCCGGCGATCGATCCCGGACCGTCGCTCAAGGACAGGCCGGTCGTGCTGGCGATGATCGCCGAACATCAGACACGGCTCGCGGCCGCGCGCGGGCATCTGCATTCCGCCGTCGCGCGGCAGTGGGCGCTCGTGGAATCGGCTGCCGCGACACCCGCTTCGATCGCCGACGTCTTCTCGGCCGCGCACCATGCGATGGCCCAGGGAAGGGCCGCGGTCGGCGCGATGCACGCGGCCGCCGGCGCGAGCGCGCTCTACACGAGCTCGCCCCTGGAACGCATTCATCGGGACATGTTCGCGATGGCCGCGCACGTGATCGCACAGCCGATGTGGATGGAAGATACCGGGCGCGTCCGGCTCGGGTTCGAGCCGGTGAATCCGCTCTATCTAATTTGACGTTTCGTCCGGCTTCGGCTCGGCTTCCGGTTTGAGGGCGCCGCCGGCGTCGGGCGCGGAGCGGTGCGGGCGGGTGGCCTTCGCGACGTCGAGGGCTTCGCGCAGCAGGCGCGACCACTTGCCGAAGGTCATGCGCATTTCGTGCAGGTTGGAGATGCGCGTGGCTTCGCGCAGCTGGGTATCGCCGATGCCGTACGACTCGTTGCCGTCGTACATGTCGACGCGACCGACGATGACGCCGGTCAAGGAGTCGCGCAGCTCGCCGACCACCTGCATCCTGACCGGACCGGTGGTCAGAGTCTTCATTCCGCCCGCCTCGTTGCCGGCATCGGGCCCGGGGATGTCCAGGTCCACGATGCGCGGTTCCACGATGAGAACGTCTTCGCCCGGATTCTCGGCGAACTCCCACTTGTGGTTCTTGATCAGCGCGCGTTCGAATTCCTCGCGAAAGAGCTCCGACGCCGAGTCGCGGATCCTGCGCACGTCGCCGTCGGTGACTTCCTTGTGCTGGTCGCGCCATCCGGACTTGAACGCGATGACGGGCGGTTCGAGGATGAGCCGCTTGTACTGCACGAACTGCGCGTCGGGTTTGCGAAACACGCCACCCGAGGCGCGTGAGGCCACGCGCACGAGGCCGTCGTCGGTCATTTCCTCGGGTCCGGGCAGCGATCGGCAACTGGCGAGCGCACACGCCATCGCCACGAACACACCGACGCGCCAGATCTTCATGATCGTCCCCCGTTCGCCGAAGTGAGGGGATTCTAGCGCGCTCGCCGGGTTCAGCGCGCCAGGGCGTGAACGGCGCGGGCCGCGGCCGAGGCGCGGTTCTCGACGCCCAGTTTCACGAAGATCTGCTCGAGATGTTTGTTGACCGTCCGGGGGCTGATGTCGAGGATTTCGCCGATCTCGCGGTTGGCCTTGCCGCGGCTGATCCACAGCAGGACCTCGGATTCGCGCGAAGTCAGCGCGAGCGTCTGCTGGAGGCGTTTCTCGTCCTCCGTGGTGCTGAGCTCGGTCAGGCGGAACAGCAGTTCGTCCGGGCCGATCGGGCTCAGCACGGAGATCTCGAGCTTGCGGCCCCCGGCATCCACCAGCAGTCGCGCCTGCGGAGCCGCGCCTTCGGAGCGCAGCCGCATGAGCTGCGACATCACGGATTGCGGCAGGCAGGGCCCCGATTCCTGTGAAGTCGGAAACAGCTCGGCCAGCAACTGCCGGGCCTTCGGCGTGCACCACAGCAGCCTGCCTACCCGGTCGGTCGCGAGCAGGAAACGTCCCGTGGCGTCGAGCGCCGCGCGCGAGCCGGCGGCGGCGCGCGCATTCGCCAGGTGGACGCGGATGCGGGCGAGCAACTCGTCGACGACCAGCGGCTTGGTGACGTAGTCGACGCCACCCGCGGCCAGGCCCTCGAGCACGCTTTCCGTTTCGGTGAGGCCGGTCATGAAGATCACCGGCAGGTGCGCGAGCCTGCGCTCGCGTTTCATGCGCCGGCAGGTCTCGAAGCCGTCGAGCCCGGGCATCATGGCGTCCATGAGCACGAGATCCGGCGTGATCTGCTCGAGCAGCTTCAGGGCGCTGTCGCCATCGGTCGCGATGAGCACCGTGAAACCCGCATGGTCGAGCGTGTCGGTGAGGAACCCGAGGGTCTCGGGCGTATCGTCGACCACGAGGAGGGTGTCGCGGCGGACGTCGGGTGCGTGGAGGTAGTTGGTCATCCCCTTATCCATGTTTGCGCATTCCTTCCAGGACATGCATGTATCGCTTGAGATCGAAGTTCGCGACCAGCGCGCGCATGCGCGTCGCGAACGGCCTGCTTTCGGGGTCGCCCTCGAGCTCACGCAGCTTCGCCTGGATGCCGCGCACATGCCCGATGAGGCCGAGTTGATAGAGATCGTCGACGTGGTGCCGCGAGTGCGCGGGCAGGGTGTGGCCGCCGTGGTCCGAGGGCTCGTCCTCCGGGACGGTGGCCGCGTGTATCCATTGCAGGTCCAGCTGCGTGGCGAGGCACTCGAGCATGCGCTGCACGTCGATGGGCTTGATCAGGAATGCATCGTGATTCGCACCGGCGCCACCCGGAGAGAACTCGTGAGCATTGGCCGAGACGATCACGATCTTCAGGCGGCTCGAGCGCGCACGCAGGCGCTCGGCGACCTGCCAGCCGCTCATGCCCGGCATGCTGATGTCGATCATCGCGAGATCGGGATCGCACTCCCCCGCGAGCGCGAGGCCGCGCGACCCGTCCGGCGCCGTGAACAACGCGAAGTCGAGCGGCCGCAGCAGATTCTGCACGATGTCGAGGTGCGCGGGATCATCGTCGACCAGCAGCAGCTTGCGGCGCGCGCCGGAGTAACCCGTGATGTCGCGCGCGCCTTCGGCGCTCGGCGCCGGCGCGGCCTCGGAGAGCAGCAGGCGCACCGTGAAACGCGTCCCGACGCCCACCTGGCTCGACGCGTTGATCTCGCCGCCCATGATCTGCGTGAGTAGTTTGGTGATCGTGAGGCCGAGACCGGTGCCCGGGATCGCGCGCACGTTGGCGCCCTGGCCGCGCTCGAATGGTTCGAACACGCGTCCGATCTCGTCCGCGGGAATGCCGACGCCGGTATCGGAGACTTCGAACTCCGCCACCTGGCTGCGGTAGCGCACGACCAGCGACGCGCTGCCGCGTTCGGTGTACTTGATCGCGTTCGACAGCAGGTTGATCAGGATCTGCCGCAGGCGTTTCTGGTCGACGTGCACGACCGCGGGCAGGTTCGGCGGTCGCGAGTAGATGAAGTCGATGCCCTTCGCGGCCGCCTGCAGCTTGAACATGTCGACGATCTGGTCGAGGAATTCCGGCAGCGCGACCTTGTCGCGGTTCAGTCGCAGGATGCCGTTTTCGATCTTGGAGATGTCGAGGATGCCGTCGATGAGATCCGCGAGATGCTCGGCGCTGCGCCGGATCACGCGGATCGCATTGTCCGAGGGGCCGGCGGCGCCGCGCTCCAGGAGTTGCGCGTAGCCGTAGATGGAGTTGAGCGGCGTGCGGATCTCGTGGCTGATGCCGGCGATGTAACGGGTCTTCGCGACGTTGGCGGCCTCGGCGACTTCCTTCGCCCTCTGCAGCGCCGCGTCGGTGCGTTTGTGCGCGTCGATTTCGTCCATGAGCATCGTCGTCTGGCGGGCCGACTCGGCCTCGGCCGCTCGCCGGCTCTCGTGGGCGAGCACGATGAGCCACGAGGTCACGCCCGACAGCACGAGCAGGCAGAAGTACACCAGCCACAACGTGGTCGCGATCGCTTCGCGACTGGCCGGCGCGGCGTGGCCGTATTGCTGGTAGATCAGCGCGAGCAGGAATGCGATCGCGAGATTCGACAGCACCATGAGTCCGCCGAAGTGGCCGGCGCGTGTGTTGAGCAGCGCGCCCAGGCGCTTCGGCAGGAAGCGCGCGATGAACAAATCGAGCTGCTCGTTGAAGCGGCTGTTCGTCTTGCACTGGTCGCGGCAGCGAGCCTCGAGCGTGCAGCACAGCGAACAGATGGGTCCGGAGTAGGCGGGGCACATCGCGATGTCGCCGCGTTCGAATACGTTTTCGCAGATGCAGCACTCGAGCTCGGCGGTCCTGCCGGGCAGGCCATTGTCGGGGCGCGCAAGGTAATACCGGCCGCGGGTCCACCAGGCGATGAGGGGCGCCGCGACGAAGGCGACGCTGAGCGCGACGAACGGGGAGAGGATCCGCGCGTATTCGCCGAACACTCCCATGAACGCGAGACTCGACAACACGACGGATATGGCCAGCGCGCCGACGCCGACCGGATTGATGTCGTAAAGATGCGCGCGCTTGAACTCGATGTGTTTCGGACTGAAGCCGAGCGGCTTGTTGACGACGAGGTCGGCGGTCAGCGCGCCTATCCACCCCGCGGCGAAGTTGGCGTAGATGACCAGGATGCTCTCGATGGCGCGGAAGATGCCGATCTCCATGAGCAGCAGCGCGAGCACGACGTTGAACACCAGCCAGACGACGCGCCCCGGGTGCGAATGCGTGAGCCGCGAGAAGAAGTTCGACCACGCGATCGAGCCGGCATACGCGTTGGTCACGTTGATCTTGAGCTGGCAGACGATGACGAACAGGCCGGTGAGCACCAGTGCGAAAGTCGGCGACTGGAAGGTCTCGCGGAATGCGTGGTGATACATGATCGTCGGCTCGTCGGCCTGCGAGGGATGTACGCCCTGGCGTACCAGCCAGACCGCGAGGAACGAGCCGACCAGTAGTTTGAAGCCGCCGAGCACCACCCAGCCCGGGCCGGTGCCGACCACCGCGGTCCACCAGCCCACGCGATTCTCCTTCGTGCGATTGGGAAGGAATCGCAGGTAGTCCACCTGCTCGCCGATCTGCGGCAGCAGCGAGAGCAACACCGAGGCCGCGAGACCGAACAACACGAAGTCGAACGCGCCGCCGCCATCCGTCGAGCCGGCGGACTCGCTTCCCGCGAAGTGGGTCCAGGCCGCGATCTCGGTCGGGTTCTTCCAGAGGATGATCGCGATCGGCACGAACTGCAGCACGAGCCAGATGGGCTGAGTGGCGATCTGCATGCGGCTGATGAGGCTGATGCCGTACAGCGCGATCGGGATCACGACGAGCGAGCTGATGATGTGCGCGATCCACATCGGGATGCCGAACACGAGGTTCAGCGCGACCGACATGATGCTGGCTTCGATCGCGAACAGGAGGAACGTGAACGACGCGTAGATCAGCGACGTGACCGTGCTGCCCATGTAGCCGAAGCCGGCGCCGCGCGTGAGCAGGTCGATGTCGACGCCGTACTTCGCGGCGTGATAGGCGATGGGCAGTCCGATCGCGAACATCAGGACCGCGAACGCGCCGATCGCCCATGCGACGTTCGGAAATCCATACAGCAACGTCAGCGTGCCGCCGATCGCCTCGCAGGCCAGGAACGCGATGGGACCGAGCGCGGTGTTACCGACGCGCGAAGTCGACTTGCGCGCGCGATCCGCGGTGAACCGCAGCGCGTAGTCCTCGAGTGTCTGGCTGTTGACCCACTGGTTGTACTGCCGGCGCTCGCGAATGATTTTTTGTTGTCTCGGCCTGGAGCTCATGCCGACGCGTTCCCTCTTTTCCCCCGGCTGAATAGATAGCAAGGCATGTGCCAGCCCCGCGTACCCGCCCGCGCGGTGGTTTGACCGCGAAGTGGTGAAGATTCGTACAGCTGCTTCGTCAGGGTGCAGTCCGGAGGCGGTTCGCACTCTCCCGGTTCATGTGCATCTGCGCCTACGTCAAATGACGCCTACCTCCGCTGGTACCCGGTCCGTACCGTCGCTCGCAGGGGTTAGTTCACAAGGAAAACCATGTCACTCAAGTCACACATCATCAAAGCGGCAGTGCTGTCCGGTCTCGCGGCGCTGCCTGTCTCGCAAGCCACGGCGGGCGACGTCTCGGTGGGCGGCGGTATGCGCACCAGCTTCACGAGCACCGACTTCGACGCGGGCGAGGGCGGTGACGGTTCGTTCAGCGACTTCTCGCTGAACAGCGCGCGCCTCTACATCAGCGGCAAGGCGTACGAAAACATCGGGTTCATGTTCAACACGGAGTACAACTCCAACGACGAGGAGATCCGTGTCATCGACGCGGTCGCGCAGTTCTCCTTCGCCGAGGGCAAACACAACATCTGGGTCGGCCGCTTCCTGCCGCCGAGCGATCGCGCGAATCTCTACGGTCCTTACTACGCGAGCAACTGGGCGGTCTACCAGGATGGCGTGCAGGACGGCTATCCGTTCGAGACCGAGGGCCGTGACGACGGCATCATGTACTGGGGTCAGTACGACAAGGTGAAGTTCTCGGTCGGCGCGTTCGACGTCTCGGGCCTGACCACCGGCGACAACGACGTCCTGCTCGCATCGCGTGTACAGGTCGACTTCTGGGATTCGGAAGACGGCTACTACCTCAACGGCACGTACTACGGTGAGAAGGATCTCCTCGCCATCGGTCTCGCGGCGCAGACCGCGGACGCCGGCGATGCGTATTCGTTCGACTTCCTGCTCGAGAAGAAGCTCGGCAACAGCGGCGTCGTCACGGTCGAAGCCGAATACGCGGTCTACGACGGTCTCGGCGGTTATGGAACTCCGATCGGCGGCGGTTACGAGAAGTCGGACGGCTTCTACGTGCTCGGCGCCTATCTGTTCCCCGGCGAAGCCGGCCCCGGCAAGGTCCAGGTGCTCGGCAAATACGGCCAGGCGACCTACGACTTCTTTGGCGCGGACCTCGACCAGGACACGCTCGAGCTGAACGTGAACTACCTGATCAACAAGTTCAACGCGCGCATCAGCCTGTTCTACCTGGACAAGAGTTTCGATCCGGATGTCGGCGGCGACAGCTCGACGATCGGCCTCGGTCTGCAAGTTCAAATGTGAGGATGACAAACATGGCGAAATTCAAATTCACGCGTCGGCTCGCCGTACTCGGCGCCGCCGTTGCAATGACGATGGGTTCGGTGGCGCAGGCCGCCGACACGATCAAGGTCGGCGTGCTCCACTCGCTCTCGGGAACGATGGCGATCTCGGAGACCACGCTCAAGGACACGGTCCTGATGCTGATCGACGAGCAGAACAAGAAGGGCGGCCTGCTCGGCAAGAAGCTCGAGGCCGTGGTGGTGGACCCGGCGTCCAACTGGCCGCTGTTCGCCGAAAAGGCGGAGCAGTTGCTCGTCAAGGACAAGGTCGACGTGGTGTTCGGCTGCTGGACCTCGGTATCGCGCAAGAGCGTGCTGCCGGTGTTCGAGAAGAACAACGGCCTGCTGTTCTACCCGGTGCAGTACGAGGGCGAGGAGTCCTCGAAGAACGTGTTCTACACCGGCGCCGCGCCCAACCAGCAGGCGATTCCGGCCGTCGACTACCTGATGAACGACATCGGCGTGAAGCGCTGGGTGCTCGCGGGTACCGACTACGTCTATCCGCGCACGACCAACAAGATCCTCGAGGCCTACCTCAAGTCCAAGGGCGTCGCGGACGCCGACATCATGATCAACTACACGCCGTTCGGTCACAGCGACTGGCAGTCGATCGTGGCGGACATCAAGAAGTTCGGCTCGGCGGGCAAGAAGACCGCGGTGGTGTCGACCATCAACGGCGACGCGAACGTGCCGTTCTACAAGGAACTCGGCAATCAGAAGATCTCGGCGGAAGACATTCCGGTCGTGGCCTTCTCGGTTGGTGAGGAGGAACTCGCGGGCATCGACACGAAGCCCCTCGTCGGCCATCTGGCGGCGTGGAACTACTTCATGAGCGTGAAGAGCCCGGCCAACACCGAGTGGATCAAGAAGTGGCACGCGTTCACCAAGGACCCGAAGCGCACCTTCAACGACCCGATGGAAGCGCACGTGATCGGCTTCCAGATGTGGGTGAAGGCCGTCGAGAAGGTGAAGACGACGGACGTCGACAAGGTGACCGACGCGATGATCGGCCTCGAAGTGCCGAATCTCACGGGTGGCGTCGCCAAGATGCTGCCTAACCACCACCTCACGAAGCCGGTGCTGATCGGTGAAGTGCGCGCCGACGGCCAGTTCGACACGGTGTGGCAGACCAAGGGCCTGGTGGCGGGCGATGCGTGGTCCGACTTCCTGCCCGGAAGCAAGGACATCGAGGCGGACTGGGTGACGCTCAAGTGCGGCAACTACAACACGAAGACGAAGGCGTGTTCCGCCCAGAACTACAAATAACCGGCAATAGAAAGAAGAACTCTGAAAAAAGTGGCTGAAAAGGCAATTGCGATCCCGGGAGCATTCCCGGGATCCTTTTTTCACGCACGGTGGGTGCTGCTCGCGGTGTTCATGCTGCTCGCATTCACCCTTCCGCGCGCGGCATCCGGAGCCCAGAACGACGGCGAGAAGGGCGCCGAGTTCGCCGCGGCCGTCGCCGGTCTCGCGACGTCGAGTTTTTCCGACAAGGCCGCCTCCGTCGCGACGCTCACGGAACTGCGTCACCCGCATTCGAAAGCCGTGCTCGCCGCGCTGCTCGACGGCAAGCTGTATTTCCGCGACGCGGACGACAAGGTTTTCATCACGGACGGAGGCGAGACAGTCCTGGCGCTCACCGATCCGCTGACTCTCGACGACGCCGGCTCCGGCGCGTCGGAAGAATTCTCGCGCATCACGACCAACAACAGCCTGCGCAAGGCGCTGCGCGCCTCGGTGGCGAGCTTCGCGCTCGCGGATCCCGATGCCAAGGTACGGCTCGACGCCGTGAAGGAAATGCTGCGTTCGTTCGACGACGACAGCGCCGCGCTGCTGCGCGCGCGCGTGGCGGAAGAGAAGGACGACGACGTGAAGCAGGCCATGCAGGAAGGACTGGCACTCGCCGATCTCGACAGCTCCGACGCCGACACGCGCCTGGCGGCGGTGAAAACGCTGGCCGAATCCCTGAGCCCGGACGTCTACAACCGCCTCACCGCGATGGTGACCGCGGCCGAGGATGGAAGCTTCCCCGAATCCGACGAGCGTGTGCGTGCCGCCGCGACCGACGTCGTGAAGGCGATCGAGGGCGCGCGGCGCATGTATTCGACGATCGAGACGCTGTTCTTCGGCCTGAGCCTGGGTTCGGTCCTCGTGCTGGCCGCGATCGGTCTCGCGATCACGTTCGGCGTGATGGGTGTCATCAACATGGCGCACGGCGAGCTCATGATGCTCGGCGCGTACTGCACGTACTTCGTGCAGGTGTTGTTCCCGGACTCGATCGGCGCATCGGTGCTGATCGCGATCCCGGTGGCGTTCGTCGTCTCCGGTGCGGTGGGTGTCGCGATCGAACGCGGCATCGTGCAGTTCCTGTATGGACGGCCGCTCGAGACGCTGCTCGCGACGTTCGGCGTGAGCCTGATTCTCCAACAGCTCGTGCGGCACAAGGTCAGCGCCAACAACGTGCCGGTCGAGACGCCGCAGTGGATGGCGGGCTCGTGGCAGTTCAACGACGCGTTATCGCTGACCTACAACCGCATCTACGTGCTGCTGTTCATGGTCATCGTGTTCGTCGTGCTGCAACTCGTGCTCAAGAAGACCTCGCTGGGCCTGAAAGTCCGCGCCGTCGCGCAGAACCGCAACATGGCGCGCGCGATGGGCGTGCGCACGCAGTGGGTGGACGCGATGACGTTCGGGCTCGGTTCGGGCATCGCGGGAGTGGCGGGTGTCGCACTCTCGCAGCTGTCCAACGTCGGACCGAACCTGGGTCAGCAATACATCATCGACTCGTTCATGGTGGTGGTGTTCGGCGGCGTCGGCAACCTGTGGGGGACGCTCATCGGCGGCATGTCGCTGGGTGTCGTCAACAAGGTGATGGAGCCCTGGGCCGGCGCCGTGCTGGCGAAGATCTTCGTGCTGATCGCGT
Organism: Pseudomonadota bacterium; assembly: GCA_023433705.1. Taxonomy (GTDB): domain Bacteria; phylum Pseudomonadota; class Gammaproteobacteria; order Steroidobacterales; family Steroidobacteraceae; genus CADEED01. The sequence goes on from JAEYUC010000041.1 coordinate 45,367, forward strand.
TAATCCTGTTCATCCAGCGCCGGCCGCGGGGACTGTTCCCGCAGAAGGGCCGGGCGGCGGAGAGCTGACATGACGCGCGGACCTTTGTTCAGCATGCTGGCGGGCGAACGGGGCACGGCCGTGTTCCTGGTGCTGGTCGCGCTGGTCGGCATCGTGGTGCCGATCCTGCATCTCGCCGTGCCGGAGTCCTCCGGCGCGCACCTGTCTACCTACACGATGACGCTGCTCGGCAAGTACATGACGTTCGCGCTGCTCGCCGTCGCCGTGGACCTCGTGTGGGGTTACTGCGGAATCCTGTCGCTCGGTCACGCGGCGTTCTTCGCGCTCGGCGGCTACGCGATGGGCATGTACCTGATGCGGCAGATAGGGCCGCGCGGCGTGTATGGCGACCCGGTACTGCCCGACTTCATGGTGTTCCTGAACTACAAGGAGCTGCCCTGGTTCTGGCACGGCTTCGACATGTTCTGGTTCGCCGCGATCATGGTGTGCCTGGTGCCGGGCCTGCTGGCGTTCGCGTTCGGCTGGTTCGCGTTCCGCTCGCGCGTCACCGGCGTCTATCTATCCATCATCACGCAGGCGCTGACCTACGCGCTCATGCTCGCGTTCTTCCGCAACGACATGGGTTTCGGCGGCAACAACGGCATGACGGATTTCAAGGACATCCTCGGGTTCCCGATCAACGCGCCGGGGACGCGCGTGGCGCTGTTCGTCGCGAGCGCGCTCGCGCTGGTGCTCGGCTACCTGGCGTGCCGCTACATCACGCGCTCGCGCGCGGGCCGCGTCGTGCAGGCCATCCGCGACGCGGAGAGCCGCACGCGATTCATCGGTTATCGCGTCGAGTCGTACAAGCTGTGGATCTTCACGTTCTCGGCCGTGCTCGCCGGCATCGCGGGCGCGTTGTACGTGCCGCAGGTGGGCATCATCAATCCGGGCGAGTTCGCGCCGATCAACTCCATCGAGGTCGTGATCTGGGTGGCCGTCGGCGGCCGCGGCATGTTGTACGGCGCGGTGGCGGGCGCGGTGCTCGTGAACTACGCGAAGAGCTACTTCACCGCGGCGATGCCGGAGTACTGGCCGTATGCGCTCGGCGCCTTGTTCGTCATCGTGACGTTGTTCCTGCCGCGCGGCGTGGTCGGCTTGCTCGAGCGGAAGGCCAAACCACCCGCGGCCAGGCCGCCCACCGAACCGACGCCCGACAAGTCGCAAACCGCGGAGGCGCCGGCATGAACGCGGCCAAGGTGGTCAAGCAGGGGTGGCAGAAGGTGTTCGGCGCGGGCGCCGGGTCCGATCGTCCGATGCCGGGTGATGCCTCGCACGGCACGATCCTCTACGTCGAAGACATCACCGTGAGCTTCGACGGGTTTCGTGCGCTCAACAACCTCACGCTGTACATCGACGTGGGCGAACTGCGTTGCATCATCGGGCCGAACGGCGCGGGCAAGACGACGATGATGGACGTGATCACGGGCAAGACGCGCCCGGACTCGGGTAGCGCGTGGTTCGGCACCACGACGGACCTGCTGCAACTGACGGAACCGGAAATCGCGGAGGCGGGCATTGGACGGAAATTCCAGAAGCCGACGGTATTCGAGCATCACAGCGTGCTGCAGAACCTCGCGCTCGCGGCGGCGGGTAGCAAGACCGTCTGGCGCACCCTGTTCAAGCCGCTTACCGGCGAGCAAGTGGCGCGTATCGACGAAGTGCTGGTCACGGTCGGGTTGAAGGAGCAGCGCGATCTGCCGGCGGGGATCCTTTCGCACGGACAGAAGCAATGGCTCGAGATCGGCATGTTGCTCATGCAGGACCCGCGGCTGCTGCTGGTCGACGAGCCCGTCGCGGGCATGACGCCGCAGGAAGTCGAGCGTACCGCCGAGCTGCTGCTGTCGCTGGCCGGCAAACACTCGGTGGTGGTGGTCGAACACGACATGGAGTTCGTGCGTTCGATCGCGCGCACGGTGACGGTGTTGCACGAGGGTTCGGTGCTCGCGGAGGGCAGCATGGACGCCGTGCAGAACAACCCGAAGGTGATCGAGGTGTACCTGGGCGAGGCGCAGGACGCCGGGCGGAATAGTTAGCCATGCTGTCCATCAAGGGTCTCAACCAGTTCTATGGCGGCAGCCACATCCTCTGGGATATCGACATGCTCGTGCCCGAGGGTTCGTGCACCTGCCTGATGGGCCGCAACGGCATGGGCAAGACCACGCTGCTCAAGTGCATCATGGGATTGCTGCCGATCGCCTCCGGCGCGATGGAATACGGCAGCGGCGCGCAGACCGTCGAGCTTTCGCAGATCGCGGCCGACCGGCGCGCGAAGCTGGGCATCGCGTATGTGCCGCAGGGGCGCGAGATCTTTTCGCAGCTCACCGTCGAGGAGAACCTGCGCATCGGCTTCGGCGCGCGGCGCGGCGGCAAGATCAGGCAGGTGCCCGAGCACATCTTCGAATGGTTTCCCGTGCTCAAGAAGATGCTCAAACGCCGCGGCGGGGATCTCTCGGGCGGACAGCAGCAGCAGCTCGCGATCGGCCGCGCGATGGTGCTCGATCCGAAACTGCTGATCCTCGACGAGCCCGCCGAAGGCATCCAGCCCAACATCGTGCACGAGATCGGCGATATCATCCTGCGCCTCAACCGCGAGGCGAAACTCACCGTGCTGCTGGTCGAACAGAAACTTCCGTTTGCGCGCCGCGTGGCGAGCGAGTTCCGCATCATCGACAAGGGCCGCATCGTCGGCAGCGGCGCGATCTCCGCCCTGACCGACGATCTCGTTCACCAGCACCTGACGGTGTGACGATGGACGTCGCGTCCGCGCGCAGTACGTCCGGCTGGCAAGCCCATCTACGCCTCCGATTCAATGGGGACATTGGAAGTGTGGGGACAGACTCAAGTCTGTCCCCGCCCGTTTACCTGGCAAACGGGGACAGACCCGCCGTTGGTCGCACGAGACTCATCGAGCGGGAGCATCGCGGGCCGCTCGTCGTGCAGCGACCGTTTCATCCCGAGGGCGATCCCTGCCACGTCTACCTGGTGCATCCGCCGGGCGGAGTCGTCGGCGGCGATGAGCTACGCGTCGACGTGCAGGTGGACGAGGGTGCGCACGCGCTGATCACGACGCCGGCCGCGACGAAGTTCTATCGCTGCGACGCGCGCGTGTCGTCGCAGGTGCAGGAACTGCGCGCGGCGGGCGCGACGCTCGAGTGGCTGCCGCAGGAGAACATCTTCTATCGCGGCGCGGAGGTACGCACCGCGACACGCGTGTTCGTCGACGAGCAGTCGCGCTTCATCGGTTGGGAGATCGCCTGCCTGGGATTGCCCGCGCGCGGTGAGGCGTTCGATGCCGGCGCGCTGGCGCTCGATCTCGAGTTGTGGCGAGCCGCCGGCAGGTCTGTCCCCGTTTGCCAGGAAACGGAGAATGTCCCCATTTCAACTCCCGTTTTCATCGACCGCTTGCGGCTCGCCGGCAACTCGCCTGCGCGCGGCGCGCGTTGGGGGCTCGCCGGACAGGAGGCCATCGGCACCTTGCTCGCCACTCCCGCGAAGCGTGAATCGGTGCAGGCGATACGCGAGCTGCTTGCCGATCCAGGACTCGCCGATCGGCCGCTCGCCGCCGTTTCGTTCGTCGATGGCGTCCTCGTGCTGCGAGCGCTTGCGCCGCAGGCGGAACACGTGCGGAAACTGTTCATCGCCGCGTGGCGGATACTCCGGCCCGCTGTCGTCGGCCGCGACGCCGTGCCGCCACGCATCTGGGCGACCTGACCCCCGGGAAATTCCATGGAATTGACACCTCGCGAGAAAGACAAACTACTCATCTTCACGGCGGCCCTGGTCGCCGAGCGGCGCAAGGCGCGCGGCCTCAAGCTCAACTACCCGGAAGCCGTGGCGCTGATTTCCGCGGCGATCCTCGAAGGCGCGCGCGACGGCCGTACCGTGGCCGAACTCATGAGCTTCGGCGCGACCATCCTCACGCGCGATGACGTGATGGAAGGCGTGCCCGAGATGATTCCGGAAGTGCAGGTCGAGGCCACGTTCCCCGACGGCACCAAGCTCGTCACCGTCCACCATCCCATTCCCTGACGTCCGGAGCACAGATGATTCCCGGTGAAATGTTCTGCGAAGCGGGCGAAATCGAGCTCAACGTGGGCCGCAAGACGCTGAAGGTCAAGGTCGCCAACACCGGAGACCGGCCGATCCAGGTCGGCTCTCACTACCATTTCTTCGAAACCAATCGCGCGCTGCGCTTCGAGCGCGCCGTTACGAAGGGTTTCCGGCTCGACATCGCCGCGGGCACCGCGGTGCGGTTCGAGCCCGGGCAGGAGCGCGAAGTCGGACTGGTCGAATTCGCCGGAGACCGCATCGCGTACGGTTTCGCGGGACAGGTGATGGGAGCGATCAAATGACCCGCATCGAGCGACGCGCCTACGCGGAGATGTACGGACCGACGACCGGCGATCGCGTGCGGCTCGGCGACACCGAACTGGTCATCGAGGTCGAACGCGACCACACGATCTACGGTGAGGAAGTGAAGTTTGGCGGTGGCAAGGTCATCCGCGACGGCATGGGTCAGAGCCAGCGGCCGTCCGACATGGTCGCGGACACCGTCATCACGAATGCGTTGATCCTCGATCACTGGGGCATCGTCAAGGCGGACATCGGTATCAAACACGGCCGCATCTCGGGGATCGGCAAGGCCGGCAACCCCGACGTGCAGCCCGGCATCGACATCGTGATCGGCGCGGGTACCGAGATCATCGCGGGCGAGGGACTCATCGCGACCGCCGGCGGCATCGACTCGCACATCCACTTCATCTGCCCGCAGCAGGTCGAGGACGCGATGATGTCGGGCATCACGACGATGATCGGCGGCGGTACTGGGCCGGCCGCGGGCACCAGCGCGACCACCTGCACGCCGGGGCCGTGGCACATCGGCCGGATGTACCAGGCGCTCGACGACCTGCCGATCAACTTCGGGTTGCTGGGCAAGGGCAATGCCAGCCTCCCGCTGCCGCTCGCCGAGCAGATAGAGGCCGGCGCGATGGGTCTCAAACTACACGAGGACTGGGGCACGACCCCCGCGGCGATCGACAACTGCCTTACCGTCGCCGACCAGTACGATGTGCAGGTCGCGATCCATACCGACACGTTGAACGAGTCCGGTTTCCTCGAAGACACGCTTGCGGCGTTCAAGGGCCGCGCGATCCACACGTTCCACACCGAAGGCGCGGGCGGCGGACACGCGCCCGACATCATCAAGGCGGTGGGCGAGGCGAACGTGTTGCCGTCGTCGACGAATCCGACGCGGCCCTACACCGTGAACACGGTCGACGAACACCTCGACATGCTCATGGTGTGCCATCACCTCGATCCGGGCATCGCGGAAGACGTCGCGTTCGCCGAATCGCGCATTCGCCGCGAGACGATCGCCGCCGAGGACATCCTGCACGACAAGGGCGCGATGTCGATGATGTCGTCGGATTCGCAGGCGATGGGCCGCATCGGCGAGGTCATCACGCGCACCTGGCAGACCGCGCACAAGATGAAGGTGCAGCGCGGTGCGCTGCCGGAGGAAAAATCGTCACCCCATCGAGGGGCGAGTGACAACTTCCGCGTGCGCCGCTATGTCGCGAAGTACACGATCAATCCGGCCATCACACACGGCATCGCGCACGAGGTGGGTTCGATCGAGAACGGCAAACTCGCGGACATCGTGCTGTGGAAGCCCGCGTTCTTCGGCGCGAAGACGGCGATGATCATCAAGGGCGGCATGATCGTCGCCGCGCCGATGGGCGATCCGAACGCGTCGATCCCGACGCCGCAGCCCGTGCACTACCGTCCCATGTTCGGGGCATTCGGCGCGGCGCGCGCCGCGACCTGCGTGAGCTTCGTGTCGCAGGCCGGCCTCGATTCGGGAATGGGTGAAAAGTTGGGCCTCGCGAAACGGCTGGTGGCGGTTCGCAACACGCGCGCGATCCGCAAGAAGGACCTGGTGCTCAACGATTACCAGCCGAAGGTGGCCGTAGATTCACAGACCTACGAAGTGCGCGCGGACGGCGAACTTCTGCGCTGCGAACCCGCGAGCGTGCTGCCGCTCGCCCAACGTTACTTCCTGTTTTGATGGGGACACTCCCCCGTTCCTCATGCTCAAGATCAACCTGAAACTCGACAAGTCCACCGACCATCCGCGTACGCCCGAACGCAGGCTGGTGCTGCCGTTTGCGGAGCGATCGAAGAGCCGGCTGCGCGCTGTGCTCGACAACGGCGAGGAGGCCGGGCTCTTCCTCGAACGCGGTTCGGTGCTGCGTCACGGGGACCTGCTGCTCGCCGACGACGGTCGCGTGATCGAAGTGCAAGCGGCGCCCGAGACCGTCTCCACCGTCCACACCAGCGACCCGCGCACGTTGGCGCGCGCGAGTTACCACCTCGGCAACCGTCACGTCGCGCTCGAGATCGGACCTGATTGGGTGCGTTACAGCCACGATCACGTGCTCGACGACATGCTGCGCGGCTTCGGCCTGGAGGTACGAGTCGAAGAGCGGCCGTTCGAACCGGAGGGCGGCGCCTATGTCTCCGCCTCGCACCACTCGCATTCACACTCGCACGACTGAGTCGAAGGTGCTGCGCCTGCTGCACCTTGCCAGCCCGGCACTGCCGATCGGGTCCTTTCATTTCTCGCAAGGACTCGAATACGCGGTGGAGGCGGGATGGGTGACCGACGAGGCCGGCGCGCTCGACTGGATCGGCGGCATCGCCGAAGGAAGTCTCGCTACCCTGGACCTGCCGGTGCTCGTGCGTCTGCGCGAGGCGTGGCTGGCGGATGAGTCAGAGGTCCTGCGGTGGAATGCATTCCTGATCGCCTGCCGCGAAACCGATGAACTGCGCCAGGAAGATCGTCACCTCGGCTCGGCGATGTTTCGCGTGCTGGCCGAGTTCGACCTCACGACCAGCTTGTTTGTGAGGTTCTCTCCCGAAAGGGGGATTGCGCACGCCACGGCATTCGCGTTCGCATGTGCGCGTTGGGACATCGAGGCGCGATCCATGCTCGAGGCCTACGCTTGGGCGTGGACCGAGAACCAGGTCCTCGCCGCCGTGAAGCTCATCCCGCTTGGCCAAAGCGCGGGACAACGAATCCTTCATGCGCTGCACGATCGGCTCGCGGCATACGCGGACAGGGCTCTCGACCTCATGGATTCTGACATCGGGG
>JAEYUC010000067.1 GCA_023433705.1 Pseudomonadota bacterium
GAGGCGGTGCGGCTCGTGAACTCGCACGAGTTCGCGAACGGCACGTCGGTGTTCACGCGCGACGGCGGTGCCGCGCGTGCGTTCGTGCAGTCGATCGAGGTCGGCATGGTTGGCGTCAACGTGCCGATCCCGGTGCCGATGGCGTTCATGAGTTTCGGCGGCTGGCGTCGATCGAGCTTCGCGGATCACGCGATGCATGGCATGGAAGGCGTGCGTTTCTACACGCGCCTGAAGACGGTCACGAGCCGCTGGCCCGACGGAGGACAGGCGGCCGAGTTCGTCATGCCCACGATGAAATAGTCATGGCAATGACCGACGCCGCGCCGGCGGCGTGGCAAGCCGCAAAGCTGCGCATTCACGTCGGATAGTCGGATTCACGGCGCCGCCTGCGCCGCGCTTCAATGGCGCATGGACGCAAGGAAGCGCAAAGCCATGACGAATCACGAACGCATCGTGACGGCGCTGATGGCCGTGCTGGTGCTGGTCGGCTTGTGGCAGTCGTACGGTGTGCTGCTCGAGGATCGCGACGGACTGCCGCTGCGGGTGCAGCCATGGTGATCGAGAGCCTCGGTGTGCCGGTCGTGATGCTCGTGGCGGCGCTGCTCGTGGCGCTGCCTGCGCTGGATGCCTGGCGGCGGCGCGCGCAGAGCCGCGAGGACAGCGAACTCGCGTTGGCCCTGCAGGCGTTCGCGCACGCGTTGCGGCGCGACGTCGCGGAGAAGTTCGATCCCCAGCTGGCGGAGCGCATCGCGCGGCTCACCGATCGCGTGCCGGAATCGCGCGCCTTCCTGTTCGCGCTCGAGATGAATCGGCTGAGCCCTGCGATGCTCGCGGATGCGGCCCAGCGTCTCGGGCTGCGCTTGCGCCGGCGCGTCGCGTTCGAACGCAAGATGCTGGCGCGCACGCGCTCCGGTCTCGAACGCGCCGCGGTCGCGGCCGCGCTTCCGATACTCCTGTGGGCCGCGCTGCTGGCATTCGATCTGCGTCTGCCGGACGCGGCGTTGCTGTTCGTCTTGCTGGTCGAATCGCTCGGCTGCTTCATGCTCTGGCGCATCACGCGCGCCGCGGTATGAGCCATGGAAGGCATACCCGCGTTCGTGTTGCTCGTGGCAGGCGCCGCAATCGTCGCGTTCTCCGTGTTCGGCTTTCGCGGCCTCGTCGACATTCGCGACGCGCTGCGTTTCGGCGAGCTCGCGCGGCTCGACGCGCCGGATCACTGGACCCTGACGCGTGCTTCTGGCGGCGCGCTCGTTGCGGCGCCGGTGATGGCTGCGACGATCTCCCTTGGGACGATTGGATTGTTGGCGGCATCGTCGGCCGGTGTCATTGGGTACGCGGTTGCCCCGCAGTTCCTCGCGTCCGTCCGGCGGCGCGTGGAGCGGGAGATGCTCGACGACCTGCCGCTGCACCTGGACCTGCTGGCGTTGGCGCTCGAAGGGGGAAGTAGTTTGTCGACGGCGTTCGTCGCGTGCGCGGAGCGCGCGCCCGAGGGGGCGCTGCGACGGGCCTGGCAGCGGACCATCGCGGAGCAGGGCGTGGATGCCGAGCCACTCGAGATCCTGCGCGCACTCGAGCAGCGCGTGGGTCTCGCACCGATGCGCTCGCTGCTGCAAGCCCTGCGTGCCGCGCACAAGCTCGGCGTCGACTTCGCGCCGGTGCTGCGCGACAAGGCGCGGCAGTGCGCGGCGCAACGCTTCGCCCGGGCCGAGTACGTGGCACGCGCCGCGCCGCTCAAGTTGTGGGCCGCGCTGCTGCTGTGCCTGGCGCCCTGCAGCGTGGTGGTGCTGGCCTACCCGATGGCGCGAATGCTGGCGCTCGCGATGGGAGGGTAGTTAGCTCGCGCCCGGAACGGACTGCTCAGGAATCGACCGACAGCGAGCGCCGCTTGATGGGCGTGTTGGCCTCGAGCGCCAGCAGGTCCTCCGGCCGGTCGATGTCGAACTCCGCGCTCGGCATCGGCAGACGCACCAGACGATCGAGATGCCGCTGCAGCAGCGGCTGCGCGCCGCGGTCGCCGCGCAGCTCGTTGAGCTCGCGATAACACCAGCGCGGGAAAATGGCCGGAACGCCGATGTTGCCGGCGTACTGCGCCACGGCGATGGAATTCGGATTGCGTTTCCAGGCGCCGACGAGCCGGCGCAGATCCTCGGTGGTCACCGCGGCCTGGTCCGCGAGCAGGAACAGGATGGCATCGCAGGTCGAGGGAGCGTGGGCGACCCCTTCGCGAATCGAGCTCGCGATGCCTTCGGCCCAGTTGCGGTTGACGGTCACGGAGGCCGGCGTGTGCTTGAGCAGCGGCGCGAGCTCGCCCGCGTGAGCACCCAGCACGACGGTGACGCTGTGACCCGCCAGCTCGACCGCGCGGCTCACCACGGTATGCATGAGCGGCCGCCCGTTGACGCGCACGAGCTGCTTGGTCGAACCGAAACGCGTGGATGCACCCGCCGCGAGCACCACCACGTGGACGTGGCTGGGATCCGCTGACGGGGATTCGGTCATCGGACCCTAACGGCGAGTCAGGAACCCGATCGCGACCGACGCGACGGCGCAGATGCCGACGATGATCCCGGTCTTGGCCGCCACCTCGCTGAAGGCTTCGCGCGGGATGACTTCGAGCACCGTGAGGATCGCCATCGCCGCGAGTACGACGATCGCGAGACCGACGAACAGGCGCGCCGTGCCGCCCAGGGTGCGGATTTCGGAATCGGTCTTCTGCGGTTCGAGATTCATGGGTCAGGATATTAACCCGGTTACCGTCGCCCGCCCGCGCCGGGGGCCCCCGCGAACGTTAAACGGGTCTCATCTGGAGCGACTTTTTTGCCGCCCCGCGTGCGCCAGAGCACGCCCGGGCGGTTCGTTTGAGGGTAGTTTGCGTTCTGTTCAGTCCACGCCTTTTCAAAGGGTTAGCGAGACGGTGAGCGGTACTCAGTTCTTCCAGCGACAGGACACGCAGCGCAAATACACCCGGATCCTGGTGGGCGGATTCATCGCCGCCATGCTGCTCGTGATCCTCGTCATGAATCTCGTCGTGATCGTCGGGTTCGGCGTGCATCCGCGCGAGCTCGTGGAGAACCCGGGAATCGTGTTCGGGATCTCGGGCGTGGTCGGCGCGATCATCCTGTGTTCGTCGCTCTACAAGGCCTCGCAACTGCGCGCGGGCGGTGCGGCGGTGGCGCAGGCGCTCGGCGGCGTGGCCGTGACGGCGAACGATAACGACCTCAAGCGCCAGCGCCTGGTCAACGTGGTCGAGGAAATGGCGATCGCGGCGCGCATCCGAAAGCCGCAAGTTTTCGTACTGCCCGACGAAGAGGCCATCAACGCGTTCGCGGCGGGGCATTCGCCGGACGAGGCGGCGGTCGCCGTCACGCAGGGCGCGCTCGACGCATTCGATCGCGAGCAGCTGCAGGCCGTCATCGGCCACGAGTTCAGCCACATTCTCAACGGCGACATGAAGCTCAACATGCGGCTCGCCGCGTGGGTCTTCGGCCTGTGGGTCGTCACCGACCTCGCGCTGCGCATGTTGCGGGGACGCGCGCGCGGCAAGGACGCGGCACGGCTCAAGATCATCGCGCTCGGCATCTGGGCCGCGGGCAGCGTCGGCATGGTCGCGGGCCGCATGCTGCAGGCCGCGATCTCGCGGCGCCGCGAACATCTCGCGGATGCCTCGGCCGTGCAGTTCACGCGTAATCCCGGCGCGCTGCAGAGCGCGTTCGTCGCGATGGCGGCGAATCACGCGGGCACTCGTCTCGAACACGCGGCAGCCTCCGGCGTGGCGCACATGTTCATCGCGAGCAGCGAGCCGTCCTGGGCTTCCAGGTTCGGCAGCTTCTTCGCGACGCACCCGACGCTCGAAGAGCGCGTGCGCGCGCTCGACTCGCGCATCACGCCGAGCCGGTTCAAGTCGCTGGTGAGTGAGGAACGCCGCCGGCTGGTCGCCAAACAGCTGGCCGAGGAGGCCGCCGCGGCCGGTGAGCCGCCTCCACCGCCGCTGGAAACGGGCGCGCTGGGAATGACGAGCCCCGTGGTCGCGGGCGTGGTCATGGCGGCCGCCGCCGAGTCGACTACGGCTGCAAGACCCGCAGGAGCGGGTGCGGGGGCTTCCCCGGCTGCTCCGGCGTCCGTGCCTGCCAGCGCCAGCAGCACGCGACTGGGTGGTCTTTCACTGGCCGAGACGATGACCAGTGGCGTGCGCAAGCTCTCGGGCCGCGTGTTGCCACCGGACGTGCTGCGCGATCGCCTGAGCGAGGAGCAGCAGCACGCAATCGTTTCGTACCTCGCGCAGATCGAAGGCTCGCATGAAGCCGTGCAGGGCGCGTTCGTCGCGACGTTGCTCGCATCGGAGCCGGCGAAGTGGCGCATGCAGCTCACGAAGCTCGCGCCCTTGCTCGGCATCGAGCTGATGAAAGAGACCCAGGCGCAGATCGCGCGCATCTCGCAACTCGCGCCGGCGTCGAAACTGCCGTTCCTCATCGACCTGCTGCCGCTGTTCGAGAACATGGAGCCGGCGCAGCGCAAGCGGCTGCGCGCCGTCGCGCGCGCTTTCGCGCCGACCGTGGCGGGCGACATGCTGCGTCACGCCGTGACGCGACTGCTCGAGAAGAAACTCGCCAGAACTCCCGCAAAGGTTCCGCAGAAAGCGGAGGACACGCCGCCGCCGGTCCCGCTGCCGGAGCGCGCGGAGGCGGTGTGCGCGTTGTATGCCGCGCTTGCGAGGTGCCGCTTCCCGGCCGGCGACCAGGGGCAGAATGCGTATCGCGCGGGCCTCATGGGATTGCTGCCGCCGCCGAAGTGGGCGCCGTATCCGGACGCGCTGGCCGCGCCGGCGCAGCTCGATGCCGCGATCGCGGGCATCGACCAGATTCATCCGACCGGCAAACGCGCGTTCGCCGAAGGGATGGCGCGCGTGATCTCGGTCGGTGGTGCGCTGACCGTGCCGCAGGTGGACCTGCTGCGCGCCACCTGCCTGCTGGTCGACTGCCCGGTGCCGGTATTGCCGCCGGACGTCGTCTACGAAGACGGCGACGTCGCGCGGACGTCTCAGGCGAACGCGCGGTAGAGCATCCGCGCGCCGACGATCAGCAGGAAGAATCCGAACGCCTGCGAGAGCCGCCGTCGGCTGAGTTTGTGCGCGACGCGTGCGCCGAGTTTCGCGGTCAGCATCGATCCGGGCGCGATGATCGCGAGGCCGATCAGGCTCACGAAGCCGACCGTGGCCCAGGGTAGCTCGACCGGCGGGCGCGCCAGTAGATAGGCGACGGTTCCCGGGATGCTGATGAAGATCCCGAAGAACGCGGCCGTGCCGACCGCGCGGTGGATCGGGTAACCGCACAGGTTCAGCGTGGGCACCGTGAGCGTGCCGCCGCCGATTCCCATCATGGCCGAGACGATGCCGATGAGCGTGGCGAGCGCGCCGCCGCCCGCGCGCCGCGGCACGTTCCGCGCGAAGCGCAGGTCGTCGAGCGGCAGCAGCATCTTCGCGGCGATCAGCAGCGCGACGGTGCCGAACACACCGGCCAGCACGAACAGCGGCGCGTGTGATGCGAAAAGACTGCCGAGAATCGCTCCGATCACGATGGGTGCGCCCCAGCTCCGTGCGAGCTCCCAGTCGACCGCGCCGTGCGCATGGTGCGTACGCGCCGAGCTGATCGAGGTCGGGATGATGGCCGCGAGCGACGTCGCGACCGCGACGTGCATGCGGTAGTCAGCCGGCACGTCCGCGAACCGCAGCGCGTACTCGAGCACCGGCACCGTGACGATGCCGCCGCCGACGCCCAGCAACCCCGCGACGAACCCGGCGATCACGCCGGACACCGCCAACGCAAGGATCAGTGCGAGGAGTTCCTCGCTCACCGGTTTCTACCGGGCAGGGGTGCCAGGCACCGGAACCCGCTAATCCCGGATTTTCCGTGCCAGGCACCGACCGTCATCGCGCGGTCTCGGTGAAGGGGCGGCCGGCGCGGCCGTTGAGAAAGGCGTGGACCTCACCGACGATCGACAGTGCGATGGACTCGGGTGCGCGGCCGCCGATGTCGAGGCCGACGGGGGCGCGCAGGCGTTCGCGCAAGGGCTCGGCATCGGCGCCGAGGTCCTGCAGCAGCTTCTCGCGGCGCGCGGCGGGGCCGAGCAGGCCGACGTAGGGCACGGCGCTGTGCGCGAGCGCCCGCAGGTAGTTCTGATCCGATTCCAGGTGGTGGCTCATGACGATCGCCGCCGAGTAGTCGGCCAGCTTCACCGCCGTCGCGAGCTCGCTGGTGCTCGACTCCACCAGCCGCACCGATGCAGGAAAACGCGCGGGCACGAGATAGGCCGCGCGATGATCGACCACGGTCACGCGCCAGCCGAGGAAATCGGCGAGTTCGGCCACGGGGCGCACATCGGGACCGCCGCCTAACATCAGCAGGCGCGGCGGCGGCGCGAAGGTGGCGACGAAGATCTCGACGTCGAGCCCTGGCGCGCGTGCGATCGCCGTGCCGCTCACGCACACGGCCTCGTCGAACAACTCGCGCAGGGCGGCATCGCCGCGCACCGATTCGGGCACATCGCCCTCGGTCGGAAAAATCGTCCCGAGCGCGATGTTCGATTCACCGGTGCGGATCACGAACGCCAGCCGCGAGGTCTCCGCGCGCTGCCATGCGCCCGCGAGATACGGCAGCGGCTGCCATCCCGCCTCCGGTCCGGCTCGCGTCAGTAGCACGTCCATGGCGCCCTCACAGCCCGCGCCCAGCCCGAAGAGCTGGTCCGTGCTGCTACGCAGGTCGTAGCTCACGATCCGCGCGGCGCCCGTATCCGCCACCTCCCGGGCGTGCTCCCGCAGGTCGCCCTCGAGGCATCCGCCGGACAGCAGACCCGCGTATTCGCCATTGGCCGCGATCAGCATCTGGGCGCCGGGTTTGGCATAGGTCGAGCCACCGGTCCGGATGACGGTGGCGAGCACGAGGGGCTCGTTTGCGAGGCGTGCTCGCTCGTACAAGGGCAGAAGCCGGTGGAGACTCATCTGTGTCGCAAATATATGCAATCCCGGCGCCCCGTGCTTGCACCCGTAGGGGTGCAACTAGTAGATTTGCCGGGCTTTTTTGCACCCTCCAGGTCCCAATTTTTCATGCCAGCCTCTGACCCTGCCGCCTGGGTCGTACACAAATTCGGCGGTTCTTCGGTCGCGGACGCCGAATGCTTCAAGCGCGTCGCCAACATTCTCGAAACGCTGCCCGCGGGTCGCCTGGGTGTGGTGCTTTCCGCCTGTCGCGGCGTCACCGACGCATTGCTCAGTCTCGTCGCCCGGGCCGAGGCCCAGGACGACGCGTATCGCGGTGAGCTCGACGCGCTGCGCGCGCGGCACAACACGATCGCCGAGGCACTGCTCAAGCCCGAAGCGCGCCAGCTCTACATGGCCGCGTTCGACCGCGACCGTCACGACATCGAAGGCATCCTGCACACCGTCAAGCTGACCCGTTCGGCCGCCAACAACGTGCGCGACCTGATCGCGGGCTACGGCGAGATCTGGTCGACCAAGCTGTTCCGCGATTTCTTCGATGCGCGTGCCAAGCGTCCCGGCGCGGTGCGCTGGGTCGATGCGCGCCAGGCCGTGGTGGTGGAGTGGGGTCCGCTGGGACCTGCCGTGTTGTGGGATGAATCGCGCGCCAAGCTCGAGGCGCTCGTCGGCCCTGACTTCCAGGGCACGCTGATCATCACCGGTTTCATCGCTTCCAAGCCCAACGGCGTGCAGACGACGCTGGGCCGCAACGGCTCGGACTTCTCGGGCTCCATCTTCGGCTCGCTGCTCGATGCGAGCGAGATCCACATCTGGACGGACGTGGACGGCGTCTTGTCCGCGGACCCGCGCCGCGTGCCGGACGCGAAGGTCATCGACGCGCTGTCATACAACGAAGCGATGGAGCTCGCGTACTTCGGCGCCAAGGTCATCCATCCGCAGACGATGGCGCCGGCCGTGGGCCGCGGCATTCCCATCTGGATCCGCAACACGTTCGCGCCGCAGAAACAGGGCTCGCTGATCTGCGCGAAGCCGAATTCCCGGCTGCCCGTGAAGGGCATCACCTCGATCGAGAACATCGCGATGGTGAACGTCGAGGGCGCGGGCATGATCGGCGTACCCGGCACCGCGCATCGACTGTTCGGCGCGCTGCGCGAGGAGGGCATCTCCGTCATCCTGATCTCGCAGGGTAGTTCGGAGCATTCCATCTGCTGCGCGATCCCGGGCGTGGAAGCGGAACGCGCGGCGCACGTCGTGTCGGCCGCGTTCGACCGCGAGATCAAGGAAGGGCAGATCCAGAGCATCCAGGTCGACAAGGACCTCGCCATCCTCGCCGTGGTCGGCGACGGCATGGCCGGCCTGCCGGGTGTTTCCGGCCAGGTGTTCAACGCGCTCGGCTCCGCCAGCGTCAACGTGCACGCGATCGCGCAGGGCGCCTCCGAGCGCAACATCTCGGTGGTCGTCGACGGCAAGGACGCGACGCGCGCGCTGCGCGCGGTGCACTCCGGTTTCTATCTCTCGCCGCACACGATTTCGATCGGCCTCATCGGCCCGGGCGCGGTGGGCCGCGTACTGCTCGAGCAGATCGAGGCGGAGCGCGAGCGCCTGCTGCGCGACTTCAAGCTCGACCTGCGCGTGCGCGGCATCATGACCAGCAAGAAGATGCTGCTGTCGGAGCAGGGCATCGCCGTCGACGGCTGGAAGGCCGCGCTCGACGCAAGCAAGACGCCCGCGGACATCGCGAAGTTCACCGAACACCTGCACGTCGATCACCTGCCGCACACCGTGATCCTCGATTGCACCGCGGACGAGGGCGTGGCGAAGCATTACGCCGAGTGGCTCGGGGCGGGCATCCACGTCGTGACGCCCAACAAGAAGGCGAACAGCGGACCGCTCGCGTATTACGAATCGCTGAAAGAGGCGCGCCGCCTCGGCAGCTCGTCCTATCTATACGAAGCCACCGTCGGCGCGGGCCTGCCCGTGATCTCGACGCTGCGCGACCTGCGCGAGACCGGCGACAAGCTCTCGAGTGTCGAAGGCATCTTCTCCGGCACGCTGGCCTATCTGTTCAACGTGTACGACGGCAAGACGCCGTTCTCCGAGATCGTCAAGGACGCGAAGGCGAAGGGTTACACCGAGCCGGATCCGCGCGACGACCTCTCGGGCACGGACTTCGTGCGCAAGGTCATCATCCTCGGCCGCGAGATGGGCCTGAAGCTCGAGATGAAGGACGTCGAAGTCGAGAGCCTGATTCCGCCGGGTCTCGAGAAGGGTTCGATCGACGACTTCATGAATGGCCTGCCGAAATTCGACGACGAAATGAAGAAGCGTTTCGACGCGGCGGCGTCGCGCGGCAAGGTGCTGCGTTACATGGGTCGCCTGACCGCCGACGGCAAAGCCTCGGTGGGCGTACGCGAGCTCGATCGCACGCACGCGTTCGCGAACATCGCGCTGACGGACAACGTCGTGCGTTACGCGACCGCGCGTTACAACACGAACCCGCTCATCGTGCAGGGCCCGGGCGCGGGTCCGGAGGTCACGGCGGCGGGTGTGTTCGCGGATCTGCTGCGCGTCTGCTCATACCTCGGAGCGCACCTGTGAGTGTCGTGAAGAAGGCAACCGCATTCGCGCCGGCCTCCGCGGCCAACGTCGCGATCGGCTTCGACATCCTCGGTTTCTCGGTCGACGTGCTCGGCGACTCGGTGACGGTGGAGCGCACGGACAAGCCCGGCGTCGTCATGACGGGCGCAACCGGCGTCGTCACGAACATCCCGAGCGATCCGGAGAAGAACACCGCGGGACGCGCGCTGCTCGCCATGCAGCAGGCGCTGAATCCGGGCTTCGGCTTCGCCGCATCGATCCACAAGGGCATTCCGCTCGGCTCCGGCCTCGGCGGTTCGGCGGCGTCGGCCGTCGCGGCCGTGGTCGCGGCGAACGCGCTGCTGCCGAACCAGCTCACCAAGCTCGAACTACTCAAGTTCGCGATGCAGGGCGAGGCCGTATCGTCGGGCTCGCTGCACGTCGACAACATCAGCCCGAGCCTGTTCGGCGGCCTCGTGCTCACCGTCGGCATCGACAATCCGCGGGTGAAGCAGATTCCGGTGCCGAACGGCATCCGCGCGATCCTCGTGCATCCGCACCTGTTCCTGTCAACGAAGCAGGCGCGCGGCATACTCAAGAAAGAAGTGCCGATGTCCGATTTCATCTGGCAGACCGCGAACCTCGCGGGCTTCATTTCCGGTTGTTATTCGAACGATCTCGACGTGATCCGCGCGTCATTCGAGGACGTGATCATCGAGAAGCAGCGTTCTCAGCTCATCCCGGGCTTCGAAAACGTGCGCGCGGCCGCGATGGCCAACGGCGCGCTCGGCTGCACGATCTCCGGGGCGGGCCCCTCGATGTTCGCGTGGTCGCTCGACTGCGATGCGCTGCGTGTGCGCGACGCGATGGTCGACGCGTTCAAGGCTTCCAACATGAAGGTCGATCACTGGATCGTGCCCATCTCCTCGACGGGCGCGCATGTCGTGAGCCAGGCGTAATCCCCACCCTGGTGCCGGGCACCTCTATCCCCACCCTCACATGAAATTCATCAGCACTCGCGGGAGCTCGGCTCCCGTCTCCTTCGGCGCGGCACTGACGCAGGGCCTGGCGCCCGATGGCGGCCTCTACATCCCCGAAACCTGGCCGACGATTCCGCTTTCCGCTTTCGACGGCGCGACGACGCTGCCCGAGGTCGCGGAAGTGTTCATCAAGCCGTTCGCGGAAGGCGATCCGATCGCGTCCGAGATCGGCGCCATCGTGCGCGACGCGTTCGATTTCCCGGCGCCGCTCGTGCCGGTGGCGGAGGGCGGCAAGCTGTCCGTGCTCGAGCTGTTCCACGGCCCGACGGCGGCGTTCAAGGATTTCGGGGCGCGGTTCCTCGCGGCGTCGATGCAGCGGCTGCGCGCGAATGCGACCCGGCCACTCAACATTCTGGTGGCGACCTCGGGCGACACCGGCGGCGCGGTCGCGGCCGCGTTCCACCAGCGGCCGAACATCGAAGTGTCCGTGCTCTTCCCGAAGGGCCTCGTGTCCCCGACACAGGAGCGCCAGCTCACCTGCTGGGGCGACAACGTGCATTCGTACCGCGTCAACGGCACGTTCGACGACTGCCAGCGGCTCGTGAAGGAGGCGTTCGTCGATCCGGCGCTCAAGGCGCGCTTCGAACTGTCGAGCGCGAACAGCATCAATCTCGGCCGGCTGCTGCCACAGGCTGTCTACTACGCGGCGACCAGTCTCGCGGTGCAACGCGCGCATGGTGTCGCACCGAATTTCATCATTCCGAGCGGCAACCTCGGCAACTCGGTCGCCTGCGTCTGGGCCCGCAAGCTGGGATTGCCCATCGGACGCATCATCCTGGCGCACAACGCGAACCGCACGGTGCCGGATTTCCTGCAGAGCGGCGACTGGAAGCCGCGCGCCAGCGTGCCGACGCTCGCATCCGCGATGGACGTGGGCGCGCCTAGCAACATGGAACGCCTGTGCGCACTGTTTCCGGACGTCGGCGACGTGCGCCAGGCCGTGCGCGCCGAAAGCGTGACCGATGCAGAAATCTCGGCGCGCATCAAGACGGATTTCGCGCAATTCACGCAATACGGGAAGCCCTGGTGCCCGCACACGGCCACCGCGGCCGAGGTTTACGCGCGCATGAACCCGACCGAGCGCGCGGATGGCCGCTGGGTCCTGGTGGCGACGGCGCATCCGGCCAAATTTCGCGAAATCGTGGAGCCGTTGACAGGTTCCCGAATCGAAATGCCGGAAAGCCTTGCTAAACTGTTCTCGCGACCGGTGTCCTGCGAGGATCTCGACCCCGAGCTCGCAGCACTGACCGCGGCATTGCAAAAAACCTAGAGCAGAGCGAGCACGCGTGAATCCCCCGTTCGGCCTGACCCAGATGCAGCTCGGCGCGATCGCCGTTGGCGTGCTCGTGGTGTTGCTCCTCGCGCTCTTCGGTGGGCGCGCCGTGATGATGCGACGCCGCGATGCGCGCCGAGTCGCGCGCGTGACGAGCGGGGCGGCTGACTACCTGCGCAACGTGCTGGTGCCGGACGGCAACGGCGGAGTTTTCCACCTCGATTTCCTGCTGCTGACCAGCCGCGGCGTCATCGTGATCGACATGCGCGACGTCGCCGGCATCGTGTTCGGCGGCGACCAGATGACCGACTGGACGCTGATGAATGGTCCGCGCCGCAGCACCTTCGTGAATCCGCAGTCCGCCCTCTACGACCGCATCGCGAGCGTGAAGGCCCTCGCGCAGGACACGCCGGTCGAGGGCCGCATCGTATTCACGAAGAGCGCGAAGTTTCCGAAGGGGCTGCCGCGCTTCACGGTCATGCTCGATTCGATCGCCGCCGAGTTCCCGAAACTCGGCGCGACCGAACTCGAAGTTTCCGTCGCGAAATACCGGCCCGGCTGGCAGCGGATCAAGGAGATCTGCAAGCCCAGCCCTCACTACCGCTCGAACCCGATCGCCGTCGCCTGAGAAGACGGTGCCTGGCACGGAAAAGCCGGGAGAAGCGTCGCGCCTCGTCAGACCTCCGGATTCCGGGCTTCTCCCGGCTTTTCCGTGCCAGGCACCATCTTTCCTTACGCCCTCGCTTCCAGCACGAGATTCACCTGCGAGGTGAACGCGCGGCGGAAGTGGCGGAATCCCGCTGACGTGACCACGTTGCGCAGCCGCGCTTCGCCGGCCTGCGCGCCCAGGCCGAGGCGGCCTTTCTGCGATAGCGAGCAGGGCGTGCACATCAGCGTCGAGCCGGCGTAGAACGCGCGGCCCAGCGGGTTCAGGTTCTCCTCGATGCGATCGCCGGCGTAGGGCTCGACGATCATCCAGGTGCCGTTCGGCGCGAGCGTCGAGAGCACGTGGCGCGCGCAGCCGACCGGATCGCCCATGTCGTGCAACGCGTCGAACACGGTCACGAGATCGTATGAATGACCGGCGTAGTCATGCGAGCCGCCGACCTCGAACGTGCAGCGATCCGCGACGCCCGCGGCCAGCGCGGCCCTGCGCGCCGACTCGATCGACTCCTTGTGGTAATCGAAGCCGAAGAACCGCGAGTTCGGATATGCCTGCGCCATGATGATGGTCGACGTGCCGTGCCCGCAGCCGATGTCCGCGACGCGGATGCCGGCCTCGAGCCGCGCCTGAACGCCATCGAGGGCCGGAATCCAGTTCTGCGCGATGTTCGCGATGTACGAGGGACGGAAGAAGCGCGCGCAGCCTTCGAACACGCCGTGATCGTGCTCGTGCCAGCCGATGCCTTCGCCCGTGCAGAACGCGTCGGACAGCCGGTCGACGATGCGGCCCGCCGCGAGCGCTATCTGGAATCCGCCGAGCACGAACGCCGGGCTGTTCTCGTCGGCGAACAACATCGCTTGCTCGGGCGTCATCGTGTACTTGCCCGTGTCGGCCAGATAGTTCACGTAGCCCGACGCGGCGTGCGCATTGAGCCATTCGCGCACGTAGCGCTCGTGCGTGCTCGTGCGCTGGGCGAGCTCGGCGGACGTGAGCGGGCCGGCGGCGGCAAGCTCGCGATACAGGCCGAGCCGGTCGCCAACGATGGTGAGCGTGGCGAGCGAGGTTGCGCCGACGTCGTTGATCGCGCGGCCCAGCAATTCCTCGAGGGCGTGATGATCGATGGGGGAAGCGGGGGTTTCCTGCATGACGGTCTCCTGTTGGCTGGGCGGCGATTGTGCGGATCGGCCGCGCTGCGGGATTTGCCGAGCGGCCGGTTCATTTGCCTCAGAGGCCAGCGCCCCTCGCGCGATTGACCGATCTGCCGCACAATTTGCCCCGGAATCCGGACGAGCCTTCGATTCGACGAGACTTGGGAATGGACGCACTTTCCGAACTACTTCGCGCCGTGAAACTCTCGGGTGCGATGTTCTTCAAATCACGCTGCACGTCGCCGTGGTGTCTCAACGCGCCACCCTCGAGCGCGTTCCTGCCGTTCGTCGCGCCCGAGGCGACCCATTGCATCGAATATCACTACATCAGCGAAGGCACGGCTTACGTGCGCGTCGGCGAGGAAACCACGCCGTTGGTGGCGGGCGACATCGTGATGATTCCGCACGGTGATGCGCATTTCATGGGCAACGGAACCGGCGGCAAGACCATCGACGGCTCGCAGGCGATCAATGCGCTCATGTCCGGACGGCTTCGACTCGCCGATTTCGGCGGAGGCGGGGAAAACACCGGGCTCGTCTGCGGCTATCTCGCCTGCGACGCGCAGTTGATCAAGCCCGTGCTCGCGGGTTTGCCGCGCGCGTTGCGCGTGAACCTGCGTTCGGATCCGGCAGGCGAGTGGTTCGAAAAGACCCTGCGGCACGCGGTCGACCAGGCGAGCGTCGCCGCGCCGGGAAGCGCGGTGATCCTCGCGCACCTCGCCGAAGTGCTGTTCGCCGAAGTCCTGCGGCGCTATCTACTCAGCCTGCCGGAAGGCCGCAGCGGCTGGCTCGCCGGGGCGGGCGATCCGGCCGTCGGCCGCGCGCTCGCGGCCCTGCACCGCGAGCCCGCGCGTGAATGGACACTCGATGCGCTGGCGCAGCACGCGGGCGTCTCGCGTTCGGGACTCACGGAGAAGTTCGCGAAGTATCTCGGCCAGGCGCCGATGACGTACCTGACCGAATGGCGGCTCGAGCTCGGCGCCGAGGCGCTGCGCGCGACCAGCCGCAGCGTGCAACGCGTCGCGCTCGACGTGGGTTACGAGTCGGAAGCCGCGTTCAACCGCGCGTTCAAGCGGCGCTTCGCGATTCCGCCGGCGAAGTATCGACGCGAAGCGCGCGCGCAGGCGGCATGGAAGACGGTGCCTGGCACGGAAAAACCGGGAGAAGCGCTCGCGTCCCGTTGAATGGGCACGTTCCTAACGTGCTGGAATTCCGAAGAACACGCGTGCGTTCGCCGTGCTCGCGGCCGCGACGGCTTCGGGTGATTCGCCGCGCGCAACCGCTATCGCCCGCAGCACGTAGGGGAGGTATGACGGCTCGTTACGCCGCGTCTTCGGCGCGGGCCTGATG
>JAEYUC010000081.1 GCA_023433705.1 Pseudomonadota bacterium
GGACACGACAAGGTTTTCGAGAAGGACGACAACGCGCTGCTCGTGTTGTGGCGCGATGGCCGGCGTGAGCTGCCGCGCGCGCCGAAGGTCGCGCTGGCGCGCGATCTCATCGCGCTGATCGCCGAACGATTCGCGGAACGCGCTCGCCCGCGCATCGCGAGCATCTCGGCATGAACGCGCTGGTGACTCCGATGAGCGCGCAGCGCTCGCTCAAGGTGCGCATCCTCGATCCGCGCATCGGCGGAGAATTCCCGTTGCCGGCGTACGCGACCTCGGGATCCGCGGGCCTCGACCTGCGCGCCTGCATCGACGCGCCGCTCACGCTCGCGGCCGGCAATGCGGAGCTCATCCCCACGGGCCTGGCGATCCACCTCGACGATCCGGGACTCGCGGCGGTGATCCTGCCGCGCTCGGGACTCGGCCACAAACACGGCGTCGTGCTGGGCAATCTGGTCGGTTTGATCGACTCCGACTACCAGGGTCAGCTCATGGTGTCGTGCTGGAACCGCGGGGCTGCCGATTTCGTCGTTCAGCCCGGGGAACGCATCGCGCAGATGGTCGTGGTCCCGGTGGTGCAGGTGCGCCTGGAGATCGTCGACGATTTCGCGGCCAGCGCTCGCGGTGCGGGCGGCTTCGGCCACACCGGCACGCGCTAACTACTGCTTCCTGATCCCGTTGTTCGCCTCGGTGAGGCGGGCGGCGGCCGACGAGCGCAGTTCCTTGAACCGCGCGATGTCGTTGTCGAACTGCTCGGTGACGCTCTGCATTTCCGCGCGCCGCGAGGCGAGCAACTGGTTCTGGGTGCGCAGCTCCGACATCGCGCGCACCATTTCCTCGGCGAGATCGTCGGGCATCCGGCGCGCGCCGGGCTTGGTGTTGTAGGGCGCGTACACCTGCGCGCGCTGCCGCAGGCCGTTCAGGCGAGTGGTGAGGCTTCCGATGTACGCCTCGGCGGCGGAGATCTGCGCGCTGACCTGCGTGAGCCGCGTGTCGCGCACGTTCTCGATCTCCTTCACCGACGGGTAAGTGGAGATCAGGAACATGTCGTGCTGCTTGCGGCGCGCTTCTTCGCGCTGCTTCGCGGCGTGCGCCGCGGATTCGGCCGGGGTCATCTCGGCCTGCTTCTTCTGCACCTCGACGCCGTACGAATTGAGCACGTGCTGCTCGCGGTGCGAATACTCGGCGGGAACGTGATCGCCGTAGTGAGTGACGCCCTTTTCATCCACCCACTTGTACGTGGTCTTCTCGACGGATGCGGCCGACTTCTGGGCCGGTTTCTTCTGCTGCGCATACGCGCCGTTCGTCAGGACGAGCCCGGAAAGCACGGCGGCCAGGAAGGGGATGGCTTTGCGCATACGACCTATTCTGCCCCAGCGGAACCCCCGGCGGATACGGCGCCAACCCCCCAGGCACGCTGGTAGGCAATCAGAGCAGCGGACTGTTCGTCGGAAATGCGAACTGCATCACCCGGCCCCGCGGCCGCGGATTCGATCAGGTCAGCCAGGGTCAGGATGCTCACGCAACGCAGGCCGAACTGGGACGACACTTCCTGCACGGCCGACTGGGTCCCCTGGCCGCGCTCCTGTCGGTCGAGCGCGAGCGCCACGCCGGCGGGAGTCGCCCCGGCCGCGCGGATGATTTCGACCGATTCGCGGATCGCGGTGCCCGCCGTGATCACGTCGTCGACGATCACCACGCGCCCGCGCAGCGGGCTGCCCACGATGTTGCCGCCCTCGCCGTGGTCCTTGGCTTCCTTGCGGTTGAACGCCCACGGCACGTTGCGGTGATGATGCTCGGCCAGCGCGATGGCGGTGGTCGTCGCGAGCGGGATGCCCTTGTATGCGGGCCCGAACAGCATGTCGAACTCGAGGCCCGAACGGACGAGGGCGGCCGCGTAGCACTTTCCCAGCACCGCGATCGCCTCGCCGTCGTTGAACAGTCCCGCGTTGAAGAAGTAGGGGCTCTCCCGTCCGGACTTGAGCTTGAAGCTCCCGAAGCGCAATGCGTTGCGCGACAGGGCGAGTTCGATGAATGTGCGCTGATACTCCTGCACGATCTGCGTCTTCCGTATGATGAGGCGGTGCGCATGATAACGGACAACGCATCTTGAGCGACGCCACGGTTGCTCCTTCGGCCGCCGGGCCGGCCACGCCCGCGAAGCCGAAAATACGCGACGTCCTGCGCCAGCCCCGCATGCTCGCGATCCTGTTGTTAGGCGGAGCATCCGGACTGCCGAACCCGCTGTCCGAATCCACGATGCAGGCGTGGCTCACCGACCTCGGCATCAGCAACACCGACATCGGTCTGCTCATGTACGTCGCGCTGCCCTACCTGCTGAAGCCGCTATGGGCGCCGCTGCTCGACCGTTATTCGCTGCCGTGGCTCGGTCGGCGCCGCGGCTGGATCGCGACGTTCCAGTTGCTGCTCGCGCTCGGCATCGCATCGCTCGCGATGTTCGGCGGCGCGCACCAGCTCAGCGTCATCGCGGTCATCCTGCTGGTCGTCGTATTCATGTCCGCGTCGCAGGACATCGTGATCGACGCGTATCGCACCGACGTCGCGCGACCTCCGGAACGCGGCCTCGCGGCCGCGGCGGCCAATCTGGGTTATCGCGCTCTTTCGTACGGGTCCCTGTCGGCGGCGCTGATCATCGCCGACCACGTGAGCTGGCGCGCCGCGTTCCTCACGCTCGCGGGCGCGATGGCCTTGCTGGTGCTCGCGACCATCTGGGCGCCGGAGCCCGACGATCCGCGCGGCAAACAACTCCCGTCGCTCGCGGACTCGGTGATCGTGCCGCTGCGCGAGCTGTTCGGCGTGCCGGGCATGGTCGTGCTGATCGTGCTCATCCTCTTCTACAAGGTGGGCGACGCGTTCGCGCTCAAGTTCTTCACCGCGTTCATGATGCACACCGGCTTCACCAAGACCGAGATCGGCGTGGTGGTGAAGGCGGTGCTGACCACCGGATCGGTGCTCGGCGCGCTGCTCGGCGGCATCTGGATGATCAAGCTCGGCCTGCGGCGCGCGATGTTCCTGTTCGCCATCGTCCAGGCGCTCACCAACCTGGGCTATCTACTGCTTTACGCCATCGGCAAGAGTTATGCGGTGATGGTCGGCGCGGTTGCGCTCGACGCGCTCGCGAGCGGCATGGGCAACATCGCGGCGGTCGCGCTGATGATGGCGTTGTGCGACAAGCGTTTCAGCGCATTCCAGTACGCGTTGCTGTCGATGTTCGCGTTGGCGCCGCGTTACCTGCTCGGCGGTCCCGCGGGATGGATAGCGGACAATGGCGGATGGGCCGCCTATTACTGGACGAGTTTCGCGCTCGCGGTGCCCGGCATCGCGCTGGTCTGGATCATGCGCCGGCGCATCGACGAGCTCGACACCGATCCGGCGGCATCGCGCTGATCCGATGGAAATCGATACCACGCGGGTGTTGTGCTCGCTCGCGGAGCTCGAGGAAACCGGCGGCCGCGGTTTCGCGGTGGGCGAGGGCGACTGGCCGCTGCGCGGCTTCGTAGTGAAGACAGCGAATGGAGTCGCCGCGTACGTGAACTACTGCCCGCATGCGGGCCACCCGCTGAACCTTCGGCCGCACAAGTTCCTCACGCCCGACCGCAATCTCATCCTCTGCACGTCACACGGTGCGCTGTTCGCGCGCGACAACGGGCTGTGCATCGCGGGTCCCTGCGCGGGCCAATCGTTGACGGCGATACCGGTGGAAGTGGTGGCGGGCTGCGTGATGCTCGCGCCGGACGTCGACGTGGAACGCCTGGCGAACGCGCCGCTCTGAGCTAGCTACCTACTCGAACAGGTCGAGGCCTTCGAGCTTGCTCGCGCTCTGACGCCGGTCGTCGTCGTCGCCGTAGCCCAGCGCGCCGCGCACGTCGTCCTCCTCGGGATCGACGTCGACGGAGCCGGTCCAGTCCTCCGGCGCCTCTATTTCCTCGAGCGTGCCGGCTTCCTTCTCGGCCTGCCAGTCTTCGATGTCCATCTCTTCGACCGTGCCGTCGAAGTACTGCAGCTCGATCGTGCCGTCGTCTTCGTCGAAGGCGACGACTTCGAACGATTCGCCGCCCTGGATGCGGTACCAGCTGCCGATGGTGGGTTTCATCGAATCCCTCCGGAACGTGGGACTGCTATGCTGCGAGCGACTTCATGTTGCTCCCGAAAATGGGCGCTTTCAACAATAGAATTCGTTGCGCAAAGCATCATGCTCGATCAGGCCATCAAGTTCTTCATCGTCTTCTTCGTCGTCGTCGAACCGATATCGCTCATACCCGTGTTCTCGGGTCTGACCGAAGGCGCGAACGATCGCTACAAACACAAGATGGCACTGAAGTCGGTTCTCGTCGCAAGCGGAATCCTCCTACTTTTCGCACTGGGAGGAGCCAGTTTCCTGCGGGCGATGGGCATCGCCATCGACTCCTTCCGGATTTTCGGCGGCTTGTTGCTTTTTCTCATCGCGCTCGAGATGGTGTTCGCCCGGGAATCGGGCACGCGAACTTCGAAGGACGAGGAAGTCGAGAGCAAAAAGCGTGCGGACATCTCCGTATTTCCCCTTGCGTTTCCGTTCATGGCCGGTCCCGGTGCATTGACCACGCTGCTGCTCTGGTTCGGACCGATTCCGGTGACCGAGCATCCGCTGGACTTCACGGTCATGTTCCTGTGCGCGTTGCTGGTGCTGGTGTTGTGCTGGGTCGCGATGCGGGTGGCCGGACCGTTCATGAAAATCCTCGGCGTGACCGGCACCAACGTCGCGAACCGCTTGTTTGGCGTCATCCTCGGCGCGCTCGCGGTGCAGTTCGTGGTCGACGGCATCCGCGCGAGCTTCGCGCTTTAAATGACCGCCGATTCGCCGAACCCGACCGCGCGGCCCTCGATCGCCGCGATGACGACGATGTTCGTCGCGGTGGCGCTCGCGATGATCGGCAACTACTACGTCTACGATTCGATCGGGCCGGTGGCGGAGTTGCTGTCGAGACAACTCGGCTACAGCGATACGCAGATCGGCATTCTCAACGCGGTCTACAGCCTGCCCAACATCGTCATGGTGCTGATCGGCGGCATCCTCGTGGATCGCTTCTCGGCCCGCGTGGTCACGCTCGCGACCGCGATCATCTGTTTCGCTGGCGCGGTGTTGACAGCGTCAGGCGCGGAGTTCGCGACGATGGTACTGGGCCGGCTGCTGTTCGGACTCGGCGCGGAGACGATGATCGTCGCCGTGACCGTCGCGCTCGCGCAGTGGTTCGTCGGACGTTACTTCGCGCTGTTGTTCGCGCTGAACCTGACTTTCGCGCGGCTCGGCTCGTATCTCGCGGATCGTTCGCCGTCGTTCGCATCGGATATGTACGCGCAGGGCTGGCAGCCGCCGCTGTGGCTCGCGGCCGGATTCGCGGCGATGGCCGTCGGCGGCGCGATCGTCTACTGGCTCATCGACCGGCGCGAGGCCGCGCGTGGCACGCTGGCCATCGCGCCACCCGGCGATCGCTTCGAGTGGCGCAACCTGCTGCGCTTCCGCGCCGAGTACTGGCTCATCGTCGCGCTCTGCGTGACTTTCTACTCGGTGATCTTCCCGTTCCGCAGCACGTTCTCGATCAAGTATTTCCAGGAAGCACACGGCCTCACGCTCGAGGCGGCGAGCACGCTGAACAGTCACGTGTTCCTGGCCGCGATGTTCGCGACGCCGGCGTTCGGACTGCTCGTGGACCGCATCGGGCGGCACGCGTCGTTGCTCACGATCGGTTCGCTGACGTTGCCGGCGAGCTTCGCGATGCTCGCGTTCTCCGGCTCGACGTCGCTCGCGGCCGCGACGATCCTGATCGGCATCGCGTTCTCGCTCGTGCCCGCGGTCCTGTGGCCTGCTGTCCCGCGGTACGTCGAAGCCTCGCAGCTCGGCACGGCCTATGGATTGATGACGGCCTTGCAGCAGACCGGCGTATTCCTCGCGAACATCGCCGCGGGTGGCATCAATGACGCAAACGCCGCGGGGCCGGCGAATCCCGCGGGTTACGACGGGATGTTGTGGTTCTTCGGCTCGATCAGCATGGCCGCGTTCGTGAGCGCGCTGCTGCTGTGGATGCGCGGCCGGCCGGCGACGGCCTGACTAACTAGTGACCTCCGGTAGCGCCGGCACGTCCGCGCGCCAAGCGATCACAGCCGGCGATACGCAAGATCCCACACGCCGTGCCCGAGCCGCGCGCCGCGCTTCTCGAAGCGCGTCGGCGCCCGTTCCTCCGGACGCGGCACCCAGTCGCCGGTGGGCGAGAGGTTCTCGAAGCTCGCGCTCGCGTTGAGGACTTCCAGCATCTGCAAGGCGTAATGTTCCCAATCGGTGGCCAGCCGGAACAAACCACCCGGCTTCACGCGCGAGGCGACCAGCTCGACGAACGGCGGCTGGATCAGGCGGCGCTTGTGATGCCGCTTCTTGTGCCAGGGGTCCGGGAACAGCACGAGCACCTCGTCGAGCGCGCCGGCGGGAATCTGCTCGCGCAACACTTCGACCGCGTCGTGCGCGCTCGCGCGAACGTTCGCGAGGTTCTCGCGCTGCGCGAGCATGAAGAGGTGTCCGACCCCCGGCCGATGGACCTCGATGCCCAGATAGTCGCGTTCCGGATGCGCGGCCGCGAGCGCCGCGAGGTTCTCGCCGTTTCCGAAGCCGATCTCGAGCGTGCGCGGCGCGCTCCGCCCGAAGAGGACATCGAGATCCAGCGGCGCGGGCGAATACTCGACGCCCATTTGCGGCCACAACTCTTCGAGCGCGCGCGACTGGCCCGCGGTCATGCGGCCGGCGCGCACCACGAAACTGCGAATGGCGCGGCGACTCGGCTCGTTCATCGCGGACCCTCGAGTTCTTCGTACAACGCGGCGAAGCCGCGCGCGGCGTGTTCGAGCGCGTCCTGCCAATGCGCGGCGGAATCCGCATCCGCGCCGTCCGTCACGTACTTCGCGCAGGCGAACGGCACGTTCTCCGCGACGCACACGCGCGCGAGCGCGAAGGCCTCCATGTCGACGACGTCGCCATCGATCTCGTGCTCGTGCGTCGCGAACGAATCCGCCGTCGAGCAGGCCGCATGCGGCAGTCCGGAGAACACGCGCGGAAAGGCGATCGTGGGCGGCGTCTCGTCGAACGGCGTGACGCCGCGCGGAAAACCCAGCCCGCTCACGTCCATGTCACGCTGCGAAAACCGGTCGCAGGCGACGAGCGAGTGAGCGGGGATCGAACGGCTGCCGGCCGTGCCGAGATTGACCACGAGCGGCAGCGGCTCACCCGTGCAGCGGATTTCCGCGAGGCGCCTCGCGAGCGCGGAGGCGGCATTCACCTTGCCGACGCCGGTGTAGAGGATGCTGGCCCCGGCCTTTTCCAGGAGCCCGCGCGATTCCTGCGGGAGGGCCATGACGATCAATGACTTCGGTTGCTGCATGTTGTCCGGTTGAGATGGCGGATGTCGCTCGGCTATCCTGAGGATTCCCGGCGCGGGTGTAGTTCAATGGTAGAACTGTAGCTTCCCAAGCTACTAACGTGGGTTCGATTCCCATCACCCGCTCCATCAAATCATCCCGCACCGGGCTTGGTACGACATGCTCACGCTGTTGAAACTGAAGCTCGCCGAGACCCTCCGGGCCGTCGCTCCGCTGATCATCGCCGTCTGCGTGCTGCAATTCACGGTCGTGGGCGCCTCGACCGCGGCTTTCGTGCAATTCCTCGCGGGTTCGGTGCTCGTCACGCTCGGACTGCTGCTGCTCCTCACCGGCATCGATTTCGGAATCCTGCCGATGGGTCGGTTCATCGGCGCCAAGCTCGCCGATCGCAGCTCCATATGGCTGCTGCTCGCCGTCGCCTTCGCGCTCGGATTCGCGACCACGGCGGCGGAGCCGGACGTGCTGGTGCTGGCGGCACAGGTCGACGAAGCCTCGCGCGGCGAGTTGCCGAGCCAGCGGATGGTGTACGTGATCGCGACGGCGGTCGGATTGTTCGTCGTCATCGGGTTCCTGCGCCTCGTCCTGGGTTTCTCCATGCGCTGGCAGCTCACGGCGATGTTCGCGCTGACGCTCGCGCTCACGTTCCTCGCGCACGGAACGATGATCCCGCTCGCGTACGACGCCGGCAGCGTGACCACGGGCGCGCTCACGGGCCCGGTGGTGCTCGCGGTCGCACTCGGCGTGAGCTCGGTGATCGCGGGCCGCTCGGCCGTCGACGATGCGTTCGGGTTGTTAGGTGTCGCGTCGATCGGTCCCATCATCGTCATCCTGACGATCGCCTGGCTCACCCGATGACAGACGTTCCGTTTTTCGATGAGATCTTGCGCGTCGCGCGCGGCGTCGCGCTCGCGGTGTTGCCGCTCGCCGCGTTGTTCGCGGTGTTCCAGGTCCTGTTCCTGCGCCTGCCGCGCCCGGAAATCGCGCGCATCGTGACCGGCACGCTGATGGCTTCGGTCGGACTGTTCCTGTTCCTGCTCGGCGCAAGCGTCGCGTTCATGCCGTTCGGGCGCCTGATCGGCGAGACGTTCGGCGCGATGTCGCAGACCTGGCTGCTGCTGATCTTCGGCGCCGTGCTCGGCTTCGTCACCACGTGGGGCGAGCCGGCCGTCCGCATCCTCGCCGAGCAGGTCGAGCAGGCATCGACGGGCGCCATCCGCCAGGGCGTCGTGCTGGTCGCGGTGTGCATCGGTGTCGCCGCGGCGGTCGGCGTCGGGGTGCTGCGCATCGTGTACGACGTGCCGCTGATCTGGATTCTCGTCCCGGGCTACGCGCTGACGATCGCGCTCATCTGGCTCAGCGACCGCACGTTCGTCGCGATCGCCGTCGACTCGGGCGGCGTGGCGACCGGGCCGCTGGCCAACACGTTCCTGCTGGCGCTCGCGTTCGGCGTCGCCGCCGCGGTGCCGAACCGGGATCCACTCGTGCACGGGCTCGGACTCGTCGCACTCATCGCGCTTGCGCCTATCATCTCGGTAATGCTGCTGGGACTCATCGTTCGCCTGAAGAGCGCTCCCGCGGAGGTCGACTCATGAAAAAGAATGCCTCGCTGATCGTGTCCATCGTCCGCAAGGGATGGGGCAGCAGCGTGCTGCAGGCCTCGGTGAAGGCCGGCGCGCGCGGCGGCACCGTGCTCCTCGGGCGCGGCGCCGGCGTCCACGAAAAGGACAGGATCTTCGGCATGTCGATCGAGCCCGAGAAGGAGATCGTTCTCACGATCGTTCCCGAGGACCAGGTCGACACGATCCTCGCCGCGATCGTCGTCGCGGCCGAGCTCGAGGACACCGGTCGGGGCATGGCTTTCGTGGTCCCCGTGCACAAGCTGGTCGGCGTGGCCGATTCGATGTTGCTGGAGAACGGGACGCCCTGAGGTCAACGCGCCGCTTCACTCATGCGCCCGGCCACACCAAAGTCGTACTTCCGACTGCATTGGGCAGTGGGCGCCCTGATTGCGGTCTTTCTCATCGTCCCGGATGCGCTCGCCGAGCGCCAGTTCAAGAAGTTAGGGGTAGGGCGCGGGCTCGACGTGAGCGTCGTGACCTCGATGCTCGTCGATCGCGACGGGTTGCTGTGGATAGGGTCGCGCGAGGGGCTGTTCCGCTACGACGGCTACCTGGCGACCTCGTATCGATCCGACATCTCGGATCCCGACAGCGTCAGCGACGTGGACGTACGCTTTCTCTTCCAGTCGCGCGACGGCGCGTTGTGGGTCTCCACCAACAACGGCGGACTCAATCGCCGTGATCCGGTCACCGGCCAGTTCACGCAATACCATCACGATTCGGCCGATCCGCGCTCGCTCAGCGACGAGAGCGTGTACGGAATCGCGCAGGACTCGGACGGCAATCTCTGGGTCGGCACCAACAACGGTCTCAATCGCCTCGACCCGGATGGCCGGAAATTCACGCGTTACCTGCACGAGCGCGGCAACGATGCGAGCCTCGCCAACAATTGGGCATACGCGTTGCACGTCGGACCGTCGAAACGGCTGTGGGTCGGCACGGTAGGCGGCGGCGTCGATTGCTGGAATGGAAACGGCGGCTTCGAACACTACGTCCTTTCGAAGCTGGCCCACGGACTCGCGGATCACGACAGCGTGTTCGCGCTGCACGAGTCGGGCGACGGCCGGTTGTGGATCGGCACCCGCGCCGGTTTGCTCGTACTCGATCCCGCCAGCAGGTCGCTCTCGCGAATCGAGCTCGCGGACATCTCCATGGGCGAACATCCGCTCGTCACGACTATCTACCCGGACAGCAACGGCCGCCTCTGGATCGGCACACTCGCGCACGGCGTGCTGATCCTCGATCCCGCGACCGGCCGCTCGTGGCGTGCGCATTCGGGCCCGCTCGGCGGGGAGTCCGATCCCGAGGCGGCCGCGGCCTTGAGCATCGCGGGAACCGACAACACGATCTTCATCGGATCGTGGGGCCGGGGCATCTACTCGGCGCCGCTCGATGATCCGCAGTTCCGCCTGCTCACGCCCACCGCGGATGGCAAGGGGCTGCGCCACAAGAACGTGACCGATGTGCTCGCGAGCGCGACGCCCGGAAAGCCGTGGGTGGGCAGCTTCGGCGGCGGACCGCAGCGTGTCGACGTGTCGTCCGGATCCGTCGAGGCGACCGGCGGCAGCGCGAGCGATCCGATCCGCCAGTCCTCGATCATCGCTCTCGCCGTCGCCGCGGACGGCAGCCGGTTCGCCGGATCCACGTCGGGCCTGTTCAAGTTCGCCGCCGACGGCAGCAGCCTCGATCTGGATTCCTCCGTCGCGCAGCGGGAAGACGGCATCGGGACCGGTTACGTGACCGCGCTGCTGCCGGACGCCTCGCGGCTCTGGGTCGGCACGTTCGGGAACGGCCTGTACCTGCGCGAACCTGGCGGCCACTACCGGAAAATTCGCCACGAACCATCGAAGCCGGATTCGGTGAGCGACGACTACATCACCGTGCTCGCGCATGGCCGCGCGGGGCGACTGTGGGTTGGCACGCGCTCCAACGGCCTCAACCTGTGCACGATCCAGCCGTGGTCGTGCGAGCATTTCGACGGCCGCACGCCGGGACCGCGCAACCTGGCTAACTACCACGTGACGGACATCCATCGCGACGAACGCGGCGTCCTGTGGGTGGCGACCGACGGCGGCGGCATCCATCGAATCGACGAGGACGAATCCGGGCGAGTCGCTGCGGTCGAACGCTGGGACTCCTCGCGTGGCCTGCTCAACAACGGAATCATGGCCGTCGAAAGCGATACCGACGGGTCGTTGTGGATGAGCACGCGGCGGGGGCTGTCGAGGCTCGATCCCGCGACCGGCCGCGTGACCAATCACGTCCGCGAGTCGGGACTGCCGGTCACGTATTTCAATACCAACGCGTCGTCCGCCGACGCCGAGTGGATCTACTTCGGTTCCGTCGACGGCCTGCTCAGCATCCCGAAGGGCAGGCCGATGCCGGAGCGCAAGGCCTCACCACTTCGCCTCACGGCCATCCACTCGCTCGCGAGCGGCACGGAAAAGGCCATGTCGCCGGGCGGGATGGACGGCGCATTGAAGACCCGTTTCGGCGACGGACTCGCGATCGAATTCGCCGTGCTCGACTACGCCGAGAGTCCGCACGACTACGCGTACCGGTTGAAGGCGCAAGATCAGTGGACCGATGTCGGCAAACGTCGCCAGCTCACGTTCTTCGGTCTTCCCGCAGGCCACTATCGTTTCGAAGCGCGCGGCCGGGATGCCTACGGAAACTGGAACACGAGTCCGCCACTCGCCTTCGACGTGGTGCCGCCGTTCTGGAGAACCAACTGGTTCCAGGTCATGGCCGTCGCCGCGGTTGCATTGCTGGCGCTCGGCGCGCACATCACGCGCCTGCGTTCGTTGCGACGCCGCAATGCCGTGCTCGAACATCTCGAGCGTCAGCGCGAACACGCGCTCGAACAGGCGGGCCGCAGCCAGCGGGAGCTCGAAGAAGCGTACGTCGGACTGCGACAACTGACGGGACGGCTCGAGTCGGCGAAAGAGGAGGAACGCAGCAACATCTCTCGCGAACTGCACGACGAGTTCGGGCAGACGTTGACCGCGGCCAAGATCAACCTGCAGATGCTGCGCAAGGTCATGGCCGATCCGGCCGTCACGCAGCGGCTCGAAGACTCGGTGAGCATGATCGACGGCATGATCCGCCAGGCGCGCAACATCGCGCGCGGCCTGAGACCGCCGCTGCTCGACGAGGCGGGCCTCGTGGCGGCGCTCGATCATCACCTTAAGGCTTTGTCCGCGCGCTCCAGTGTGCGTATCGAGCTGGATGCCGATGGCGGTGGGACGAACATTCCGCCTGAATTGAACACCACGGTATTCCGGCTGGTGCAGGAGGCGGTCAACAACGCACTGCGGCATGCGCAGGCCACGAAGATCCGTGTCACGCTGCGCGACGACGCGGATTCGTTGTGGCTCGCCATCGAAGACGATGGCATCGGCTTCGATCGCGAAGAAGTCGTGCAGCGCGCCAAGCGCGGCGAACATCTCGGCCTGCTGGGCATGACCGAGCGCGCGCGCAGCGTCGGCGGCACGATCGACATAGACTCGCGCCCGGGCAAGGGCAGCCGCATCGAGGTGCGGATTCCATTGGCCGACCAGGAGAACCCGTCATAGCAGTCAGAGCCGCCACGGCCAAGCGCCGCATCCTGCTCGCCGACGATCATGCGTTGGTGCGGGCCGGCATTCGCGCGCTGCTCGAAAGCCTTCCGGGCATCGAAGTAGTCGGAGAATCCGGCGATGGCCTCGATGCGCTCGAACGCGTGCGGCGCGATCCGCCCGACGCGATCCTGCTCGACATCACGCTGCCGGGGCTGAACGGCCTCGAGGTGGTCGCGCGCATCACGCGGCTCGCGGTGCCGACCAAGGTGCTGATGCTGTCGATGCACAACTCGCCCGAACATGCCGCGCGTGCGCTCGCGGCCGGCGCCGCGGGTTATCTCAACAAGGATTCCGCGTTCGACGAACTCTCGGCGGCGCTCGACGCCATCTGCTCGGGCAAGCGATACCTGTGCCAGGCGCTGGACGCGGACGTCGTGCAGGAGCTCGAGCGGCGCGCGGGCGACGGTGAATCCGAGCTCGCGTTGCTCACGCCGCGGCAGCGGCAGATCCTGCAGCTCATCGCCGAAGGTCATCCGACGCGCCAGATCGCGGAGCGATTGTTCCTCAGCATCAAGACCGTAGAAGCGCATCGCGGACAGATCATGCAGCGCCTCAACATCTACGACGTACCCGGACTCGTGCGCTTCGCGATCCGCAACGGTCTCGTCTCGTCCGATCCGTCATAACGCAAATATAAGGTCTGCCCCGATGGCTGCCACAGCGCCAGGTTATTCAGGATCGGCCGCAGAGAAGAGCATGCCCGTCACCGACGCGAAAACAACCACGCAGGCTCGACGAAAACTTTGCGGAAAGCCGGGAAGTTAGCCCGGCCGGTCCGACACACACAGGTCATGGACGCGACCACACGCTGAACGCGCTCGTTTCGGGCGCGTACGGGCGGGTTTGCTCTTCTCCCGGCGAAAACAAGAACCGTTTGGGAGAAGTGAATGGTCAAAAGGGTGTCTCAGAAATCCCGCGCGATGATGGGTGCGGCAGCCGCGGCGTTGTTCGCGACATCGTCATTCGGCGCCGATACGCCGGTCGAAGACGCTTCGCTGCGCACGGCCATCAAGAACATCCTGCGACTGCCCACTCGCGCGCCATCGATGCGTGCTCCCTCCATGAGGGAAGTCGCCGCGACGAAACCGGTCACTCCGCCCCGCGTCAATCTCATCTCGATCGGCAATACCGACGACATCACCGTCGGTGACGACCAGTCAGCCATCGCGCACGAGGAAATCTGGGACGACATCAATGTCACCAACACGGGCGCGCTGACCGGCGGCATCGGCATCGACGTGACGACCGGCGCGATCGACCTGACCAACACGGTCAGCGACGACACGTACGCCCTCGTCATGCCCGGAAACTACGAGCTCCTGTTCGATGTCCTGGGCAACCCGGTCTATTCGCCGTATGGCTTCCAGGAGATGCTCGCGACCGCCGAGGTCACGGTCAACGCGCGCAGCACCGTGCTCGCGCGGGATCCGCGCGAATCGACCATCACGATCGACAACGGCGGCGCGATCGGATTCTCCGGTCTCCACGGAATCCGCGCCCACAACCCCGCCGGCGAATCCATCACGATCGAGAATTCCGGCGACATCACCGCGACCCAGGACACCGCCGGTCGCAGCGGCATCTTCGCGTCGACGGAGTCGATCCAGCAGCAATACACGCAGGAGCAGACCGGGACCGGCGATTTCGTGCGCAACGCGCATGGTCAGCTCGTCGCGGTCAATACGCCGGACCAGTTCACGGTCGAAACGCACCTGGTCGACATGGAGTACGACGCCGGTGTCATCGACATCCGCAACTCCGGCGACATCGACATGGGCGCGACCATTGCGCCGCCAGCTTATGGCTCAGGTTCCCTCGCCTCGGCCGGCATCTACACGCGCGGCGACGGCGGCACCACCATCGTCAACAGCGGCGACATCAACGTGGACAAGTGGAGCGCGGGCATTCACGTCTCCTCGACCGCCACGACGAACGTCACCAACACCGGTCGCATCGAGATCGGCAATTACTCGTCCGGCATCTCCTTCGGGCCCTCGCAGGGCAGCGCCGGCGACTATCGGCTGGGCGGCGACGTCTATCTGCTCAACGCCGGTGACATCGTCGGTGGGGTCACGAAGGAGCAGGCCGCGGCCGATGGCCTCGACCCCAACGCCTTCGGCATCAGCGTGTTCGCGCTCGGCAGCAACAACGAGTACCTGGCCGCGCAGGCGCACATCAACGAGATCTTCGCGCGCTACAACGAGGAGCTGGGTTCGGAGGCGTACGAGCTCTTCGACATTCCCAACACGCGCCTGTACCAGACCACCGCGATCAATCGCGGCCACATCGAGCTCGGCGACGGCGCGGGCGGCATCGCGATCATCCCGCGCGCGGGCGCTTCGACCGCGATCAACGAAGGCACGATCATCGTCGGCGACGGAACGTCCGTCGCGTGGGCCAACTTCCAGCACCAGAGCACCGGCATCATCCAGTCGAACTTCTCGATGAACGGCCTCGGATCGACCACGTCGATCAACGCCGAGGGCGGTGTGATCGTCACGGGCGACGACAGCGCCGGCATCGCGAACTTCAACATCGGCGGAACTTCGCTCGCGATCAACGAAGGTTCGATCACCGTCGGCAATGGCGTCTCCACGCTGGTCGACGACGGCATCAACGTGCCATTCGACCGCCTGTTCATCTCGGCCGGCATCCAGTCGATCAGCGCGGCGCGCACGTTCGGCACCACGTCCACCGCGCGCAACAGCGGCGACATCACCGTGGGCGAGCTCGCGATCGGCATGGTGGTGTCCGGCCAGGGTTACTCGCTGCTCGACATCTACACGTGGTCGGCCATCAACGAGAACTCGGGCGTCATCGAGACCGGCGACAACTCGTCCGGCATGTTCACGATGGGCACCAACTCGACGACGACCAACTCCGGCAGCATCGACACCGGCAACTTCGACATCAGCGCGTTCCAGCCGCATCCCGAGTACACCGCGGACGAATTCGCGCAGCTGCCCTATGGCGCCGCGTCGACGGGATTCCTGCTTGCCCAGGTCGTCAATTCCGGCAGCATCACGACGGGCGACGGCACGGTTGGCGCATCCGCGCGCATGGAAAATCCCGGCTTTGGTATCGCCGCGCAGGTGATCAATGCCGAGGGCGGCATCGTCGACTCGGGCGATCACTCGGTCGGCGCGCGGGCCGTGGGCAACATCTACGGATTCATCGAAAACGCCGGCACGATCTCCGTCGGCAGCGATTCCGT
Source organism: Pseudomonadota bacterium (assembly GCA_023433705.1). GTDB lineage: Bacteria > Pseudomonadota > Gammaproteobacteria > Steroidobacterales > Steroidobacteraceae > CADEED01. The sequence continues at coordinate 15,873 of JAEYUC010000081.1, forward strand.
TGGCGCGGAAGTATCGGCGGGCGGCGTGGCCTTCATCGGTGAACCGACCGCGTTGATCACCCAGGGATTCGCGACCGCGGTCAACAGCGGCATCATCGAGACCGGCGATGACTCGACCGGCTTCCGGCTGAATGCGGTTCACGTGGACGTTCCGTACAGCGGACAGATCCTGGTGCCGCCCACGCCGGACTATCCTTACTACTCGTACATGGAGGTATCGGGCACGGCCGACTCCATCGGCGGCGCCTACCTCGTCAATGCCGGCACGATCACGGTGGGTGCGAACTCCACCGGCGTGGAGATCTCGGGTCTCGAGATCAACGAGCAGGGCCTGCACGTCTTCAATACCGGCGCCATCGATGCAGCTTCGGGCACCGCCTTGCGAGTCAATGAAGGTCACGCCTTCGACTCCTACGTGGTGAACGTGGGAGAGATCGCCGGAGACATCCGCTTCGGCGACGGCAACGACCGGCTCACCAACACGCTGTTCGTCGACAACACCGGCCGGATCGTCAGCACCGGCGTTCTCACGCTGAACGACACGGTCATCGACTTCGGCGGCGGCGACGACCTCTTCGACAACGATCGCGGCGTGATCGTGGTCGCCGGCGGCGACAACCTCATCACCGGCGCGAACGTGCTGATGACCGAGGGCGTCATCGAGGCGCGCAACGGCGCCGTCGACAGTCTCCTGACCATCGACGGGAACGTGTCCGGCGGCTTCACGTTCGGCGCCGACATCGGCAACTCCGCCGCGGATCAACTGCACATCACCGGCAACGTGGCGGACGGCAGCGACATGACCGTCGTGCTGAATCCCACCGGGCAGATGCGCGGCGAGACCCGCATCACCATCATGACAATCGACGGCGAGAATCTCGCCGACGATCCCGTGATCGCGGGCGTGACCGGCATTTATGCCGACAGCCTGCAGAACGCGGAAGTCGGCTACTCGGCGCAGACGGGTGAAGTCTTCGTCACGGCGAGCTTCGGCATGGGTCACATGGCGACCTCCGCGGTTTCGGCGACGACGATGGCGCAGAACTGGTGGATGCATTCGGCCGGCAGCCTCGACGAGCGCAACCTGCAACAGCTCGCCGGCCTGGAGAACGCCGGGATCTCCGCGTGGGCCTCGGTCTTCCACGAGGAAGGCACGGTCACACCCGACAACGAATTCCAGGATGCGAGCTTCGACCAGAAACTCTCCGGTTTGCAGACCGGCGTCGAATGGTCGCGCGCCTTCGCAGGCGGCACCTTCGGCCTCGGCGCGATGTTCAGCCAGGGCGACGCGTCCGCGAACATGAACGCCAACCTGGCGAGCGCGCGCGGCGATGCGTCGGCGTATGGCCTCGGCGCCAACTACCGCCACGGCCGCGGCTTCTACGTGAACGCCACCTGGCAGTCGATGACGATGGATGTCGACTTCCGGGCGCCCGGCACCTTTTCCAACGCCACCGGAACGACGGAAGCGGAGGGCGATGGCTTCAGCGCGGAGATCGGATACGCGCACAAGCTGTCATCCGGACTCACGCTCGCGCCACAGGTGCAGTACGCGACGGTCGACGTCGAGATGGACGACTTCACGTCGAGCGACGACGTGTACGTGTTGTCCGGGCTCGGCGGCAAACATTCGCTGCTGCGTGCCGGGATTTCCGTGTTCAAGACCTTCGAGACGACCAACGGCTCGATCACGCCCATCGCCGAGTTGAGTTACCTCGACGTGATGGACGGCGAGAGCGGCATCGCGTCGAACGGCGTGTCATTCGCGACCGACACGTCGGGTTCGGGTTACCAGTTCGAGCTCGGCATCGCGGGCCGCTACAAGGCCTGGGACATCAGCGGACGACTGGGCATGGCGGATACGAGCGCGACCGATCAGTCGCTTTCGACCAACCTCACCGTCCGTTACCGCTGGTAGGCCCCGAGATGAACACTCCGAAGAATCTGACCGGCCTGTCGATCAGCCTGCTCGCATTCGCGATGAGCGCATCCACGCTCGCGGCGGAAACCGCGAAGCCGGACGAGGAGAAAGAGGACGCCGAGAACCTCGAGGAAATCCTCGTCACGGGCTCGCTCATTCCGCGCGAGACGAACGACGGCATGTCTCCCATTACCGTGGTCACGGCCGAAGACATGGCCGAGAAGGGCCTGATGTCGATCGGCGACGTCATGGACTCGCTGACCGAGAACAGCGGCTACACCGAAGGCAAGGCGTCGAACCTGCTCGGCCGCTTCACCACCGGCGGCCAGGAGGTCAACATCCGCGGCTTCGGCACCGGACGCACGCTGATCCTGCTCAACGGCCGCCGGCTCGCGGACTATCCACTGCCGTTCGGTGGCGAGCAGAACGGCGTGGACGTCGGCGCGATCCCGATGTCGGCGCTGGCGCGGGTCGAACTACTGTCCGCCGGCGCGTCCGCCATCTACGGATCCGACGCCGTCGGCGGCGTGATGAACTTCATCACCAAGCGCGACATGGACCAGACCGAGGCGAGCCTGACCGCCGGCAGTTTCCAGGGCGGCGCGGGCGAAACGCTGATGGGCTCCGTGATCACGGGCAATTCGTTCCAGCGCGGCTCCTTCACGATCGGCCTCGACGCGTTCGTGAACGAGCAGATCCTCGCGAGCGATGTCGACTACCTGAAGAAACACGCGCCCTACAACGCCGGCCTCGTTTCGATCCAGCGGAATACTCCGCCGGCGCCCGTGACCTCTGTCGTTTCGCCCGGGGCCTGCGCACCGTTGGGACTAGAATTCGCCGAAGACTCCTGCATTGGCGAAGTCAGCCACACGATCTCCTTGCAACCAGAGATACGCCAGGTCTCGGGCTTCTTCGACGGACGCTTCGACCTGACCGACAACCTCGAACTGTTCGGCACCGGCATCGTCACGGACAACAACTACCGGACGCGCAGCAACGTGCTGTTCTGGAACGGCGTAGTCGCGAACGAGGGCATGTCCTCGGCCGTGTTCCTGACGCGCGGGTTCACCGACGACGAGCTCGGCTCTTCCGACATCGAGTCCAGCCAGCGCATGTGGACCGCGACCGTCGGCATCAAGGGCGGCCTGCAGCTCGGCGACGACCAGTGGCACTGGGACGTCAGCTACTCGCACGCGCGTTATCAGACCCGCGAGACGTCCATCAACCTCAAGGAAGAGGGCATCCGCGACTGGATCCTCGACGGCGCGTCGTCCGTCACCTCGGATCCGATGCAGCAGTACACGTTCTTCGTGGACGACGACTTCTACGACAACCGGCTCGTCGACAACATCGCTCGACCCGTTGGCGCCGCGGACGTGGATGCGCTGATTGGCGAGAACATCATGCGCGCCAACGCGTCGTCGCAGTTCCTCACGTTCACTCTCGACGGAACACTGGGCGACCTGGGCTTCCTCTACAAGCCGCTCAAGTTCGCGCTGCGCTCGGAGATCGCCCGCCAGACTACCGAGATTGTTCCCGATGAGCGCTCGCTGAACACCGACGGCGAGGGCTGGTACAACATCGGCGCGATATCGTCGCGCGGCGAGCGCGACCGCAAGGCCCTGGCGCTCGAGCTCGCGATCCCGGCGCTGTCGAGGCTGGACATCTCGCTCGCCGGACGCGTCGATCACTACAGCGACGCGTCCAGCATCTCGAGCCGGCCCTCGGGGCAGGTGAAGTTCCTGTTCCGCGCCAACGATTGGCTCAAGATCCGCGGTGGTTACTCGCAGACCTTCCGCGCGCCGGACATGTTCAATCTCTACGGCGAGTCCGACGCGTTCCAGACCATCGCCGACTTCTCGGCGCCGGGATGTTTCGATGGCGAAGTCTATGTGTGCGGCTTCAGCACCATCGCGACGACGCGCCGCCCGGACACCGGGCTCACCGAGGAGCACGGAAACGACTATGGCGTCGGCATCATCTGGACTCCGATCACCCAATTCGGCGTCAGCCTCGACTGGTACCGCATCAAGCTCGAGGATCTCGTCGTCACCGAAAGCGCGTACGACACGCTGCTGCGCGAATGGCAGTGCGACAACGACGTGCTCGAGGGGTCTTCGCAGTTGTGCGCGGACGTCCGCGGCCGCATCACGCGCAACGGCTTCGGCGCCGTCGAACACATCACCGTGCAGCCGATCAACCAGGACAGCATGCAGCGCGAGGGCCTCGACCTGCGCGCGGACTTCACGTACGAGTCGGAGAAGCTGGGTCAATTCACGACGACCCTGTTCTATTCGAAGGTCCTGAAGTTCGAGCTGAGCAGCTTCGAGGGCGATGAGCCGATCGACCTGCGCTACGGCTGGCAGGGTCAATCCACCCCGGAAAACGCGATGAGCCTGACGCTCGCCTGGAACAACCCGATCTCGGCGGGCAAGTCGGTCGGCGCGGCGCTGTACGTGAATCGCAATGGCGGCGTCTACAACTTCTCGCAGACGCAGTTCCTCGAGCCGCTCTACGACGTGAACCTCACGGCGCGTTACCAGTTCAGCGCGCGGGCCGAGGTGAGTCTCACGCTGGACAACATCCTGTACAGCAAGCCGCAGGACAACGGCGGCGGCATCTGGCCTTACTACTGGGCGCACCTGCAGAACGGCAACGCGCTCGGGCGCGCCGCGTACCTGTCGATGCGCTACTCGTTCGATTGAGCATCGTGAACCGGTTGATCGTCACCGCGCTGGTCGCGTCTCTCGCCGTTTCGACGGCGATGGCGGCGGCGCCCGCGCGTCCGCCACTCGAGCTGACCGACATCATCGCGAGGCCCAAGTACCTGGAATTGAAGATTTCGCCGGATGGCAGGTACTTCGCCGGCACCGCGGTGACCGACGAGGGCAGGGCGGTGCTGCACATCCTCGACCGGCGGACGATGTCGGTCGTACACACCGAGGCGTACGAAGGCCCACTGGGAGTCGGCGAGATCAGCTGGCACGACGACGATCACCTGCTGATCAATTCCACGTACAAGAGCGAACTGGCGGAAGGACGGGGCAGCGCGGGCCTGTTCCTGCTCGACATTCGCACCAAGGACATTCGCAGGGTCTGGAGCGGCGACGGTACCTCGGACTACGGCGGCTTCGAGGGCGCCGAGGTCGGGCGCCGCATCGACGACTCTCACTACTGGCTGACCGTCGGTCCTTCCGGTTCCACCTACTCGGAATTCCCGTTCGTCTATCTCTACAAGCTGAACATCTTCACCGGCCGCGCGACCCGGGTGATGAAGTCGCCGTCACGGGTCGCGAGTTTCGTGTTCAACAACGACAACGAAGTCACTCATGCGGTCGGCGCACTGCCCGACGACTTCGATTCGACCGTGGTCCACAAACGCGTCGACGGCGAATGGGTGCTCGAGGGAATCTACTCCAACAGCAAGGGTGCAAGCGTTCCGGTCCGCTGGCACAAGTTCGATCCCGACAGGATTCTTTACCGCGACAACACCGACGCGCAGACCATCGGCTATTTCTGGGTCGACGCGAAGACGGGCAAGAAGGAGCTCATCTACCGCGATCCGCGCGTCGATCTCGACGAGGTCGTCTTCAACGAGGACGACGAGGCGATCGCGGTCAAGAGCCAGTACGACTACCCGACGTACCTGCCGCTCGTGCCCGACGACCGCCAGGTGAAGCGGCGCCAGCGGCTGGTGGCGGCCTTTCCGGGTAGTTCGATCGCGATGGAGTCTTCGACCGCCGACGGGCTCGAACACGTTCTGCGCGTCCACAGCGACCGCGAGCAGGGGCAGTTCTATCTGTGGAACGAGTACGACGGGAAAATCCGCCACTTGCTCGATCCGCGTCCGCGCGTGAAGGCGAAGGATTTCCCGCAGACGCATGCCGTGAAGTTCAAGGCGCGCGACGGCCTCGATCTCGTCGGTTACCTGACCGTTCCCAGCCACAAGGAAATGAAGAAGCTGCCACTGATCGTGCTGCCGCACGGCGGACCGCACGGCGTGCGCGACTACTGGGGCTACGACATGGAAGCCGCGACCTTCGCCAACGCGGGTTACGCCGTGCTCAAGGTCAACTACCGCGGCTCGGGTGGCTACGGCAAGGACTTCCACTACGCGTGGTATCGCCACTGGGGTCTCGAGATGCAGGACGATCTCGAGGACGGCGTGTTGTGGGCCGCGCAGGCGGGCATCGCGGATCTCGATCGCGTCTGCATCTATGGCGCCTCGTACGGTGGCTACGCGGCGTTGATGGGTGTCGTGAAGACACCCGACCGCTACAAGTGCGCGATCGGTTACGTCGGCGTCTACGATCTCAACATCATGCACGGCGTCGGCGACGTCAGCCGCTCGCGGGCCGGACAGAAATATCTCGACGCCGCGCTGGGTACGGATCCCAACGACCGCGCCGCACGCTCGAGCACACCCAATGTTGCGAAGATCAAGGCGCCGGTTTTCCTCGTACACGGCATGCAGGACGACCGCGCGCACTTCCAGCACTACGTCGAAATGCGCGACGCGCTGAAGAAGCGCAACCACCGCTTCGAAACGCTGCTGGTGCCCCGCGCCGGCCACGGCGCGCGCGATCTGGCCAGCGTGCGCGAGATCAGCTGCCGCATGATCGATTTCTTCGACCGCCACATCGGCGACAAGAAGCCGACCGACGCGCCGGACGATTGCCAGTTCCCGGGCTCGAAGAAACTGCCTTATGAATATTTCGAGGGGTCCAGATGAGGGCGCTGCTCCCGCTCGTCGCCTTCCTGGCGGTCTCGCCTGCGTACGCGCAACCGACGTTCGAGAGGCCCGACTGCTCGGCGTTCGCCGGCGCGCCGAAACCCGAGGTCCGGTGTTTTCGCGAGATCCACCAGGCCTGGCGGGAACAGAACTTCGCCGCGCTGCAGAAGGCCGGACTGATGTTCGTCTACATGGAACGGCCCGACATCGAGTCCGCGCCCAAAGCGCGCGAGGCGATCGAGCGGAAAGTCGAAGGCTCATTCCTGATCCGCTTCTCCGTCGCGACGGATGGAAAAGTCAGCGAGGTGAAAGTCGAGCAAGTCACCGATGGGATCGAACCACTCGCGAAATTGTGGGCCGACTCGATCCGGCGTTGGACCTTCGTGAAGACCGGGCAGCCCGTCTCCAACGTGGAGTATCGCCGGATCTACCTGTATCCCAAGGACGAAACGAAACAGCATGACGACAGAGTGCACTGAACATCCCGCCGACGTGGTCGCGGATGCAACCGCGGCGGCCGAGGCGGCTCCCGTTGAAGCGAAAAACGAAAAGCAGTCTCCGCCCGCAAACGAGCCGGTGAAGAAGTCCTGCTCGCCCGGCATCACCGTCTGGATGAACCGCAACCGGGTTTCGCTCGCGTTCACCTCCTATCAAAGTGGCCGGTTGTACCTGCTCGGATCGGATCAGAAAGGGCGCCTGTCGTTTCACGAACGGATCTATCAGCGTGCGATGGGCATCGTCGCCGACGGACAGCGCCTCTTCATGGGCGGGCTGTACCAGATTTGGCGCTTCGAAAACGTCTTGCGCGAAGGGCAGACGGCGAACGGGATGTTCGATCGTTGCTACGTGCCGCGTAACGCGCAGTTCACAGGCGCCGTCGACATCCACGAGCTCGGCCTGCGCCAGGACGGCGGCGTCGTGTTCATCAATTCGCGATACAACAGTTTGTGCGCGCCCAGCGTCACGCACAGCTTCAAGGTCATCTGGAAGCCGCCGTTCATCAGCCAGATCGTGCCGGAGGATCGCTGCCACCTGAACGGTCTCGCGATGAAGGACGGCAAGCCGAAATACGCGACCGCCGTGTGCAGGTCGGACACGATCGATGGCTGGCGCGACCGCCGGCACGACGGCGGCGTCGTGATCGACATCGAGACCAACGAGATCGTGTGCGAGGGTCTCTCGATGCCGCATTCGCCGCGCTGGGCCGACGGCAAGTTGTGGGTGCTGAACTCTGGCACGGGTCATCTGGGCACGGTGGACTTCGACACCCGGCAATTCGTGCCGAAGATTTTCTGCCCCGGCTTCCTGCGCGGTCTCGCCATCAAGGGCCACTACGCGGCGGTCGGATTGTCGAAGCCGCGTTACGCGCGCTTCGACGGCCTCGACTTGCAGAAGAATCTCGAGCAGAAGGACAGCCAGGCCTGGTGCGGTGTGCAGATCCTGGATCTGCGCACCGGCACCGTCGTCGAGTGGGTCCGGCTCGACGGGCCGGTGACCGAATTGTTCGACGTTGCGTTCATCGAGGGCGTCAGATGCCCGATGGCGCTGGGGCAGCAGAGCCCGGAAAACCTGTCGCTGATCACGATCGAGGGCGACTGACTCGCCAGGGTCAAATCGTGGCCTAACCTGCGCGGATTCATTAGCATGCGGTCCCCCGAAGCGAAACGAGAGGGATCCTCCATGCAATTCAAGAAATGGGTTACCGGTTTTGCCATCGCGGCGCTAGCCGCGGCCGCGACGGTCGGCGTCGCCGCCGCGGACAAGAAGTCCGTGGAGGCGATCGAAAGCGCGGTCTCGGGCAGCTGGCGCAGCAACGACGCCAAGGCGCGCGACGCGGAGCGTCATCCGGTCGATGCACTCGCGTTCTGGGGGCTCAAGCCCGGGATGGCCATTCTCGAGATTCAGCCCGGCGGCGGCTGGTGGACCGAAATCCTCGCCCCCTACGCAAAGCTCACGAAGGGTGAGTTCTACGCGACGGCGGCGGACCTGGACGATCCGGCCCTCTCCGAAAACGCGAAGAAGGGTCGCGCCGATTTCGCGGCCAAATTCGGCGACGAAAACGTGTACGGCAAGGTGAACCTCGTGAACTGGGGACCGAAGGCCGCGCTGCCGGCGGACAAGTTCGACTTCGTATTGCTCGCGCGCGGCATGCACGGCTGGATCCGCCAGGGCGCCGCCGACGCGAACCTCGCGAAGATCTTCGCGGGCGTGAAGCCGGGCGGCATCCTCGCGATCGAGCAGCATCGCGCGCCCGCGAACCAGGATCCTTCGGTCTTCAACGGCTACGTGCCCGAGCAGACGGTCATCGATCTGGCGACCAAGGCGGGCTTCAAGCTCGACGCGAAGTCCGAGATCAATGCGAATCCGAAGGACACCAAGGATCATCCGTTCGGCGTCTGGACGCTTCCGCCGGTCCGGCAATCGTCCGAAGGCGGCAAGCCGGTCGATCCGTCGTTCGATCGCGCCAAGTACGACGCGATCGGCGAATCGGATCGCATGACGTTGCGCTTCGTGAAGCCGAAGAAGTAAGTCGCACGCGATGAAACAGATTGGCGGCATCCTGCTCAAGGGCCTGGTGACGATCCTTCCGATCGGCCTGACGATCTACTTCGTCTACTGGCTGGGCGTCACCACCGAGAGCCTGTTGTCGCAACCCATCAAGTGGCTGGTCGGGCCGAACTACTGGCCCGGCATGGGCGTGTTGACGGGCTTCCTGCTCCTGTTCGTGGTCGGGCTCGCGGTGAACGCGTTCGTCGTTCGCCGCGTGCTCGGTCTCGGCGAGGAGCTGCTGCTGCGCGTGCCGGTGGTGAAGACCGTGTACAGCGCGATCCGCGACATGACGCGGCTCGTCAACACCGAGAAACGCAAGGGCGATCTCGACCGCGTCGTCACGATCGAATTCGAATTCGGCAAGCTGATAGGTTTCGTGACGCAGGAACACGCGAACACGCTCGGCATCGGGGGCGGGGACGACCTGGTCGCTGTCTATCTACCGATGAGTTACCAGATCGGCGGTTACACCGTGTACCTGCCGCGCAGCCGGCTCACCGAGACGGAACTCACCGTCGAGCAGGCCATGCGGATCGTCCTGACCGGCGGCGTCCGCGGCCGGTAGGCACCGGGTAAGAAATCGCGGAGTTAGCCGCGCAGCGAGCTAACTCCGCGATTTCTCACCCGGCACCTACCCTCCGGCTTTCTTCACGTCGGTGTAGCCGAGTTTCTTGAGCTCATCCACCAGGCGGTCGCGGTGGTCGCCCTGGATTTCGATCACGCCGTTCTTCACGGTGCCGCCGGTGCCGCATTTCTTCTTGAGGGTGCTGCAGAGTTCTTCGAGCTGGGGGCCGGGCAGTGGAATGCCGCGGATGGCGCTCACGCCTTTGCCGCCGCGGTGCGCGGTTTCCTTCCAGATGCGGATCGCGGCGGCTTTCGGCGGTACTGCGGGCTTCATGTCTTTTCCTCGAGCGAGATCCAGCGTTCCATGCGTTGCGCGATCAGCGTTTCGAGCTCAGCGGCTCGTGCGCCGTCGCGATGCATTTCATCCGGACCCACGAGATAGTAATCCGGCGCGCACATTTTCTGCGTCAGCGCGCTCTGCTCCGCTTCGAGCTTCTCGATTTCGGCCGGCAGCGATTCGAGCTCGCGCGTTTCCTTGTAGCTGAGCTTGCGCTTCGCCGGCGCGGGCGCCGGTTCGGGCGCCGCGACGGGAATCGTCTCCTTGCGAGCGACTTGCGCGATGGACTGCGACCGCTGCCGGACCCAGTCCGCATACCCGCCGACGTACTCGCGCCAGCGCCCATTCCCCTCGGCCGCGATCGTCTGTGTCACCACGTTGTCGAGAAACGCGCGGTCGTGGCTGACCAGCAGCAACGTGCCCGAATAGTCCTGCAGCATGTTCTCGAGCAGCTCGAGCGAATCGATGTCGAGGTCGTTCGTCGGCTCGTCGAGCACCAGCACGTTCGCGGGCCGCGCGAACAGGCGCGCGAGCAGCAGGCGGTTGCGCTCGCCGCCCGACAACATGCGGATCGGCGCGTTCGCGCGGCGCGTGGGAAACAGGAAATCCCCGAGATAACTCGTCACGTGTTTGCGGGTGCCGCCGACCTCGACCCAGTCCGACCCGGGCGAAACGGCCTCGGAGAGCGTCTTCTCCGGATCGAGCTGCTCGCGAAGCTGGTCGAAGTACGCCACCTGCAGATTCGTGCCGCGGCGGATCCGCCCGGAATCGGGTTCCAGCGTACCGACGATGAGGCGGATCAGCGTCGTCTTGCCCGCGCCGTTCGGCCCTAACAACCCGACGCGGTCGCCGCGCATGATGCGCAGCGAAACATCGTCGAGAACGCGCCGCTCGCCGAAACCCTTCGAGACGTTCTCGAATTCCGCGACGAGCTTTCCGGAACGTTCGCCGCTGTCGAGCGCGAGCCGGATCGACCCCAGCCGCTCGCGCCGCGCCGCGCGCTCCTCGCGCAGGTGCTCGAGGCGTTTCACGCGGCCCTCGTTGCGCGTGCGGCGCGCCTCCACGCCCTTGCGGATCCACACTTCTTCCTGCGCCCAGAACTTGTCGAAGCGGCGATTGGCGAGATCCTCCGCCGCGTCGAGCTCCGCCTTGCGTTGTTCGTAGGTCGAGTAGTTGCCGGGGAACGTGCGCAGCTGGCCGCGATCGAGCTCCGCGATGCGCGTGACCACCCGGTCGAGGAATCGCCGGTCGTGCGTGATGACGATGCAGGTGACGTTCCGCTGCAGCAGCTCCTCGAGGATCTCGATGCCCTCGAAGTCCAGGTGGTTGGTCGGCTCGTCGAGCAGCAGCAGGTCCGGTTCGAGCGCGAACGCCAGGGCGAGCGCGCCGCGCTTGCGTTCGCCGCCCGACACCGTCTCCGGCGAGGCGTCGACGTTCACCGAGAAGCGGTGCAGGTATTCGGCGAGCCGGGTCTCGGCGGCGTGGCGATCGCGCTCGTCGTGGATGGCCGCGAATTCTCCGCGTGCCAGCAACGACTCGCGCAGTGTCGCGGCCGACGGCAGCGCCGGCTCCTGTTCGACGATCGCGATTCTCAGTCCCGGCTTGCGCTGCACCTCGCCATCGTCGAGCGGCATGCGTCCGGCGAGCACGCCTAACAACGATGACTTGCCCGTCCCGTTGCGGCCGATGAGCCCGATGCGTTCGCCCGCCGCGATCGCAAGCGTCGCGCGATCGAGAAGCGGAGTGAGTCCGAACGCGAGTTCCGCGTCCTTGAGTGCGATGATCGTCACGGGAACGTTATCGGCCGCTCACAGCGGATTCGCAAGCTCCAGCCAGATCCATTCCGTCGCGTCGGTGACGTTCGGGCCGCGCCCGCCCGTGGACGGATAGTTGTTGTCGTTCACGATCACGACGTGCTTGCGGTCCAGCACCTCGATCGCCTCGGTGGTGTGGTACGGAAATCGGAACGGCGTGCCGGGTGCCAGCGATTCGATGACGCCGCGCGCATTGCCGATCTGCAGCAGGTCGATGACCAGTTTCTTCGCGAGCGGCTTGCCGGCCTGCGCCTTGTCGAGATCGATCGAATAGACGCGCTTGGCCTTCGCGGCGTCGCCCTGTTCGCTGTCCCGCTCGATGACCACGAAGCGGTTGCCCTCGATGCGCGACACTTCGGTCACCGAGACCGTGTCCGGGTCCAGCGCATATATAAGTGTGCCGGGCAGCCACTTTTTCGCCGTCGTATCGAATTTCAGCACTCGCAGCGTCTTCGGAGGATCGTCCGCGACCGTGCCTTCGAGAATGATCACGAGCGTGCGTCCGTCGCCCGCGAGGTCCATCGCTTCGATTCCGCGCGAGTGTTCGAGGCGCGACCTGGCCTTCCCGGCGAGCACCGCGGGATGATCCGGCGAATACACCGCGTCCGGTAGTTCGACCGGCGGCTCCAGCAATTCGCCGTCGATGGAGAAGTGGAGCAGCCACGGGCCGAACTCGTCGCCGATCCAGAACGTCTCGTCGGGCATCGCCACGAGCGCTTCGGGATCGGCATCGGCGCCGGTCAGGAATCGCTCGGGCGTGTTCTCCTCGGCGATGCGCCACGGAAAGAACTTCGCGGGATCGGACAACTCGATGACGGCCTGCAACGCGCTGCGCGAGTCCCCGCCCGTGGCCGTCCGCGGACGCGCGTCGAATAGATAGATGGCCAGCCGGTAGTCGGGGCTGTTCCACCTGCTGCCGTAGCCGTTGTCGGAGAGCGCCCACCAGGCGCCGGCCGTGGGACCCGGCTTGATCGAGCTCACGCCCTGGACGGGCTGCGCGTCGAAGCGCGGCGCCGCGCCACGTCTTCCTTCGTCGTTGAACTCGCCGGATGACGGCGGACCCCGAAACGCGTCGGCCGGCATGACGATGTGACCGATGAGTTCGACGGCGGGCGGGGGCGGCGGAGGCGGGGGCGCGACCGGCTTCGCGGCGGCGGGCCTGGATGTGGTGGGTTTCGCGGCGGGCTTGGCCGCGGGATTGGCCGAGGGCTTCGCGGCAGGCTTCGAACTACTCGCTTCCGGCTTCTTCGCCGTCTGCGCGACCGCATCTGCCGCGAACGGGAAAGCGAATGCGCACGCCGCGACTAGCGAGGCGGCGGCCGTCAGGACGCGCGATCGGGCAGCAAGCATGGGGGAATTCTACCTGCGGCATCGGCATCGCTCGCAAGCCTTGGCGGGGAATATGTGATGTGGCCGGCCGATCCCCTCACGCGAGGGGCTGCGGCGGGATGACCTGGAAGCCCAATAACTCGACATCCCTGCACCGATAATGCTCCTTGCACTCCTCGTCGCTGCACAGGTCGGTGGATAGGTATTTCTTGTTGTCGTCGCAGAACACGGTGACGACGCAGGCGTGGGCGCCCTGTTCGTGCGCGATCTCGAGGGCTCCGAGCAGGTTCGCGCCAGAGCTGATGCCGACCGCGATGCCGAGCTCGTTCGCGAGCCGCTGCGACATCACGATCGCATCGCCGTCCCACACATCCAGTATCCGTCCGAGCTCGCCGAGCTTCACGATCGATGGCACGAACTCGTCGCTGATGCCCTGGATGCGATGGCGTCCGACCTTGTGCCCGGTGCGCAGCGTGGGCGAATTCGCGGGCTCGAGCGGGTACGCGCGGATGTCGTCGCCGAAGCGTTCGCGCAGGTGGCGCGCGACGCCCATCACCGTGCCGCCGGTGCCGACGCCCGCGACGAATGCCGTCGGTGTCTTGCCCAGCGTCGCGAGCTGCGCGGTGATCTCGGGTCCCGTCGTTTCGTAGTGCGCCTGCACGTTCGCGCTGTTGTCGAACTGTTGCGGCCGGAACACGTGACCCGCCTCGCGCGCGAAATCGTCGGCCATGCGGATCGATCCGAGAAAGCCGCCGAGCTCGGCGGACACGGGAATCACGGCGGCGCCGAGACTCTGGATCACGAGCACGCGCTCGCGGCTCATCCAGTCCGGCATGTAGATGCGCACCGGATGACCGAGCGCGCGGCCGATGGCCGCGAACGAGATGCCGGTGTTGCCGCTCGTCGCCTCCGCGATCACGTCACCTGGCGCGATCTCGCCGGTCGCGTAGGCGCGCTGCAGGATGTAGAGCGCCATGCGGTCCTTGATGCTGCCGGTGAAGTTGTAAGCCTCGTGCTTCGCGTAGATGCGGTGTTCGTGACCGCGGTAACGAACGTGAAGCTCGAGCATGGGCGTGGCGCCGACGAGGCGCGACAACGCGGAAAGTTTGAGTGCGGCCATGCGGCGCGATTCTACCCGCGAACCCGCGTGCGAGGTCCCCTGATACAGTTGCGCGCATGTTCCGTACATTGCTGCTGATCGTCTGCGCCCTGTTTTGCGCGGCCCTTGCGCCGCGCGCCGAGGCGCATGCCGTGGGAACCAGCTACTTGTTCGCCGAGCTGGACGCGGCCGATGGCCCGGCGAAACTGCGTTGGGAGATGAACGCCAGCGAGCTCGCGTGGAACGTCTTCATCGATGGCGATACCGATGGCGTCATCACACAGGACGAACTGGACCGCGCCAAACTCGCACTCGTCCCGGCCATCGCTTCGCAGCTCGTGGTGACGCGTGGCGGAACGCCTTGCGGGCTGGCGTACGACGGAGCACAGGTGCGACCGGCGGACGGTCACGATGTCGTGTCGGTTTTCCTGCAGGCGAACTGCCCGCAGCCCGGCCTGTTCACGATCGGTGGACCACTGTTTCTCTCGGGATACGAGCAACGGGCGATGCTGGAGATCACGCGAGGTAGTGAGAGCGTCGCCGTCGTACTCAGCCTCGACCGGAACACCTGGTCGGAAACGGAACGCGTCTCGGCGTGGCGAAGCTTCTTCCACTTCCTCGGCCAGGGCGTATGGCACGTGCTGATCGGCTACGACCACATCGCGTTCGTGCTGCTGTTGCTGCTGCCTTCGGTCATGCGTCCGCGCGACGGCAAATGGCACGGCGCCGATGGACTCGGCCCGGTGGCGCGCGACATCGTGACGATCGTCACCGCGTTCACGGTCGCGCATTCGACGACACTCGCGCTCGCGATCACCCGTATCGTCACCTTGCCCACGCAACCGATAGAGCTCGCGATCGCCGCGTCGATCGCGGTGGCGGCCGCCATCAATCTCATGCCGCGGCTGTCGCGCATGCGCCTGCCGCTCGCATTCGGGTTCGGATTGGTCCACGGCTTCGGGTTCGCGAATGCGCTGAGCAATCTCGAAGCGGAAGGCGCCGGGCTCGTGCCGCTGCTCGCGGGATTCAACCTCGGCGTGGAAGTCGCGCAGCTCGCGATCGTCGCGCTGGTGTTGCCGCTGATCTACGCGGTGCGACGCACACACTGGTACGCAAACGGCGTATTGCCGCTAGGTTCCTGTGCGCTGGGCGCCGCCGGCCTCGTCTGGCTGGTCCAGCGCCTCTAGTCAGTTCGGACTCTTGCGACGCGGCGGCGCCTTGCGGCCCGACGCGGTCAGGATCCCCGCGTAACCGTACATCTCGTTGTCGGGGCAGGGAATGACCTGCACGTCGATGCTCGAGGTGACGAAGCCGTTGTTCGACATCGCCGATCGCATGTCGTCGATGCTGAGGTTCGAGCCGGGGAACATCCGGTCGCCGCACTTGTAGGCTTCGCAACGATGCAGCGCGTGGATGATGAACGTGCCGCCGGGCGCGAGCATCGAGGTCACGTTGCGCATGCAGTTGGTCCACACCGAACGGTCGCTCGAGATCGCGTCGATGCAGAAGCCGGTGATGATGAGGTCGTAGAAACTGTCGCGCGATGGTCCGAGCGGCTGGGGCAGGCGCGCGTCGCTGACGTACAGGCCACGCACCACCTTGCGCGTGAGCGCTTCACGCTGGATGACGCGCGCCGCGCTCGCGTCCGGTTCACCTTCGCAGGCGAGCACGTAACGCGTGAAGCGGTTCCACTCGGGAGCGCTTTCATCCGCGCACAACCATTCGCGTGCCTCGGACAGGTTGTCGGACAGCCAGTCCGCCATGTCCATGCGGAACGTGTACTTGGATGCGGCGATCGCACGGTGCAGCGTCGGTCCGCATCCGTATTCGAGACCGCGGCCGAAGTGCGAAGCTGCCGCTCGCAGTACGTCTAACTGGTATGCGAGTACTGCCTGCTCATCGGGCAGCACGACTTCGCTGTAGTAAGTGTCGAAGTAGTCGCGGGCTTTCCACTCGGAGTAGTCAGCGACCAGGGGATTTCGCGTCAGGCTCCCGTCCATCACTGTCACCCTTTCTAGTCCGTTAGTTATTGATTGGGCTTTTTGTTAAACCCTTATGTCGGAGAATACTTACAGCCCCCGTCTCCCAATAGCCGAAGTCCCCCTACTAGAACACCTGTGCGGCGCCCCTCCGGCCTACTGCAAGTCCCTGGTCTTATGGGTGAAATTGCCCAGTTGGGCACCGGGAATCGCGCAAACGTGAAGACGGATCAACGTGCAAGTTACCGCCGCGGGTAACAATAATCGGCCATGAACGCCCGCCCCGAATCAGCGCAGGCCGCTGAGGACGCCCAGCTGCCGGCCGAATTCCGTTCGGCGCTGGAGCTCGCGCAGGCGGCCGTCTGGGACTGGCGGCTGACCGGCGACCGGTTCCAGGTCGACGAGGCCTGGACGCGTGCGCTCGGAATCGACGTGCCCGGCGGCGCGATGTCCATCGAGCAATGGAAGCGCCGCATCCATCCGGACGACCTCGGCGCGTTCGTCGCCGCGGCGGACTCCTGCCAGCACGGCGGCGACCGGTTCGAGTGCGAATACAGGTTGTTAGCCGCGGGCCATCGCTGGTTGTGGGTGCTGCATCGTGGCCGCGTCGTGCTGCGCGAACACGACGGCTCCGCCGCGCGCATCACGGGCCTGCTGCTCGATATCGATCGCCGCAAGAGCGAGGAGGTCGCGCGCAGCGACAGCGAATCGCGCCTCGCAACCGCCCTGTGGGGCGCGCGCGCCGCGTTCTGGCAGTGGCATGTGCCGAGCAACGCGCGCACCGCGAGTCCGCTGTGGCTGGCGATGACGGGATATTCGCGCGCGCAATGGGAGGCGCTCCCGAACCCGTGGTTCAGCAACCTGCATCCCGACGATCGCGAACGCGTGGACACCCAGCTGCGCGAACACGCGCAGGGTGAGCGCGACTCCGTCGAATTCGAATACCGCTTCAAGACCGCGAACGGCGAATACCGCTGGATGCAGGATCGCGGCCGCGCCGTCGAGTGGGATCTGCAGGGCCGCCCGGCGCTGGTCATCGGCGTCTCGCTCGACATCGACGCCGCCAAGCGCGCCGAGGCGCACCTCGCCTCGAGCGAACACATGCTCGAGACCGCGGCGTGGGGCGCCGGCATCGGCCTGTGGGAAACGAACTTCGTCACCGACACCACGCGCTGGTTCAACGACTGGTGCGACCGGCACGACATCTATCCCTGCGACGGCACCGATCACGTGCAGCGCTGGGACGAGAACCTGCACCCCGACGAGGGGCCCGAGGCGACGCGCCGCTTCTACGAACACGTGAACGGCAAGGCCGAGTACTACGACGCCGAGTACCGGATCAAGACACGCGGTGGCCTGTGGCGCTGGGTGTTCGAGCGCGGACGCGTGGTGGAGCGCGACGCGAACGGCAAGGCCGTGCGCATGCTGGGCGTATGCATGGATCTCGACGAGGCGAAGGTCGCCGAACGGCGCGCCAACGCGCGCAACGAACGCGTCGAGACCGCCCTCCAGCTAACTACCGCCGGCGTGTGGGACTGGGACGTCGAGAACGGCGTGGCAAACCACACCGACGGCTACTACCGCGTGTTCGGCGTCGACCCGGCGTTCGGCCGCGCGAACCCGAACACCTGGCGACAGCTGCTCGGCACGGATCCGGAAAACGAGATCGAGGACTTCCGCAACCGCCTGCGGCACGTCGATCCCGGCGCGTCGATGCTCGAAACCGAGTACCGCTTCCGGCATACCGACGGCAGCTGGCACTGGGCGCTCGATCGCGCGTACGTGATCGAGCGTACGCCCGATGGCGCCACGCGGCGCGTTCTCGGCCTGGTGGTCGACATCACCGCGCGCAAACTGCGTGAAATGGCGCTGTCCGCCGGCGCCCAGCGCTTCCGCGCGATCGCCAAGCAGCTGCGCTGCATCATCTACGAGATCGATGCCGAGTCGAATCAATTGACGAGCGAGGGCGGCGAGCTCGTGCTCGGATATCCGCCCGGATACAAAGGGCGCGCGACCGACTGGACCGCGCTGGTGCATCCCGAGGACCAGTCGCAGCTCAAGACCTGGTACGACCGCAACGCCGACGCGACGATGGCCCTGCAGTACCGCATCCGGCACCACGACGGCCACTACGTGACGCTGCTCGATTCCAGCGTCGCGGTGCGCGACGCGGCGGGCAAGACCCTGCGCATCGTCGGCGTCGCGATCGACATCAGCGAGCAGGCGCGCCAGCAGGAAGCGCTGCGCGAATCGCAGGAACTGCTGCAGATCGTGGCTGCCGGCACCGGCGACTGGCTGATCCTGGTCGATACCGAGCGGCGCGTGCAGTTCATCAACCGCGGCATCCGCTCGCACTCGCGCGAGAGCATCGTCGGCCAGCGACTCGATGAAATCGCCGTCGCAGAGGACCGCGAGAACATCCTCAACGCGCTCAAGCAGGTGCTCGAGACCGGTGAGCCGGTCGACCTGCAATTCACGAGCGACGGGACGCAGTACGGCGGACGATATTTCGACTCGCGCATCCGCGCGGTGCGCTCGCCCACCGGGATCACCGGCGCGGTCATCAACATCACCGAAATCACGGATCGGCACGCGGCCATGCACCTGCGCGAAACGCAGGCCCGCATGTTCGAGCTGCTGCACGAAGGCGTGGTGGTGATCGACGTGAACAACACGATCCGCATGGCGAACCCGGCGTTCGAGCGGATGTTCGGATTCACGGCCGGCACGGCCGTCGACACGTCGATCGACGACCTGATCGAGCTGCCACCCGGCGCGCAACGCGGCAGCATCGAACAGCGCCTGTTGGGCTCGGCCACCGAGCCGCCCGGCCCGACGCCGGTCGAGTTCAAGTGCCGCCGGCGGGACGGCTCCACCTTCGATGCCGCCTGCGTCGCCACCCTGACGCACGTCGATGGCGAGACTCATCGTCTCGCGGTCATCACCGACGTGACGGAGCGCCGCGGGCTCGAGCGCGAAATCCTCGAAATCGCCGGCCGCGAGCAGCTGCGCATCGGCTCGGACCTGCACGACGGCCTCGGGCAGGACCTGACCGGTGTTGCCTTGATGCTGCGCAGTGTCGTGGCGCAGCTACGGAAGGAGAACTCGTCGGCGCGCGCTGACGTCGAGGACATCATCAGCCTCGTGAATGGCGCCATCGAGAGCACCCGGGCCATGGCGCGGGGCCTGGCGCCGGTGGGCGCGGACCGCGGCGGCCTCATTGCCGGTCTGCAGTCGATGGCGGTGCGGGGCATGGAGCGTTATGGTGTGCGCGCGCATTTCAGCACTTCGCTGAAAGAGCCGCTGACGCTGGACGACGCTGCTGCAACGCACCTTTACCGCATCGCACAGGAAGCTTTCACCAATGCGATCCGCCACGGGCGGGTAACCCAGGTCATGATCGACCTGGCGACCGGAGAAGGCACCCTGACCCTGTGTGTACAGGATAACGGTAGGGGTTTCGATGAGAGGAACGCGACCAGCAACGGGATGGGCATGAAACTCATGCGCTACCGGGCGCAGATGCTTGGTGGCGACGTGACGATTTCGAACAACCCGGGTGGCGGGGTCATCGTCCGCTGCACCTGTCCTCATCGTGCGCCCCTGGCCGGGGACGCGACGCCGCGCGGCGGTTTCCCGCTCAAGGACTGAAAAACTGTCTAACTATAGTGCGCAATAGGCCCCGGGCAGGATTGACGCTCCGCCGTATCTTCGTCACGATCCGCGCCTAATATTCGGTCGTAGGGGATTAGTCATGAACGCAGCGCTGGCAACGAAACGACAGATTCTGATCGTCGACGACCATCCCATCGTTCGCCAGGGCCTGCGCCGGATGTTCGAAGCCGAGGCGGATCTCGCGGTCTGCGGCGAGGCGGACAGCGAGCCGGCCGCGCGCGAGGCGATCCGTGCGAAGAAGCCCGACATCGTCGTCGTCGACCTCTCGCTCGAGCGCGGCGACGGCATCGAACTAGTTAGACAGATGCACGCCGAGATGCCGGAGCTGCGCATGCTCGTGTTGTCGATGCACGACGAGACCATCTACGCCGAGCGGCTGCTCGCCGCGGGCGCGATGGGTTACATCATGAAGCAGGCAGCGTCCGACCAGCTGCTGATCGCCGTGCGCCGCGTGCTCGATGGACGAACCTACGTCAGCGAAACGGTGCAGCGTTCGCTCGATCAGCGCGCGGGCGAGAACCGCTCCGAGACCAACGACCCGGTCGCGCGCCTGTCGAATCGCGAAGTGCAGATCCTCAACATGATCGGCCGCGGCATGAGCTCGCGCGAGATCGCGCAGGAATTCACGCTGTCCGTGAAGACGATCGAATCCCACCGCCAGACCATCAAGCACAAGCTCGGTCTCGCCACCAACAGCCAGCTTCTGCAGTATGCGATGAAGTGGTTCAGCGGTGGTACGCAACGCAGTTGACGATGCGCGTTCCCGGGAAGGGTTTCCCGGGAACAGCGAACCTGTCGTCGCTCGAAAAGTCCCTGTTTTTCCCGGGATTTTTCCCCCGATTCAAACCCGAAGCCCCTGAGATGCCTCCAATCCGCGTACCCGGGAGAGGCGCTTGGCGGACGGTTCAACAGCTCGATTGGCCCCGATGACGAAGACCGACACCGTGGTCGAATTCGACGCGATGCTCATAGAGCGCGCGCGTCGGGGTGACACACGGGCCTTCGAGCGTCTCTACCGCGAACACGTCGGGCGCGTGAACGGCCTGTGCCTGCGCATGACGCGTAATCCGGATCTTGCCGCAGACTGCACGCAGGATGCCTTCATCAAGGCGTGGAAAGCGCTGCCGCGCTTCGAGGCGCGCAGCAGTTTTTCGACCTGGCTGCACCGGATCGCGGTGAACACGGTGCTCGAACGGCGCCGCGGCGGCATGAACAGCGAAGTGCCCGTCGAGGATCCGACCGTTTACGAGGATCCGGTGATGGTGCTCGACACACCCGTCGAAGAGAGCGAACTCGAGGCGGCGGTGCAATCGCTGCCGCAGGGCGCGCGCGACGTGCTCGTGTTGTGTGGACTGTATGGATACGAACACGCGGAGGCCGCGTCGATGCTCGGAATCGCCGTCGGCACCTGCAAGGCGCAACTGCACCGCGCACGCGGACTGCTGCGCGATCGGCTCGAAAGAGGTGTGCAATGAATACGCGACGCGTGAAACGAATCGACGAACTGGCGCGCGATGTGCCGCCGGCCCGCGATCTGTGGCCCGCGATCAGCGCGGCCATCGAGGCCGAAAAGACGGCCGCCGCGGCGCCTTCGGCCGAGCGCCGCCGCAACTGGTGGCCCGCGCCGGCGGTCGCGGCAGCCATCGCGCTGGTCGCGGTCGGCGTGCTGATCGGCCGCCAGATGACCCCCGATGTGATGGTTACGACGGCCGCGACCGATGCCGTGCCGGCGAGTGATGCCGCGGCGATGCCGGCCGCGCTCCAGCGCGAGGCGAAATACCAGAAGGTTCGCGAGGAGTTGCTCTCCGAGGTGGAGAAGCGGCTCGAGACGATGCCGCCCGCGGAGCGTGAAAAAGTTGGCGCGAGCCTCGCGACGCTGCGGCGCTCGATCGCCGAAATCGAAGCGGCGCTCGGACGCGATCCCGCGAACGCGCTGTTGCAGGAATTGTTGGTGACTTCCCGCCAGGAAGAAATGCGCGCCCTGACAGTGGTGCGCGATTCCGGCCGCCAGGAGATCTGATCATGTCCCAGATGAAGAAACGTTTTCGTACCGGCCTGTCGATCCTGTGCCTGCTGCCGCTCGCGGCGATGGCCCGCGAAGTATCCGTGGAACGCAAGGTCGCAGCGGACGCGAACGGTGAGGTCGTCATTTCCAACGTCTCGGGATCGATCGACGTGCGCGGCTGGGACCGCAACGAGGTCCAGGTCACGGGTCGTCTCGGGGATGCCATCGAGAGACTGGACGTCGAAACCTCCGGCGGACGCACCGTCATCAAGGTGATCCTGCCGCGCGGCCGGTCGTCCGGTGACGCCGACGCCGACCTGGACATCCAGGTTCCGCGCGGCAGCCGCGTCGAGGCCAGCGTCGTGAGCGCGGATCTTTCCTCGCGCGGCGTGCTCGGCCAGCAGCGTCTGAAGAGCGTGAGCGGCGAGATCACCGCGGACATCGCGGGCGACGATTCGGAGCTGCGCACGGTGAGCGGCGACCTCACGATCCGGGGCAGCGGCAAACCGCTGCGGCTGCGCGCCAGCACCATCAGCGGCGACATCGACCTGACGAACGCGGCCGGATCGGTCGACGTCGTGACGGTGAGCGGCGGCGCGCGACTGGACCTGATCGACGCCAGCGATGTGCGCGGCCGCACGACCTCGGGCGAACTCGAGGTGCGGGCCAGACTGACGCGCGATGGACGGGTCGACGTCGAAGGCGTGAGCGGAGAGATCACCCTGCGCGTTTCCGCGCCGGACGGCTTCTCCGCGGAAATCGAATCCTTCAGCGGCGACATCCATGGCTGCCTGGCCGGCAACGTGGAACGCGTGAGCAAGTACGGCCCTGGCAAGCGGCTCAACATCCGCACCGTCGAAGCCGGTGCCCGGGTGCGCGCCAAGACCATGTCGGGCGACGTCGACATCTGCGATCGCTGAGACGCCGCTGACGCGCGGCTGACTTCCGCGCATCGCGCCGCGACCGGCCCGCTACAATGTCGGCCGCGTGCGTGTCCTCAAATGGGTTTCCATGGTTCTTGGTGCGATCCTCGCGCTCGCCGTGATCGGCGTGCTCATGGTCGTCTGGTTCGTGGATCCCAATCGCTTCAAGCCGCGGATCGAATCCGCGGTGCGCGATGCGACCGGTCGCGAATTCACGCTGGCCGGTGACATCGAACTCGGTTTCTTCCCCTGGCTCGCGTTGCGCACGGGCGCCGGCACCTTCGGCAACGCGGAAGGATTCGGCGCCGATCCGATGGTGAGCTGGCAGGGCGCGCAGCTCGGTGTGAAGCTCATCCCGCTGATCCGCGGAGATCTCGTCGTGGACCGCGTGCGCATTTCCGGCGCCGACGTGCGCCTGGTCAGGAACGCGGATGGCCGTGGCAACTGGGAGGGTATCGGCGGCGACACGCCCGCCGACCCCAATGCAAAATCCCGCGACATCAGCGTTGGCGGCATCGAGATCACCGACAGCCGGGTCTCGTTCGTGGACGAAGGCGCGGCAACGCGCATCGAAGTCACCGACCTCGACCTCGAGACCGACGAAATCGTGGTGGGCCAGCCGTTCACGGATACGGAAATCGCGGGCCGTCTGCACATGGACGGATTCGCGCCCGAGGGCGTGCCGTTCCGACTCGAGGTTCCCAAGGCCGAACTGGACGAGGAAATCACACGCTTCGGCGTCGAGGAATTCGAACTCGCTTTCGGTGGTTTCGAGGCACAGGGGGGCGTACGCGGCAGCCTCGGTGACGACGTGAGCTTCGCAGGAGCAATCGAGACCAACATGTTCGATCTGCGCTCGCTGCTCGCTTCCGTCGGGATCGAGCCGCCGAAGACCACCGACCCGAAGGCGCTCGGCGGAATCGCCACGCGGGCGACGTGGAAGTTCGATGCGGGCGCCGTCGAGATCCAGCCGCTGGCGCTCACCGTCGACGACACGAAGTTCACGGGCAACTTCCAGCGCGGTGCGGGCGACCACGCGATCGGCGAGTTCAAACTATCCGGCGACTCGCTCGACATCGCGCGTTACGTGCCGCCACCCGATCCGGAAAGCGAACCTTTCGTGTTGCCCACCGCGGCGCTCAAGGCGCTGCGCTTCCGCGGCGTGATCGAGCTCGCGGAGGCGAAATACGAAGACATCCTCATGAAAGGCGTGACGCTGCGACTGCTGCTCGACGAAGGCGGACTGCGCGGCGAGGGCAAGGCTCCATGAAACCCATCGCGCCGCGACTCGTGGAATGGCATGCGCATGCCGGCCGCCACGATCTGCCATGGCAGCGGCATCCAACGAAGGAGAGCAGCGCGTATCGCGTGTGGGTTTCGGAGATCATGCTGCAGCAGACGCAGGTCGCCACGGTGATTCCGTACTTCGAGCGCTTCATGCGCAGTTTCCCGGACGCGCGGACGCTTGCGGACGCGGAGTTGAACGAGGTCCTGCACCACTGGACCGGGCTTGGCTACTACGCGCGCGCGCGCAACCTGCATCGCGCGGCGCAGGTGATCCGCGACGAACACGGCGGCGTGTTTCCGCGCGATTTCGATGCGGTCGTCGCGTTGCCCGGGGTTGGCCGTTCCACGGCGGGCGCGATCCTCGCGTTGTCGCGCAACGAACGACACGCAATCCTCGACGGCAACGTGAAACGCGTGTTGACGCGTTATTACGCAATCGATGGCGCGCCGGACGAGAAGGCGACGCTCGAGACCTTGTGGAAACACGCGGAGGAAAACACCCCGGCCGTTGACGCCGCGACCTACACGCAGGCCGTCATGGACCTGGGTGCGACGTTGTGCACGCGCGCGAAGCCGCGTTGCGCCGAATGCCCGCTAACTACCGACTGCCGCGCCCGCATCGAGGGGCGGCAGAACGAGTTGCCGGCGCCGAAACGCAGGCGCGCCGAGCGCCGCCAGCGCCGCGCGGTCATGCTGGTTGCGCGTCACGAACGGGCGGTGCTGCTCGTGCAACGTCCCGCGACCGGCATCTGGGGTGGGTTGTGGTGTTTGCCGGAATTCGCCGACCGGGCGGATGCCGAATCCTTCGCCGCCACCGCGCTGGCGAACGCGCGCGTCTCGGATGCACCACTGCCCGACATCGAACACAGCTTCACGCACTTCGACCTGACGATCACGCCGATCGTCGCGAACTGTCGTCGCGACCTCCGCATTCAAGAAGGCGGCGCGCTGTGGTATGACCTGTCGCGGCCCATGCGGGTCGGATTGCCGGCGCCCATCAAGTCGCTGCTCGCGGAACTCTCGGAGAAAACCGGTTCATGAGAATGGTCAATTGCGTGTTGCTGGGACGCGAGGCGCCCGGCCTGGACAAGCAGCCGTATCCCGGCGAGCTCGGCAAACGTATCTTCGAAAACGTTTCGAAGGAAGCCTGGCAGCAATGGGTGCGGCATCAGGTCATGCTGATCAACGAGTATCGGCTCACGCCGATCGAGCCCGCGCACCGCAAGCGGCTCGAATACGAGATGGAGAAGTTCTTCTTCGGCGAAGGCTCGTCCGCGCCGAAGGAATTCGTCCCTCCGCCCGATAAGTAGACTCACGATAAAAAAAGACGGCGCAGTCTCCTGCGCCGCCCAGATGAGGCTTGCGAGCGGGGGGAGCTCGAAGCCTGTTGCTAGAACTTCCCGGCCTGGAAGTCCGCGAAAGCCTGGTGAAGCTCCTCGCGCGTATTCATCACGAACGGGCCATATCGCGCCACGGGCTCCTTCAACGGCCGGCCCGCGACCAGGATCGCGCGACTGCGCGGCGCACGTCCGTTCAGACGCACCTCCGTGCCGTCGCCGAGTACACCTAACTCCTGCGCGTCGATCGTGGCCGCCTCTCGGCCCGTGCCCACGCACACCGCGCCCTCGTACACGTAGACGAACGCGGAGTGACCCGCCGTTACCGGCAGCACGAAATCCACGCCCGCGTCGAGCCGGATGTCCATGTAGACAGGATCGGTCGCCGGCTGCTTCACCGGCCCGACCGCGCCCTCGAGGCTGCCCGCGATGACCTTCACGCTGACGCCGGGCCTATCCACCACCGGTAGCCTGTCGCCGCCGAATTCCTGATAGTTAGGCGCCGTCATCTTGTCCTTCGCCGGCAGGTTCATCCACAGCTGGAACCCGCGCATGCGGCCCTCGGTCTGCTCCGGCATCTCCGAGTGCACGATGCCGCGGCCGGCGGTCATCCACTGCACGGCGCCCGGCTCGAGCACACCCTCGTGGCCATGGTTGTCCTTGTGGCGCATGCGCCCGTCGAGCATGTACGTGACGGTCTCGAAACCGCGGTGGGGGTGCTCCGGGAAGCCGGCGATGTAATCCTCGGCCTTGTCCGTGCCGAACTCGTCGAGCAGCAGGAACGGATCGAGGTCGGGCAGCCGGGGCTGGCCGATGACACGGGTGAGTTTGACGCCCGCGCCGTCGGACGCGGGCATGCCGCGCAGCGTCTGCGTGACGGCCCTCGTGACGGTGTCAGGGGTGTGGGAGACGGCGGTCTGGGTATTCATAGGCCGCCCGACATGGAGCCGGAAGCGCCGAAAGCAAGTGCGCCGGACTTCACCGGGGGCTCAGCCAAAAACGAGGGCCGAAGCCTTCTTTTCGGCGGAAAGCGGCCGGAATACGCCGCCCGCATTGGCGCTGACGTTGGTGATTTCGCCCGCGATCACTCGCTGGTTGTCGCTGTAGAGGTCGATGCGCACGAACGAGAACGGTGCGCTCAGCGCGCTCGCCACGCGCAGCATCTCGGGCAGCGTGTCCGGTTTCGGCAGTACCTTGGGCGAGCGCGGGTAGAGGATCGAAAAGTCCTGCTCGCGCCACTCGGTGTCGAGGATCTTGCGCGTGTGATGCGTATGCCGGTCCATGTCCACCTGGATCAGCTTCGGAACGCCGTTGAAGCAGAAGAACCGGTAGTCCGACAGATCGGCGTTGTCGAATACCAGCGGCTCTACGATGACCTTGGGACGCAGCGTCTGGTAGTTGCGTTCTCGGCCGGCCACGTAGTAGTTCAAGTTGAACCACTTACGGATGCGTTCGCGATCGATGTGTTCGCCCTGTCTGCGCAGGATGTACTGCGCGCTCGCGTGCGTGGGCTTGATGATGCAGCGGGCCGGGAAATCGAAGCTATCCACCTGCGCGGGCGAACGCAGCACCGCCAGCGTCGGAACGTTGTATTCGTCGCCGATCGTCGCCTTGATGTAGATCTTGACGAGTTCCTTGTCCGAAACGAACACGCGCAGCGGGTCGATGATCTCGTCCGTCGTCTTGAGTCGATAGAGGACGTCGTTCCACAACATTTCGTCGCCGGGCAGGCGCTTGTGTTTGCTGAGGAACAGCAGCCGGTGATAGAGGTTGTCGCCGAAGCGGTTGTGAGGAAGGACGCGGCGCCGGAGCTTCGGCAGCATCGTCGCCAGCAGGCGATAAAACGCGGAATCCCGATTCTTCTCTAGCGCATGTTCTTCTGGCGCTGGCGCGCCGTGGGCGTTGGCCGCTGTCGCTTCAACCATGGTGGACCTCACGAAAGGGAGGCCATTTATGGCGGGCCGGCAATGGCAAAGCTGTAGGAAAGCGCGTGGCGGAATCGCCGCATATGCCACCCAACCGTGCGGAAGTTGCCGGCGGACCGGGCAGGGCAGGCTAACCTCACAAAATCAAACAGTTGCGATTTTGATTGCTTGACGTCCCCGCGGCCGGCCGTTCTAATACGCGCCCCTCGTTCGAGGGCTCCCGAGAGGGATTCCAACGGCGGCCAGGTAGCTCAGTTGGTAGAGCAGCGGATTGAAAATCCGCGTGTCGATGGTTCGATTCCGTCCCTGGCCACCATTTCCGCTTCGCTCGCTACGCTCGCTGCGCTCCAATGGTGGCCAGGGACGTAATGCCTGCGCTCGCTTGCGCGAGCGCGTTCGGCCGGGCGAGAGCACGTTAAGTGCTCTCGCAAAGGCATCCGGCCTCACCCATCCCTGGCCACCTTTGTTTAGCTCGCTTCGCTCGCGTGGCTCATTTGACTGGTGCAGAACGAGGAGAAGAACTCCCGGCGTGTTCCGCGAGCGCGTTCGGCCGGGCGAGAGCGCGTTGAGCGCATCTCGCGGGCCACCGATCGGTGACAATGCGGCATGAACCTCGAATGGCTTGGCTTTGCCGCAGCGGCGCTGACCAGCGCGTCTTTCATTCCCCAGGCCGTCATGACGATCCGCACGCGTGACACGCGCGGCATATCGCTCGGGATGTACGCGATCTTCACGGTGGGAGTCGCGCTTTGGCTCGCGTATGGAATCGCGCTCGAGTCATGGCCGATGATCGTGGCGAATACGGCGACGCTGGCCCTGGCAGGGACGATCTTGGCGCTCAAGTTGCGGTACGGTTGAGTCATCCGGAGATGGAGCGCCACCCGCCCGGCCACCTGGGGGGGGGCGTCGGCGAGCGGTGTTGCCGCCCATTCGACAAACTTCGGTCAATAGCGAACTTTCTCGCTCGTGGCCCCGCCAACCGGGTGTTGCATACGCAACAAGCTGATCTTCTGCAATACGTGCCGGGTTTGCATGAGTTTCGCCAGCGCCACATCGAGGGGTTTCACGTCTGGTAAATCGGTGTCAATTGCGGTACATACTGGTCAAGTTCGATCAAATCGAACGGTGAGCGACCGCTGAAGGGGCACGTCGATCACCGAAGAGCGCGCCATTGCTTGAGGGGAAATGCACGTGCCGAACGAAAAACAGGTCTTGTTTCCGCGTCCGTCTTTTTCACGATCGAAACTGGCAGTCGCAGTCGCGATGTGTCTCGGCAGCGCGGGCGCCGCCCTGGCAGCCGACGAAACACCCGCGGCGGAGCTCGATGAAGTCGTCGTGACCGGCTTTCGCGGCTCGCTCAACGCCGCGCTCGCGGAGAAGCGCAACGAAACCGCCGCGATCGACGTGATCGCCGCGGAAGACATCGGCAAGTTCCCGGACAGCAATCTCGCGGAATCGATGCAGCGTATTCCCGGTGTCGCGCTCACGCGCGGCGACGGCGGCGAAGGCCGCAACATCTCCGTGCGCGGCCTCGGACCTGGCTTCACGAAAGTGCGTATCAACGGAATGGAAGGCGCCGCGCAGACCGGCTCGAGCGACATCTACGGCGCCGGCAACAACGGCCGCGCCTTCGACTTCAACGTGTTCCCCACCGAGATCTTCTCGCAGCTCGCCGTGCGCAAGACGCCGTCCGCCGACGTGGAAGAAGGCTCGCTCGGCGCAACGGTCGACCTGCGTTCGCCGCGCCCCTTCGATTACGCCGACAACCAGGCCTTCAGCATCACCGCGCGCGGCATCTACAACGAGGTCAGCGAGGAAGTCGATCCGCGTGTTTCGCTGCTGGCCGGCAAGAAGTTCTTCGACGACACGTTCGGCGTGCTCGCGACCTTCTCGTTCCAGGAGCGTCATACGCGCGAAGTCGGATACTCCGCGGTGGACATCCTTCACTTTGGCACGAACGGCAACAACATCGGCACGGCGGGAGCTCCCGTCAATCTGCCGTTCTGTACGCCGATCGGCTGGACGCTGACCGGCATGAGCCCGGCGAACGGCGTGCGCGGCGCCGACGCGGACAATTGCAGCGTTCAGAACGCGATCGGCAACACCAATCCACGCACCAGCGATCTCGAAGCTTTCACCACCGTCTACAACATGACGAACCCGGCGATCCGCGACGCCGCGGGCAACCTCGTGCCGGGTGGTGGCGCGTTCCATCCGCGCCTGCCGCGCTACGTGAATTCCGAGCAGGACACCGAGCGCACCGGCGGTAGTTTGTCGTTCCAGTGGCAGCCGACCGAAAACACGACGATCTCGCTGGACGGCTTGTTCTCGCGCTACCAGCAGGAGCGTCGCGACAACTACATCCTCGGCCTCTCCTTCGGCCGCAACATCAGCAACAACGGCCAGCCGATGGTCTCGATCCGCGACGTCGAGTTCGACTCGCTCGGTTCGATGACCTACGGCCTGTTCGACGGCGTCGACGTGCGTTCCGAGGGCCTGGTCGACCAGTTCGTCTCGACGTTCAAGCAGGGCAGCCTGGAACTCACGCACAAGTTCAACGATGCGTTCGACGTGCGCGTGTACGCCGGCCGCTCGCTCAACGAGTGGGATGGCCCGCTGCGCTTCCAGACCTTCATGGACGCGATCGACACCGACAACTTCTCGGTGGATTTCCGCGGCGGCCGCACTTCGCCGATCATCACGTTCGGCTTCGACGTATCGAATCCGAACAACTTCATGTACGCGGCGACGCCGGACGGCAACCAGACCGTGCTCGGTGGCTTCTCGCTGCAGGGCAAGCCACAGCGAAACGTCACGACCATCAACACCTTCGAGCTCGAGGGTGGCTGGCAGATGACCGACATGTGGAAGCTCAAGGTCGGTGGTCAATATCGCGAAAACCACTTCAGCCTGCGTGGCTCGAACCCGCTGCGAAACATGACCGTCACGCAGAACCTCCCGGCGGGCGTCACGATGGCCGACATCACGCGTCAGATCAGCGGTCTCGACGACCTGTTCGGATCGGGCGCGCCGGCGAGCTGGGCGGCCATCGACCTGAAGAAGTGGGACGAGGTCTTCGACATCGACAGCATCCTGACCTGCCAGGCGCCGGATTGCGGCGCCGCGCAGAGCAGCATCTTCGAGGATGTGACCAGCGGCTTCGTGATGTTCACCTTCAATTCGGGTGACGCCTGGGGCATTCCGGTCCGCGGCGACTTCGGCGTGCGCTACGTGAAGACGGACCAGACCGCGGCGGGCGTGATCCCGGTGACGTCTCCGGGCACATCGCCCTTCACGTCGTTCGCCCAGTTCAACGAAGTGGAGCGCGATTACTCGGACACGCTGCCTTCGTTCAACGTGGTATTCGAGCTCACCGACGACCTGCTGCTGCGCCTCTCGGGCTCGAAGGTCATGTCGCGTCCGGAGCTCGGCAACCTGGCGCCGACCGCCGGCGTCACGGCGACCACGCGCACCGGCAACGTCAACAACCCGTTCCTCAACCCGATCCGCGCGAAGACCGCGGACCTGGCGCTGGAGTGGTATTTCGCCGAGGGCTCGCTGGTTTCGGTGGCGTACTTCTACAAGGACATCGACAGCTTCATCCAGCGCATCACGAGCCAGATCCCGTTCAACGAACTGGGTCTGCCGCCCGCGCTGCTGGACGGCTCGCCGTCCTCGCCGACGGACATCTTCACGGTGGGTCGCTTCGAGAACACGCCGGGAGGTCCGCTGAAGGGCTTCGAGATCAACACGCAGGTGCAGTTCCGGTTCCTGCCGGGGATCTGGAGCAACTTCGGCGTGCTGGCTAACTACACGAAGGCCGACGCGGAGATCGAATACATCCTCGCCAGCGCCGACGGTGTGCCGACGGCGACCACGACCGCGGATCTCGTGGGACTGTCGCCCAACTCCGCCAGCGGCACGCTGTTCTACGAGGACAGCCGCTTCAGCATCCGCACCACGGCGTCGTATCGCGACCGGTTCTTCCGTGCTCTGCCTGCCTCTCCGGGCAGCGACGTGCGCGGCGACCTGTCGACGACCTTCGTGGACGCGCAGGCCTCCTGGTACGTGAACGACAACCTGACGATCCTGATCGAGGCGCAGAACCTCACGGGCGAGCGCAACGTGCTCTACATCGACAACACGCGCGAGGACACGCTGTTCGAGACGGAGATCGGCACCACGTACACGCTGGGCGCCACCTTCAAGTTCTGATCGCGTAATTGAACGGGGGCCGGGGCCGCAAGGTCCCGGCCCTTTTTTTATGCCCGCGACTTGGACGCGGGTGCCGATCCGGCGTATTTTCACGACCACTACAACGAGAGTGAGTCGCCTTGAACGCCACCGATATCTCCCTGCCAGCGTCGTCCCGTCTTTCGAAGTCCCTCCGAGCCCGACATCTCACGATGATTTCCATCGGCGGAATCATCGGCGCCGGCGTGTTCGTCGGATCCAGCGCCGCCATCGCGACGATCGGTCCGGCGGTCGTGCTCAGTTACATCTTCGCGGGCATCGTGGTGTACGCGGTCATTCGCATCCTCGCGCGCATGGCGATGGATCAGCCGGGACTGGGCTCGTTCACCGAATACGTGCGCGCGGGTCTCGGCGACGGCGCGGGATTCGTGACGGGCTGGTTGTACTGGTGGTTCTGGGTCGTGGTGGTCGCCATCGAAGCCATCGCCGGCGCGGTCACCATCCAGACCTGGCTGCCGATGTTCGATGTGTGGCAGATCGGTCTCGTGCTCATGGTCGTGCTGACCGCGGTCAATCTCGCCTCGGCGCGCTCGTACGGCGAGTTCGAGTTCTGGTTCGCGTCCATCAAGGTCGCGGCGATCATCGTGTTCATCGTCGTTTCCGCGTCATGGCTTGCCGGCGTCGGCAATACGTCGAGTCCGGGCTTCACGAACCTGTGGGCGAACCAGGGCTTCGCGCCGTTCGGCTGGCAACAGATCCTCGCGGGCGTCACGACGGTCATCTTCTCGATGGTGGGCGCCGAGATCGTCACGGTGGCCGCGGCGGAGTCGGCGGAGTCGAACAAGACGATGTCGCGGCTGGCCGCGACCGTCGTGCTGCGCATCCTGCTGTTCTACGTGCTGTCGATACTGCTGATTCTCTGCATCGTGCCGTGGACCGCGTTCACGCCCGGCGATTCCTCATTCGCGTTGGCGCTCGATCGCATCGGGATTCCTTTCGCGGCGACCATCATGAACATCGTCGTGCTCACGGCGGTGCTCTCGTGCCTGAATTCCGGCGTCTACGTGACCGCGCGCGTCCTGTTCGCGATGGCCGACCGGGGCGACGCGCCGCGCTGGCTGACCCAGGTGAACGGCCGCCAGGTTCCCGCGCGCGCGATCCTGCTCGGCAGCGCCTTCGGTTTCATCGTCATGCTGATGCGCGACATCGCTCCCGCCGAGCTCTTCACGTTCCTGCTGAACTCCTGCGGCGCGCTGATGCTGTTCACGTACCTGTTCGTGGTGATCGCGCACTTCCGCTTCCCGTACCACGACGCCGCGCACCGTGGCGCCGGCGGTGTGAAACTGGTCGCGGGCGGCGCGGCCGTCGCCATGTTCGCGGTGCTGGTCGCGATGTGTTTCATGCCGAGCAAACAACCCGAGATGTGGGCCAGCCTCGCGAGCCTTCTCGTGATCGTCGTCGCTCTGTTCGTGAAGCGCGCGCTCGCGAAGACGGCCTGAGCCGTCACTTCGCGTCGAGGAAATCGATCGCCGCGTCGAGGTCCTCGGCCGACGGGTATTCGTGCCCGAGATGCGGCAGGTCCATGAGCTTGACGTGAGCGGCACCGGCCTTGCCGTAACGTGAGAACACGCGGCGCATTTCCCGGCGGTTGAAATCGTCCCGGCCGGTGATGAACACGTAGTGGCGTTCGAGCGCGAGCGGCGGGACCGCCTCATCCGGCAGATCCGCGCCCACGATGTAGATCGCGCCCGCGTAGAGCTGCGGCGAATGCGTGATGGTCTGGCTCGCGACGCGGCCGCCGCCCGACATGCCCGCGATGTAGATGCGATCGGCATTCACCTTCGCGACCTTGCCCACCAGTTCCGCGGCCATGATCGCGGCCAGCATGCGCTCCCGCGTGAGCCGTTCGTTGCCTGCGTCGTCGGGACTGATCCAGACGAGATTGCGGGCGTCGAACACGCGGCCCCAGTTCTCGGGGAAAGTCCCGGAATCCGTGGGCTTGATGAACACCACGACGCCGCTCGGCGCATCGGCGCCGTCGGGCAATCGCAGGTGAAAGTTCACGGCCTTGTCGACGGGCAACGTGCGCGCGAGTTTCGTCGCCTGTTCGGCGCCGAACAATTCCGCGGTCGTGGTGCTGCGCTCGAGGTACGTGGCTTCGGCCCACACGTGGCCCGACACCGCCACGAGTGCGAGCAATGGAATCCCCGAGAGCCGGCGCCGCGCCATTGGTGCACGATCTCGCGGATCGTTGCGCGTGACAAGCGCTGGAACCCGACCATTTATTGTCAGCTGGCGCGCGGACCTGCCGGGCGCGCACCGGCGTTGAGATACCGCTCACATTGTCGCGCCGCTGCGCGCAGTAGCATCCTGGACGCATCCGACGGGAGGGTCGGGTGGCTGACACAACAGAACGAAACCTCCGGGGACAGTAGTTAGTTCATGATTTCGCTGTCATTGCGACGGCTCGGCAGGCCGGCTCTCCTGCCTTTCGCGTTTGCGGCGTTCGCCATTGCGGCGGCCCTGCAACTCACGGGCGCGCTGCGCCCCATCGACGACGCGCTCGCCGACTGGCGGGCCCGCAATCTCGCGCGCACCGTCAACTCGGATGTCGTGATCGTCGAAATCGACGCCGCCAGCATCGATGTACTGGGTGATTGGCCGTGGCCGCGCGAGTACCACGCGCAGCTCATCGGTCAGGTCACGCGGGCCGCGCCACGCTCATTGTTCCTCGATCTCGACTTCAGCACGTTGTCCAACACGTTCGACGATGCATTGCTCGAGACCGCGCTCGCCAGGCCGCGCGACTATCCGCTGCAGCTGCCCATCATCATGCTGCCGGCTTCGACCGACGGTGGAGCGTTTGCCATCAAGGCGCCGCGGAGCCGCTTCGTGCGTGGCATAGAACTCGTGATCGAGGCGCATGAGCGCGCCGCGGATGGGCTCACACGCACATGGCGGAATTCGTGGAAGCGGGAGCACGGCTGGCAGCGCAGCGTGATCGATCCGATGCGCATGCTTCCCGAGGAACACGACGTCGTCATCGACTATTCGATCCTGCCGGCGTCGTTCACGCGGCTGTCGGCCGCGGACGTGCTCGCGGGCCGCGTGCCGCTGGAGGCGCTGGCGGGAAAGCGCGTATTCGTCGGTCCCACCATGCCCGCGATCGCCTACATGCTCCAGGTGCCGGTGCACGGTGCCTTGCCGGCCGTCGTGGTGCAGGCGATTGCGTATGAAACCGTCAGGATGGGTGCGCCGGTCGTGCCGGCGGTATTCAAGGCACTGCTGCTGATCGCGTGCTGGACGCTGCTGCTGGCCCTTTTCTACGGCGAGGACTGGCGGCGCAATCTCGCGGTGCTGGTGATTTCGTCGTGCGCGGCGGTGTTCGTCGGTTACCTGGCCTTCGAGCACAAACGGCTGTGGCTGAGTGCCGCTGCTCCGCTTGCCGCCGGCGTGATGTTGTACGTGGCCTCGACGCTGCGCGCGCTCGACCCGAACATCTGGCGCGCAATTGCTTCGGCTCTCGGATTGCGTCGCGACCCGCGACTCGATGGCATCCTCCAGGGCTCGGGCGACGCGACGCTCTGCGTCGACAGTACCGGAGCGATCCGTGCCGCGAATGCAGCCGCGGCACGCATGTTCGACTGTGCCAGCCACGAGCTGGTCAACCAGCCGCTCGGAAGATTCATCACCATGTTCGCGGGCGAGGGCGCCGAGGCCCGGCTCGTGGCCCTCGACGGCCAGCCGCGCGGGTGCGACTCGCGCACCTTGTCGGGAGTCGTCTTTCCCGTCGAGATCTCGTCGCGGCAGGTGCGGCTCGATGAACGTCGCCTGTTCGCGGTGTCCGTGCGCGATCTGCGGGAGCGCCGTGTCGGGGAGCGCCGCGTGCGAGACCAGCGGCAGCCACACGCCACCTTGGATCCATCGGCATCGGCGACGCCCGGCTCCGGTGCGGATGCGCCGGAGAGCGAGTCGGGGCCGTGGCCGCGCCCGCCGGGTGGTGCCGACGCGGGGCGCCAGCTCCGCGGATAGTCAGTCGCGGCGTTGCGGCTGGATCGCCGGCACCCACGCGAAGCCGACCTGGAAGCCGATGTCGGGGGTGTTGTTGAGGTTCTGCAGGTTTTCGGTCACCGCGAACGAAGCGACGCAGCAATCGAAGCGATGCCGCACGCCGAGGCTAAGCTGGTACTTGTCCTTGAGCAGGTCTTCGAGATCCGTGTCGCTGTTGCGATAGACACTGCGGCTGGCGTAGGCCTGCAGGTTCAGGTTCGTGCGGTCGGTGAGAATGCGTTCCCAGCCGACGACGATCGTGGGAATGATCTGCGCCTCGTGATGCACGGGCATCTCCTCGCCCGCGTAGTACACGGCGGACAAGTCGATGTGCAGCCCGTTGAACGTTCCGAGGCGGCGAAACGACGCCTGGAATCCGTAGTCGGTCCTGCCCGTCGAGAGGAACAGCCGCCGGCCGTTGTACGGCACCTTCACCGCGGTCTCGAGCGACATCTCCCACTTGCCGGGTAGTTGGATGCCCGAGTAACGCAGGCCGAAGGTCGGGTCGGCGAGCCCGGTCGTGTCGGGCTCGCCGAGCAGGACGACCTGCGAGCTCTTGAGGTCGTAGAGCAGATTCGTTTGGTTGCGCGCGAGCGCGGGGCGGCCGAACGTGCTGAAGCCGAACCCATCGTGAAAGCTCTCGATGGACGAATCCAAGAATCCGCCCTGGTACGTCACGAGCGTCGCGATGAGGTACGCGCTCCATTGACTGGAGATCTTGTAGTGGAACGCGACGTCGAGCGTGGAGGACTCCAGGTCGACGAGGTAGTTCTCTCCGGGCAATGCCTGGATGTCCGCGACCTCCTGCGGACCGAGACCGCGCCGGCCCTGGGTTTCCAGCCCGACTAGATAGTCCTCGACGGCCGGGCTCAGCGCCCAGGTGTTCTGGTGCGCGTACTCCGCCTCGATCGCCCAGGTGTGCGATTCGATGCTGATCGCGTGCGCGGGTCGCATGTCGAGGCGCAGGAACCCGAATGGCGTGAGATCGCGCGATCGCAACATTCCATAGAAGCGACCTTCGGCGTGCGCGACGCCGGAGAGGAAAACGAGGGCAATAATGCCGACCAGGGCACGTCCGGGTGTCCCCAGATTCATCGCTGACTCCAATCCCTCGGAACAGGGTTTAACACGGACCTCGACCGTCTGTCCGGGGGAGATTCCTCGGCGCGATCGCGCGTGTGCGTGGCCCAAAAGATACAAGCCCACCTCGGCTCGTCGCAAGCAGATCGAGTCCGGTCTCGAGTACGCCACATCTGACTTCTTTTTTCCGCGGCGAAGCGTAGAAGTCGCACCTGTCGCGGCGAGGGATTGGCGGCGGGCAAACCACAAGGAAGGTGTGCCATGAACAGTCGTGGAATCGTTTCGTTCGTTGTGTCGCTGGCGTTTCTGTCGTTCGCGCGCATGAGCGTCGCGCAGGAACCCCAGGATGATGCGGGGCCGATGCAGGAAGTCGTCGTCACCGGCTCGCGAATCATCCAGTCCAGCGCGAACTCGCAGCAGCCGCTGTCGATCATCGATCGCGCGGCGATCGATCGCACTGGCCTCGCCAGCGTCGGCGACCTGCTGCAGCAGGTGACGACCGGCGGAAAGGCGCTCAATACCAAGTTCAATTCTTCGGGCAACTTCGGCTATCCCCCCGACGGCGGCGGAATCGGCGCGGGCTCCGCGCAGGTCGACCTGCGAAATCTCGGCAGCAAGCGCGTGCTGGTGCTGGTCGACGGCATACGCTGGGTGAATGAATCGTCCGCCTCCGGCGTTTCCGGGTCGGCGGATCTCAACACGATTCCGATGAGCGTCATCGACCGCATCGAAGTGCTCGAGGATGGTGCGTCGTCCATCTACGGCTCGGACGCGATCGCGGGGGTGGTCAACATCATCACGCGCAAGAGCATCGAGGGGATCGAGATCAACGCCTATCGCGGCGAGTTCGACCTTGGAGGCCCAACTACCGACGTGAGCCTGACGGTGGGAGGCGCGGGCGAGAGATTCTCAGGCATGTTCGTCGCGAGCTACTTCGAGCAGGAAGGCATCGGCTCGGGCGAGTGGGAGCAGTCATCCTTTCCGCAGCCGCTCGCGGGCATCGCGGCCGGGAGTTCCGGCATCCCGCAGGGCCGCTTCGTGTTCTGCGATCCGACGCGGCCGCCGGGCACGGTGGGATCGTGCGCGGCCCCGGACACCTTCTACGACCTCACGCTCAATAACGGCACGACGACACCGGTATGGAACCCGGCGGACCCGTCCGCGGGCACGTATCACGACTTCGGCGGCGCGGACCGTTTCAACTACTCGCCGTACAACCTGCTGCTCACACCGTCGCAGCGCAAGTCGATGTTCGCGCGCATGACGTTCGCGATCAGCGACGACGTCAACGTCACGGTCAAGGGCCTGTTCAACAACCGGCAGTCGAGCAACCGCGCCGCGCCTGAGCCGATCTTCGTCGGGCCGAGCGCGGGCACTGGTGGCATCGCGGACGAGATCTCGATCTCCGCGCTGAATCCGTTCAATCCCTTCGGCATCGATCTCGACGCCAGCAGCAACTTCGCGGTGTTGACCCGTCGCCCCGTCGAAGTGGGTCCGCGCCTGTTCGAGCAGGATGTCGACACCTGGTATTTCAACCTCGGTTTCGACGGCAAGTTCGGCTCCGGCGATCGTTTCCGCTGGGACGTGAACTTCGTGCAGTCGGAGAACAGCGCGGACCAGGAATTCACGAACGGCTACAACGTCGCGAAGATCCAGCTCGCGTTGGGCGATCCGGCGGTCTGCGCGCAGGTGCTCAACTGCACGCCATTGGATTTGTTCGGTGGTCAGGGCCGGCCTTTCACCCAGCCGATGATCGACTTCATCCGCGCCACGCAGATCGATTCCAGCAAGCAGACGCTGCAATTGATCGCGGCGAACGTGACCGGCGACCTGTTTGCGATCGGCGATCGGACGGCGGGCTTCGCGGTGGGTGTGGAGCATCGCAAGTACGAGGGCGACTTCGATCCGGACCCGCTGCGCCAGACGGGAGAGTCGCAGGATTCGTTCGCGTCTCCCGTCTCGGCCGATTACAGCGTCGACGAGGTGTACGCGGAGTTCCGTTTCCCGCTGCTCGAGTCGCTCGACGTGAGCGCGGCGGTCAGGTATTCCGACTACTCGACGTTCGGTAGCGAGACCACCGGAAAGGTGGGCCTGCGCTGGCAGCCCATCGACGCGCTCGCGTTCCGCGGCACGTATTCGACCGGCTTCCGCGCGCCGAACCTCGGCGAGTTGTACGGACTCACGCAATTCGATGCCACGCTGACCGATCCGTGCGGCCCGACCGGCAGCCTGGTCGTCAACGACGCGGACGGGCCCAACACCACACCGCTCGAAACCGCGTGCCGCGCGCAGGGCGTGCCGTCGGGCTTCGAGCAATCGAACACGCAGATCTCGACGTTCACCGGTGGCAACCCGGATCTCAAACCGGAGACCTCCGACAGTTACACCATCGGCATCGTGCACGACGCCACCTGGGCGGAGGGTTTCGCCGAGCGCCTGACATTCGAATTGACCTACTTCAGCCACGAGATCGACGACGGCATCCAGGCGCGCGACATCGCCGCGCTGCTCAACGCCTGCCTCGCGGCGGGTGGAACGGATCCGACGCTTTGCACGCCGTTCACGCGCCAGCCGAGCGGCAACCTGAACCCGCCTAACAACTTCCTCGACAACCTCGGCACCATCGAAACCGACGGGTTCGATTTCAAGGCGGACTGGCTGGGCAGCGAGCGCGACTGGGGCCAGTTGTGGCTGTCCCTGCAGGCGACCTACGTGAACGATTTCACGGCGGTCGATACCGACGGCATCGTTTCGCAGCGCACGGTCGGAATCGAGGTCAGCGACAGCGCGATCCCCGAGATCCAGGCGAACATGAATTTCGGCTGGCGGCGGGCCGGATGGGAAGTCGGCTGGACCGTGCGTTTCATCGACGCCGTCAACGAGTTCTGCGGCAACGCACTCACGCCCGACGTCCCGGGATGCGACCAGGGCGAGGAGTTCCACGAGCTCGGCAGCACGTTCTACAACGACTTCATGCTCGCCTGGAATGGGATCGAGGATTTGCGCGTCGCGCTCGCGCTCAACAATGTGTTCGATGAAGACCCGCCGATCTGCTTCAGCTGCTCGCTGAACGGCTTCGACGCGGGCACGTATGACCTGCCGGGCAGATTCTGGGCCGTCTCGGTCAAATACGGCTTCTAACCAAGACCGGGCATTCCCGGCAGGCCAGGGCGCCGTACCGTTCGGGACGGCGCCCGCCATCTATTCGGGCATGTTCTATGACACTTGTAAGTTATCTGGCGACACTTGTAGGCTAGCGCCATGAGCTCATCGAGCCACGAAGGCCGCTACCACTCCTTCGATGCGCTGCGCGCCGGTGCGCTGCTGCTCGGCATCGCCCTGCACGCCACCATGTCCTTCCTGGCCGGATTCCGCGCCACGGGATTTCCGATCGCGGATGTTTCGCAGAGCGACGCGCTGGAAGTGGTGTTCTTCGTCGTGCACATCTTTCGCATGGCCTTGTTCTTCCTGGTAGCCGGGTTCTTCGCGCGCCTGTTGCTGCACAAGACCGGCATCGGAGATTTCATCCGCAATCGCCTGAAGCGCATCGGCCTCCCGCTGTTGATCTTCTATCCACTGATCATGCCGCTGACCATCCTGCCCATCGTCTGGGCCGCCATGCAGCTGGGCATGCGCGGGCCGGGCCCGGGCGGCGGAGCCATGGCGCAGGGATTTCCGTGGGGTCACCTTTGGTTTCTCTATCTACTGTTGTGGCTGTACGCGCTCATTCTCGCGCTGCGTGGCGCGGGCCGGCTGGTGGACCCGCGCGGCGTCCTGCGCGGATTCGCGGATCGCCTGTACCGCCTGGCGCTCGAGACCCGGCTCGCGCCCATCGTGTTCGCCGCGCCCACCGCGGCTGTGTTGTATGCGACGGCCTGGTGGCCGCAGGGCGCCGGCATTCCCTCTCCACTCCAGGGATTCGTACCCAACCTCCCTGCGCTGGTGGCATTCGGCTCGGCCATGCTGGCGGGCTGGTGGCTGCACCGCGACCAGTCGCTGCTCGAGCCGCTGCGGCGGGACTGGAAGATCTACCTCGCGCTCGCCGCGGTGGCCAGCCTGGCCGCGCTCGCGCTCGTCGGGGTGAAATCGAACTTTCAGCCGATACCGATGCCGCCGGGGGAACGGGCCGCATACGCAGCGGCATACATGGTGGCGGTATGGGGTTGGTGCCTGGGCCTCACGGGCCTGGCGATGTCATGGCTGGGTTCACCCAGCGCGCGATGGCGCTATCTCGCCGACGCTTCGTACTGGATGTACCTGGTCCACGTGCCCATCGTTTTTACCCTGCAGGCCTGGATGATGAAATGGCCGTTGCACTGGTCGATCAAGTTCGCGCTCATCCTCACCATATCCGCCGTGCTGCTGCTGGCCAGCTACCACTATCTCGTGCGCAGCACCTTCCTGGGCAAACTGCTCAATGGCCGCCGGTATCCGCGCGCGCTGCCGCCTGCTACGCCAGCACCGAGTACGTCTCCGGGCTGAACCCGACCAGCAACTTGCGACCGCGTTCGAGCACCGGCCGCTTGATCATCGAAGGCTGCTCGAGCATCAGCGCAATGGCGCGGCGCTCGTCGATGTCCTTCTTCTTCGCGTCGGGCAGCTTGCGGAAGGTGGTGCCGGCGCGATTGAGCAGGACTTCCCACCCCACGGAACCTATCCACTCCCGCAGCTTCGCCGGGGCGATGCCCTCGACCTTGTAGTCATGGAAGTCGTACTCGACGCCATGAGCGTCGAGCCAGGCGCGGGCCTTTTTCATGGTGTCGCAATTGCGGATGCCGTAAAGGTTGGTCTTCATGGGGCCAGATTTGCCCGAGAAGCAGGGAAGTTTCAATATCCGTGACCTGCCGCCCGGGAGAACTTCCGATGAACGACCAGCGCGCCTACCGCCTCACGTCGATCGACATGCTGCGCGGCCTCGTGATCATCATCATGGCGCTCGATCACGTGCGCGACTTCTTCATGACGGGCGCCACCGTGGATCCGATGGCCGATCCCGAGGTCTCGCCGGCCCTGTACTTCACGCGCTGGATAACGCATTTCTGCGCGCCGGTCTTCGTGTTCCTGGCAGGCACGAGCGCCGGGTTGATGGTCGCCCGCAAGCCCCCGCGCGAGCTCGCGTGGTTCCTGTTCACGCGCGGCGTGTGGCTGATACTGATCGAATGGTTCGTGATCGCGACCTTCATCAGCTTCGCGCCGACGGGCAGCGCGCAGTTCGGTGGCAAGACGTTCGTGATGCTCCAGGTCATCTGGGCCATCGGCGTGAGCATGATCGTGCTGGCCGCCTGTCAATTCCTCGGCCGCGCGTTTTGCCTGGTACTCGGCGCGGCGATCGTGCTCGGTCACAACGCGCTCGACGGCGTCTGGCCCACCGCGCAGGACTTCGGTGACGCCGGGCCTCCACTGTGGATTGGCCTGTTCTCGCAGTTCGCGAAAGTCGTCGGGCCATTCTTCCTGATCAACGCGTACCCGGTGGTTCCATGGATCGGGATCATGCTGGTGGGCTTCGCCGCCGCCGCGATCTTCGAGAAGCCGGCGGCGGAACGCGATCGGGCGCTCATCCTGTGGGGCCTCGCAATCTGCGTGGCATTCGTCGTGCTGCGCGCGCTCGATGTCTACGGGGACCGCAACACCTGGGAGTCGCAGCCGGATGGCGCGATGCGGACCGCCTTCGATTTCCTGAACACGACGAAGTACCCGCCAAGCCTCATGTTCACGCTGATGACGCTGGGTCCAGCGGCCATCTTCTGCGCGTTCGCGGAGCGCTGGCGCGGCTGGCTCAAGAACTCGCTGGTGATGTTCGGCCGCGTGCCGTTCGCGTTCTACGTCGTGCACTGGTTCGTCATCCATACGGGCGCCGTGCTGCTGGGCGTGGCCCAGGGGTTTCCGGCGGCGGCGATCATGGATGTTCCGGGCGCCTACCCGGCAGGTTACGGCCTGTCCCTCGCCGGCGTCTATCTAGTGTGGATCGCCGTGGTCGCGGTCATGTATCCCTGGGTCAGATACATGGCTGGCGTGAAGGCGCGCAGCCGCGCGTGGTATCTCAGCTACGTTTAATCCGCGAACACGCGGGCTTTGCGGAGCACCATCGTCAGTACCGCGCCGGCCAACAGGATTCCGGCGAGCAGGAACAGCGGACTCGTGAAACTGCCGGTCGCGTCTTTCAGGACGCCCACCGCGTAAGGTCCGACGAATCCGCCGAACGCGCCCATCGAGTTGATCAAGGCGATCGCGCCGGCCGCGGCGCTGCCGACCAGGAATTTTCCCGGCAATGCCCAGAACGGGCCCCGCGTGC
Source organism: Pseudomonadota bacterium (assembly GCA_023433705.1). Lineage (GTDB taxonomy): Bacteria > Pseudomonadota > Gammaproteobacteria > Steroidobacterales > Steroidobacteraceae > CADEED01. Next base: position 58,966 of record JAEYUC010000081.1, read on the forward strand.
CGTAGTCGCCCACGGCCGCGACGGACAACGCGATCATCGCCGCGGCCGGTGCGGTGATGAGCCCGGTCGCCACGAATCCGGCCGCGCCGACGATCGACGGGATGGCGATGTGCAGGAACCGCTCGCCGCTCATGTCCGAGCTGCGCCCGATCAGCACCATGCCGATGGCCGCGGCTATATAAGGTATCGCCGAAAAGAACCCGACCTGCAGGTCGCTGAACCCGGACAGGCTCTTCACGATCGTCGGCACCCAGAGCGTGAGGCCGTAACTGCCGGTCTGGCAGCAGAACATGATCAACGCGAGCAACCACACCGTGGGGTGGAGCAATGCCTGCCGAAGTCCGACGCCATGACGGGCGTGCGCCTCGGTGTGCTCGCTCGCGATGCGTTGCGCGAGCCACTCGCGCTGCTCGGGCGCGAGCCACTTCGCATCGGCCGGCTGCTCGGTCAGGAATCCGAGCACGACGAACCCGAGCAAGACCGCCGGCAGCCCCTCGAGCAGGAACATCCATTGCCAGCCGCGCAGTCCCAGGTGCCCGTCGAAACCTAACAACCAACCCGACAGGGGTCCCCCGAACACGATGGACAGGGGTATTCCGATCATGAACCAGGAGACGGCTTTCGCGCGGTACTCACGCGGAAACCACTGGCTCAGGTAATAAATGATGCCGGGCAGGAACCCCGCCTCGGCCACGCCGAGCAGGAATCGGAGCACGTAGAAACTCCACGGTCCCTGCACGAACATCATTGCGGACGAGATGATTCCCCACGTGATCATGATGCGCGCGATCCAGATCCGCGCTCCGAAGCGCACGAGCAGCAGGTTGCTCGGGATCTCGCACAAGCCATAACCGATGAAGAAGATGCCGGCCCCGAGACCGTACGCCGTGTCGCTCAACCCAAGATCGCCGTTCATCTGCAGCTTCGCGAAACCGACGTTGACGCGATCGAGCCACGAGATGATGTAGAGCAGCAGCAGGAAGGGCAGCAGGCGCCAGGTGACGCGCGCCATGGTGGTTCGTTCGAGATCCGTCATGTACGGAACAGTGTAGGCCACGCGCCTGGAGTTATCATGGCCCGCATGAACGAACCCGGCGAGTGGATCGATGTCGGCCCGGCCGATGAGTTTCGCGGCAAGCCGCTGACGCAGGCCAGGTTAGGCGACCGGCTCGTGGCCGTGTCGTACAAGGACGGGAAGTTCGGCGTCATCTCCGATCGCTGCAATCACGTGGGCGGGCCGCTCGGCAAGGGACGGCTCGATGGTGAATACGTCGTCTGCCCCTGGCACCAGTACAAGTTCCATCGCTGCACGGGTGAGGGCGAGCCGGGATACGAAGCGGACAAGGTGCCCGGCTACGGCGTGAAGGAGGAAGGTGGGCGGTTGTTAGTCACCGCGAAGCCAACCAGCAAGCGCGGCCACCTCGCGCACGATCCCCATCCATTGGCGCGCTCGACCGAACGCGCGCCTGGCGTCCTGCGGGTCGGAGGTATCTCGACCACCGCGATGGATCGCAGGAATCCGCGCTTCTCGACCTCCGAGCACCTGCTCGGCGTCGCGCTCGAACACGCGCGCACCGCGCTCGGCGCGGAGACGAAACTCATCCGGCTCGACGATCTGCGGTTCCGCCACTGCGAGGGTTATTACTCGAAGGCCGCGCAGGCCTGCACATGGCCCTGCTCGATCACGTCGATGGACAAGACCGACCAGCTCGACCAGGTGTACGAGCTCGCGGTGCACTGGGCCGACATCCTGCTGATCGCGACGCCGATCCGTTGGGGCGCGGCCAGCTCGCAGTACTACAAGATGGTCGAGCGCATGAACTGCATCCAGAACCAGATCACGATCAACAACAAGGTGCTGATCAGGAACAAGGTGGCCGCGTTCATCATCACGGGCGGCCAGGACGGCATCCAGGCCGTGGCCGGCCAGATGATGGGGTTCTTCAGCGAGATCGGCTATCTACTGCCGCAGTTCCCCTTCATCGCGCACTCGCTCGGCTGGGAGTTCGAGGAGATGGACAAGAACGTGGAGTTCGTCGAGACCAGCGAGCAGTTGCGCAAGGGCGCGCGCGAGCTGGTCACGCGCGGCGCGGAGCTGGCCAATTGCCTCATCCAGCATTCGCTGGAGTCGCACGCGACGATCGAGCGGGGCGGGCGCAAGGCGTCGGCGTGAGCCGCGGTTGCCGCGGTGCGGCAATGAATCTTTCCCGGTCGTGGATGTCAGTGCCTCGAGCACGGGAGGTATCTGTGAAGTCGACCGCTCTTTCGCTCGTGTTGTCAGTCACGGTGGGCGTCGCCGCGGCGCAAGGCTCCAGGCTCGTGGTCCACGAATGGGGGACCTTCACATCCTTCCAGGACGAGAACGGGCGTACCATCGCCGGCATCAACGTCGATGACGAGCCGGTGCCGGCCTTCGTCCATCGCATGGTCGGCATGGAAATTTTCGCGACCACGTCGCGCCCGGCCCGTTGGTCGCAGGGCGCGCCACGCTGCCATCCCGACGTCACGCTGCGGCTCGAGACTCCGGTGCTGTATTTCTACCCATCGGCGGGTTGGACTGAGACCTTCGACGTGCGGGCATCCTTCAACGGCGGCTGGATCACCGAGTTCTATCCCTCGGCGACCGCCGAAGGCACGAATTTCCCGTCGTCGTTGTCCGCGGACTCGCGTGGTTCCCTGACCTGGAAGGGGCTGCGGCTGGATCCCGGCGCGACCGCGTCGATGCCGCAAACGTCGGAACACGTGTGGCTCGCGCCGCGCAAGGCCGGGGCGGCGATCGTCGTGAACGATACGAACACGGAAGCGGAGAAGTACTTGTTCTATCGGGGCGTCGGCCACTTCGATGCACCCCTCGTGATCCAACGCCGCGGCGATACGCTGTCGATTTCACTACGCGACGGCGAGGCCGGGATGAACGCGCTTCCGCGCCTGTGGCTCGTCGACGTCGCCGAGGACGGTCGCGTGCGGTATCGGACGCTGAATGCGGTCGGCAGCACGACCGAAGCGCCGGTGTTCCCCACCTTCGCCGGCGGACTCCCGAGTAGTTTGGCGGCGCTGCGAGGCGAGCTGGCCGCGGCGCTCCAGGCCGGCGGATTGTTCGCGGACGAGGCCGACGCGATGCTCGAGACCTGGCGCCTTTCGTACTTCGAAAGCCCGGGACTGCGAGTCTTCTTCATCCTGCCCGCCCAGTGGACCGATGCACGCCTGCCGTTGTCGATATCGGCGCCCGCCGAAATTACTCGCGTCATGGTCGGCCGCGTGGAACTGGTGAATCCCCGGCAGCGCGTCATCCTCGCGCGGCTGCAACAGCTGGCGGATGAGGATTTTCCGAAGTTGCCGCTCTACTACGACGACCAGAGGGTGCTCGCGATGCGCGGCATGTCGCATTCCGCGCTGTACCGGGAAACCGGGCGCGAGGTGCCCGAATCACTGCGGCTCTACGAGTCGCTGGGCCGATTCCGCGATGCGCTGCTCGCCCACGAATGGCAGAGCGTCGATTCCTCGCGGCGTGCGCGGATCGAGAAAGTGATGAGGTCCTTCAGTGCATGCGAGGTCGGGTTCGAGCGGCCCGCGGAGTAGTCAGGCTGCACCCAGCCAGCGCGTGGTGATCGTCGGAACGATCTGCGTGGCCCTTCCGACGTGGAATTCGAATCCGGCGGGTACCTCATCGATCTCCAGCGCATTGAGCACGCGCTCTGCGTCTTTCCTCGCGACGTCTACCAGTCCGGCGGCTGGATAAACCGTGAGCGAGGTGCCGACGACCAGTACCTTGTCGGCTTCGGCCACGTGCGTGCGCGCTTCGTCCATGTGCCGTGTCTCCTCGCCGAACCACACGATGTCCGGGCGCAGCTGGGTTCCCTCGTCGCATAGCTGGCCCAGCATGATCGGGGCGCCGTCGATGCGATGGCGGCGGCGCGACCTTCCTGTCCCGCGCGCCCAGGCGAGCTCTCCATGCACGTGCAGCACCCGCGTCGAGCCGGCGCGCTCGTGCAGCGCGTCGACATTCTGGGTGACGACGACCACGTCGTACTTCGATTCGAGCGAGGCGATGGCGTGGTGCGCGGCGTTGGGCGCGGCGGCCCACGCCTTCGCGCGCCGCTCGTTGTAGAACTCGAGCACCAGCGCGGGATTGCGCTGCCAGCCCTCGGGACTGGCGAGATCGACCCAGGAGTGCTGGCGCCACAGGCCGGCGGCGTCGCGGAAGGTAGGCAGGCCGCTCTCCGCGGACAGTCCCGAACCGGAGAGTACGACTATCTTTTCACGCCGGGTCCCTGGTCTCATGGACCTAGGGGTACCTGCGGCGCGATCGGCTCGTCGCGGAATCTCGCCCGGATCGGCTCGATGAACAGCAGCGTGAGGATGGCGCCGTCGACCATGTTTCCGGCCATGTACACCAGGGACTCGATCGGCGTCGACAGCGTCGTTCCGCCCGAGATGGTGAATACCAGGGACAGGCCGATCACGATGATGAACAGCCAGCGTGCCCAGCCGCGGAATTTCAACAGCCCGATCAGGGCGGCGAGATAGGCGATCAGATAGGCGACGAACGCGATGCCGACCGCGACCTGCGTACCCCAGTTCGCCTCGGAAAAGACGTTCGCCATCGTGCCGACGTTCTGGGCCTTGAGGTAAGCGTCGACCTCCGCGGGCAACGCAGGCTGGAAATACGCCATGACACCCGACGCGACGCCGGCCACCAGGACGGCGAATGCCGCGAGGACGAGCCCTCGGAAGATGGTGACCGCTGCCATGGCGCCACTATGCCCGAGCGGGTGGCGCCGAAGAAGAGCCCGAACGGGAAGGCGCGACTAGGCGGCTTTCTCCAGCAGCAGTAGCCCGGAGCCGGTATTCGAGATGGGCACGTGGTAGTTGCTCTGCAGCGCGCGTACTTCGGCGCCCAGCGCGCCGCGCATGACGAGCCACTGGACGAGCTCGGGACCCTGGGTTCCGGCGAGCGCGACCAGTTCGCGGATCGAATAACGAGCGATGGCCTCCGGCTCGTCGACTATCTTCTCGAGGCAGAAGAGGTCGAACGGCTTGTTGATGAATCCGGCGCGTTTGCCGTCGAGCTGGTGCGAGAGGCCGCCGGTGCCGAGCACGATCACGCGCTCGTCCGCCGGCCATGAGGCCAGCGCGCGTCCCAGCGCCTGGCCGAACTTGAGGCAGCGGGCAGGGCTCGGCAACGGATGCTGCACCGTGTTCACGTGTATGGGGATCGTGCGGACCTCGCGCGAACCCTGCCACAACAGCTGCATGGGGACGACGAAACCGTGATCGACCAGCATCTCCTGGCAGGTAGTCAGGTCGAACTCCTCGGCGGTGAGCGATTCGATGACGTGCCAGGAAAGCGGCGGATCTCCTGGAAAGGGCTGCAAGGACGGCAGGCCCCAGCCTTCATCGGCGTTGTGATACGCCGGCGCCGCGCCCACGGCGAAGGCCGGCATCTTGTCGAGGAAGAAATTGAGCCCGTGATCGTTGTAGATGACCACCGCCACGGTGGGCTGGACGCGCTCGAGCCAGGCCCGCACCGGACGATAAGCCTCGAAGAACGGCTTCCAGTACGGCTCCTCATGCTGGTTGCGGGCCATGGCGAGGCCGATGGCCGGGATGTGCGAAGTGCCGATGCCACCGACGATACGCGCCATGTTCAACTCCCCGCCGCGAGTAGTTTGGCCCGGAATTGCTCGACCGAGACGCCCGTCTGCTGCGCGCCGATGTCCTGCACGTTGAGGCCGAAGATTCCGGCCAGCTTGGCGAGGTAGTAGATGTTGCCGCCGGCCGCGATCATCGCGAGCACGTCACGCGCGCGGACCGCGGCCCGCTGTTCCGCGTCGAGGCCGAACTTGCGGCAGTACGCTTCCTCGTCCCGCAGGAACTCCGCGCGGTTCCCGGCGTCGTTGAACGAAAAACACATCTTGTTGAGCGCGTAGCCGCGCCGCGCCGCGCGCCCATCGAATATCGTCGTGCCCCACGCGATGTCGTCGTTCATGACGACAGCATCGCCGGCGCTCGCGGAGCGGCGCATTCGTAAGGCTACGTACGCTTGGCGAAGAGGCGCGAATGGCAACCATCAGCAGGCCTGATGGCGCTGGCCGCTCGAATCAGGCCTTCGCTGTCTCGCCGAACGAAAGCGTGCTCTGCCGCTGGGACTGGCCGGGGGCGGTCATCCGCTGGATACCTCCCGCATCGCGCGAAGGGAAGTAGTTCTGCGCGATGCCATCGTGCACGTTGATCATGTGCAGCTGGATCTTGTCGATGAGCTCATGCAGCCCGGGCTGGTCGAGCGTCGCGAGCGGCGCGCGCTCGATGAAACGCGCGGCGGTCTCGACGGCCTCGAGCACCGCGTCGCTGCGCGGGAGCGGGATCAGGGAGCCTTCGATCTGCGATATGCAGAAGAGACAGGAGCGGGGGAACTGGTCGTCGCGCAGCAGGAACTGGAGCACGTCGGTGCGCCTGACGCGCGTGCGCATCCGGAGGCGGTACATCTGGTAGCCGGACAGCGACTTCAGCACGCTCATCCACTGCACGCTCTCGAAGGGCCGCAGCTCGGGGGTTTCGGCGGGCAGTAGTTGGGCGGAGCGCACGTCGACGATGCGGCTGGTCATGTCGGCGCGCTCGATGTTGCGGCCGAGGATCATGAACGTGTACGCGTCGTTGCGATTCATCGTGCCGTCGAGCATGCCGGCGATGGTCTGCAGGGTGACGACGATGCGCTTGAGGAATTCGAAGCGTGTGCGCTTGGCGATGCCGGTGCCGACGTCGCGCGTGAACTCGGAGAAGAACTCGTTGAGCAGCTCCCAGGCTTCGGTGGGCAGTATCTCGCGCAGCGTGCGCGCGTTCTCGCGCGCGGCCGCGAGCGACGAGCAGATCGAACCCGGATTCTGCTTGTCGGCGATCAGGAAGTGCACGACGTCGCGCTCTTCGCCGCGCGTGCCCCTGTCCTTGAACTGGGCATCGAAGTCCGCGCGGTTTCCGGAAATGTCCACGAGCGGCAGCCAGCCCGGCGCGATGCCTCCCGGCAGGTCGAGCAGCAGGTTGGTGTTCACGCCGATGATGCGCGCGGTGTTCTCCGCGCGCTCGAGGTAGCGCGACAGCCAGTAAACGTTTTCTACGGTTCTAGCGAGCATGTCGAGAGAAGACGGTGCCAGGCACGGAAAATCCGGGAGAAGCGGAGTGTCGTCGCGCCTGGCGCAGACGTATCGCCGCTTCTCCCGGATTTTCCGTGCCTGGCACCATCTTCAACCTTCCGTATCCACTATCCAGGTGTCCTTGCTGCCGCCGCCCTGCGAGGAGTTGACGACGAGCGAGCCCTTGCGCAGCGCGACGCGTGTCAGTCCGCCGGTGGTCACCGCGGTCTGCGGGCCCGACAGGATGAACGGCCGCAGGTCGACGTGGCGCGGCTCGAGCCGGTCGTTGACCAGCGTCGGCACGGTGGACAGCGTCACCACCGGCTGCGCGATGAAGCTGCGCGGATCCGCCTTGAGCGATTCGGCGAACTTCGCGCGTTCGGATTTGCTCGACATCGGCCCCATGAGCATGCCGTAACCACCCGAGCCGTCCACCGGCTTCACGACGAGCTGCTCCAGGTGATCGAGCACGTGCGAGAGCTGCTTCTCCTCGCCACATCGCCACGACGGCACGTTCGGCAGGATCGCGTCCTCGCCGAGGTAGTACTTGATCATGTCGGGCACGTACGTATAGACGAGTTTGTCGTCGGCGACGCCCGCGCCCGGCGCGTTCGCCAGCGCGACCTTGCCCGCGGCCCACGCACGCATCAGTCCCGGCACGCCGAGCGCCGAATCCTTGCGGAACACTTCCGGATCCAGGAAATCGTCGTCGATGCGTCGGTAGATCACGTCGACGCGCGTCCAACCGCGCACCGTCTGCATGTACACGCAGTCGTCACTATCTACCGCGAGGTCGCGTCCCTCGACCAGCTCGCAGCCCATCTGCCGCGCGAGGTATGCATGTTCGAAGTACGCCGAGTTGTAGATGCCCGGCGTGAGCACCACGACCTCGGGCCGCGTCTCCTTGCGCGGCGAGAGCGCGCTCAGCATGTCGTAGAGCTGCGAGGGGTAATCGTCCACCGGCAGGATCGCCGCGCTCTCGAACAGCTCCGGGAACACGCGCTTCACGACCTGCCGGTTCTCGAGCATGTACGACACACCCGACGGAACGCGCAGGTTGTCCTCGAGCACGTACACCGTGCCGTCCTTGTCGCGGATCAGGTCCGAGCCGCAGATGTGCGCCCAGGTGCCGAGCGGTGGTTTGATCCCTTTCACGACGGAGCGGAAGTTCTTCGACGTCGAAATGATCGACGCAGGCATCAGCCCGTCGCGGATGAATTTCTGTCCGTGATAGCAGTCGTCGATGAACAGGTTCAGCGCGGCCGCGCGCTGGATCAGCCCCGCCTCGATCTTCTGCCACTCCTTGCGGGAGATCGTGCGCGGAATGATGTCGAGCGGCCAGGCACGGTCGATCGAACCATCCTGTTCGTGGTAGACGGTGAACGTGATGCCCATCGCCTTGATGGCGAGCTCGGCCGCCTGCTGCCGCACCGCGATTTCGTCGCCGCCCATGTCGGCGAGGTAACGCATGAGCGCGCGGCCCGCCACGCGCGCACCGCCGCCGGGACCCACGAGCTCATCGTGGAAGCCGGGAGAGGTGTATGACGTCCAATCGGTCTTCATTCTTGGAGTGTGCTTTCGACCTCAAAATACCAGAGGCAAATGCCCGCGTTCAAAAAAGTGCGTCGATCACACGCTGACGCTTCGCCGTGGTGCCGACACTCGGAAAATGGCGCAATTTGGTGCGCGCCATTGCCCATAGGTGCCGATCGGAGCTAACAGGACGCTGTGTAGAATGCGGTCGTGTCCATCCACGTCGCGCTCAATCACGTAACCCACTATCGATACGACCGGCTCGTGGCGCTCGGGCCACAGGTCATCCGGCTGCGACCCGCACCGCACTGCCGCACGCGCATCCTGTCGTACGCGCTCAAGGTCGAGCCCGCCAAACATTTCATCAACTGGCAGCAGGATCCTCAATCTAACTACCTTGCGCGCTTCGTCTTCCCGGAGAAGACCACCGGGTTCCGCGTCGAGGTGGATCTCGTCGCCGAGATGGCGGTGCACAACCCGTTCGACTTCTTCCTAGAGCCGTTCGCCGAATTCGTTCCGTTCGAGTACCAGGCGGCCGAGAAGCGCGACCTCGCGCCCTACCTGGTGATGTTCCGCGGCGAGCCCAGGTTCAAGGAATACCTCCGCGGCATCCCGCGCGGGAAACGGCGCACGATCGATTTCCTGGTCGAACTGAACCTCAAGCTCTCGCGCGACATCCGTTATCTCATCCGCATGGTGCCGGGCGTGCAGACGCCCGAGCAGACGCTGACCAGGGCGTCCGGCTCCTGCCGCGACTCCGCGTGGCTGCTCGTGCAGCTGCTCAGGCACATGGGTCTCGCCGCGCGATTCGTTTCGGGTTACCTGATCCAGCTCAAGCCGGACATGAAATCGCTCGACGGACCGTCGGGCCCCGAGAAGGACTTCACCGACCTGCACGCCTGGTGCGAGGTCTATCTACCCGGCGCGGGCTGGATAGGGCTCGATCCGACCTCGGGCCTGCTCGCGGGCGAGGGGCACATCCCGCTGGCGTGCACGCCGGAGCCCGTCTCGGCCGCGCCGGTCACGGGCGCGGTCGACAGGGCCGAGGTCGATTTCCAGCATCACATGCGCGTCGAACGCATCCACGAAGCGCCGCGCGTCACGAAGCCGTATACCGAGGACCAGTGGACGGCGATCGAGCGGCTGGGTCACGAGATCGACGCGAAACTCGCCGACGGCGATGTGCGCCTCACGATGGGCGGTGAGCCCACGTTCGTCTCCGTCGACGATCCCGACGGTGCGGAGTGGAATACCGCGGCTCTCGGGCCCGACAAGCGCCGTCTTGCGATCGAGCTCTACAACCGCCTCAAGCAGAAATACGCGCCGCAGGGTCTCAGCCACTTCGGCCAGGGCAAGTGGTATCCGGGCGAGCAGCTGCCACGCTGGTCGCTCAACTGCTTCTGGCGACGCGATGGCGAGCCCGTCTGGCGCAACCCCGCGTTGTTCGACGACGAAAAGCGGGATCGCGGCATCACGGAGGCGATCGCCGCCTCGTTCCTGGCGACACTCGCGGGAAAGCTGGGACTGACGCCGGAGCATGCCTTCGCCGCGTACGAGGACACGTTCTATTACATGTGGCGCGAGCGACGGCTGCCGTCGAACGTCGATCCGTTCGATTCGCGGCTCGACGATCCGCAGGAACGCGAACGGCTCGCGCGCATTTTCGAACAGGGACTCAACACCGTCGTGGGCCACGTGTTGCCGATCACGCGCGACTCGTCGGGACAGCGATGGCAGTCCGGTCCCTGGTTCCTGCGGCGTGAGCGCTGTTACCTCGTGCCGGGCGATTCGCCGATCGGCTACCGCCTGCCACTCGACTCGCAGCCGTGGGTCGCCAGGACCGACTATCCATACACCACCGACCCGGATCCGATGTCGGCGCCGCGACCACTGCCGGCCCACGCGGAAATCCGCGGCCAGTTGCGCACGGGTAGCGAGCCGCCCGACGACGTCGGGATCTTCCGTAACCCCGAACAGTATCCGCAGATGGGTCCGCCGTCCGGCGAAGCGCGTGGCGACGCGGACGGAACTCGCGGCCACGGCGAAGCCGATGCCGCGGACAGGCGGATGTCCGAGGTTCCCGCGACGCACCGCGCACCCGAGCTGTTCGAATCCGCCGCCCACATCACGCGCACCGCGATGTGCGTGGAGCCGCGCGAGGGCATCCTGTACGTCTTCATGCCGCCGACCAACCGGCTCGAGGACTATCTGGAGCTCGTCACCGCGATCGAATCCACGGCCGAGGATCTCTCGGTGCCCGTGGTGCTCGAGGGATACGAGCCTCCCAAGGACGCGCGCCTGAACTCGTTCCGGGTGACGCCGGACCCGGGCGTCATCGAGGTCAACATCCATCCGTCGGGAAGCTGGGACGAACTGGTCGACCGCACGACACATCTCTACGACGCGGCGCGGCAGACGCGGCTAACTACCGAGAAGTTCATGCTCGACGGTCGCCACACCGGCACCGGCGGCGGCAACCACTTCGTGCTCGGCGGCGCGACGCCGGCGGACTCGCCATTCCTGCGCCGGCCCGACCTGCTGCGCAGCCTGCTCGCCTACTGGCACAACCATCCGTCGCTGTCCTATCTGTTCAGCGGCCTGTTCATCGGCCCGACTTCTCAGGCGCCGCGTGTCGACGAGGCGCGCAACGATTCGCTCTACGAGCTCGAGCTCGCGTTCAAACAATTGCCGCCGGTCGGGCAGCGCACGCCGCCCTGGCTCGTCGACCGCCTGTTCCGCAACCTGCTGATCGACTCGACCGGCAACACGCACCGCGCCGAGTTCTGCATCGACAAGATGTTCTCGCCCGACGGCAATACCGGCCGGCTGGGATTGCTCGAGATGCGCGCATTCGAGATGCCACCGCACGAGCGCATGAGTCTCTCGCAGCAGTTGCTGCTGCGATCGCTGATCGCGCGCTTCTGGAAGGAGCCCTATCAACCCGCCCGCCTGGCGCGCTGGGGCACGGAGCTGCACGACCGCTTCATGCTGCCGTATTTCGTCGAGCGCGATTTCGCGGACGTCATCGCCGAGCAGAAGGCGGCTGGCCTGCCGCTGGAAGTCGAGTGGTTCGCGCCGCACTTCGAATTCCGATTTCCGAAGTACGGCGACTTCTCCGTGCTCGGCGCCGAGGTCGAACTGCGCCAGGCGCTCGAGCCCTGGCACGTGATGGGCGAAGAGGGCGCGATCGGCGGCACGGTGCGTTACGTGGATTCGTCGGTCGAAAGACTGCAGGTGAAAGTGACCGGGCTCCCGCCGGATCGTTACGCACTGACCTGCAACGGACGGCGAATCCCGTTGCGTCCGACTGGCATGGTGGGCGAATTCGTCGCGGGCGTGCGTTACAAGGCGTGGTCGCCCGCATCCTCGCTGCATCCGCTCATCCAATCCCATTCGCCGCTGACGTTCGACCTGCTCGACACGTGGATGAACCGCTCCATGGGCGGCGCGCAATATCACGTCGCGCATCCCGGTGGCCGCAACTACGACACCTTCCCGGTGAACGCCTTCGAATCGGAAAGTCGGCGGCTCGCGAGATTTGTCAGAATGGGGCACACGCCCGATCGATTGGCGCCGCCGTTGGAATCGCCAAACCCCGAGTTCCCGTTCACGCTCGATCTGCGTAAAGTCTGACGATGATGCGTGCGGTTCCCGAGCCCGCCGGACAATTGCGCTACGACGAGCTGCACGACCACCAGGGCGCCATGCGCGAGCACTGGCGGCCGCTCGTCGATCGCCTGCGCCCGGGCGATTCGTCCGACGCGGTGCGCCGTTCGCTCGAGCTGACGCGCCGTCTCGTCGTCGAGAACGGCGTCACTTACAACGTCTACGCGGACCCGCAGGGCGCCGACCGCCCGTGGGCGCTCGATCCGCTGCCGTTCCTGGTTCCCCCGGCCGAGTGGCAGACCATTGAGGCGGGCGTCGCGCAGCGCGCGCGGCTGCTGAACGAGCTGCTCGCGGATCTCTATGGTCCGCAGCGCCTGATCGCCGAGGGCCACGTCCCGGCCGAGCTCGCGTACGGGCATCCTAACTACCTTTGGCCCTGCCAGGGACTCGAGCCCGTGGACGGCACCTGGCTGCACGTGTACGCGGCGGACCTCGCGCGCGCGCCCGATGGCCGCTGGTGGCTGCTGGCAGATCGCACGCAGACGCCTTCGGGCGCAGGCTACGCGCTCGAGAATCGCGAGATCCTCGAGCAGGTCCATCCCGAGCTGATTTCCGACATGTCCGTGCGGCGCGTGCGCGGCTTCTTCGCGATCCTGCGCGAACGCCTGCTCAACTGCATGGTCAGCGACGACCCGCCGCTCGCGGTGATCCTGACGCCCGGTCCGTACAACGAGACGTACTTCGAACACGCCTTCCTCGCCCGGCAGCTCGGCATTCCGCTGGTCGAAGGTCACGATCTCACCGTGCGCGGCGCGACAGTGTTCCTCAAGACGCTGGGCGGCCTGCGCCGCGTGCAGGCGATCTTCCGCCGGCTCGACGACGATTACTGCGATCCGCTCGAGCTGCGTGGCGATTCCGCGCTCGGCATCCCGGGGTTGTTAGGCGCGTTGCGCGCCGGTCGCGTGATGGTGTCGAACGCGCTCGGCTCGGGCGTGCTCGAGTCGGCGGCATGGCTCGGCTTCCTGCCGCCGATCGCCGAGCGCCTCATCGGCGAGCGGCTGCTGCTGCCCGAAGTTGCCACGTGGTGGCTGGGCGAGAAGCCCGCATTCGACTACGTGCTGGCGCATCTCGACCATCTCGTCATAAAACCCGCGTACCCCAACCAGCGTTTCGAGCCAATCTTCGGCAATGCGCTCACGGGCAAGGATCGCGAGGCGCTGATCGAACGGCTGCGCAACCGCCCGTACGCCTATGTCGCGCAGGAACACCTGCAGCTGTCGCAGGCGCCGGTCTGGAAGTCGTCGGCGCCTGGCCAGTCGGCGGCGCGGGCGGAGTTCGAGTCGCGCGCGCTCACGATCCGCGTCTACGCCATCGTCACGCCCAGCGGCGTTCACGTGATGCCGGGCGGACTGGCGCGCGTCGCGCATGACGGCCAGGCGGACGTCGTCTCCACGCAGCGCGGCGGCGGCGCCAAGGACATCTGGGTCCTCCCGGCCTCGGATCCGCACGAGGAGACCCTGGCCGACGTTCAACCTGCACGCATCGCGCCGGCCGAGCGCAAGGACTACATACCTTCCCGCCTCGTCGAGAACCTTTACTGGCTGGGACGCTACACGGTGCGTTGCGAAAACAGTGCGCGCCTGCTGTTGCGCACGCTCGCCGCGCGCAGCGACTCGCGCGTCTGGAATCACGCCCGGGACATCTGTCGCGCGCTCGGTGCGGTCCCGCCGTCGACCGACGTGCCGGACGCGCTGCGCGCGCCCGAATCGCACGGGCTGCGCGGCGACGTCAAACATCTCGCCTGGTGCGCCTCGCAGGTGCGCAACCGGCTGTCGGCGCGTTACTGGCGCGGGGTAGTGAGCCTGCAGCGCCAGATGCAGGAAGCGGCCGTCTCGCGCGGCAGCAGCCGCGAGGTCTACGAACGCGTGTTGCTCTCGCTCGCCGCGCTCATGGGTTTCACCGAGGAAGACATGATGCACGACGAGGGCTGGCGCCTCATGCGGCTCGGCCGTCGCATCGAGCGCATGCAGTTCATCGCCGGCATCCTCGAGCGACAGCTGCGCAGCGCACATGCCACGCGTCCGGAGACCGTGGAATGGCTGCTCGACGTGTGCGACAGCTCGCCTATCTACCGCACGCGCTACGCCGGAGCGCCGCGCCTGTCCCAGATGATGAACCTGCTGGTCTACGACGACCGCCATCCCATCGCGCTCGCGTTCCAGCGCCGCTCGATCGAGCGCGATCTCGACGACCTGGCGCGCGCGCTGGCCGGCGAACGCGAACGCGGTTTGCCCGACATGCCGCTGCTGCCCGCCGGCGCCGGCGAGTTGCTCGACGTTCCGGGCGCGGCCGGCGACGAGATGCGCTCGGAGCTCGCCGACGAGCTCGCGCGCGTGGGCACCGGGTCGGCCGAACTGTCCGACCGGCTGTCGCGCCGCTACTTCGCGCTCATCGAATCCGACACGCACGCGCTTGCGACCTGACCCCATGACCGTCCGTTACCGCATCCGCCACGAGACCGCGTACAGCTACGACGCGGACGTCGTGCACTCGCACCACCTGCTGCACCTGGTGCCGCGCCCGGCGCCCTACCAGCAATGCCTCGAGCACGAGATCGAGATCTCGCCGATGCCGAATCGGCGCGTCGCGGACATCGACGCGTTCGGCAACCCGATGTTGCGCATCGAGCTGGTGCAGGCGCATCGCGAGCTGCGCGTCGTGTCGCAGATGCAGGTCGAAGTGCACGCGCGGCCCGCGGTGCTCGCGGACACCACCGAGCCCTGGGAGAAGGTGCGCGACGCGTTCCGCTACCGGGGCGCGTGGCCGTCGCGCGACGAGCTCGATGCGGCGCGTTTTCGCCACGAATCGCCACACGTCAAGCTCAAGAAGGCGTTCACTGACTACTCCGCCGGATGTTTCCCCGACGGCGCGCCCATCCTCGCCTGCGCCGAGCGCCTGAGCACGAAGCTGCACGCGGACATCGAATACGTTCCGGGCGTCACGACGATCGGCACTCCCGCCACCGAACTACTCGAGACGCGGCGCGGCGTGTGCCAGGACTTCGCTCATCTCATGATCGCCTGCCTGCGGTCGCGGGGCCTGCCGGCGCGCTACGTGAGCGGTTACCTGCGCACGCACGCGACCGTCGGCGCGGAGCAGCGCGAGGTCGTGGGCGCCGGTGCGTCACATGCCTGGGTGGCCGTGTGGAGTCCGCCGTACGGGTGGATAGAGTTCGATCCCACGAACGGCTGCTTCGCGGGCACTGACCACGTCGCGGTCGCATGGGGCCGCGACTTCGGCGACGTCTCGCCGCTGCGCGGCGTGATCGTCGGCGGCGGGGAGCACCAGTTGTCGGTCAACGTGATCGTCGAGCCGGCGCAGCCCGGCGCCTAGGAAGCGGTCATCATTCGGCCGTGATCGCGGCACGCAGCTTTTCCACGTCCGCCGATTCGATGTAGCGCGGGATGTTGCGCCACATCGAGTGATAGCCGTAACCGCCTTCGGTCAGCTCCTCGAGCGCGTCTTCCTTCGACCAGTCCTGCACGAGGATGCGATACATCGCGCTCATGAGGCCGGTGCGATCCGCGCCGTGCTGACAGTGGATCAGGAATGGACCATTCTCGGTCTTCTTCAGCATCCGCATGACCTCCACGACGTGTTCGTCGTCGATGCGCCACGTGAGGATCTTCGTGCGCTCGGTGCGCAGCTTCGTGCCCTTGACCTCATCTTCGTCGTGATTGAAGTACCGCAGGTTGATCACCGTGCGGATGCCCATCTTCTCGAGGTTCTTCATCCCTTCCGCGTTCGGCTGCTCGCTGCGGTAGAGATCCGGCGTGATGCGATGCAGGTTCGGCACACCTGCGAGCTCTATGGGCTCGGCCCACTGCGCCGGGCGGGGCGCGGCTGCATCGGCCGGGGACTTCGCGGAATCCTCCGCCAGCGCGGGCGCGGCGGCGGCCAGGAGGCAAACGAGTGCGAGTGTCTTCATGAAGCCTCGGGTTCGATCCGGGAAGCGGAGATCAGCGCGACGACGTCGCTCGCGGCGTGCGGGCGCGCGATCCGCGCGGCCGCCTCGCTCATCGTGCGCAGGCGGCCGGGCTCGGCGCGCAGCCTCGCGAGCTTGAACTCCAGCGTCGCGCTGTCGATGGCCTTCACGGCCGCACCCGCCTCGAGCAGGTAGTCGGCGTTGCGTTCTTCCTGGCCGGGAATCGGCGAGACCAGCAGCATGGGCCGGCGCATCGCCAGGCATTCGGAAACGGACAGGCCGCCGGGCTTGGTCACCACGAGATCCGCCGCGGCCATGACGCGTTCGACCGTGGTCGTGAAGCCGAGCGGAAACAACCTGCCCGGGAACTTGCGCGCCAGCGTCTGCAGGCGCTTCAGCAGCGGCGCGTTCCTGCCTGCGAGCGCAACCACCTGCAGGTCGCCCGGCACGGCGAGCACTCGTGCGGCGATTTCGTCGAGCGCACCGACGCCTGCGCCGCCGGCCATCATCAGCACCGTGAACTTGTCCGGTGCGATGCCGAGCTCGGCGGCGCACGTGGCGCGATCGAGCGGCGCCGCGAACTGAGGCATGACGGGGATGCCGGTCACCACGATCCGCTCGCGCGGCACGCCGCGGTCCGCCAGTCGGAATGCGACTTCCTCGCTCGCGACGCAATAACGGTCGACGTGCGGACGTACCCAGAGCGCGTGCACGTCGAAGTCCGTGACCTGCACCCAGATCGGTGGAAGCTGCTCGCCCTTCGCGCGTTCGTTGGACAGCAGCTCGGCGGGCAGGAAGTGAGTGCAGACGATGGCATCCGGCGCGAGGCGCGCGATCTCCGCGTCGAGCCGGCGCGTGTTCATGCGTTCGACGGTGCGCTTCAGCCTGCCGAGCAACGTGCCGCGCGAAGGCCGGTCGCTGCGCGTGTAGAGAAACGACCAGAACTCGGGAAGTTTCTCGACGAGCTTGATGTACTGCTCGGCGTAGAGCTTGCGGAAATCCTTCGGCACCAGCGACAACACGTCGAGATGGGTCGCGTCCATCGCGGGGCTCGCGGCCCTCGCCGCGGCGACGAGCGCATCGGCGGCACGCACGTGACCCGCGCCGGCCGCGACCGATAACACGAGGATGCGCGACGTCATGCTTCAGAAGCTTCCGGGGTAACGCGCCATGTCTGAATGGTAGAGCGCCTTGATCTTCTGCAGATCGGCATTGGCGTCGCCGGTCGGCATCACCGCGGGCATGATGTGCACGAACTTGCGCGAATAGTCGAGCGCGACTGGCACGATGGGAACATCGGCCTCGTTCGCGATGTGCAGGAAGCCGAGCTTCCATTCCGCGACGCGGCTGCGCGTGCCTTCGGGTGTGATCGTGATGGACATGCGCTGGCGGCGCGCGAACTCCTCGATGAACGTGCGGACCACGTTGGCGCCGCGCGAGCGGTCGATCGGCATGCCGCCGAAGCGCCGCGCGAGCACGCCCATCGGCCAGAAGAACACGGTGTGCTTGGCGAGCCAGGTCGTGTCGAGGCGCAGCGTGAGGTAGGCGGTGAAGCCGTGGAAGAAATCCCAGTTGGAGGTGTGCGGCGCGACGATCAGCACGAACTTGGGATGGGCCGGCATCGTGCCGGCGATGCGCCAGCCGGAGATCTTCATGAGCAGGATGCCGAGCGCGCGCCGCCAGCGCGCGCTCACCTGGGGTGCGGTCGGCGGGAGCTTCGGAAATCCGGGCGGGGTATCGAATTCGGGGGTCGGCTGCGGCATCGCGGTGCGATGTTAGCCGATGTGCGCCCGGGTCCGCTCATTGGCGGCCATCCAGGGCGATGGGTCTAAAAGTCGGGTCGAGAGGCGGACACCGTTCCCCTTTAGAGGGGGGTATCAGGGGCCCGGTGTCCGCATCTCGCCTTTTTTCACTGAGGTCGATAGTTAGAACCTCGCTCCTGTCATCAGCTCTTCACCGGATACGTCTTGAACGCAACGATCTCGCCCTCGGGCGTGGCCTTGCACGAGGCCTTCGCGAGCAGCGACTTGGTCTTCTTGCTGTGCGCGTAGACGACGTACGAGTCCGGATCGATGAGGGCGGACGCCGGGCTGGTCGGCTTCACCTCGTACGAGGGCAGCGTCTCGGACTTCGCGAGAGTCTCGACCAGCGCCTTGCTGCACGCGGCGAGCGAGGGCGAGATGGCGGCGGTGCCGGCGTTGCCGTAGGCGGCGAAGCTGATCATGGCTGCCATGATCGCGTACTTGTATGACTTGCGTAACATGTTGGGCTCCTGAAGTAGTTTGAAATCCACGATCGTCAAACTACTCGCCACGGCATGCACGCACAAACGAGATGATTCGGGTCGAGCATCAGTTTTCCTCATCGGCGCGGCACGTGTCGATGAGCCAGGACCACAACGCGCGGATGTCGTCGCGGCTCTCGTCCTCGGTGCGCACCAGCAAGGTGTAGTGCTCCTTCGTGACGAGTTCGTCGTCGAAGACGCGCACCAGGCGTCCCGTGCGGAACTTCCTGCGCGAGAGTTGCGCGGGCAGCAACGCGATGCCGATGCTCTTCTCCGCGGCGCGCATCGCGGACGACATCGAATCGATCCGCACGATCTGTGACGGATTCAACGATTTCATGCCGACGGCGTTCGCCCAGCGGTCCCAGTCTTCGCGGCGCGCCTCGTGCACCAGCAGCGTGTGCGCGTTGAGATCCTCGTGGCTGCGCACCGGTTTTTCCGCGAGCAGTTCGGGAGAACAGGCCGGCACCATCGTCTGCGCGAACAGCGGATGCGCGGTGAGTCCGTTCCACGGACCCGCGCCGACGGCCACGGAGATGTCCGCTTCCGCTGCGTGCGTGCGCCCGTGCCCGCCGGAGGTGTCGATGCGCAGATCGACACCTTCGTGCACCTTCGAGAACTCCGACAGGTGCGGCAACAGTATCTCGCTCGCGAAGTACGCGGGCACGTGCAGCCGCACGCTGCTGCGCCCGAATCGCGCGCGCAGCTGCTCGGTCACGGATTCCAGCCGCATGAACAGATCGTCTATCTGCTCGAGATATCGCGCGCCGGCGTCGGTCAGCGCGAGAGCCCGTGCACTACGCGAAAACAGCGGCAGGCCCAGCTGCGTTTCCAGCGTCTTGATCTGGTGGCTCACCGCCGATGGCGTGATGCAGAGCTCATCGGCTGCGAGCGCGAAGCTCGAATGTCTGGCGGCGATCTGAAAGGTCTTGATGGCCTTCAGTGAAAGATTACGCATTCCATTGGATCACCCAATAGCTCAGCGACAAAGCTGCGATGCCGGGAGTAAAGCAAGCTGCGTGCCATCGCCGGAAATGGCGTAAGTGCATGTTCTTATTCGCGCTGCACCGTTGACGTGCCGTCAATTTGATCCGGGATGGCGCGGGTCGGCGGCGATTGCACCGGTGAAGAGGGTGCCTGGCACGGAAAAGCCGGGATTGAATCGGCGGCCGCGCTCGCGAAGGTGTTCACTCAATCCCGGCTTTTCCGTGCCAGGCACCGTCTTAGTTCTGCTGCTGCACGAACTTCGCGCCGGGGTGGCCGATCGCGAGCGCCTTCTTCACGGAGTCGCGCTCGAGCATGCGGTTGTACCAGGCGATGACCTTGGGCGAATCCTTCTCGTTGACGATGTCCGCGTAACGCACCGGCATGTTGATGAGCATCGAGAAACACGACACGTCCGCCAGCGTGAACTGCCTGCCCATCACCCAGTCGCCCTGGATGCCGTTTTCGATGCGCTCGATCGACACCTTCACCTTGCGCCGCCAGTCGGCGAGCTGCTCGGGTGTCCACACCTGCGCCGCGGATTCGCGCCACTTGTCCTGCTGCTCCTTGAGAGGGATGCGCGCGATCTTTGCCTCGAGCTCGTCTTTCGACAGATGCGCGACGGCGTTCCTGATCATCGCGTGCCAGCCGAGGAATGACAGAGCAGGGCAGAAGTATTCGTCGACGAACTTGGTCCACAGCCGCATCTGGTGACGGCCGTACGCGTCCGACGGCTTGAGCGGCATCCCCGGAAACGTGTCGTCGACGTACTCGTTGATCAGCGTCGACTCGTCGAGGACGCGGTCGTCGTGCACGAGCACCGGCACTTGGCCGCGCGGATTGATCTTCAGGAACCACGGCTCGTGTTGTTCGAAGTTGATCAGCGCCATCAGGTGGCTCTTGAAATCCACGTCCTTCTCGAACAGCGGCAGCAGCGCCTTGAGCGAGTTTGCGGCCGCGCCGCCGTGATACAGCGTGATCATTAGGACACCTCCGGAACGGAGGGATTTGAGCCCCAAGCGGCGCCTGCGGCTCGACTCGCAGGGAAATGGCGCCTCACCGCTCGCGCGCCCCAATGGAAAAGGCCGGCCACGAATGCCGTGGCCGGCCGGTTTCAACGCTCTTCCATCACTGCACGCGGATCGCGATGCCGCGGATCACCGTGCCGCCCGGACCCACCGGTCCCAGCGATATCAGCGATCCCTGTCCGAGGTCCACGCGATACAGCGTCGACCGTGTCGCTCCCGTGGGCAGCAGCGCGGCGAGTCCCAGGCCGTTGTCGGCGCCGCCGATGTCGAAGCCGCCCTCGAGCTGGAACGTCGTGCCCGCGTTGAGCGGACCGACGATCTGCTGGGCTCCCGATACGGACGTCTGCCGAATGAGATTGCCGACACCCACGTCGATCGAGTACTGCAGGCTCGTCGCCGCGCCTGCATACGGATTCGAGAACGCGGTGCCGACGACCTGCGTCGGTGCGACGAGCGGCCCATCCGTGATCACCGTGCCGTCGGCGAGGTTCACGCGCAGGTTCTGTCCGCTGTCGCTCTGCACGCGCAACACGCCGTCGACCGAACCGAAGTCGACGCCGAACTGCGTTCCCGTCAGCGCCGTGAACGGATCGCTCGCATCGAGCGGATTCGCCGTGAGCGCGACCGCGCCCGACAAAGCACCCGTTGCCGGATCGAGCACGTACACGCGGTTGGCATTCGTCACCGCGTGCAACACCCCGCTCACCGGGTTGAAGTCGATGCCGACTATCTGCTCGCCGCCCTGCAATCCCGTGACCGCGACGTCCGTGTCGAACGTGGCGGGCGTGAGCGGCGCGAAGCTCACCAGCCGGTTGTCGCTCGTGAGGGCGTACACGGTCGCCACCGGCACGCTCGCGTATGCGAAACCGCGCACGCGCTCGCCGCCGTCGATGGCGCCGATGCGCGTGGCTGCGCCGGTCGAGAGATTGATCTCGTACAACTCGGAATTCGCAGCGCCGCCGATCGTGAGCGCCGCGAGGCCGCGGTTGGTGGTGCCGTAGATATCGAAGCCGCCCACCGCCTCCACGTCGCCGACGCCGAGCGGACCCACGACCTGGATGTCGCCGTTGATCGCATTGCCCGACGTGCGTCCCATCACCTGCAGTCCGTCGGTGGCGGCGTCGATCATGAAATACGTCGACGTGAACGTTGACACGAAGTTGTTGCTGTACGCGGCCGCGCCGGGCACGGAACCCGCGGGCGCCGGTGTGACGTCCGTCGTGACCACGCCGTCGTCGGGCGTCACGCGGAAGTTCATGCCGGCGTCGCTGACTACCCGCACGAGGTCGTTGCCCGGGTTGAAGTCGAAGCCGAACTCGTTGCCGAGCAGGCCCGCGTACGGGATCGTGACGTCGCCGAGCGCCGCGACCAGCGTCGAGCGCAACGTGAGCTCGCCGCTCTCGACGTCGACCGTGTACATGCGGCCCGCGCTGCTCATCGCGTACAACGCGCCGTCGACCGGCCGCACGTCGATGCCGAGGATGTTTTCGCCGGACTGCTGTCCGGTGAGTGGCACGTTGGTGCAGGCCTTTTGCGGCAATGCGCGGTTGAACGAGACGAGCCGATTGCCCTCGGTCAGCGCGAGCAGGTCGCCCGGAGCCTGCGCCGGGGCGCTGGCGGGCGGCGCGATCGTCGTGTCGTGCACGAGCTCGGCGTCGTCGAGCAGCGTCACCGCGCCCAGGCTCGCCGCGAATCCCGTATCGAGATCGATCTGGTACGAGGTCGGCACCCCGCCGACCACGAGCACCGCGTACCCGGTGTTGGTTCCATCCGCCGCGGTCGCGATCTCGAGATCCCCGGCGCCGGTGGCGTCGACGCCGAGCGCTCCGATCACGGTCGCCGTGCCCCCGTTCGGATCGTCGGTAGTCAGGAGCTGGTCGGTCGCGGTATCGATGTAGTACAGCTGCGTGCGGCACGCATCCGCGAAAGCGTTCTCGTATGCAGCGCCGCTGATTCCCTCGGTAGTCAGCGCGGCATCCGTGATGGTCGCGCCGCTGACGACGTCGATACGCAGGTTCTGCCCGGTGTCGCTGACCACTCGCAACCGGTCGGTCACGGGGTTGAAGTCGACGCCGAACTCCGTGCCGTCCAGCTCCGTGAATGGATCGCTGCTGTCGGCGGCATCCGCCGAGAGCGTCGCGCTGAGCGTGGCCACGCCAGTCGTCGGATCGATCGTGTACACGCGTCCCGTGCTGCCGAGCGCGTAGAGCTGACCGGGCGTGGCGCCACCGGCGCGCACGTCGAGACCGAGCACTGTTTCACCGCTCTGCAGTCCGCTGATCTCGATCGCCGTGTCGAGCGCGGGATCCGCGCGGTCGAAGGTGACGAGACGTCCCGCGCTCGTGAGTGCGTATGTATCGCCCGATGTCACGCCCGCGCCCGGAGGCGGCACGCCACCAGTCGGCGGCGGGGGTGAGGGCGGAGGCGGCGACGGCGGAGGTGGTGAGGGCGGTGGTGGCGATGGGGCAGGCGCAGGCGCCGGCGGTGCGGGAGCTGGCGGGGGCTGGACGGCCGACGGTGGATCGTCGCCGCCACCGCCGCCGCAGGCCGAAAGCGCCGCAATCAGCGCAGAGGCCGCCAGTAAGCGGCCGGAACTTTGAATGGTCATGACTCCCCTTTCGGCGATGCCGTGTTGTGGACCTTTGCTGTCAGCGTAGGGCCGCGAGGGGTCGGAGAATTCCAGACGAGGGAACCGACCTGCGTGCGACAAGCCGGCGTCGTGTGGTCGGTGCAGGACTACGGGAAAGTAGCTAGAGGGCCGTGTGGGGGAAGGCCTGCCGGGCCAGCAGCGTCAGAGCTTCATGCCCGTCCAGATGACGAATTCGGTGGCCAGGCTCACGGTCGGCTTGAGCACTCGCGGCCAGAAAATTCCTTGGCGCGGCTCGTGTGCGGCGCGATCGTGATGAGCGCGTTCGTCTTCGAGGATCGACGCGATGGCGGCGTGCGCCGAGGGATCGACGCCGTCGAGCTCGCGAAGCTGGATCTCGAGGTGTCGCAGCACGACGCGCTCCACCGCCACGGTCACGGCGGCGATCGACGCGCGTCCACAAACCCCGGTGAGCACTCCCAGCACGAATCCGCCGAAGCCGCACAGCCAGTAACTGCACCGTGTTCGCCGGCGTGGTTCACCTTCATGATGCGATCGCCGTGGGAAAGAGGCATGCACGAGAATAGTAGCGGCCACCGGCAGGGGATTCCCTCGCCGGGCTGCCCCAGCGCCGGGCCACGTCGCCAATTCACGGTTTGGAGGCCCGGATTTCCCTTCCCGGGACCGCTCATATATAGTCGCGCCCGCTTATCCAGGGTCGCGCGGTCATCGCCCCCTAAAGCATGCTGGTCCGACGGGATATCGAGAGCTCCTCGAATCCCCTGATTCGCAAACTCTCTCCTCGCTAATGACCGCTGCGGAGTCGAATTCGACTCACGCAATGCGAGTCTCGATTCATTTTTCTACAAGGTTATTCAATGTCATTCGATTCTCTCGGGCTCAAGCCCGAGCTGCTGCGTGCCGTGGCCGAAAAGGGCTATACGGAACCCACTCCCATCCAGCGCGAGGCCATCCCGGCCGTGCTCGCGGGCCGCGACGTGCTCGCCGGCGCGCAGACCGGCACCGGCAAGACGGCCGGTTTCACACTGCCGCTGCTTCAGAAGCTGGACACCCGCGGCGCGCGCAATCCACGCGCCCTCGTGCTCACGCCGACGCGCGAGCTCGCCGCGCAGGTGGAGCAGAGCGTGCAGGACTACGGCAAGTACGTGGACCTGCGCTCGCTCGTCATCTTCGGCGGCGTGTCCGAGAAGCCGCAGATCGACAAGTTGCGCCACGGCTGCGACATTCTCGTCGCGACACCGGGCCGCCTGCTCGATCTTGCGGAGCAACGCGCCGTGTCGCTCTCCGACGTTCAGATCTTCGTGCTCGACGAAGCCGACCGCATGCTCGACATGGGCTTCATCCACGACATCAAGCGCGTTCTCAAGCTGCTGCCGCAGCAGCGCCAGAACCTGATGTTCTCGGCTACCTACTCCGACGACATCCGCGATCTCGCGAACCGCTTCGTGAAGAATCCCGTCAGCGTGCAGGTCACGCCGCGTAATGCCACGGCCGAAAAGGTCGAGCAGAGCGCGTATCGCGTGCCGAAGGAACACAAGCGTCACCTGCTCGCGCACCTCATCCAGGAAGGCAACTGGCACCAGGTGCTGGTGTTCACGCGCACCAAACACGGCGCGAACCGCCTCACGCAGCAGCTCGAACGCGCGGGCGTCACGGCCATGGCGATCCACGGCAACAAGAGCCAGAACGCGCGAGTGCGCGCGCTCGAGGACTTCAAGGAAAACCGCATCACGGCGCTGGTGGCGACCGAGGTCGCCGCGCGCGGCCTCGACATCAAGGAGCTGCCGCACGTGGTGAACTACGAGCTGCCGAACGTCCCGGAGGACTATGTGCATCGCATCGGCCGCACCGCGCGAGCGGGCTCGACCGGCGCGGCGGTGTCGCTGGTGTCGCCGGACGAAGTATCACTGCTGCGAGACATCGAGAAGCTGCTCAAGCGCGCGGTCGAATTCGCGCCGACGCCGAAGTTCGAGATCAAGGAAGGCACTCATACACCGCGAGCGGAGAGCCGCGAGCCGGGCGAGTACCAGCCGCACCAGGATCCTCGCCGCAGGGCCGAGCACCGGCGGCCTCGCCATGGCGGCAACAACGGTGGAAGCCGCGGTGGCCAACGTGGCAACCAGGGTGGCAATCGCGGGGGCGGCAGGCATGGCGGCCGGGTCGAAGCCGGCCGCGCGAATCACGATGCCTATCTACCGGATAACGGATCGGCGCGATCGGAAACTCCCGCGGGCGGAGATCGGCAGCGGGCCGACAACCCGCGGGGCGCCCACCAGGACTCGCGTCGCGGTGGCCATCATGGCCATCAACAAGGCCAACCGCGTGGACAGCGAAACGGTGAGCAACGCCGCGGGCATTCCGCGGGCGGATCGCGCGATCATCAGCAGCGCCGCGACGGCGGCCAGCGCCGGGACGGCGGTCAGCGCTCGGGCGGTGGCGGGCAAAGGGGCTTCGCGCGTGGTGCACGCTCCAACGGCGGCCGCGGTCCGGGAGGGCAGGGCTCCACGGGCGGTGGCGGCTTCTCGCGGATGAGCTAACTACACACGCGCAAAACCCGCGCGGCGCCGGACGGCGTCGCGCGGGTGGCCGAACGGACGCGGTGGTTTATTCCCGCGGGGTTTCCGTGTCGGCGGGAGGCGCCTCGGACAGATCGCGCGGCGGCGCCTCCGGAGAGCTGTACGGCTGCTGTCCCGAATCCGTCGACTTCATGGCCTTCGAATATTCGGAAGCATCCAGGTAGCCGTCGCCATTCGCATCGGCGCTCGTGAACACGATCGTGGCATCCGCGGCGGCCTCGGATTTCGAGATCTTGCCGTCGCGGTTCGTATCGAGCGTGTCGAACTTCGCGCCGTGCTTCATCTTGTCCGGTCCCTCGCCTGCAATGGCCGAACCGGCCAACGGAAGCAGCGCTGCGACAGCGACCGCGATCATCGATTTGGAAACTCTCATGTCTCACTCCTTAGGATCTGCACTAGGGTGCCCTGGTCCCAACCACGGGAATTCCAGGGCGGGAACGAGAGAAGCAATCCACGTGCCAGCGCGAAATCGCCCAGCGGAGCGCCCGCACGCACCACTAGGGTCTGCGCGGAACGACAATGCGGCGTACGGGCGACGTCGATACGCGACAGCGCGCGCCCACCTAACTAGATTCAATGACTTGGCGGTCGCGGAACGCGGACGTCGGACGACCGCGCGCCACATGCAACCTTGTGCCTATTGACGGGCGACTGGCCAGCCGCGAAAGCGGCAGCGAGCCGGTGCGCCAACTGCTTCGATCAGCCTAACGCTTGCGGCTGATCTCGATGCCGTTGCCGATCTCGACCAGCACTGAATCCATGTCGCCCGCGGCGCGCACGCGCGCGCGATAGGCCTCGGCCTGCGGCCGCACGACCTCCGGCAGCAGCATGTTGTCGGCGACGATCATGCCGCCCGGCGCGAGCTTGGGATGAACCAGCTCGAAGCAGGGCAGGTAAAGGTCCTTCCACACGTCGAGCAGCACGAAATCGAACGGGCCCGGCAGCGTCTTCAGCGTTTCGAGACAGTCGCCGGCATGGAATTCGACGCGTGTGGACAGGCCTGCGCGAGTCAGCGCCTGGCGCGCGTGCTCGATCTTGAAATCGCGCAGCTCGAGCGACACCACCTTGCCGCCGGTCGCGCGCGCCGCGGCCGCCAGCCACACGGTGGAATAACCGTATGAAGTGCCGAGCTCGAGGATGCGGCGCGACTGCGCGCCGGACGCGAGTAGATAGATAAGCATGCCGGCTTCGCGGCCTACCGACAGCAGCAGCTCGTCGAGGTTCGTGCCCGGGCCGATGGTGCGGCGCTGTTCTTCTTCCGCGCGCCGTTCGAAATCCACGAGGACGCGCTCGATGACGGGATCTACTAGTGATGGCATTCGGTGGGTCTCCCGGGAGAATATGCACGGTCCCCCGGATATTGGCGAGTCCCGGACGCCCGCGATGGGCGGTCGGGGTCGGCTGGAACTAACTCGATGATTTCCAATCCATGTCCGGTCACGGAAAAGTCCTCCCGGGGAGTCATCTGCTGCGTGTCCGGGAAAGATGACGGCCGGCCCGGTCGATGACACCGACACCGGGTCGCCGCCGGCTTTTGTTACATTGCACCGCCCTCACCGGGGAGGCCGACCGGGTTCCGTGGCCTGCTTGCCGGTGTCGCCAATCTGGGCAGCGGGGCCAACCAGAGGAGTGAGTCGTC
This sequence comes from Pseudomonadota bacterium, assembly GCA_023433705.1. Taxonomy (GTDB): domain Bacteria; phylum Pseudomonadota; class Gammaproteobacteria; order Steroidobacterales; family Steroidobacteraceae; genus CADEED01. The sequence continues at coordinate 86,336 of JAEYUC010000081.1, forward strand.
CATGCGTACGCATCTCGTTCGAGTAGTTAGTCTGGCGATCGCGGGACTGGCCGGCGCCGCCGTCGCGGCCGACGATTCCGGCCTGAAGCTGCCCGAGGGGTTCAGCGCAGTCGTCGTGCAGGAGGGGCAGGGCACCGCCCGGCACCTGGCCATCCGCGCGAACGGCGACATCTACGTCGCGGGCCGCAACGGACTGATCGCGATGCGCGACACCAACGGCGATTTCAAGGTCGACGTCGTCACGCCGTTCGGCGACGTGAAAGGCACGGGCATCCTGGTCCACGAGAACTTCCTGTACGTCTCCGACGACGTCGGTGTGTACCGTTATGCTCTCGATCCGAAAGAGCTCGTGCCGAAGGGTTCGCGCGAAACCGTGGTCGGCGGGTTCCCGCGCGAGCGCCAGCACGCGGACAAGACGTTCGCGCTGGATGCGAAGGGCACGCTGTACGTGAACATCGGCGCCCCCTCCAATTCGTGCCAGGAGAAGGACCGCCAGGAAGGATCGCTCGGCATGAACCCCTGCCCGATCCTCGAGAAATACGGCGGCGTGTGGGTCTTCGACGGCAACAAGCTCAACCAGACGCCGGCCGACGGCAGGCGCTTCTCGACCGGCATCCGCAACGCGGTGGCGGTCGAATGGAATCCCGGCGCGAACGCGTTGTACGCGGTGATTCACGGCCGCGACTCGCTCGACACGTTGTTCCCGGCGCTCTACACCGCGCAAGACAACGCGACGCGCCAGGCCGAGGAATTCCACCGGCTCACCGACGGCGGAAACTACGGCTGGCCGTACTCGTTCTGGGACAACAAGCTGGGTCACCGCGTGCTGGCCCCCGAATACGGCGGCGACGGCAGGAAGACGCCCGAGGCCGGCAAGTACCCGGATCCGCTGGTGGCGTTCCCGGCGCATTGGGCGCCTAACGACCTGCTGTTCTATTCCGGCAAGAATTTCCCGGCGAAGTACCAGGGCGGCGCGATCGTCGCGTTCCATGGGAGCTGGAACCGCGCGCCCGAGCCGCAGGCTGGTTACAAGGTCGTGTTCCAACCGATGAAGGACGGCAAGCCGAACGGCGCCTACGAAGTTCTCGCCGACGGATTCGCCGGCGAGATCGCGGACAACAATCCGCGCAACGCGCAGTACCGCCCGGTGGGCCTGGCGGTCGCGCCGGACGGCGCGCTCTACGTGTCCGATTCGCAGAAGGGACGCGTCTGGCGGATTTCGTACGGCGGGAAATGAACGTGAGCGTCACGCTGCAACGTGCGCTGCGAATGCTGCCGATGCTGTTGCTGGCGGCGGACACCGCGCTCGCGGCTGACGTGGCCGCGCCCGCCGCAGCGGATGAGCGCCCGGCGGGGCAACGACTCTACGGTCGCCATTGCCTGTCCTGTCACCAGGCCGACGGCGGTGGCGTTCCCAACATGCAACCCGCGATCGCGGGCGGCACGTGGGTCACGGGCGATGCGCGTGCGCTCGCCCTTTTCGTCATGACGGGCGGTTTCGATTCCGCGCAGCGCAAGGAAAGCGACAACTCCAACGTGATGCCCGCGTTCGGTCATCTCCCGGACGAGGATCTCGCGGCAATCCTGACCTACATCCGCGAGAAGTTCGGCAAGGGCGCGTCCGCGGTCACGCCCGCGCAGGTCGCCGAGGCGCGCTCCAGCATCCCGGCGCCCGCCGGGCAGTAGCGTGTAGTTAGTCGACTACTTCAGCCGGTACAGGTGTACGTAACGGTCGGTCTTGCCCTTGACCGCCGGGTCGTAAACCATCTTCTCGAGCTGGTCCTGCGGATTTCGCAGGCCGTCGTACGACTTCTCGAACTCGAATCCGGCCGCGGTGAGGCTCTGACGCGCCCACTGCTCGTTCAGGCGGTGCAGCGTGCCCGCGACTTCCTTGCCGGTTCCGGGCGCCGCGTTGTGATCGACGATCAGCAGCTTGCCGCCGGGCTTGAGCATGCGTTTGATCGAGTCGAGGAAACCCGTCGTATTGATTTCCGGCCAGCCCTCTTTTTCATCGATCCAGTACACGTCGTGATACGCCATGACGATCACGGCGAGGTCGACGCTCTTTGGCGGCAGGTTCATGTAGCTGGCCTCGACCAGCCGCCGCTCGACGTTCGGCAGGCGGCCCTCGGTGAAGCGCGCCTTGATGGCGTCCTTGGCGAACGCGGCGTAGGGGACGTTGTTCACGGCCAGCACCTTGCCTTCGGCGCCGACGACCCCCGCTAACAACTCGGTGTAGTACCCGCCGGCGGAAAAGAGGTCGGCGACGACCATGCCGGGCTTCACGCCCGCGAAGGCCAGCACTTCCGCCGGCTTGTCGCGCGCGTCGCGCTCGCGGTCCGCCGCGGTACGCGCGGGATCCGCGATGGCCTTCCCGATCGGTGATGCGTCGGCCGCGAACGAGGGCGCGGTCAGGACCAGGAGGGCGCAGGCGATGAAAGTTTTCATGGGATTCTCCTCCGCCCATTATGCGCGCCATGGCGCGGGCCGGAACGACGTTCGGCGTGACGCGCACTCATCCTGGCGAACCGCACCGCACCACGTCGCCCGCGCCCCACTTGCGCTGCTGCGATGCACGCCACTAACTACCGTGGGGCTCGCCTACCCGCGGGCCCAACTGGGGGTTCTCGACGATACCGCCTGGACGCATGCGTGGCGTATGCTTGCCGCGATGCCCAACGATTTTCCGCCCGCGCGCCGGGCCCTCTCACCCCATCCGGCATGCGAGCGGGGTGGTGTCGGTGAATTCACGGTGAAAGTGCGGCGAGCGTCCGCCAGCAGGCTCGAGCTCGAATTCCTGCTGCGCGCCGTTGCCGACACGATCGAAGTGCCTCGACCGCGGGCGCCGGTGCGCGCGGACGGACTGTGGCATCACACCTGTTTCGAAGTGTTCGTGAGCCGCGGTCAGCACGAATACCGCGAATACAACTTCGCGCCCTCGGGGGCCTGGGCCGCGTACGGTTTCGCGAACTACCGTGCCGGCATGGCCGCGCTGGAAGAATCGCCTTCCGAGGCGCGCTGGCGCGTCGACACCGACTCGCTCGGATTGAACGTCGTCCTCGACTCGGACTGGTTCGCCGGGGATTCCCCGGGCGGGGTGTTGCGGGTCGGTTGCAGCGCGGTCATCGAAAACAGGTCCGGCGCACTGTCATATTGGGCGTTGCGCCATCCTCCCGGGAAACCGGACTTTCACGACGCGGCGGCATTTATCGTCGAACTGCGATGACGCGCGCGCGCGTCAGTTAAGCTACGCGCGTGGTTCAATTCGGCATCGATCGCCTGTTAGGCGACATCAATCTTCTGCGCGAGCTCGAGGGACGGCGGGTCGCATTGCTCGCGCATCCCGCGTCCATGACCGCGCAGTTCGAACACTCGCTCGACGCGCTGCGCGCGGTGCGCGGACTCGAGATCACCGCGGCCTTCGGGCCGCAGCACGGCCTGCGCGGCGACAAGCAGGACAACATGGTCGAGTCGCCCGACTTCCGCGACCCGGTGCATGCCATTCCCGTGTTCAGTCTCTACGGCGAAGTCCGCCGGCCCACGGAGGAGATGCTCGGGCATTTCGACGTGTTGCTCGTCGATCTGCAGGATCTCGGCTGCCGCATCTACACGTTCATCACCACACTCTTATATGTGCTCGAGGCCGCCGCGAAGCACGGCAAGACGGTCTGGGTGCTCGATCGGCCGAATCCGGCCGGGCGGCCGGTCGAGGGACTGAAGCTTCGTCCGGGTTGGGAAAGTTTCGTCGGCGCGGGTCCGTTGCCGATGCGCCATGGCCTGACGCTGGGCGAGCTCGGCATGTGGTTCGTGAGTCACTACAAACTCGCGGTCGACTACCGGGTGATATCGATGCGCGGCTGGAAGCCGGATGAAGCACCCGGTTACGGCTGGCCGCTCGGAGAACGTCCCTGGGTTAGCCCGAGTCCGAACGCGGCGAGCCTGTCGATGGCGCGCGCGTATGCGGGCACGGTGATGCTCGAGGGAACGACACTGTCGGAAGGTCGCGGCACGACGCGGCCGCTGGAGGTGCTCGGCGCACCGGGGCTCGATCCCCGTTCCTTGCTCACGGCGATGCAGCGCATCGTGCCGGCATGGATCGAAGGATGCCATCTGCGGCCCTGCTGGTTCGAGCCGACCTTTCACAAGTATCAAGGCAAGTTGTGCGCCGGTTTCCAGATACACGTGGATGACGGCGCCTACCGGCACGGCGAGTTCAAGCCGTGGCGGCTGATGGCCGGCGCATTCAAGTGCATTCGACGGCTGCGCGGTGAATATCCGCTGTGGCGCGATTTCCCCTACGAGTACGAACACACCCGTCTCGCGATCGATCTCATCAACGGCAGCCCGCTGCTGCGCGAGTGGGTGGACGATCCGGCGGCGGTGCCCGCCGATCTCGAAGCGCTCGCACGTCGCGACGAACGCGAGTGGGAAGAAGAGCGGGCCGAACTGATGCTCTATCGCTGATGCTGGTAGCAGGGGCTTCGGATCCGATGGACCCGAAGCCCCGTGTCTTCCGCCCGGCGTCTCAACCGAATTCGCGAGCGTCCGCTTCGTAGAGCGCGGTCACCCGATACGCGTTGACCTTGTTCACCGCGGCCTGCAGCGATCTCTCATAGCACTTCTTCTCGACGACCTTCTGCTGAAGCGTCTTGCCGTTGTAAACATCGCACACCGAGTGCGCCGCGATCTTGAGCTTCTGATAGAGCTTGGCCGCACCCTCGTCGGTCGATGCCTCGACAGCGGAGTACTCGACTGCGACTTTCGGCGGTTCGGTAGCGGCGGCGGTGTTCTCGGCGCGCGCATCCGAGGCGATTGCGAGCAGCGCCGTCATCGCGATGGCGGCCGCGGCGGATGTGACGCGTTCGGAAACGCGACGAATCACGTAAGCATTCTTGGTCATGGCTGATCCTCCGGTAATAACAGCGGAAAACAAGCCGACGACAGCTCCGACTCATCGCTTGCCGGCGTGAGGGGCGAGTCAAATACTTGTCAATCGGTACGCCCACATAGACGCGCGGGCCCGCGAATCGGTTGCAAACCGGATTGCGAATCTCGACGAGGCGTTTCGTCCCGTCGCCGAGTCGACGAGGTGATTGGAATCGGCAGTAAAGAGTGTCCGCGGCGGACACTCGGCGGACACATGGGGTGAAGGGATATTTCGCCCTTAGTAGCGGTCTCTCACTCGGCCGACTCGGCGCCAGCGGCTACGTAGGCCAAGTCGCTCATGTTCACCTTGTTGAGGTCGAATTTCTTCGCGGCGGACAACATGCGCAGCAGTGCCTGGGCGATCGGCATCGCGGGTTTCTTGTCACCGGCCTTCATCTTGTGGAATCGCACCGGATTGATGCGCGCCACGACGTAGCTGCGTAGATAGGGCGACTTCATGCCGCGGGCTTGCAGCTCGGCGACGATTCGTTTCACTTCGGCGTCTATTTCCATCAGCCGGGCGGCGTAGGCCGAGCGCTCGCGCAACGCGGCGGGCAGTGCCTTGGTCGTGAGCCGGTCTACCTTCTTGAGCACGGGGCTGTACGCGCCGCCGCCGAAGCGCAGGTTCTCTTCATATACGAGACCGAGCGTGAGCAACTCGGCCGCTTCGAACTCCGCGGCCAGGGAGGCCTCGGTGCGCGTCGGTTCGCGCTTCGCGAGATTGCGCGCCATGCGCACGACTTCTAGCGACTTGTCCTTGAGGTTGTGCGCCTTCTCGGTGTTCAGCGCGAGGATGCGATACGAAAGCGTTTCGTCGGGCGAGATCAGCACCGTGATCTGCTTGAGGCCGAGCACCTTCGCGGCGGCCAGCCGGTGGCGGCCGTTCGGCGTCCAGAAGCGGCCGTCCTCGCCGCGCACGACGATGAGTGGATCGAGAAACGCGGATGTCGCCTCGATGGCTCCCGCGAGTCGCTTGGCGTGCGTCGGCGACAGGTCGCGCTGAAAGGGCGTGGGTTGTACCGCGGAAAACGGCAGCGATGCGAGCAGCAGCGGCCGGCCGCCCAGGGGTTCGCGATACGCGCCGAGTGGCGCGCCGCCGGCCTTGCTCACGAGTTCGACGACCGCGGCGATTTCGGCATGGTCGATAGGCAGCGCGACTTCGGTGGCCGCGAGTCCGCGTTTCACCGCGCTCGGCGCGAGTTTCACGACCCGCTTGCCGCTTTTCCTGGCCCGCGGGTTCCTGGACTGCGCCTTTTTCTTCACGGCCATGCGTTCATTTCTCCGCTTCGTTGCCGACGATGATGCGCGCACCGCGCGCGTAGGTGAAATACGCCCAGGCCCAGTTTATGAGCACGATGAGACGGCTGCGAAATCCGATCAGGAAGAAAATGTGCAGCACCAGCCAGAACCACCACGCGAAGATGCCGGAAAAACGCAGGTTCGGAAGTTGCGCGACCGCCGAATGCCGGCCGATCGTGGCGAGTGCGCCGAAGTCGCGATAACGGAACGGCTTCGCGGGTTGTCCCGAAATGAGGGCACGGATGTTCCGCGCGGTGTGCGAGCCCATCTGCTTGGCCGCGGGAGCGACACCGGGCACGGGCTTGCCATCCACCGCGAGATTCGCGAGATCGCCCGCGACGAATACTTCCGGATGGCCGGGAATGCTGAGGTCGGGCAGCACCTTCACGCGGCCGGCGCGATCCAGCTCCGCACCCGCCGCCGCGAGTTGTTTGCCGAGCGGCGAGGCGGCCACGCCCGCGGCCCACAGGATCGTGCGCGCGGCGACGCGCTGATTGCCGAACACGACGTAGTCCTCGCCGATCTCGGAAACCGCGGCGCCGGTGTGTACCTCGACACCCAGCTTCTCCAGCTGCTTGCGCGCCTTTTCGGAGAGCGCCTCGGTGAAGGCGCTGAGCACGCGCGGTCCGGCCTCGATGAGCAATACGCGCGCCTTGCGCGGGTCTATCTTCCGGAAATCGTTCTTGAGCGTATGCCGCGCGATCTCGGCCAGCGTGCCGGCGAGTTCGACGCCGGTCGGACCGCCGCCGATCACCGCGAACGTCAGGCAAGGATCGCAGCGCGCGTCGTCGGGCGCCGCCTCGGCCTGCTCGAACGCGGACAACACGCGCGCACGGATCGCGAATGCGTCGTCGAGATTCTTGAGACCAGGCGCGTGACGTTCCCATTCGTCGTGGCCGAAGTACGCATGCGTCGCACCGCTCGCCACCAGCAGATAGTCGTACGGAATCGTTCGATCGCCGATCGCGATCTCCCGCGCCGCCGTGTCGATGCGCGTGACTTCGCCCATCAGCACGGTGACGTTTTCCTGGTTGCGCAGGATGTGTCGCAGCGGCGCGGCGATCGACGGCGCCGCCAGGCCCGCGGTGGCCACCTGGTACAGCAGAGGCTGGAACAGGTGATGATTGCTGCGGTCGACCAGCGTGATCGACACCGGCGCCCGGTGCAGCGCACGTACGGCCCACAGGCCCGCGAATCCACCGCCGATGACCAGGACTTTCTTCGCGTCTGACATATAGGGAAAAGTTATCCGAAACGCGCGCGACGTGCCGCGCTAAAATAGCCTGAGCTTTGAGTCGAAAGTCATGACGGAAATAAAGCAGCAGGATCTCATCGACAGCGTCGCCGACGCGCTCCAGTACATCTCCTATTACCACCCGCCGGACTACATCCGCGCGCTCGGCAAGGCGTACGAGCTCGAGCAATCGCCCGCCGCGCGCGATGCGATCGCGCAGATACTCACCAATTCGCGCATGTGCGCCGAAGGGCGCCGGCCGATCTGCCAGGACACGGGCATCGTCACGGTGTTCGCCAAGGTCGGCATGAACGTGCGCTGGAACGCCTCGATGAATTTCGAGGACATGATCAACGAGGGCGTGCGCCGCGCCTACCTGCATCCGGACAACAAGCTGCGCGCGTCCATCGTCGCCGACCCTAACTTCTCGCGCCGGAACACGAAGGACAACACGCCCGCCGTGATCCACACGCAGCTCGTGCCCTGAGACGAGGTCGAGATCACCGTTGCGGCGAAGGGCGGCGGCTCGGAGAACAAGTCGAAGTTCGTGATGCTGAATCCGTCCGACTCGCTGGTCGACTGGGTCCTGAAGACGGTGCCGCTGATGGGCGCGGGCTGGTGCCCGCCCGGCATGCTCGGCATCGGCATCGGCGGCTCCGCCGAGAAGGCCATGCTGCTCGCGAAGGAGTCGCTCATGGAGCCCATCGACATGGCGGAGCTCAAGGCGCGGGGACCTGCAACGAAGACCGAGGAGCTGCGCATCGAGCTGTACGAGAAGGTGAACGCGCTCGGCATCGGCGCGCAAGGCCTGGGTGGTCTATCTACCGTGCTCGACGTCAAGATCTACGAATACCCGACGCACGCGGCGTCGAAGCCGGTCGCGATGATCCCGAACTGCGCGGCCACGCGGCACGTGCACTTCACGCTCGACGGCACCGGGCCCGCGAAGCTCGAGCCGCCCAAGCTCTCCGACTGGCCCAAGATCGACTGGGCGCCGGCGCCCGGCGCGCGCCGCGTGAATCTCGACACGCTCACGCCCGCGGAAGTCGCGAGCTGGAAGCCCGGCGAGTCGCTGCTGCTCAATGGAAAGATGCTGACGGGAAGGGACGCGGCTCACAAACGCATCGCGGACCTGTTCGCGAAAGGCGAGGGCCTGCCGCCCGGCGTCGATTTCCGCAATCGCGTCATCTATTACGTCGGCCCGGTGGATCCGGTGCGCGGCGAGGTCGTGGGTCCCGCGGGCCCGACCACCGCCACGCGCATGGACAAGTTCACGGAGATGATGCTCGACAAGACCGGGCTCATCGCGATGGTCGGCAAGGCCGAGCGCGGACCCGCCGGCATCGACGCGATCCGCAAGCATCGCGCCGCATACCTGATGGCGGTTGGCGGCGCGGCCTATCTCGTGTCGAAGGCGATCAAGGCATCGCGCGTCGTCGCGTTCGAGGATCTCGGCATGGAGGCGATCTACGAATTCACGGTCGAAGACATGCCGGTGACCGTGGCCGTGGACGCGACCGGCACGTCTGTCCACCAGACCGGCCCCGCCGAATGGAGCCAGAAGATCGCGGCCGGAATCCCGCTGCGCGGTAGATAGAAGAGGGTGCCTGGCACGGAAATCCCGGGAGAAGCGGAGATCCGTCGCGCAC
>JAEYUC010000070.1 GCA_023433705.1 Pseudomonadota bacterium
TACATGCTCAACTCCGAGAACCTGCGGTCCATCGAGGACTACATCTCGGTGATCAACTTCCTCGTGGCGAAGGAAAGCAAGCCCGCCGCGGCGGCCGCGCCGGCGCCTGCGAAGAAGAGCTGACTAAATGGGGACATTCCCTGTTTCCTAGCAAACGGGGACAGACCTGCCACTGAAATGTGAATGAGGTCTGTCCCCGTTTGCTAGGAAACGAGGAATGTCCCCATTAACTACGCAGGTACCAGGCGTAGTCGAGTTCGGTGACCTCGGACGAGAAGCGCGCGCATTCCTGGTCCTTGATCGCAAGGAAGATCTTCAGGAAATCGGGGCCGAGCGCATCCAGCAGGAAGTCGGAGCGCGCGGCGAGATCCAGCGACTCGCGCCAGGTGCGCGGTAGCGTCCGCTCGCGGACCTGCGCGTAGCCATTGCCCTCAACGGGCGGTCCTGGATCGATGCCCTGCTCGATGCCGTGCGCCGCGCCCGCGAGCACCGTGGCGACGGCCAGGTAGAGATTCGCGTCGGCGCCGGCGATGCGATGTTCGACATGTCGCGACGCCGGCGGGCCGGACGGCACCCGCAGGCTCACCGTCCGGTTGTTGATCCCCCAGATCGGCGCGACCGGCGCGTAACTCTCGTTGACGAACCGGCGATACGAATTCGCGTTCGGCGCGAATATCGCCATCGATTCCGCCATCGTCGCGCGCATGCCGCCGATCGCGTGACGCAGCGCCGGCGTACCGGCCGGCTCCTCGCTCGCGAACACATTGGCGCCGCGCGAATCGTTCAAGCTCACGTGAACGTGCAGCCCACTGCCGGCGCGACCGGTGAACGGCTTCGCCATGAAGCAGGCGATCAGGCCATGCTTCTGCGCGACACCGCGCAGAAGTCGCTTGAACATCACCGCCTCGTCGACCGCCCGCATGACGTCGTCGCGATGATGCAGCGTGATCTCGAACTGCCCGGGCGAGTACTCGGACATCAGCGTTTCGGCAGGCAGTCCCTGCGCGGTGGCCGAGCGGTACACGTCGTCGAACACCGGCGCGAGATCGTCGAGCCGCTGCAGGCTGTACGAATCTATCTTCTGCCGCTCGCCCGGGCGGCCACCCCCGGCCGTCACGAGGCGTCCGCCCGCCTCTTCCTTCAGTAGATAGAACTCGAGCTCGCAGGCGACCACGGGCGTGAAACCGGCGCGCCGCAGCTTTTCGGCGGCACGCACGAGCGCATGGCGCGGATCGGCGGGCGCCGGCGCGCCCTGCCCGTCGAACATCGTGAGCATGAGCTGGCCGGTCGGCGCGGCGAGCCACGGAGCGCGCACGAGCGTTCCGGCGATCGGCCGCGCGGTCATGTCGGCATCGCCGGTATCCCAGACGAGGCCCGTTTCGTCGACGTCCTGGCCCGTGATGTCGAGCCCGAGGATCGAGCCCGCGACCTGCCGGCCGGAGTCGAAGATGCGTGCGAGCTCCTCGCGCCGCACTGACTTGCCGCGCAATACGCCCGAAGGATCCGTGATCATGATCTGAACGGCCTGCACATCGGGATGCGCCGCGAGAAAAGCGTCGAGCTCCTGGCGGGTTCCGAGATCGACGCTCACGTTTCATCCCCCAGCTCTCGCAGGCATTCACGCAGGTGCTTCAGCAGCAGGTCCGCATGCGCCGTGGTGGTGACCGGCGAGCAAAGCATCATGTTGTGAAACGGCGTGAGCAACACGCCGTGATTAAGAAGATAGAGATGGATCGCGTGCTCGAGCTCCGGCCACGCGGCGCGTTCGGACTCAGCGCCGTTGCGCGGCCGCTTGCCGAAGCCGAACTCCAGCCGCGCGCCGACGCGCGCGACGTGCCAGTCGAGCGCCTCCTCGGCGAAAACCCGACCGAGTCCCTCCGCCAAGTAGCTGGCGGTGGCCTCCATCGCGGCATAGTTTGAAGGCGTCATGAGCTCATCCAGGCACGCCTCGAGACAGGCCAGCGCAAGCGCATTGGCGGAAAGCGTGGTGCCCATGCCCGAGTGTCCGCCCGCGTTCTCCCGCTGCACGCGGCGCATCCCGGTCTCGACTTCCACGGTGAAGCCGAACACCGCGCAGGGCATGCCACCGGCGATCGCCTTGCCACACACCCAGATATCGGGCTCGAGAACGTGCGCCCGCGCATAACCGCCGCGCGCCGTCGACAACGTATGCGTCTCATCGACGATGAACAGGACGCCGTGTTTGCGCGTGAGCGCGCGCAGCTCGTGCAGGAAGCCCTCTTCCGGCAACACCATGCCGATGTTCGTCATCACCGGCTCGGCGATCAGCGCCGCGGTGCGCCCGCGCGCGAGCACGCGCTCCACCGCCGCGGCGTCGTTGAACGGCACCGCGTCGGTCGTCGCGCTGACGTCGTGGTTCATTCCGATGAGTCCCGCGCGCGCCCGCGCCGCACCCTCGCCTTGCGTCTGCGGCGCCGCGCGCACCAGGGTCTCTTCCACGGTCCCGTGATAACAGCCGTCGAACACGAGCACGCGCGGCCGGCCCGTGATCGCGCGCGCACAACGCAACGCGTATCGGTTCGCGTCGGTCGCGGTCTGCGTCACCTGCCAGAACGGCAGCCCGAACAGGGCGGCTAACTTCTCCCCCACACGCGCCACGCGCTCCGCGGGCAACATCGAAGTGATGCCGCGCGCGCCGGCTTCGGCCAGCGCACGCGCGATGGCGGGCGGCGAATGCCCGAACATCGCGCCTGTATCGCCGAGGCACAGGTCCACGTACTTGTTGCCATCGACGTCCTCGAGCTCGACGCCCTGCGCGCGCCGCACGAACAACGGATGCGGCGTCGACCAGTCTCCCATCCAGTGCATCGGCACGCCATTGAGCCAATGCGCCGCGCTGGCGCGCGCCAGGCGCGCGGATTCGGGATGGGTCGAAACGAACGTCGCGCGCTCGCGCTCCAGCAGCCGCCGCAGCGTTTCGCTGTCGATTCCTGACCGCCGCGCGTGATCCATGGCGGCGGAAAAGTTCAGCGGCGCGACGAGCGTCGCTTGGCCGGGCTGGCCTTCCTGGCCTTGGCGCGCGGCGCGCGCTTGCGCACGGGACTCGGCTTCGCGGCCGGCTTCGCAACTTCGCCCTTCGCGGAGTCGCTCTTGGTCTCGGTCTTCGCGTCTGTCTTTACGTCGGCCTTGGTTTCGCTCTTGGACTCTTCCTTGTCCGGGCCGGCGAGATTGCGCTTGTTTTCCTTGTCGGACTTGAAGTCCGTCTCGTACCAACCCGAGCCCTTGAGCCGGAACACGGGCGCGGACATGAGCTTGCGCAGTCCGGACTTGTGACAGCTCGGGCACTTGGTCAGCGGCTTGTCGGTGATCTTCTGGAGTACTTCGTCGTGGTACCCGCACTTGGGGCATTCGTATTCGTAGAACGGCATGGGTATTTCCGGACACAGAAATCGCGGCGAATTATGGACGTCATACGCGTACGGCGACAATCGCCCCCGCGAGATCTACGCCGTCCTGGCAGAAAATCCGCTGCCAGCCGGCCTATCGAAGAGACCCGCGATCGATTTCATACAGCCGCGCATATATCTGCCCGCCGGATGTCCGCACTTCCGCGCGCAAGCGGAATTGCGGAGGCAGCTTTGCATCGGGCGCCAATAACTCGCGCTCGAGGGTGGGAAGGCTTTCGCGCAGTCGGTTCAGATCCGGCCTCTCCCGCCCGCTTTCGTCCACGAACAGCCCAGTGGACTGCCGCGCGAACACGTAGCGGATGTCCTGAGACTCCGCGAGAAGTTCCGCAGGTATGAGCCGCAGCAGCCGCGCGCTTTCGAGCGCCTTGGCCCCATGTTGCGGAGTAAGCAGGAATACGTTGCCGATGACGGAACAGTCGGAGTGATAACGGATCCAGTGACCTGCGTTGATGTCCGCGAGTACGACTCCGGGGCGCTCGTTGCAAGCCGTCTTCAGGACCGGGAATGCGGAACGCACGAAGGAGTACGACTGATTGCCGGCCAACAGCCACTTCGTTTGCCAATTCTTCGCGGTCGGATAGAACACGATTCCGAACAACAGGACGCTGGCGACCAAGGCCTCCACTCGCCTCTCGGGCAGTCGTTCCGCCACGAAGGCCGCGAGCAGCACTGGAGTCAGCAGCATTGAAGTCGCACCGAACAGGGCGAAGCGGAACTGGAATTGCAGGAGTGCGAGACCGAGCACGCCCACCAGCGCGACGAACCGCAATTCACTCGTATGCGCGCGGAAGACCCACCAGAGATTCAGCAACAACATGGGAGCGGTGAGCCACATCATCCAGGACAGGATCCGCGTCGACATCGCTTCGCCGGCCAATCGATGCATCTCGTACGGGCTCTTGACCTCGTAGATGTCGCGAATGCTGGCCAGTTCGCCGGATATGAACTCGCTGCCGACGAAGACGGCTCCGTAAAGCGGGATCAGCGCGGCAGCGGCTGCGAGAAAGAGGATTGCGATGTTGCGGCCGTTTCTGGGCAACCAGCACAACAGCATGCTGAAGACCGCCACGCAGGTCGCGACGTAGAAATGAAACCACGACAGCATGTCGAACTCGAAAACGCCGCGGCGCCATGCTTCCGATGGAATGCACACGAGCGTGCTAGTGACCAGCAATGCACCGGCAAAACCGAAGATGCGCCTGCGATCGGGGAATGGGGCGCCCTGCAGCCAGAACAGCGCAAGCGTGAGCACGATCGGAACCTGGAGAATGAACAGGCTGTTGTGGATGGACAGCGCCGTGCCGAGAACGCAGCCGAGCACGATACCGGGAGCCAGTGAAGGCGCACCTGGGCGGAAGAACCAGATACCCGCGCTCAGTGTTCCAAGCGTCCAGAGCAATTCCGCGAAGTGGTGATCGACACCGCCGGCCCTGAAGAGCCCATGCACCGTCGGCAGCGCGGCGAAGCCCACGACGAACAGCGCCGCGAGCAGAAAATGCAGCTTGAGTTGGCGAGCGATAATGACGACCAGCGCCACCGCAATGGGCCCTGCAAACAGTGGAATTCTCATCAAAACGCGGCTTGCTTCGTCCCGGCTCGCGAACGGCCCGAACAAGCTCGTGATGCGGGCCATGAGCGTGTCGTAGCCCCAGGGCCATGTGAGCCAACTACCTTCCGGAGCGTGAATGCGATCGTCGAACTGGATGACCGGGTTGCCGCTGAACACGGAATCGAGAATCCGGCGCGCGTGGTAGAAAGCGTCGTTGCTGGCAGGCAGGTACTGATTGTCCACCAGGCTCGAAGTGAGCATGGCGAGCGCTCCCGCGAGCATGATCATGGAGCCGACGATCCAGAGAAGTGTCCAGCGAAATGCGGGCGTCATGCGGGCGTACATGCAATGAGAACCCCGATGACGATCAACGCGGTGCCGAGGGCATAACGGATCGTGAGAGGCTCGTGAAAGAATAGATAGCCGGCCGCAGGAACCAGCACGAAGGCCAGTGCCACGAACGGATACGCGCGGCTCAGGGGCACGGTCGAGAGAATGCGTACCCACAGGAGCGTGGCTCCCGCATACAGTGCAACCGCCACCCACATGGTCGGCAAACGCGCGAGTTCGATGATCCAGGAGCCACCCGCGCCCGCAGTGATCTGCAACGACGCCCGCTTGAACAGGATCTGTCCGGCAGCGATGGCGACCGGAAAGCTGAGCAGCTCGATCAGTTGGCGCACGTTCCAGCTCATCCGCGCGGCTCCTTGTCTTCGACGTACAGCAGATCGCGACCGATCACTTCACAACGCGCTTGCGCCGGAACCGGGACGATGTGCCGAAGGAAGCTGTGAGGATACGGAAAGAAATGCACGTGCGGGTTGAACGTGAAGCGGTACTCGCGTTCGAGCGGTACGACGACCATCAGGCGCCGCGCTGCGATACGCCGCAGCTCGGCAATCGCGCGGTCAATGCGCAGCACGTGCTCGAGCACGTGCGTGCAAACTACCGTGTCGAACTCTCCGTCCGCGAACGGCAGCTTCTCGACATCGGCTTCGATGAACCGCATGCCCGGATGACGATCCGCGATTCCTTCCTCGATCTGAAAATCGACCCCGGTGAACTCGTGCGCGGGCTTGCCGCTGCGCTTCGCGAAGTCGCCCAGCAGATGGCCGGTGCCGCAGCCGACATCGCAGACCTGGCCGGGAACCAGCAACTCGGCGAGCCGCGCTATGCAGGCTTCGCTGTTGTCGGTGCCCTCCTGGATGCGCGGCATGCGCCTGTAGATGTCGGCGTATTGTTCGGGCGTGACGTCGTGAATGTTCGCGCGGAAACGTTCGAGATCGTCGACGAATCGGCCCCAGTACAGGCGGAACAGCCAGCGCATCGGCGTGGAGTCGCGCAGCGCGGGAGGCAGCCACTCCTCGAGCAAATAACGAATCGTATTGACGGTCTCGCGTCGCATGCGTCACCGCTCGATTTCGAACAGACGCGCGTAGGTCTGCCCCTTCGGAGTCTGCGCTGCCCACAGGAGCCGGTATTGCCGCGGCAAACTATCTACCGGTCCGAGGAGCTCCGATTCCAGCGGCCGCATTCTCAGACGCCACTCTTCGAGATTGGGCTCGTCCGGAGCGAGACTCAGACGATGATAAACGAACACATACCGGACCGGCTGACTCGCGGCCAGCAGTTCGGCGGGCTTCAGGCCCAGCAATGTCCTGGTCTCCAGCGCCTTGCTCGCGTGCTGCGGGGTGAGCAGGAATACGTTTCCGATCACGCTGCAATCGCTGTGGTAGCGCACCCAGTGGCCGCTGTCGATGTTGGACAGGACGATGCCCGGGGCTGCGGCACAGGCTTCTCGCATCACCGGGAAGACGCCCGCGACGTATCGGTACGATTCGTGGCCTCCAGGCGTCCAATTGGTCGTGATATTTCGCCGCGTGGGAATCATCACGACGAGGAACGCGATGCAGCCAGCCGCGAGAATCCGATTTGCTTGCGCGGGCCAACGTTGTTGCGCGAGGTGAAGGGCCAGCACGGGTGTCGCCACCATCGCGAGCTCGCCGAACACGTGGAACCGGAACTGCAGCTGCAACAGTACGAGCCCCAGAGCCGCGGCGACCGCAAAAAACTGGATGCGGGCATCGCGCACCTTCCACGCCAGCCATGCGTTGAATACGACCATGGGCGCCGAAATCCACATCAGCCATGAATAGACGCGCGTCGACGCAACTTCGCCGAATTCCGCGTGCAGCTGGTAAGGACTGGAAGCCTCGACGACATCGCGGATCGACTCGAGCTCGCCGCTCACGAATTCCCGGGCGAAGCCGAGGACATTGACGATTGGCGAGACCGCAACCGCGGCGGCCACGATCACCAGCCACACGGTCGATGTCCGGCGCGGTAGATAGCCGATGGCGGCACAGAACGCCGCCGTGCAGGTGGCGATGTACACGTGAAACCACGAGAGCGTGTAGAACTCGAAGAACCCCTGCCGCAGGGGCTCCGACGGCGCGCTGACCGCGAGCGTCAGCACGGTGAGCGAAATGGCGAACGCGACGCAGGCGGGGCGCGACGGCAACGGCGCGGCCTGCAGCCAGCGCAACAGGAAGGTCAGCGCGACGGGGATCTGCAGGATGAAGAGGCTGTTGTGGACGCCGGCCGCCGTGGCGAGCACGAGACCCAGCACGACCGCCGGCGCTAGTGATTCGCGACTGGAAAAGAACCAGATTCCGGCGCAGATAGTGAAAGCTGTCCACATGCCTTCGGCGAAATGGTGATCGATGTTGCCCACGGAGAAACTGAGATAAACGACCGGCAACGCGGCCACCACGATCACCTGGAGCGCCGTGAGCGCGAACGAGAATCCGAACTGGCGCGCCAGCAGCAGCACCACGCCGATGTACAGGAGGCTGGCCGCCACCGGAATGCGCATCAGGACTCGGTTCGCCTCGGCAACGCCACCGAACGGCCCGAACAACTTCGTAATCTGCGCCATCGACCAGTCGTATGCCCACGGCCACGTGATCCAACTACCCTCCGGAACGTGGATCTTCGGATCGAACTGCTGAACCGGGTGGCCGGCCAGGACGACGTCGAGGATGCGCCGCGCGTGATAGAAGGCATCCGCGTTGGCAGGGATGTACTCGCCGTTGACGTAGGAAGTGCCGGCCAGCATGAGACCGAACATGACCATGATCATCGCGCCGACGATCCACAGCAGCGCGAGGCGGAACGCAGGAGTCATCGATCCTGGTTCTCGAGCATCTTGTCCGTCGCCCTTCGTCCGCGCATCGGTATGCCGCTGTGCGTGAGGTAATGCATGCGTTTGAGCTCGCGCCGGCCGCGCGTGACGGTGTCGAGAATCAGGCCACACGAAAAGCTGACCACGGCCACGAGCATGAGGCCGGTGGAAAGAACGGCGGTCGGAAGGCGCGGCACGAGGCCGGTCTCCAGGAAGGTCGTTATGAGCGGTATCGCAAGCGCCACCGAGGTCGAGGCGAGCAAGAGCGCGATCCAGGAGAAGAATGCGAGCGGACGCTCTTCCTTGAAGAGACGCACGATCACTCTCAGGATCCGCCAACCGTCACGCCAGGTGTTGAGCTTGCTCTTCGTGCCGGCGGACCGATTGCCATAGGGCGTGGGCACTTCCGCGACGGGCGCGCGCAGATCCAGCGCGTGAACGGTGAGTTCCGTTTCGATTTCGAATCCGCTCGACAACGCCGGGAAAGACTTCACGAAACGGCGCGACATGACGCGGTAGCCGGAGAGGATGTCGCTGAGCCGGTCGCCGAAGATCATCGCGACCAGTCCGGTCAGCAGCCGGTTACCGAAGCGATGCCCGGAACGATAGGCGTTGTCGGCACTCTCGACGCGCTTGCCGCACACCATGTCGAGTTGCGCGGATCGCAGTTTTTCGATCATCGCGGGCGCCGACGACGCATCGTATGTACCATCGCCATCCGCCATGACGAAAATGTCCGCCTCGATATCCGCGAACATCCGGCGCACGACGTTGCCCTTGCCGCGCAGCGGCTCGCTCCGTACTTCGGCGCCCGCCGCGGCCGCAACCGCCGCAGTGTCGTCGTCCGAAGCGTTGTCGTACACGTAGATGGTCGCGTCCGGCAATGCGGCGTGAAACGCGCTAACCACCTGCGCGATGCCTGCTGCCTCGTTGAGGCAGGGAATCAGTACGGCTGTTTCGAGGCGACGCTCGCCCAAGGTCGTGAGTCCATCAATATGCTGAACCGTATTATGGTCAAATGCGTCGGAGCCAGTAAGACATGAGTCACGTTTCCGCCAGCGATCCTTCCGCTCCGGCCGCCGCCAATCATTCGAAAGCACTTTCGTGGCTGTGGATCACGTTCGCGATCGTGACCTGCGCCGTCAACTTCGGGTACGCGGCGAAAACGCATGCGCGCTACGGCACCTGGCCGGCCAGGCTGTTCGACCGCGACTTCATCAACTACTGGATCGGCGGAAAACTCGCCGTCGCCGGCGAACATTCGCTGCTGTTCGACCCCGCCCGCTACTACGAGTACCTCAAGTCGCTGTACGGTGCCGATTACCAGATACACGCCTGGTCCTACCCTCCCACCTACCTGCTGTTCGTGTGGCCGCTGGGATTCCTCGACTATCTACCCGCGATGGTCCTGTTCCTGGCGGGTTCGTTCGCGCTGTACATGTTCGCCGCGCACGTCTTCATGCGCCGCTACGCTCCGGACGCGCACCGCGGGCTCACGGCGCTCGCGATGGTCGGCTTCGTGATTACGATGGTCTCGGCCACCCAGAACGGCTTCTTCATGGCGGCATTGATGCTGCTGGCGCTTTCGTGGATGCACACGCGGCCCGTACTCGCCGCCGCGGCGCTCGCCTGCCTGACCGTGAAACCCCACCTCGGAATCCTGCTGGGCCTGGTGGTATTGATCGATCGCAACTGGCGCGTGCTCGCGTGGACCGCATTGTTCGCCGGGTTGATGGTCGTATTGTCGGGGGCGATCTTCGGTCTCGATTCCTGGCGAGCATTCTTCGACACGATCGTGCCCTACCAGGGTTACGTGATGACCCGGTGGCGCGGGGTTTTCCTGTACATGATGCCGAGCGCCTTCGCGAGTGTACGCGCCTTGCGTTTCTCACCGGATATCGCAACCTGGGTCCATGTCGCAGTCGCCGTGCTGTCCCTGCCGGTGATCGTCTGGCTACTCGTGAAGATACGCGATTCGCTGGAACGCGCGTTCATATTGCTCGCCGGTACGTTCGTGCTGACGCCATATGCGTTCAACTACGACATGGGAGCACTGGTGGTGGCGGCCGCACTGGTCGCACAGTCGCCGTCGCTGGCCGCATCGCGCAATACCGCCCTGCTGGTCGCGTTCGCGGCGGTATTACCGAGCATCCTGCGGCAGCTGGGTCATGGCGGACTGCCGATCGGGCCCATCGTCCTGATAGCCGCGCTCGCTGCCGTGGCGCGGGCCGCGATGCCGAGGCCCGCGCGTAGTTAGCGTTCCTTGACGAACTCGAGCCCGTTGCCGGCGGATGAGGTCGCGCGGATGCGATCGCTCGGGCCGAACTTGCCCGAGAGAATCGCCTGCGCCAGCGGATTCTCCACCTGCTGCTGGATCGCCCGCTTGAGCGGTCGCGCCCCGTAGACCGGGTCGTAGCCCGCCTCGCCGAGCTTGTCTCGCGCCGCCTCGTCGAGCGTGAGCTCGATGTTGCGGTCGAGCAGACGGCGCTTGAGCTGTCCGAGCTGGATGTCGACGATCGCGCGGATCTGTGCAACGCCCAGCGGACGGAACACGCAGATGTCGTCGATGCGGTTGATGAACTCCGGCCGGAAGTTCTGCTGCACGACCTCCATGACCGCGGACTTCATCTCCGCGTACCGCTCTTCACCCGCGTACTGCTGGATCTCCTGCGAGCCCAGGTTCGACGTCATGATGATCACGGTGTTGCGGAAGTCGACGGTACGGCCCTGGCCGTCCGTGAGACGGCCGTCGTCGAGCACCTGCAGCAACACGTTGAACACGTCCGGGTGCGCCTTCTCCACCTCGTCCAACAGGATGACCGCATACGGGCGGCGACGCACGGCCTCGGTGAGATATCCGCCCTCTTCGTAGCCCACGTATCCCGGCGGCGCGCCGATGAGCCGCGCCACGGAGTGCTTCTCCATGAACTCGGACATGTCGATGCGCACCATCGACTCTTCGGTGTCGAACAGGAATTCGGCGAGCGCCTTGCAGAGCTCGGTCTTGCCGACACCGGTGGGGCCGAGGAACAGGAACGAACCGTTCGGACGACGCGGGTCCGCGAGTCCGGCGCGAGAGCGGCGGATCGCGTTCGAGACAATCTTCACCGCTTCGTCCTGACCGACCACGCGCTTGGACAGCGCCTCCTCCATGCGCAGGAGTTTTTCCTTCTCACCCTCGAGCATCTTCGAGACCGGGATGCCGGTCCACTTCGAAACGACCTCGGCGATTTCCTCGTCGGTCACCTTGTTGCGGACGAGCTGGGTTTCCTTGGTCTCGGCGAGTTGCGCCTGCGCGAGTTTCTTCTCGAGACTCGGCAGCACTTCATATTGGAAACGCGCGACCGCGGTGAGGTCGCCGCGACGACGCGCGGCATCCATCTCGAGCTTCGCCTTCTCGATTTCCTCGCGCACGCCGGCCGCGCCCTGCAGCGAGGCCTTCTCGCTCTTCCAGACTTCCTCGAGGTCCGCGTATTCGCGCTCCAGCTGCTTGAGGTTCTCCTGCAGCGCGGCGAGTCGCTTCTTCGTGGCCTCGTCCGTTTCCTTCTTGAGCGCTTCCTGCTCGATCTTGAGCTGGATGATGCGGCGCTCGAGCTTGTCGAGCGGCTCGGGCTTGGAGTCGATCTCCATGCGGATGCGCGCCGCGGCCTCGTCGATCAGGTCGATGGCCTTGTCGGGAAGCTGGCGATCCGTGATGTAACGGTGCGAGAGTGTGGCCGCGGCGACGATGGCCGGGTCCGTGATCTCGACCTTGTGATGCACTTCGTACCGCTCCTGCAGTCCGCGCAGGATGGCGATGGTGTCCTCGACCGATGGCTCGTCGACCAGCACCTTCTGGAAGCGGCGCTCGAGCGCGGCGTCCTTCTCGATGTACTTGCGGTATTCGTCGAGCGTGGTCGCGCCGACGCAATGCAGCTCGCCGCGCGCGAGCGCGGGCTTCA
>JAEYUC010000047.1 GCA_023433705.1 Pseudomonadota bacterium
TTAGTCAGCTCTTCTTCGCAGGCGCCGGCGCGGCCGCCGCGGCGGGCTTGCTTTCCTTCGCCACGAGGAAGTTGATCACCGAGATGTAGTCCTCGATGGACCGCAGGTTCTCGGAGTTGAGCATGTACTTGCCGTTCACCACGATCGTCGGAGTTCCGGTGACCTTCATCGCGAGGATCTGCGCATCGGACTGCCGGATCTTCATGTCGACGCCGAACGACTTCGACGCGGCCACGAAATCCGCGGCCTTGGTGCCCGTCGTGCGCTCGTAGAACTTGGCGACCTGGTCCATGGTGGGAAGTTTGGTCTTGAGCCGGCCGGTCGCCCGATCGACCACACCCAGCTCTCCGGTCTGCCAGATGGCCTTGTACATCTGCTCATGGGCGCGGTCGGCGACGCCCAGCGACTGCGCCGTGATGAAGGCGCGCTGGAACAGCGGCCAGGCTTCCGCCTTGTTCCAGGACGCATGCAGATAGACGACCTGCGTGTTGGCTGGCAGCGCCGACTTGATCCGCTTCATGTGCGGCTCGAAGTTGTCGCAGGCCGGGCACCCGTACGAGAACACTTCCATGACCTCGACCTTGCCCGCCGGGACGTTGGTCCGCTGCGGCTGCGCCAGCACCGTGTAGTGCTTCCCGGCTTCCCAGGTGGCGGCCTGCGTTTGCGCTGCGAGGATCAGTGCTGCGAGGGCAATGAGCTTGCGTGTCATAGGTACCTTGGTTGGGTTGCCGGGGGTGGGGATTATTGGTGGGGCCGCAGTGTAAAGGAGCATACGGCGGCTTTCCTGAGTCCCGCCTGAACCGGTAACATCGCGGCCCTTTCTCTGCTGCCATCTCGAATTTTCAGGCGGGTTTCCATGCGTTCCCATTACTGCGGCCAGGTCAATGAAAAGCTGGTCGGTCAAGAGGTTACGGTTGCCGGCTGGGTCCATCGCCGCCGCGACCATGGCGGGGTCATTTTCGTGGACCTGCGCGACCGTGAAGGCCTCCTGCAGATCGTCATAGACCCGGACAACAAGGCTCAGTTCGCCGAGGCCGAAAAACTGAGAAACGAGTTCGTGGTGCAGGTCCGCGGCCTGGTGCGCGAGCGCCCGGCAGGCACGGCCAACGCCAACCTCGCCTCGGGCAAGGTCGAACTGCTGGCCCGCGAGCTGGTGACGCTGAACAAGTCCGAGCCCCTCCCGTTCCAGCTCGACGAGCACGTGAGCGAGGAGGTCCGCCTCAAGTACCGCTACATCGATCTGCGCCGCGACGACATGTCGCGCCGCCTGCGCCTGCGCCACAAGATCACGCGGGCGATGCGCCAGTACCTGGACGACCAGGGTTTCGTCGACATCGAAACCCCGGTGCTCGGCAAGGCCACGCCGGAAGGCGCGCGCGACTATCTAGTGCCGTCGCGCACACACGCCGGAAAGTTCTTCGCGCTGCCGCAGTCGCCGCAGATCTTCAAGCAGCTCCTGATGGTCGCGGGCTTCGACCGCTACTACCAGATCGTGAAGTGCTTTCGCGACGAGGACCTGCGCGCCGAGCGCCAGCCGGAATTCACGCAGCTCGACATCGAGACCTCGTTCCTCTCGCAGGAACAGATCATGCAGATGATGGAGGCACTGACGCGCCACATCTTCAAGGACGCGATCGATGCGGACCTCGCGGACCCGTTCCCGCGCATGAGCTTCGCGGAAGCCATGCGCCGCTACGGCTCGGACAAGCCCGACCTGCGCAACCCGCTCGAACTCGTCGACGTCGCGGATCTCGTCGCGACTTGCGACTTCAAGGTATTCGCCGCGCCGGCGAAGGACCCGAAGGGCCGCGTCGCGGCTCTGCGCGTCCCGGGCGGCGGCGCGATGCCGCGCTCGCAGATCGACGACTACACCGCGTACGTCGCGCGCTACGGCGCGAAGGGACTCGCGTACATCAAGGTCAACGAGAAGGCGAAGGGCAAGGAAGGCCTGCAGTCGCCGATCGTGAAGTTCCTGTCCGAGGAAGCCGTGAAGGGCATCCTTGAGCGCACGGGCGCGCAGGACAACGACGTGATCTTCTTCGGCGCCGACAGCGCGAAGGTGGTCAACGACGCGCTTGGTGCGCTGCGCCTCAAGGTCGGCGTGGATCAGAAACTGACTACCGAAGGCTGGAAGCCGCTCTGGGTCATCGACTTTCCGATGTTCGAGTGGGATCCGGAAGAGAAGCGCTGGGTGGCCATGCATCACCCGTTCACCTCGCCGGTGACCGACAACATCGAGGAGCTGAAGGCCGCGCCCGACAAGTCGCTCGCGAAGGCGTACGACCTCGTGTTGAACGGCAGCGAGATCGCCGGCGGCTCGGTGCGTATCTACCGCCAGGACATGCAATCGGCGGTATTCGAGTTGTTAGGCATCGACGCGGCCGAAGCGAAGCTCAAGTTCGGCTTCCTGCTCGACGCGCTCAAGTTCGGCGCGCCGCCGCACGGCGGCATCGCGTTCGGCCTCGACCGTCTCGTCATGCACATGGCCGGCACGGACAGCATCCGCGACGTGATCGCGTTCCCGAAGACCCAGACCGCCGCGGACATCATGACCGACGCGCCGACGGAAATCGGCGAGAAGCAGTTGCGCGAGTTGCACATTCGAGTGCGCACTCCACCGCCCACGAGCTGATCCCGGGTTTTCCGTGCCAGGCACCATGAAGACTGCGGTGGTGTTCGTGCATGGACTGTTCCTCAACGGAGCGGAGTTCACGCTGCTGCGCCGCAGGCTCGAACGTACGCTCGGGTTCGAGTGCCACCGGTTCAGTTATCCGACGACCCGCGGCGCGCTGGAGCCGACGCTCGAGCAACTCGCGCGCTTCGTGGACGGCATCGAGGCGGATCGCGTGCACTTCGTGGCGCACAGCCTCGGCGGCATCGTCCTGTGCCGCTACTTCGAACACGAAGCGAAGCCGCGCGACGGGCGGGTGGTCATGCTGGGCACTCCGTTGTGCGGCAGCCGATCTGCGCGGGCCGTGGCGCGGCACGCGATGTTGCGCGCATTGGTCGGGCCTATCGTCGCCGCCGAACTGATCGAAGATCACCCTCCGTATCAATGGAATTGTGCCCACGAGCTCGGCGTGATCGCCGGGACGCGGCCGATGGGTCTCGGCCGATTCTTCGCGAAGTTCGAAGAGGATTCCGATGGCACCGTGGCGTTGAGCGAAACCCGATTCCCGGGATGCAAGGCGCACGTGACCTTGCCCGTGAGCCACATGGGCATGCTCATGTCACGCCAGGTCGCGCGCGAGGTGGGAGCCTTCCTGATCGATGGGCGTTTCTCCGATCGTCGAGACCAGTCCCTCACTACCCGCCGCTGATCCCACCGTCGCACGTCCCGTCTTGAAGCAGCGCCCCTCGCGGCGCACCGCGGCGGAGCAATGCGCCTTGGACTCCCGACGATGAATTGATGCGCCCCTCGCGGCCGTGCAACAATCGATCGACGTTCAGATTCGGCAAGGCTTACACGCTCAAACAATAAAGCCGCGCCGGCGCTCCGTTGATGGTCTGCCCCGATCACGATGTGCCAAGAGGAGAACGCGATGAAGCGAAGATCTTTCCTTAAGAACGCGGCACTGGCCACGGCCGCGACTTCCACTGCGGTACTCACCGGCTGTTCCAAGAAAGAAGGTGTCGACGCCCCCAACGTGTCGACCGCCAAGAAGACCGCCATCAAGTGGCGACTTCAGACCTACGCGGGACCCGCGCTGGCGGAACACGTCATCAAGCCATCCATCGACGCCTTCAACAAGGCGGCCAACGGCGAGATGGTCATCGAGCTGTATTACGCCGACCAGCTCGTCCCGACGGGCGAGCTCTTCCGCGCGATGCAGCAGGGCACCATCGACGCCGTGCAGAGCGACGACGACTCGATGTCCGCACCGACCGACGTGCGTGTGTTCGGCGGATACTTTCCGTTCGCCACGCGCTTCAGCCTCGACGTCCCCGCGCTGTTCCACAAGTGGGGACTCAACGAGATCTGGGCCGAGGCGTACGGTGAGGTCGAGAATGTCACCTGGCTGAGCGCGGGCGCCTGGGATCCGTGTCACTTCAACACCGTCAAGCCGATCAACAAACTCTCGGACCTGAAGGGACTGCGCATCTTCACGTTCCCGACGGCGGGCAAGTTCCTGACGCGCTTCGGTGTCGTGCCGGTCACGCTGCCGTGGGGCGACGTGCAGGTCGCGATCCAGACGGGCGAGCTCGACGGCCTGGCCTGGTCCGGCATCACCGAGGACTACACGGTGGGCTGGGCGGACGTGACGCCGTATTTCCTCACCAACAACATCTCGGGCGCGTGGATCGGTTCGTATTTCGCGAACACCAAGTCCTGGGAGAAGGTGCCGGAGCACCTGAAGACGTTGTTCAAGATCTGCATGGACAGCTCTCACTACTATCGCCAGCACTGGTACTGGGCCGGCGAGGCGGACCTGCGCGTCAATGGTCCGAAGATGAAGCTCACTACGATTCCGGCCGCGGAATGGTCCACGGTCGAGGCCGAAGCGCACAAGTTCTGGGACGAGATCGCCGCCACAAGCCCGCGCTGCGCGAAGGTGGTCCAGATCTTCAAGGACTACAACGCCCTCATGTCCAAGGCGGGTCCGCCGTATCGATAGGCTCGAGCGAATGTCGCGGCGGACGGGAGCAGCGCCTCCGGCCGCCGCGGACCTCGCGTGAGTAAACGACAGTGACCACCGCCACCATGCCCAAGGCCGTGAGGCTCTACGTGCGATACGTGGATGCCGTCAACCGCGTGCTGGGTTCCATCGTCATGTACCTGGCGCTCGTGATCCTGGCCGTGCTGATTTTCGGTTCGTTGACCCGCTACGTGTTCAACGTGCCGTTCGTGTGGATCATCGAGATGTCGCAGTTCCTGATGGCCGCCTATTACATCCTCGGCGGCGGCTATTCCATGCAGCTCGATGCGCACGTGCGCATGGACGTGTTGTACGAGCGCTGGAAGCCGCGCACCCGTGCGTACGTCGATTCGATAACGGTCTTCTTCCTGATCTTCTACCTGGCTTTCATGATCTACGGCGGCGCCTCCAGCGCCGCCTACTCCCTCAAGTACAACCAGACTAACTATTCGGCCTGGGCGCCGCCGATGGCGCCCATCAAGATCATCATGGTCGTGGGCTTCGTGCTGATGCTGTTGCAGGCGATCTCGATCCTGTTCAAGGACATCGCGAAGGCCACCGAAAGGCAGATCGAATGAGCTACGAGCTGATCGCCCTCCTGATGTTCTCCACGTTCATGCTGCTGCTCATCACCGGGCAGCGGGTGTTCGGCGCCATCGGGTTCGTGGCCACGATCTTCGCGCTGAGCCTGTGGGGCGAGGGCGCCGTCGAGATGCCGTTCGCCTCGACGATCACGCTGCTCAACTGGTACCCGATGCTGACGCTGCCCATGTTCGTCTACATGGGCTACATGCTCTCCGAGTCGGGCATCGCGACCGACCTGTACCGCATGTTCCATGTGTGGTCGGGTCCGATGCGCGGCGGGCTCGCCGTCGGCACGGTGCTGCTCATGGTGGCGATCTCGGCGATGAACGGACTGTCCGTCGCGGGCATGGCCATCGGCGCGACCATCGCGTTGCCGGAGCTGCTGCGCCGCGGCTACGACAAGATCATGGTGACCGGCGTCATCCAGGCCGGTAGTTCGCTCGGCATCATGATCCCGCCGAGCGTCGTGCTGGTGCTCTACGGAATGATCGCGCGCCAGCCCGTCGGGCAGCTGTGGCTGGCCGGCGTCGGTCCCGGGCTGCTGCTCGCCGCGCTGTTCATCATCTACATCCTGGTCCGCTGCCACCTGCAGCCGAGCCTCGGCCCGCCGCTTCCGGCCGAAGAGCGCCAGCAGATCAGCCTGGGCGAAAAAATCCGGCTGCTGCAGGCGGGCATCCTGCCGCTGCTGATCATCTTCTCGATGACCGGTCTGTTCGTGATGGGCGTCACCAGCATGGTGGAGTCGTCCGCGGTCGGCGCGCTCGCCGCCACGCTCGTGGCGCTGTTCAAGCGCCGACTGACGTTCAAGGTGATGCACGAAGTGCTGCGCAAGAGCCTGTCGGTGAGCTGCATGTTCATGTGGATCATCCTCGCGGCCCTCGCGTTTGGCGCCGTGTTCGATGGACTCGGCGCGGTCAGGGCGATCGAAGTGCTGTTCCTCGAGCAATGGGGCCTGGAGCCCTGGCACGTGCTGGTGCTGATGCAGCTCACCTACATCGTGATGGGCACGTTCCTCGACGACACGGCGATGCTGATCATCGTCGCGCCGCTGTTCATACCGCTGGTGATCGAGCTCGGATTCAATCCGATCTGGTACGGCGTGCTCTACGTCATCACCTGCCAGATCGCGTACATCACGCCGCCGTTCGGCTACAACCTTTTCCTGATGCGCGCGATGGCGCCGAAGGACGTGACGCTGATCGACATTTACAAGTCGATCGTGCCGTTCGTGATCATCATGGTGGTCGGGCTCGCGCTCGTGGCCGCGTTCCCGCAGATCGCGCTGTGGCTGCCGAACTACGTTTACGGCGCGAAGTGACGCCTGCGATCCCGGGCAGTCGCCCGGGCATGATCAGAACTCGGGCCTGGCGGACTCGCGAATCAGAACTCGAAGCCGACCGCCACGCGCGCGGCATTTCGTCCGCCGTGGACCTTCGCCACGCCGCCCGAGAGCTGGAAGTCGTCGCTGAACGCGTGCGCGACCGCGAGACCGACCGCGACCTGCCCGTCGTGATAACCCGTGCCGAGACCGAAGGCTGTCTTGCCGGCCTCGGACGGTGAGACCGACGGCATGGCCAGGGTGGCCGCGATGCCGCGCGCCGCGTATTCGCGGACGCTCTGCACCTGCAGGTTGGTGTACGAAATCGCCGAATCGAAACGCTGGTCCGTGTAGCTCTGCGCGGCGCCGATGTTGGTGCTGACGGCGTTGAGCGCGGCGTTGAGCTGCGTCAGGTTCACCGCGTCAGTCCCCTGAGTCGCGGCGGCGACATGCGTCACGCGCCGTTCGTTGCCGGCACTACCGACCGACACCGTGTTCGCCGCGCTCGTCGTCGAGCCGTTGCCGATCGCGACCGAGTTCTCGTGCGCGGCCTGCGAGTTGCCGCCGATCGCCACGGAGTGGTTGGCCGAGGCGACGGCGTGATCGCCGACCGCGACGGTATTCGTGCCGAGCGCCTGCGTGCCGGTGCCCAGGGCCACGGAAGATTGGGCGGCCGTGCCCGGAAGCTCCGGCGACTGCGCGCGTGCGTTCGTGCCGATGGCCACCGAGTTGGATTGCGCGGCCGTCGCGCCGTGGCCCATGGCGATCGTGCCGGCGCTCTGCGCGTTCGAGTTGGTGCCGAGCGCGATTGCATTGTGCGCGCCCGCGCCGACGTTGGCGTTGGTACCGGCCGCAAGCGCGTCGTTCGCGCCGGTCGCGCCGCAGGTCACGTTGGCGCCGTCGATGCGGCACAGGCCGCTTTGCACGAGCTGCGTGAACACCGCCTGCAATTGCGCGAAGTTCACCGCCTGGTCGGACTGCGTCGCCGCGGTGACGCCACCGATCGTGCCGGCGTTCTGGATTCCACCGTTGTTGGCGTTGATGCCCGAGAAACTCGCGTGGGTCGTGCCACCGGTGACGAGTGCGTTGGCGTGAGCCTGCGCATTCGACTGCGCGGCTGAAGCTGCCGTATTGGCGGCGTTGGCGGCGAAGGTCTGCGCCGCGTTCTGCGCGTTGCTGGCCGCGTTCGACGCGAAGGCTTCGGCGGCGGATTGCGCGTTGTTCGCGAAGGACTGCGCCGCGTTCTGGGCGTTGTTGGCCGCGGTTGCCGCGAACGCTTCGGCTGCCGACTGCGCGTCATTGGCTGCGTTGGTCGCGAAAGTTTCGGCCGCGGTCTGTGCATTGTCGGCCGCGTTCGTCGCGAAAGCTTCGGCGGCCGACTGCGCATTGCTGGCGGCGTTGGTCGCGAACGTCTGAGCGGCGTCCAGCGTGTTGGCTGCGGCCGTATCCACGTACCGCCGGTTCGCGGCGTCCGTGTCGGCGGTCGGGTCGCCGACGTTCACGATGCGGCGCGTGAAACCCGCCGCGCCGACGCTCACGGTGTTCGCTTCGTGCGCGATCGAGTGGGCGCCGAGCGCCACAGAGTTGACGCCAGTGGCGGTGGCGTGCGCGCCGAGCGCGGTGGTGCTGGCGGACGCGGTCGTCGCCTGGTAGCCCACCGAAGTCGAAAACAGACCGGCTGTGGCCGACTGGAGGCCGAGGGCGGTGTTTCCGCTGCCGAGCATGACCGTTTCGCGACCGATGCTCGTATTGCCCACGCCGGTGTTGATTCCACCCGTACCGCATATGACGGTGTCGGCGGAGACGTCCTCCGTACATTCGACCGTCTGTGCCGACGCGAACTGGCACGAGATGCCGAGCACGCCCAACGTGAGGATCGCGGCGCGGATTTTACGAAATGTCATGGAGCATCCTTCATCGTTCCCGACGCTCCGGATTGTTCTGGAGTGTGAAGCGTCGAGAGGATGCTCGGGCATCGACATGGCGCGCGCGAGGGAGGTCCGGGCAGGAAACTTCGCAAACGCGCGCCACGTCACATTCGAGTTTCGACGCCTCGGTGTCGCTTTGCCAGGGCGAAGGCGAGCATGCGCCGGTCAGGATCGCACGAGGGCCTTGACGACCAAGGCCCTCTGCGGCCGCGTGCGCTGCTAGTTAGGGGGCTCACTGGAACCGGAACACGACCTCGCGTATCGAGTTGTCCGAGAACCGGACTTGCACGCGGCGGCAGCCGGTCCAGCTCGCGTCCGTTTGCCAGTTATAGGTAAAGACGCCGGTCGACGCGTTCACGCTCAATCCCTCGCCGCCGGTGGCGGGGTCGTTGAGCGGGATCGGCGCTGCCTGGCAAGTCAGCGGCAGGACGGTGAGCGACTGGAACGCGGCCGGGTTCGTGACAGGCGAGCCGGTGCTGTCGATCAGGCGCCAGCGGATCGGCACGAGGTCGCCCGCGGTGATGCCGTTGTGGTGGGGCGAGCGGCGAAGCGGTTCTATGAATCGCTCGAACGTAAAGGTGAGCACGGGCGCGGTGACGGTGTATCCATGTGACACGCTGGCGGTGTTTCCCGCGGCATCAGTGGCCTGGACCTGGAATGTCCGGGTCCCGGCCGTGGCGGTCGGTACCGGCGAGCCGCTCGCTACAGGGCCCGCGCACGAGGCGATGCCAGAAAGAGTGTCGCTGCACGCGTACTGCGAGTTCACTACCTCGCCCGCGGCGTAACCGGCTCCCGAAGCGGGAGCGGTCAGCATGATCTGCGGCGCCGTCGCGTCGCGACGGATCGTGACGGACCGGGTCGAGGAACCGCCGGCCGACATCGCCGCGCACGTGAACGTGGCGCCTGCGGTGTCCGTCGTGACGACGCTCGCGTCGCAGCCAGACGTCGACGTGACGGCAGTGTCATCGGTGACCGACCATGAGACCGTGACGTCACTCGTGTACCAGCCGTCGTTGCCGAGCGTTCCCGTGATGACAGGTTCGATCACCGGTGGCGTCATGTCACTCGCCGGAGTCGGCAGCCCACTCACGCGCAGCACCAGGTTATTGGTGGCGGCGTCGGTGATGTACAGGCGATTGTCGGCGCCGAGAACCATGTCATTGGGGTTTTCGAGTCCACGTCCTTCCGGCGTGTACAGCCCCCAGATCGGCGCCGGGACCGAGTCGATGATGCCTGTCTGCGCGTCGACGCGGCGCAGTTCGAACGACGCGGCCAGGTAGATATTGCCGTCGGAATCGACGTCGAACGCGGGCCAGCTGCCGATGCCCGCCTGTGTCGCAAGCCCACCATTGCCGTCGATATTGGCGCTGCCGTTTCCGGCGACAGTCGTGATGATGCCCGTCGCGACATTCAGCTTCCGGATGCGGTAATGAAATGTGTCGCCGATGAGCAAGTTGCCTTCGGGGTCGAAGGCGAGTCCATGTGGGTTGTAGAGCGACGCCTGGGTCGCCGGACCGCCGTCACCCAGCGGACCGGTGCTCGTGCCATTGCCCGCGACGGTGGTGATGATGCCGGTGACGGCGTCCACGCGGCGCACGCGGTTGTTGTAGATGTCCGAGATGTAGAGGTTGCCGGCGGCATCGAGCGCGACGCGGGACGTGCCGTTGAACCTTGCCGCGATCGCCGGACCTCCGTCGCCCGAGAATCCGGGTGAGGATAAGCCGGCGTAGGTCGTGATGATTCCGGACGCACTGTCGATACGCCGAATGCGGCCGTTGGCGGAAATGTAGAGATTCCGCGCGCCATCCACCGCGAGCCCGGACGTGCCGTTCGGGAAATATGCGGCCGTGGCGGGTCCGCCATCGCCTTGGGAAATGCTGCTGTCGACTCCCGCGATCGTGGTGATGATGCCGGTTGCCGCCGAAATCTTGCGGATTCGCCGGTTGAATTGATCCGAGATGTAGACATCGCCGGCATCGTCGATGGTGATGCCGTTCGGGCGATTGAGGCAGGCTTCACGAGCCGGCACTCCCTCACCGCAGAACGACCTGGTTCCATTGCCCATGATCTGAGTGATGATTCCGCTCGTGTCGACCTTGCGGATTCGCCAGCCGGAGCGCTCGGCCAGGAAAAACGTGCCGTCCGGAGCCACGTCGATGTCGACAACATCGTTGATCGAGGCGTTGACAGCAGGACCGCCATTTCCCGGGTCGCCGATGTTTCCGTCGCCGACGAAATTGGTGATGAGCCCGGTCGCAGCCGTCAGCTTCCGAATGCGATTGCCGCCTTCCTCGTTGATGTAGAGATTGCCGGTCGAGTCGAGCGCGAGAAGATTGGGTGCGGAGAGGTTTGTTTGAGTAGCGGGCAGGTTGTCGCCGTTGTAGTTCGAGAGACCTGTGCCGGCCACCGTCGTGATGATGCCGGTGGCCGCATCGCGCCGACGAACCCGGTTGTTCCCGCTGTCGGCGATATAGATGTTGCCGGCCGCGTCGATGGCCATGCCGCGCGGGTCATTGAAACGTGCGGTGGTCGTGCCGTCGCCCGAGAACCCGAAAATCGCGCTACTGCCCTCGAAGAGCTGGATCGTGCCGCTCGGCGTGCGGCGATAGATCGCGTGCGCCCCGATGCGCGTCAGGTACACGGAGTCGTCGGCCGCGAACTCAGCATGTGTGTAGTCCGCTGCGCCAAGGAAGATTCTGAATCCGTCGACGAGGTCGAGCTGCCACAGTTCCGGGCCTGCGAGGAGATTGAGCATTCCGCTCGGATTCCATGCGAGCGCCTTCGGTGAGGCGAAACGATATTCGTAGAGGCCCGGCAGGTTCGGCACCGATGAAATCGTCGAAGTCGCGGGGTCGTATCTCAGGATTTTTCCCGAGGCATCATCCGCCACGTACAGACTGCCATCGGGCGCCAATGTCATCGCAGTCGGTTGCATCGGCACGCTGTCGGCGGGACGATCAACGAAAGGCGTCCCACCGGCGTACAGTTCGAGCGATGCCTGCGCTTCCGCGCGCGTAGCGAGAACCAAGCAGGCCAAAAGAGCGGCGCAGACGCCGCGCGAGCAGATTCCCATGATCAACGACCCTCCCAGGTGGCCGCCGTTCCAGTGGTGGTTGCGCGCGGCGCCCGGACCGGGGTCCCGACTCCTGGCAACTGCAACTGGTTAGAGGCTGACTCAATTGCCTCTGTCACGTGAGGTCATCCCGTGACGCAGGGGTTTTTGGTTAGAGATGGGGCGGGTTGCGCGCCATGGGAAGTCAGTCGAGCAGCGAGCGCAGCTTGTAGACGAGATCCAGCGCGGCGCGTGGCGTGAGGTCGTCGGCGCTGACCGTTTTCAGTGCGGCTTCGAGCTCGATCAGCCGCGGATCGACGGGCGGCGGTGCGGGCGGTTCCAGCGGTAGTTGAGCCTGCGGCGTCGGCGCGGCGGTGCGACGGGAGCGCGACGAACCTGAATCAGCGACGCCGGACGGCTGCACGCTTCTTTCGAGCGCCGCGAGATATTCGCGCGCGGCCGCGATCGTCTCGCGCGGCACGCCGGCGAGCTGCGCAACCGCGAGCCCGTAGCTGCGGCTCGCCGGGCCTTCCTTCACCGCGTGCAGGAACACGATGCCGTCCCGGTGCTCCGTCGCATCGAGATGCACGTTCGCGATGCCGTCGATCTCGTTCGCGAGGTTCGTGAGCTCGAAGTAGTGAGTCGCGAACAGCGTGAAGCTGCGATTCACGCGCGCGATGTGTCGCGCCACGGCCCACGCCAGCGACAATCCGTCGTACGTGCTCGTGCCGCGACCGATCTCGTCCATCAGGATCAGGCTCTTGTCGGTCGCGTTGTTGAGGATGTTGGCGGCTTCGGTCATCTCGACCATGAACGTCGAACGTCCGCCGGCGAGATCGTCGCCGGCGCCGATGCGCGTGAAGATGCGATCGATGGGGCCGAGCACCGCGCGCTCCGCGGGCACGAAGCTGCCGACGTGGGCGAGCAGCACGATCAGCGCGGACTGGCGCATGTAGGTGGACTTGCCGCCCATGTTCGGACCCGTGACGATGAGCATGCGCCGGCCGGCATCGAGCACGAGATCGTTCGGCACGAACGCGCCCTCGATGAAGTGCTCGACGACGGGATGGCGCCCGCCGCGGATCTCGAGCCGCGTCTCGGCGACGAGTTGCGGCTCGGTCCAGCCGAGCGCGACCGCGCGTTCCGCGAGCGCGGCGAGACAGTCGAGCGACGAGAGAGCGTTGGCGGTGGCCTGCAGCGCGCCGAGGCGGTCCGTGAGCTGCGTCAGCACTTCCTCGTAGATTTCGCGCTCGCGCGCCAGCGACTTCTCGCGCGCGCCCAGCACCTTGTCCTCGAAGCTCTTGAGCTCGGGCGTGATGAAGCGCTCGGCGTTCTTCACGGTCTGGCGACGGATGTAATCCTTCGGCACGCGATCCGCCTGCGCGCGGCCCACCTCGATGAAGAATCCCGAAACGCGGTTGTACGCGAGCTTGAGCGAGGGAATGCCCGAGCGCTCGCGTTCGCGGCGTTCGAGCTCGAGCAGGAATTCGTCGGTATGTGTCGCGATGCGGCGCAGCTCGTCGAGGTCGGCGTCGTAACCGGGCGCGATCACGTCGCCGTCGCGCAGCACCACCGAGGGTTCCTCGGCGATCGCGCGGTGCAACAGGTCGACGACGTCCGCGTGTTCGCCGATCGAGCCCGCGAGTTCGACGACGAGCGGCGCCTCGATCCGCCCGGTCGCGGCGCGCAGCCCGGGCAGTACGCCGAGTGACGCGCGCAATGCGGTCAGATCGCGCGGACGCGCGCTGCGCAACGCGACGCGCGAGAGAATGCGCTCCACGTCGCCGATCGCGCGCAGCGGTTCGCGCAGCGCCTCGAAGCGGCGCGCATCCACCAGCAGCGCGATGGCCTGGTAGCGACGGCGCAATTCCTGTTGATCCGTGAGCGGGCGGTTGAGCCAGCGCCGCAACTGCCGCGAGCCCATCGGCGTGACCGTCGCGTCGAGCAACGCGAACAACGTGGCCGAATCCTGTCCGGACAGCGACGCGTCGATCTCGAGGTTGCGTCGCGTGGCGGCGTCGAGGTGCAGCGCGTCGCCGCGTTCCTCGACGGTGAGGCGCGTGATGTGCGGCAACGCGGTTTTCTGCGTCTCGCGCACGTACTGCAGCAGCGCGCCCGCGGCCGAGATCGCGAGCGGCAGGTCGTCGGCGCCGAAGCCGCGCAGGTCGAGCGTGCCGAGCTGGTCGGTGAGCAATCGCGACGCGCTCGCGAGCTCGAAGTGCCACGGCGGACGCGCGCGTTGCTCGCCGGACGTGATTTCGCCCAGCTCGCGCGCCTGGTCCTCGGGCACGAGTAGTTCGGCGGGCTTCAACCGTTCGAGCTCCGCTTCGAGCGCCGCTGCGCCTTCGGCCTCAAGCACGCTGAAACGTCCCGCCGCGAGATCGAGCCACGCGAGGCCGAACGAGAATCCCTCCTTCGTGCTGCGCACCGCGACCGCGGCGAGCAAGGTCTCGCGGCGCTGTTCGAGCAGCGCATCGTCCGTCACGGTGCCCGGCGTCACGACGCGTACGACCTGGCGCTCGACCGGACCCTTCGACTTCGCGGGATCGCCTATCTGCTCGCAGATCGCGACCGACTCGCCCTTGCGCACCAGGCGCGCGAGGTAAGTGTCGACGCTGTGGTAGGGCACGCCCGCCATCGGTATGGGCTCGCCCGCGGACTGGCCGCGCGAGGTCAGCGTGATGTCGATGAGTCTGGCCGCACGCCGCGCATCGTCGTAGAACAGCTCGTAGAAATCGCCCATGCGATAGAAGACGAGCGAGTTGGGATGCTCTGCCTTGATCCGGAGGTATTGCTGCATCATCGGCGTGTGCTGGGGGCTCACACCGGCGTGTTCCGTGGGCAAGTCGATATTCTCCTGCGCGGGTCCCGGAATCTTAGCCCATTGCCCGTATGGCCAATGCCCGCGCGTCGAGGCCATCCACATACTCGGCCCATGAAACGCAGCATCCTTGGTGCGCTGCTACTCGCGGCGGGCGCTGTCTCGGGAATTCCCGCTCACGCCCAGGATGCGGATGTGGGCTGGGGATTCCTCATTGCTCCGTACATCATGTTCCCGAACATGAAGGGCGAAACGGGCATCGGCAATCTTCCCGACGTCTCGGTCGACGAGGACCCCGGCGACATTTTCGACAACCTGCAGTTCGGCGCGATGTTGTACGCGGAAGCGCGCAATCGCGAGTGGGCCATCACCTCGGACGTTCTTTACATGAAGCTCGAGTCCGAGGTGCTGCCGCAGAGCCAGGTGATCGACGGCGAGGCCGAAGTCGCCCAGCTCGGCTGGGAACTCGCGGTCATGCGTCGCGTCTCGCCCTGGTTCGAACTGGGCATTGCCGCGACCTGGAACAAGATAGACGCCGACGTGAATATCGTCGTGAGCGGTCTGCCCAGCGCGCCGGCGATCGGCGGCGGGATGGACGAAGAGTGGGTCGATCCCTCGATCGTCGCGCGCGCTGTGGCGCCGATCGGCGGCAAGTGGCGCTTGGAAGCGCGCGGCAACGTGGGCGGATTCGGCGTGGGCTCGGAGATGTTCTATCAACTGCAGCTCGACTTCGTGTACGCGATGTCGGAACGCTGGCAGTTCGGATTCGGGTATCGGTACATCGACGTCGACTACGAGAGCGACAGCGGCGCCACCCGCTTCGTTTACGACGTGAGCACCTTCGGTCCGGTCCTGAAGGCCGGCTTCATGTTCTAACTACGCGCCTGCGCGGCCCGGGACGCGCTCTCGCGCCATCCCGGGCCTTCGACGGATCCCGGCTTCAACGAACCGTCACCTCGACCCGGCGCGCCTGTTCGGGCGTTCCGCCGCCTTGCGTCGTCCCGGGTTTCTGCATTTCGATGCGCGAATCCGCGATGCCCGCGGAGATCAGCGACGAACGCACGGCCTCGGCGCGGCTCTGCGCGAGCTGCTCGTTCATGGCGGGGTCGCCGGTCGGATCGTGATACCCCGACACCACGGCAGTCGCGTTCGGGTTCTGCTGTAGATAGGCGACGACCGGCGCCAATGCCGCCTGGCCATTGGCCGGCAGCGTGGCCTGGTCGCTCTCGAAGAACACCGTGCCGGTTGGCGCCGCGGTCGGCGCCGTCACGGTCTGCGTCGACTGCGCGGGTGTGGCGCGGTCGCGGCCCATCAGGTTGACGAGCAGCGCGATCGCGACGATCGCGGCGGCGAGCGGCAGCAGCCAGCGCAGCGGCGAGCTCTTCGTTGGCGCGGCCGTCGCGTAGGTCATGCGCTCCATCGATGGCGGCGGCATCGACGGTTGACGCTCGCGCTCCATCACGCGTTCGCGCTCGGGTTCCAGGTGAGCGAGCGGCCCGGGCACCGCGGAATCGATCGCATCCCGTTCGTTGCGCAGCAGGTTCGCGAGTGACGCCGCGTTGAGATTTTCCTTGCGCGCGCGTTTGCCGAGGAACGCGAGCACCAGTGGCGCGGCGAAGTTCAGCAACGACATCGCGCTCGAGCTCTTCAATCCGGCGAAACCGGCGACGGAATTGCTCAGGTTGCTGGTACTGCCGCCGAACAACGTGCCCAGCAGCTTGTTGCCGAGGCTCATGATCGGCGCCGAACTATTGGCGCTCAAGAGGTTGCCGACATTGTTGAGCGCGGTGCCGTCATTCGCGGGGGACTTCACCATCTCGAAGAGTTTGGCGGCGAACCCGGGATCGTCGACGTGGTGGGCGACGCTGCCGAGCACCGCGGGGACCGTGGCGCTCACGCCCTTGCGGACCGCGGCGTCGGATTCGCCGAGCGCCGATGCCGCCTTGCCCAGTACGTCCGGGGTAATGAGTCCCTGCAAGCCATCCAGTAGTGAAGGGGAATTAGCGGCCATGTCAGACCTCCTCGTCTGAAAGGACAAGAGTTCACGCGAGGCTGAAGGCAAATACATCCAAAGGGGTGCGCTTCGATATCGGTGTCGCGGCCTCGCGGCGAAAGACATGGACTACGGCGCAACAACGGCCCTAGGGCCCGCATCAACAAGCCCTAGTGGTGGATAGCCCGCGCCCGATCCGGGAGAATCGGACGCATGCTGGTCCCGAACGACGGTGTCCTGATGGCCCTGGCTCGCGAAGTCGGGCCGCAGCTGCACGCGGCGGGCCGAGTGCTTGCCACCGCCGAATCGTGCACGGGCGGCTGGATCGCGAAGCTCTGCACCGACATCGCGGGCAGCTCGGAATGGTTCGACTGCGGATTCGTGTGTTACTCGAACCAGTCGAAGACGCGCGATCTCGGCGTGCCCGAGAAACTCATCGAAACCGAAGGCGCGGTCAGCGACGCGGTGGTGCGCGCGATGGCCGAAGGGGCGATCGCGCGTACGAATGCGAACGTGGCCATTGCCGTGAGCGGTATCGCGGGCCCGGGCGGCGCGGTGCCCGGCAAACCGGTCGGCACGGTGTGGTTCGCGATCGCGCATCGAACGGCGCACCCGGAAGCAGAACGGCTCGAATGCCAGGGCCATCTCATCCAGTTCGATGGCAATCGCGATGCAGTGCGCCGCCAGGCGGTCGAATACGCGCTGAACCTCCTGCGGTCGCTGTTGCTCCAGCCAGCCTGATCATGCTGCGACTGTTCTTCGCGCTGCAGCCCGCGCTCGAACAGTCCCGCGCGCTGGTGGAAAAGACGATGCCGCTGGCGGCATGGCTTCGAGCCGGGCCGGTGCCGCCGGAAAACGTACATGCGACGTTGTGCTTCGTCGGCGCCTGTCCGGAGGATCGGCTGGATGGCTTGCTCGCGGTGGCTTCTTCCGTCCGCGGCGCGGCGGCAACGCTTCACTTCAATGTTTACGAATACTGGAGGAAGGCGCAGGTGCTTTGCGCAACGGCGGCCGAGGATGCGCGCGGCGCCGCCTACGCGCTCGCGCACGAGATTTGCGAACGCGCCACGGCGGTGGGATTCACGCCGGACATCAAGCCGTTTCGTCCGCACCTCACGCTCGCGCGCAAGGCGGATCCCACGCTCGTCGCGTCGCTCGATTGGCCGCAGCCTCTCGAGCCGGGATTCGTGGTTCGCTGCGAAGAATTCGTGCTCATGGAGAGTCGTCGCGGCGAACGCGGCTCGATATACAGTGTCGTCAAATCATGGCCACTGTATGCAGAAGGTGGCTCTTGAAGACCACGCGAATATTCAGTCATTCGCGATAATTTTCCTGTGTATTTATACAGGACTCTGTGCTAGCTTCGTTTTCACCAAAACACTCGGCTTTCAAAGGGGATTCCGCGATGGATGACAACCGCAAGCGTGCGCTGGTCGCAGCACTGGGCCAGATCGAAAAGCAGTTCGGCAAGGGTTCGGTCATGCGTCTCGGTGACGCGCAGGCGTCGTATGACGTCGAAGCGGTCTCCACCGGCTCGCTCGGCCTCGACATCGCGCTCGGCATCGGCGGCCTGCCGCGCGGCCGCGTCGTCGAGATCTACGGTCCGGAGTCCTCGGGCAAGACCACGCTCACGCTGCAGGTCGTGGCGGAAGTGCAGAAGCTCGGTGGCACCGCGGCCTTCGTGGACGCGGAACACGCGCTGGATCCTTCCTACGCCGAGAAGCTCGGCGTCAATGTGAACGACCTGCTGGTCTCGCAGCCGGACACCGGCGAACAGGCCCTCGAGATCACCGACATGCTCGTGCGCTCCGGCGCGGTCGATCTCGTCATCGTCGACTCGGTCGCGGCGCTGACTCCGAAGGCGGAAATCGAAGGCGAAATGGGCGAGCTGCAGGTGGGCCTGCATGCGCGTCTCATGTCGCAGGCGCTGCGCAAGCTCACGGGCAACATCAAGCGCTCGAACACCATCGTCATCTTCATCAACCAGATCCGCATGAAGATCGGCGTGATGTTCGGCAGCCCGGAAACCACCACCGGCGGCAACGCGCTCAAGTTCTACAGCTCCGTGCGTCTCGACATCCGCCGCATCGGCGCCATCAAGAATGGCGAGGAAGTTGTGGGTAACCAGACCCGCGTGAAGGTCGTGAAGAACAAGGTGGCGCCGCCGTTCCGCGAGGCCGAGTTCGAGATCATGTACGGCCAGGGCATTTCGCGCGAAGGCGAGATCGTCGACATGGGCTCGTCGCAGGGCATCATCGAGAAGTCGGGCGCCTGGTACAGCTACAAGGGCCAGCGCATCGGCCAGGGCAAGGACAACGCGCGCGAATTCCTGAAGTCGCGCCCC
Source organism: Pseudomonadota bacterium (assembly GCA_023433705.1). Lineage (GTDB taxonomy): Bacteria > Pseudomonadota > Gammaproteobacteria > Steroidobacterales > Steroidobacteraceae > CADEED01. Next base: position 18,679 of record JAEYUC010000047.1, read on the forward strand.
GAACTCGCAAAGGAAATCGAAGAACAGATCCGTGCGCGCGTGCTGCCGCCGAAGCAGCAGCGCCCCGACCTCAAGAGCGTCGGCGGCAACGACTGAGATCCGGCAGGGGACAGACTTCGAGTCTGTCCCCTCCCGCGTGCCCGGGGACAGACTTGAAGTCTGTCCCCTTCTGACCGGATAACTGGCGGACAGGTCCTCAACGGACTCTTGTGTTCTCGAGGTTTTCCATGCGTTTCATCGCCTCCCTCGCGGCTCTGTGCGCCCTCGGCGCTTCAGCAATCACCGTTGCCGCTGAAGATTCCTGGCTCATCTCCGCGGACAAGATCTACACCGCACCCGATGCGTCGCCGATTTCGAACGGCACGGTCCTCACGACCGGCGAACAGATTGCCGCGGTAGCGGACGAGCGCGCCCGGATGCGGATTCCGAAAGGCACCCGCAGCTCCGAATGCCGTGGCGTCGTCGTCGCGGGATTCCAGAACAGCCACGTGCACTTGATGGGCTCCGCTTTCGCGAACGCGGCCAACAAACCCGCCGCGGAGCTGGAAGGCGCGATTTCGGCGATGCTCACGCGCTACGGCGTCACGACCGCGTTCGACACCGGCTCCGATCTCGCGAACACACTCACGATCCGCTCGCGCATCGACACGGGTGAAGTGAAGGGCCCACGCATCCTCACCGCCGGCTGGCCTATCTACCCGCGAGACGGCATCCCGTTCTATCTGCGGGATCTGCCGCCGGAGATGCTCGAGCAGCTGCGGCAGCCGAAGGACGCCGCCGAGGCGGTACAGAACGTGCGCGCGAATCTCGCGGCCGGCACGGATGGCACGAAGCTGTTCGTGGTCACGACACCCCAGCTCGGTACCGCCGTCGAGATGTTGCCGGATATCGCGCGTGCGGCGGCGGATGAAACGCACGCCCGCGGCAAGCTCGTTCTTTCGCATCCGACGAGCATCGTCGGAATCCGCAATGCGCTGAACGCCGGAGTCGACATCGTCGTGCACACCACGCTCGGCGAGCGGCAGCCCTGGGACGAGGCGCTCACGCGCGAGATGGCCGAAAAGAAAATGTCGCTCGTTCCGACGCTGAAACTCTGGCCGTACGAGCTCGCCAAGCAGCAGGTGCCGCAGTTCGTCGTGGACCAGCTCGTCGGCGCCACGATCGAAGAGCTGCGCGCGTTCAAGGCGGCGGGCGGGCAGGTGCTGTTCGGCACGGACGTCGGGTACATGCACGAGTTCGATCCCACCGACGAATACGTCCTCATGTCGAAGGCCGGCCTCAGCGCCATGGACATCCTCGCCTCACTCACGACCGCGCCGGCCGAGCGCTGGCAGGAATCGAAGCGGCGCGGCCGCGTCGAAGCGGGCATGGCGGCGGACCTCGTCGTGTTGGGCAGCGATCCCGCCGATGACGTGAAGAACTTCGCGGACGTGCGCTGCGTGTTCCGCGCCGGCAAGCTCATCTATTCCGCCCAGGAGAGACTCGCCTCGGAGAAGGCGAAGCCGTGAGGCGGCCGGGCCGCAAGGCGCCGCTGACCGAATTCCAGTCCGGCGATCCGAACCACGCCATGGACTACGCGGTGGCGTTGCTGGCCCGCCGCGACTATTCCTCGATCGAGCTCAAGCGCAAGCTCGAGGACCGAGGCTACCGGGAGCACCCCGTCGAAGTGGTCGTCGGCGACCTTGTGTCCTTTGGAAAGGTCAACGACGAGCGCTACGGTCAGAACGTCGTGGCCTACCGTGCCCGCCGGGGCCATGGGCCCGCGCGCATTCGCCAGGAGCTGAAGCGCTCTGGGCTCAACCGAACGGCCATCGACGAGGCGGTCAAGGGCGAGGACGCCCCGGACTTCGTGGCGCTGGCTCGCACGGTCCGGACCCGCAAGTTCGGCCCTGATATCCCGACGGACCGCAAGGAAAGGGCGAGACAGGCCAGATTTTTGCAATACCGGGGCTTTTCCACCGATCATATCCGCGCCGTTCTGGAGGGCGATCCCGAGGCCGACTCGGGACCCGAAACCCACGGCGAACCGGATCAGTCGTAGCAAAACTTTCAGCCCCAGATGCCCAATAAACCGCCTTACATGAGCGCGGCGGATGTCCGTCGTGCCTTCCTCGAATTTTTCCGCGAGCGCGGCCATACGGTCGTGCCGTCCTCCAGCCTCGTCCCGGGAAACGACCCCACGCTGCTGTTCACGAACGCCGGCATGGTGCAGTTCAAGGACTGCTTCCTCGGCAAGGAGAAGCGCGACTACGTGCGCGCCGCCTCGAGCCAGCGCTGCGTGCGCGCCGGCGGCAAACACAACGATCTCGAGAACGTCGGTTACACCGCGCGGCATCACACGTTCTTCGAGATGCTGGGAAATTTCTCCTTCGGCGATTACTTCAAGAAGGACGCGATCCGTTTCGCCTGGGACCTGGTCACGGGTGTGTTCAAGATCGACCCGGCGCGCCTCATGGTCACGGTCTACAAGACCGACGACGAGGCCTACGACCTCTGGCACAAGATGATCGGCCTGCCGGCCGAGAAGATCGTGCGCATCGGCGACAAGCCGGGCGGCGGTTCCGACAACTTCTGGCAGATGGGCGACACCGGTCCTTGCGGACCGTGCACCGAGATTTTTTACGACCACGGCGCGCATATCCCGGGCGGACCTCCGGGCTCACCTGATGACGACGGCGATCGCTGGGTCGAGATCTGGAACCTCGTGTTCATGCAGTTCGATCGCTCGGCCGACGGCAAGCTCACACCGCTGCCGAAGCCTTCGGTCGACACGGGAGCAGGTCTCGAGCGCATGTCGGCGGTGATGCAGGGCGTCACCAACAACTACGACATCGATCTGTTCAAGAACCTCGTGAAGGCGGCCGCCTCGCTCGCGGGCACGAGCGATCTGGCCAACGCCAGCCTGCGCGTGATCTCGGATCACATCCGCGCATGCACCTTCCTGATCATCGATGGCGTGCTGCCCTCGAACGAAGGTCGCGGTTACGTGCTTCGCCGCATCATCCGCCGCGCGATCCGCCACGGTTACAAGCTCGGCATCAAGGAGCCGTTCTTCTACAAGCTGGTCGCGACGCTCGCCGCGGAAATGGGCGAGGCGTTCCCCGAGCTCGTGAAAGGCAAGGAACACGCCGCGCGTGTGCTCGAGCAGGAAGAAGAGCGCTTCGCGGAGACGCTCGCGAATGGCATGCAGCTGCTCGAGAACGCGTTCGCCAACATCAAGGCCGGCAAGACGCTCGACGGCGAAACGGTGTTCAAGCTCTACGACACATATGGCTTCCCGGTCGACCTCACTAATGACATCGCGCGCGAGCGCGGGCTCACGATCGACATCGCGGGATTTGAAACCGCGATGGAGGCGCAGCGCGAACGTGCGCGCGCGGCCAGCAAGTTCGGCGTGGATCTCTCGGGCGGCATCAAGATCGAAGGCAAGACGACGTTCCTCGGCTACGAAGGCGTGTCCGATGTCGGCCAGGTCGTGGCGCTGCTCAGGAACGGCGCGTCCGTGCAATCGCTCAACGCAGGCGAAGAAGGCGAGGTCATTCTCGATCGCACGCCGTTCTACGCCGAATCCGGCGGCCAGGTCGGCGACGCGGGCGAACTCGGCAACGTGAGCGCGAGGTTCGTCGTGGCCGACACGCAGAAGCGCGACTCGGTGTTCTCGCACATCGGCAAGCTCGAGAAGGGCACGATTGCCGTCGGCGACAAGCTGGCCGCGAAGGTGGACGAGCCGCGCCGCAAGGCGATCATGGCCAATCACACGGCGACCCATCTGTTACACGCCGCGCTGCGCCAAGTGCTCGGCACGCACGTGCAGCAGAAAGGCTCGCTGGTCGCGCCCGACCGGCTGCGCTTCGACTTCGCGCACTTCCAGGCGATCACGCCGGAAGAGCTGCGCAGGATCGAACGGCTCGTGAACGAGGAAATCCGCGCGAACTCGCCCGGCGAGATCCGCGAGTTGCCGTACGACGCCGCGGTTGCCGAAGGCGCCATCGCGCTGTTCGGTGAGAAATACGAGAAGGACGTGCGAGTTCTGAGGCTCGGCAATTTCTCGATGGAGCTGTGCGGCGGTACACACGTCTCGCGCACCGGTGACATCGGGTTCTTCAAGATCGTGAGCGAAGGCGGCGTCGCCGCGGGCGTGCGCCGCATCGAAGCAATCACCGCGCAGGGCGCGGTCGAGTATGTCGAGCAGACCGACCAGCTCGTGAAGGAAGTCGCGGGGCTCGTGCGCGGCACGCGCGAAGAGGTGAAAGCCAAGGTCGCGGACGCGCTCGAGCGCATCCGCCAGCTCGAAAAGGAAAACCGCTCGCTCAAGGACAAACTCGCGAGCGGGCAGGGCACGGACCTCTCCGCGGGCGCGCGCGACATCGCGGGCGTGAAACTCGTCGCCGCGCAGGTCGATGGCGCCGACGCGGGCGCGCTGCGCAACGCAGTCGATCAACTGAAGTCCAAGCTCAAGAGCGCGGTGATCGTGCTCGCCTCGGTCGACCCGTCGAACAAGATCACGCTGGTCGCGGGCGTCACGCCCGATCAAACCGCCAAGGTGAAGGCCGGCGAACTCGTCGGAACCGTCGCCGCACAGGTTGGCGGCAAGGGCGGCGGCCGCCCCGACTTCGCACAGGCCGGCGGCAACAACCCCGCCGCACTGGGCGCAGCTCTCGCGAGCGTCGAACCCTTCGTCCGCACGAAGTTAGGTGCGTGAATGCGGGGACAGATTTATTTATCGACGATAACGTGCACCACGCGCGTGCGTTTTATCGTCGATAAATAAATCTGTCCCCATGCTCATCGTCCAGAAATACGGCGGTACCTCGGTCGGGTCCGTCGAGCTCATCCAGCGCGTCGCCGAGAAGGTCGCCGCGGTGCGCGCTCGCGGCGACCACATCGCGGTGGTCGTCTCGGCGATGGGAGACTCCACCGATCGGCTGGTCGATCTCGCCGCCGCCATTTCCCGCGAGCCGAATCCGCGTGAGATGGACGTACTGCTCTCGACCGGCGAGCAGGTCTCCATCGCGCTGCTCGCGATGGCTTTGTGCGAGCGCGGCATTCCCGCGCGCTCGTTCACGGGCAGTCAGCTTCGCGTGCGTACCACTGGAGCCCACCGGCGCGCGCGCATCACGGCGGTCGAGACTGAAAGGCTACGGGCCGCACTCGCTGCTGGCGAGGTACCGGTAGTGGCTGGATTCCAAGGCATCGACGACCTCGGTGACATCACGACCATCGGCCGCGGCGGGTCCGACACGAGCGCGGTCGCACTCGCCGTCGCGCTCGAAGCCAGCGAGTGCCAGATCCTCACCGACGTCGACGGCGTCTACACCACCGACCCACGCCTGGTGCCCGACGCCCGTCTGCTGTCACGCATCTCGTTCGAGGAGATGCTCGAGCTCGCGGGACAGGGCTCGCGCGTCCTGCACCTGCGATCCGTGGAATTCGCCGCGAAATACAACGTTCCGCTGCGCGTGCTCTCGTCGTTCCGTCCCGGCGCCGGCACGCTCATCTGCAAAGAGGAATCCAACGTGGAAGCTCCGCTCATCTCCGGCATCGCGTTCAACCGCGACGAGGCCCAGATCACGATCGCGGGTCTGCCCGATGCGCCCGACAGCGTCGCGCGAGTCCTGAAGCCGATTTCGGCCGCGAGCATCGAAGTTGACATGATCGTGCTCGCGACAGGCAGAGATGGCCTTAAGGATTTGTCTTTCACGGTGCATCGTGACGATTTTCTCGAAGCGCAGCGGCTCGCGCGAAACATGACCGCCGAATTTCCCGGCGCGCGCATGAGCGCGGACGACACGGTAGCCAAACTCGCAATCGTCGGCGTCGGAATGCGGTCGCACGCCGGTGTGGCGACGCAACTCTTTGAATCCCTTGCGCGCCAGGGCGTGAAAGCGCTGCTCATTTCTACCAGTGAAATCAAGATCGCCGTGCTCGTGCCGGAAGCCGCGCTGGAATCTTGTGTCAAATGTTTGCACGCGGATCTCGGACTCAACCGAGTGTTATGAGAACTGCGAGCGTGACCACCGCTGATGCCGGTGTTACTGTTCCGGCGTCGCTGATTGGCCGCAGAAGCGGGGGTCCCGATCGGCGATGCGACTAAACGAAGAGGCTCGGCGGAGGGCCCTCAACATGCTTATTTTGACGAGACGAGTTGGCGAATCTGTTGTCATCGGCGAAGACGTAACGGTCACGGTCCTCGGGGTAAAGGGTAACCAGGTCCGGATCGGCATCAACGCGCCGAAAAACGTGTCCGTGCATCGGGAAGAAATTTTCGAGCGCATCAAGAGCGGACGCGGCGGCACGGAGGATGGCTCCACCGCGGACGAGCAAAGCGCGCCACGCGAAGTTTTGCCGGCCTGAGGCCGGCAAAACGACCTATTTTTGCCAGCCTCCTCGGGGCTCCGTATGATTGCGGCCCCCGGAGAGATGGCCGAGTGGTCGAAGGCGCACCCCTGCTAAGGGTGTAAGGGCCAAAAGCCCTTCGAGGGTTCGAATCCCTCTCTCTCCGCCAGAATTCACTGCAAGCCTCTCGACGAACGTCGTAATCGTTTCGCGGTTACCCCGGCGGGATTCGAACCCTCGAAAATGTAACAAGCCGGGTTCGACAACTTTGCGGAGCAAAGTTGGACGCGCGCCAGCGCGGCCCCGAGCGTCAGCGAGGGGTGAGCAGCGGTCCCCGCTGCGAACAATCCCTCTCTCTCCGCCAATTACCTATCCACTGATACCTGGCCGGACGGCGCGATGACCCATTTCCGTTCTGAAAATGATAGGAACTGAGAGAGCGCGTTTCGCGTGCCGTGCCTGGTACGGTGGCCGGGCAATATCAATGCCGGCACCGCCACCAACGAGCTCATGAGTCACAACGCCTTGCCGAACCTCAATTCACGGGTTCCGCTTCAGGGAACCTCCAGCTGCCGTTCAGGATTTCCGATCGCGGACGGTAGAGGCGCACGGTGTAGTTCCAGCCTTTCACAATCGGCAGGCAGTTGGCGGTCTTTCCAGTACAGCCGCCAAACTGCACCGTGACTGCGCCATCGGCATCTTTCGCAGCCGTGAGGTTGTTGAGCGAGTATGCGTTCTGTGGATTTTTCTCGAAGCGCCCCTCGGCGTTGTAGACGCTGATCGACCAGAAGCCGTCGACGGGTACATCCTTCACGGAAAGTCGATGAATCGTGGCGCCGTCGTTCCTGTCGGGTGTGACGGTGAGATACAGGGCGTCCTTTTCAGGATTGCCGCCGAAACCCATCGCTGTTCCGATCAGATGCCGCACGGGGTCCACGGTGTCCTTCGGGCCGAACATCTGTTTCGTATCCGGAATCGTCTCGGCGAGTGCCAGAAGCGCGTTTCTCACCTTGTTGCGGCTTGCCTCATCGTAGTCGGGTATTTCGAACTGGTCGTTGATGCGCGGCTCGAGCGCGATGGCATCTTGCAGCGCGTGGACCTGTTTCAAATCTTCCGGATTCGTGGGATCGACAAGAATCCGGATCCCGACCGCGATGTACCTGGTGCCAATATCCTCTTTCCGAAAAGTGTGACGACCACTCGTGTATACGACCGCGGGGCAATACTGGTCCTCATCGGTGACCTGTAATGACATGAATCGTTTACCAGGATCCGGGAGGGAAATCGTCACCGGTCCTGCGTCCAGATCGAAAATTCCCATCGAATACAATGTATCCCGGTTGGGGCGCACGATCGGACAGTCGATTGTCATCAGCTCGCGGTTGTGAAGAAGCTTGCCCAGAGCGCCGTCCTTGACGATGCCGCTGAAGTTGATGTCTGACTCGGCGCGATTGAAATTGTCTGGGGTCACCTGCACCGGTGCGACCACGTGCTGGGGAGTGTGCAAACTACTCATTTGCCTTCCTCGTCGAGAGTTGTGTTAGTGGGCTGTGCCGCGTCCTTCGCCGGCGGGCTCGATGTCAGGCAGCTGCCATGACTTGTCGTGGATCGCCGGTTCCGGGCCGTAGAAGCGGAATGCCGCGACCCACCGTTTGCCCGGTGCGGTGAAAATCCAGTTGGATTCGACGTTCTCCGGCGCCTTCGGTCCAAAGAACACATCCACCGATCCATCCGCATTCTTCCGCAGCTCCTGGTAGGAGTTGATTTCCGTCTTGGGGGATTCGCGGATGAACGCGGCCGTCTCGAGGTCATACACGGTCACGGCCCAGAATTGCCTGGCGGGCACGTTCGGTGGCACATGCAGGTGGTAAGTCTTCGCACCATCGAACGGTGCATCCGCCGCGTCTCTTGCCGCGAGCTGATAGAGAGTCGCAGCGCCGAGCTTCCTGGGTGCCGCGCACGCAAAGAAGAACATGGCGGCGCGGCCGTCGAGATCGATGCCACTGTCAGTCTGAAATGTGAAGGCCGTACCCGCGCCTGTTGCGAGATATGCAGGCGCGCCCCAATGCGCGTTGGGCCAGTACGGCACCATGAGCGAGGCTGCCTCCATGAAATTGATGTGCGCCTCGCCGATGGCTTTCTTCAGAATGGTCCGCGTGCTCTCGTGGGGCTTGAATTCCTTGCCCTTCTCGATGCCGAGCGAGCGCATCTGCGAAATCGCGATCGTGTCGCGCTCCAGTACCGGCTCTTCGTTCACCATCCTGGCGAGGCTGTCGTAGAACGCGTCGTCGAAGCTTGCGATGCCCTCGAAGTTCTTCCCCGCGGCATCGATGTGGCGAGTCGGCGGAGGATTGGCCGCCTGCGCGAGTGGATAGAGGCGCAATTGCTTCACGAGCGCGAGAGCCTTGGCCGTGTCCTCTTCGGAGCGTGTCTTGGGGATCGCACGGAAGGCGGCGTATCCATTGTTGGTTTTGAAAGTGAGCGGGATATATCCGGCCGGTGTGTTGCCCTTGAACCCCGGCGTCAGCATCAGGTATTTGCCACCTTTGCCCTGATCTTCACCCTCGGGCCCGACATCGGCGATCGGCTCCTGCCAGGCATCCATGATGCTGCCAAACAATCCGGCACCCACCGCGGCGGGAAAGTCGATGACGACCGGACCGTCTTTCAGGTTGAAATTGAAATACGCGTAGAGCGAAGACGAGTTCGGCGTGGTGAGCTGGAATTTCCAGTCCGCGGGCCTGGAGAAGTACACGATGTCGCCATACTTCGCGCCGACGCCGAAGAACCCCTGCCGCATGGCATCGACGCTGACGATCGGCATGCCCCAGACCGCAGCCTCCACCGCACGCCGTTCCAGCGTGCGCTCGGCGCGCTGAGATTCATCGAGTGTCTCTGTGGTGGGACCGGCAGCTCGTTTCGAGGGTGACTGCAGATTTCCAGTCTGTCGTTGCGTGTCCATATCGGCGTCCTCAGCGTTGCAGCGCAACAGCCGCCCCCGGCCGACGCGCGGTTGAAGATGTCCATGTTCGACGCGTGCGGTTCCTCGGAGCTATTGGACGTTCGGGCTGAACGGCAATTACTGCCGCGCCATTTGTGGGCGACCGAAGACGTACTGCGTCTCCGCACCGTGATACGCGCCCGCCGTGGAATCCGGTGGGCTCACATCGAAGTCATACAGGAAGACCTTGCTGCGGCCGTGGGGGACGCGGGAAGCTCGGGATACGAGCCCTCAGTCATATTCGTCCGATCCCTGAACCCAGATGAACGACTGCACGTCGATCATGTCGCGCGGTTTGAGTCTTCGCTGATCGCGCCATATGCGCGCGCCGAATTCGAGCAGACTGGCGTAGGTGTCCCAGTTGGGACGCGAGGCGTAGTTGAAATCGAAGCCGTATGCGCGCGCCGCGGCGCGCGTCACCAGCGGCTTGAGGAAGATGTGTGTTTCGGGTTGCGCGATGAATCCGAAGACGGTCACCAACGGCCAGGTCAGCACGCGCGTCTGCTTGCGCGGCAGACTGGAGACGACCTCGACCCAGTGGATGAAGCGACTCTCCAGCGATCGGCTGCCGTAAAGGAAATCGAATAACCCCTCGGCGAAAGCCTTTGCACCGGGCGCCGTCTTGAGTGCGTCGCGCAATGCCATCTTCTCGAACGAGAAGATCATGCTGTGACGTGATTGCTGCTCGACCCTGACGGCGCGCGATGCGATCTCACGGTAGTCGCAATGACGAAGCAGCGTCCGAAATTCGCGTGTTCCGAGTGCCAGCTGCCATCGCTCGTGGGTTTGCCACTTGTAGTCGCGTTCCAGATCCAGGTAGTCAGCATCGTTGAAGCCACCCGGAAAGAACTGGAGGAACTTTCGACGGCATCGGCGTGCGCCCACCGCGTTCGGGCCTGCGCCACCGGGAGGACGAGCAGTGTTCCTGACGTTGAGACGTTCCATGTCGTGCCCTTGTGCGCGGCCTTGACCGCAACACAAGCGGAATAACACCGCGTTCCGAAGCAACCAATGCGAGCGATGCCTCGACCCGTGTAGTCAGTTCGGGTGACGTGCCTGCGGCACGGGCAGGTATTCGAACGGACAGTTCTGACGCCGTTCGCAGGACACGCAGGTACTTAGCGCCCAAACACCGCGGCGATCGCGCTGCTCCCGCGACCCAGGGGATCGCGCCTGATCAGCTTTTCTTCTTCGCCGATTTGCGTGAACAAGCCATTGAGGCTTTGCGTCAACGCATGCTGCTCCAGGTCGAGGTCCGGCTTGTTCTGGATCGGCAGCGCGTTGTAGGCGCTCAGCATCTGCTTGTACTGGCGGTAAAAGCCGAGCTGCTCGAGATTGCGCTGGAGAATGGGCAAATACCGCTGCCGAAGTGACGCCTCCGTCTGGCGCCGGAAGTAATCGGTCGCCGCGGTCTCGGGACCGCGCACGATCCCAAGCGCGTCCGTGATGGTCATCGCGCGAACGGCATCGATGAAGACGGCTTTCGCCTCCGCCGCCGCCTGCTCCGCGCCCTGGTTCATGAGGGCTTCCACGCGATCGAGCTGACCGCCGAGACCGAACTGCCGCAGGCGACTTGCGATCGGCTGCACTTGCTGCGGCAGCGTGATTCGATACACGGGATGATTGCCGTACCCACCTTTCTTCGAAAGCAGGTCGGAAGCGCGAACACTGCCGAGCTCGAGTGACTCTTTCACGGCACGCGCGAAAGCGGGCTGGGTGGGCGTGCCGGCGGAGGAGCCGCCGCTCTCCAGCACCTGCGACATCTCGGCGCAGCTCCCGAGCAGGAATGCCGCGAAGCCGAGCGCCAACGTGTGAAGCAATCGCGCATTGCCGCCGAGTCGCATCATTCGGATCTCCTGATTCAATTTTACGTAGCAGAACAGAGCGGACGCTGCATACGCAAGGCGTGATCCACCGATGCTGATCCTTCATGCCACCGAATCGCATTTCGCCGCGGACGCGTGGCACTATCCTGCGCGTCCCACGACGAAATAGACTTCCGAGAGGAAAACATGAAGCTGGAATCCATCGCCCTGCATCACGGTTACGAACCCGAAGGCACCACCAAGGCCGCGGCCGTTCCGATTTATCAGACCACGTCCTATACGTTCGACAACACGCAGCACGGCGCGGATCTGTTCAACCTTGTCGTGCCGGGCAACATTTATTCCCGCATCATGAACCCGACCAACGCGGTGCTCGAAGCACGCGTCGCGGAGATGGAAGGCGGGATCGCAGGCCTTGCGCTCGCGTCCGGTATGGCGGCCATCACGTATGCCATCCAGACTCTCGCCAGCGCGGGCGACAACATCGTCTCGGTCAGTCAGCTCTATGGCGGGACCTACAACCTGTTCGTCCACACCTTTCCGCGCCAGGGCATCGAGGTGCGGCTGGCCGACCAGGCCGACTTCGCCGGCCTCGAGAAGCTCATCGACAAGAAGACGAAGGCCGTGTTCTGCGAGTCGATCGGCAATCCGGCCGGCAACGTGGTGGACATCCAGCGCCTGGCGCAGATCGCGCACAAACACGGTGTGCCGCTCATCGTCGACAACACGGTGGCGACTCCCTATCTATGCCGGCCCATCGACTTCGGCGCGGACATCGTCGTGCACGCGCTCACCAAGTACATCGGCGGCCATGGCAATTCGATCGGCGGCATGATCGTCGATTCGGGCAAATTCGACTGGGTCGCCAACAAGGAGCGGTTTCCGCTGCTGAACGAGCCCGATCCGTCGTACCACGGCGTGGTCTACACGCAGGCGCTCGGACCGGCGGCGTTCATCGGGCGCGCCCGAGTCGTTCCGCTGCGCAACACCGGCGCCGCGCTTTCGCCGCACAACGCGTTCCTGTTCCTCATGGGCCTCGAGACTCTGGGCCTGCGCATGGAGCGGCACTGCTCGAATGCCGAGGCGCTCGCGGCGTGGCTCGAGAAGCATCCGAAGATCACCTGGGTGAACTACGCGACGCTTGCCGACAGCCCGTACAAGGCGACCGCCGACAAGATCTGCAAGGGCAAGGCGTCCGGCATCATCAGCTTCGGCATCAAGGGTGGTGCCGAAGCCGGCGCGCGTTTCATCGATGCGCTGAAGATGATCTTCCGGCTGGTGAACATCGGCGATGCCAAGTCGCTGGCCTGTCATCCCGCCTCGACCACCCACCGCCAGCTTTCGCCGCAGGAGCTGAAGGCCGCCGGCGTCAGCGAAGACATGGTGCGCATCTCGGTGGGCATCGAGCACATCGACGACATCATCGCCGACGTGGAACAGGCGCTCGCGAAGGCGTAAGCACGGCCGATCGTTGGTGTCGGGTGAGAAATCGCTGAGTCAGGGCAATGTGCACGGTCGCGCCGCGCCGCGACCTGGCGTCAACTCAGCGATTTCTCACCCGGCACCAACAGGGACTACTGATACACGCGCACGCAGTCGATCTCCATGCGCACGGGAAAAACCGTGTCGTCGATGCCCATCTGTCCGCCCCAATCGCCGCCGACGGCGATGTTGAGGATCAGGTACTGGGGACTGTCGAACGGCCATGTGCCGTTGCCGCTTCCATCGTTCGAGTACTGGAAGTAGTTGCGATCGTCGACGCCGATGGTGATGCGTGAAGGGGTCCAGTTCATCTGGTAGCGGTGGAACTCGTTGCAGGCGTCCGCGACCGTCGTCGTAGCGCCGCGATGGTTGCCGAGGGTGTGGTTGTACGAGCCCGTGTGCACGGTGCCGTGCACGATGCCCGGATCGAAGCCCACGTGTTCCATGATGTCGATCTCGCCGTCGTCGGGCCAGCGCGTCTGCGGCGGCGCCGACAACGTCCAGATGGCCGGCCACGTGCCGCGCCCGCAGGGTAGTTTGGCGCGGATCTCGAAGAAGGCGTTGGTCCAGGCCGCCTTGCCGCGCGTGATGAGCCGCGCGGAGGAGTAGCGCTGGCCGCTCCAGTCCGGCAGTCCGAGGGTAGATAGATCCTCGCGGCGCGCCGTGATCACGAGGAAGCCGTTTTCGACCCGCGCATTCTCCGGGCGCTCGCTCGCGTAGTACTGCTGCTCGTTGTTGTACCAGCCCGCCGAGTTGCGCTCGGTGTCGTGATGCCATTTCGTAGCATCCGGCAGTCCCGGCACGTCGAATTCGTCGGACCACACCATGCTGAAACCACTGGGTATGCCGCCGGTTTCGGAAATCGCCGGCGCACCCGGGCCAGATGGGCCCGCGGGCTGCATGGGAGGCGCAGCAGGCACGGAGGGGGCCGCGGGATTGTCAGACCCTTCACCTCCGCATCCGAGCGAGAGAAGAACCAGGATCAGCATGGAAGGCGGTGCCATCGAAAACGACATGCGAGACATGTGATCGTCATTCCCCGTTTTGTCTGCCTGCGCGCGGCACGCTCGAATCTACCATCGGGTGCACGCATTTTCCGATTTGGCCGCGCTACCGGGGGCGCCTACTTGTGAATATTCACGAAACCGAACTCCTGCCAGATGAATGCGGCGTCCTTGCTACCCAGGAATTCAAGGTAGGCCTTCGCCGATGCCTGCGCGCCGCTCGTGGCGGCGGCGGGATACGTGATCGGCTCGTGAGTATCGCGGGGAAACGTATCAATGATGCGCACCTTTGGCTCCACCGCGGCATCCGTTGCGTAGACGATTCCGAGTGGGGCCTCACCTCTCGATACGTACATGAGCGCCGTGCGGACGTTCTCGGCGCGGGCAATTCGCGACTCGACGTCTTTCCAGACTCCGAGCGTCGTCAGCGCGGCGCGCGCGTACTTGCCAACCGGCACGGTATCAGGGTCGCCGGTGACAAGTCTTCCGGCGCCCAGTGTGCCGGCAAGATCGAATCCAGGTTTGATTGCGAGCGCCACCTTGCTGTCGGAGGGCGCAATGAGAACGAGGCGATTCCCGACCAGGTCGCGGCGTGTGCCTGCGGCAATCAATTTGCGCTCATCTAGATAGTTCATCCACTCCTGGTCGGCGGAGACGAATACATCCGCGTTCGTTCCGGCCTCGATTTGTCGGGCGAGAACGGAACTCGCGGCGAAGGAGAGTTTGACCTTCGTCCCCGACTTCCTCTCGTAAGCCTCCGAGATCTTGCCCAGCACATCTGTCAGGGAGGAGGCGGCGAATACGAGTAGCTCGGGCTGCTTCTGCTCCCGCGCGGATGCTTCGGAAATGAGCAGCGAGGCGACCGTCGCCGCGAGGATTGTGCGTCTGGTCAGGACTGTCAGGTTCATCGGTGATTCGGGACAATCGGTGAACGTCAATGGTGCACAAGTGGAGTGGCGTGGCACACGTTAGATTCGCACAGGTATCACGCCGATCCCAGCGCGTATCCGGCCGGGTCTGCCTGCGCAGACCATCCCGCAATGAGTTGTCGGTCCGCAGTGCCTCCCGCTTAATGTCGGATGCGCGGTGGTCGCAAAATCAACCCAACCTTCTACTTCTGAACGTCCGCGAAAACGAGGGGGGTGCACCGATCTTTGGGAACCGTGTTAGCTCCGCGGTGTCCTTGTCATGGGGATGGGGTGATAGTCGCGTTCGACAAGTCAAGGAGCAAACGCCATGGAAACGTTGAACCGCCGAAGCCTGCTCTTCGGGTGTGGCGCGACGCTCCTATGCAGCCGCGAGGCATTCGCCTCGAGTGCGATCGATGAAGAAGGCTATGCCCTCATCGGCGGCATAGATCAATGGATCGCCATTCAAGGCGCGGACAGCACCAAGCCCGCGATTCTGTTTCTGCACGGGGGGCCCGGAGAAGCGCAGTCTCCTTTTCTGAACACGTTCGCACCCTGGAGGCACGACTTCACGGTGGTCAACTGGGACCAGCGGGGTGCTGGGAAAACCTTCGAGAAGAATGGCGAAGCGACGCCAGACGTCACGTTACATCGTTTGACCGAGGACGCCGTGGAAGTGACGCGGCACGCTTTGAATCGGCTCGGCAAGCGCAAGCTGATCCTGGTCGGACAATCATTCGGCGCGATGCTCGGCCTGATGGTGGTCAGGCGTGCGCCCGAGCTTTACTACGCGTTCGTGGGCACCGGGCAGTTCGTCAACAACGAATTGACGATGAAGTACCGGGAGCGATGGGCGCGCGCGCAAGCGGTCGCCACGCGCGATGCAGCCAGCCTGAAGGCGCTGGATGACATACAGGCACTGCCTGTCAATGACTGGAAGCGCATCGGTGCTTCACGCAAGTGGATGATGTCGCCTCCAGATCTGGAATATCTGGAACTGCAACGGAATTTCATGGGGCCGCCCGAACATCCCAAGCCGGAGGCGGAAGCCTGGGTGAAGGGCTACGGATTCCAAGCAAACAAGGTTGGGAATGAATCGCTCGCCTTTGACGCGATGAAAGATGTACCGTCGATACCGGTACCGTACATCTTGATTCAAGGCCGCGAGGATCACGTCACGCCTCTTGAACCTGCGCGGGCTTATTGGGAAGGAGTCAAGTCTCCTGGAAAGACATTCGTGACGATCGACGGCGGCCACTACGCCTGTTTCACCGCCGTCGAGCATTTTTTGAAGGCGATGCGCCATCACGTGCTGCCGTTGGTAAATTGACGCCAGGCCGATCGCGATGTCGCGCTATGCCTTCAGCACCCAATCGATCGCCGGCAATCGCGGCAGTATCGGTTCGCACTACTTTCGCGCCGCTGGAGTATCGCCGCCCGGCTGATGCAGGATCAGCCGCGACACATTGCCCGCGCCATCGCGCATGAAACTGATCCGGATCGGCGAAATTCTCGAATAGAACATGGTCGCGGATTCGGGAATGGCTACATCCTTCGGTTGTCCGGTCGCTTGCACGGTCAGGCGGTCGCCCTCACGTGCCACGCTGATGTCGACATTGGGCGCGAGCTGATATGTGCCGACGTATTCATCGTAAAGCGCGGGATCGACCTGCGCGGGCTTGCGTACGGCGGGCATCGCAAACGATTCGCCGAACATGATGGCGCTCAGGTCGCGGCTGATCTCGGCGAGTGGCACCGGCAGGAGATTCGCGAGCAGGATGATGGTCACCTGCTCCTGTGGGTAATGCAGGAAGTCGGTCGCGTAGCCGCTCGTTCCGCCGGCGTGAAACACCAGCGTACGGTTCAGCGACTGAGGGGACGCTTTCATCAGTTGCCAGCCGAAACCATAAGCTCCGTGCTCCGGCGACCACATCCGTTCGAGTGTCTTACGTGGCAGAACGCTACCCGAGATGATCGCGCGATCCCACTTGAGCAGGTCCTCCACCGTCGAATAGATCCCTCCCGCTGCATACAGCCATGAGGGGTCGAGATCCTCCGCGCGCGAATTGCGCAACCCGTCCGGGCGGTATCCGATCGCGAGCTTCGGCTTCGCGTGGCCGTTGGCGTCGAGGCCGCTATCGCGCATGCCGAGCGGCGTGAAGATCGACTCCTGCAACAATTGCGCGTATTTCCTGCCGCTCGCCTTCTCGAGGATCGCACCCAGCAGCACGTAGCCGGAGTTGCTGTAGCTGTGGCGCGCGCCGGGCGTGAACTCCAACGGTCGCTCGCGAAACTCGCCGATGAGCTGCGCCAGTGTGCGCGGCTCGCGCATCTTGCGCGAAAAATCGGGCAGCTTGGCGTAGTCGGGAATGCCGCTCGTATGCAGGAGCAGGTGTCGCAGCGTGATCGGTCGCCACAGGACCGGACACGGATCGAGATACGTGCAAATCGACTTGCCGATATCGAGATGCCCCTGTTGCTGAAGCTTCATCACCAGCATGGCCGTGAACGGCTTCGTGATCGACGCGATCGGGTATCGAGTGCGCGCGGTGTTGCGCAACCGCGCGGCCTCATCCGAGAAGCCGAACCCCTTGACGAAGATCGGCACGCCGCCGCGCGCGAGCAGGACAGTGCCGCTGAAAGTCCCGTCTTCCGTGCGCGCCTGAAGATAGGCATCGGCGCGCTTCGCAATCTCCTCGGTGGGCGGGGTC
Organism: Pseudomonadota bacterium; assembly: GCA_023433705.1. GTDB lineage: Bacteria > Pseudomonadota > Gammaproteobacteria > Steroidobacterales > Steroidobacteraceae > CADEED01. The sequence continues at coordinate 35,947 of JAEYUC010000047.1, forward strand.
GCGCTGGCAGGCATGCCGAGGCATGAGCCCAGGAAGAAGGCCAGCGTGAACTTTGCGCAAGTCGTTCCAGGATTCACTGGCTTTCTCCCGTGCCGCGAATGGAGCGCCGCAGCGAGTCGAAGCGCCGCATGCGTGATCGGATGTAAAGGTGGTACACCACGGTCGCGGCGCCGCAGAACGTGAGCCACACGATTCGTCTGAGTGACAAGTCGTCCTGCAGCAGCATCATGCCCGCCTCGATCAATGTCTTGACGTACAGGACCGCGACGACGGCATACGTCACGTACACGAGGCGCAAGGACTTGCGGGCGCGCGACAACGTGAGCTCGATCATGTCGATGAGCGAATTCATGCCGCCCATGACACGACCGCTGCGCGCCCACACGACCGCGGCGAGACAGATGGCCGTGATCACGGCTGCTTCCGCCGCGATGGCTAGCTGCCCCGCCGCGATGTTCCCGATGACCACGAAGCCGAGAAACAGAAACGACAGTACCTCGAGGACGAACCAGGCCCGCGAGGCCCAGATGCGCCAGGCAAGCGATCCACGCACCATCCCGGCGAGCGCTTCCTCGGCGCCGCCCGCCTGCCAATCCGACTTCAGGGCCTGCCAGTCCGCGTTCTCATCTTTCATGGCCGCCTCCGCCTAACAATGTCCGCAACAGCGCCCGCGCCCGGCTCATGCGCACGGCGACCAGCTCGGGGGTGATGCCGATTACGGCCGCGATCTCGGCCGGCGTGAAATCCTCGAGCGTGAGCACGGCTGGCTCTCGATAGGTGAGGGGCAGCCGACGAACCGCGGCAAGCAAACGGTCGCGATCGTCCGCGGCTATCGCCCGGGCTTCCGGCGACGCTTGGGGGTCGCGGATCGTCTCGTCGATCTCCTCGAGGGACGGCAGCTTGCTGTGCCGGCTCGCATGGGAAATTGCCCTGAACTGCGCGATGCGCGCGACGAAGGTCTTGAGTGAACTCTCCCCGCGGTGCGTCGGCAGCGCTCGCCAGATGGCAAGCAATATGTCCTGCGCAAGCTCGCGCGCGAGCTCCCGATTGCTTTCGTAGCTCGAGCAGATACGGGAGATCATCCGCTCGTGGTCGCGGATCAGGCCCTCGAATTCCTCCCGGTGTCCCATGGCTCCAATAGTCCCTTGGCGCCGGAAAACCTTGCAATGATCAGGAGGGTCGTTCCTCTCCCGCAGTCCGCGGCAATCGTGAGGCCTTCAGTTCTTGCCCTGGCTCTTCGAGGTCAGAATGCGCAAGATCGTCGATGTAGTTAGATACGCATCCGGCCGGCCCGGTCCGGATCGACCGCGCGGACTCCCGGGCCACATCGGCGCGTTAGGCGAATTCGAGCCTCGGAACAATACGTGGAAATAGCGCCGCCCGGCCGATGAAGAATTTCCTGCAAGCCACTCGCTCGCATACACAAGTGCGTATCCCGGATTTTCCGGGCCCGCGAGTCTAATAACGAACAAGGGGTCTGGCGGAAGCGCGGAAGTCCGCGACGACTCGCGATCTGAACGCGGGAAGTCCTGCTACCAACCCTGGCTCGCGAGGAGCCGATTCGAATTCCTCGGCGAGATCTGCGCGAAGAAGCGCGTGATTGATCGCAGAAGGATCCGCGGCCGCCATTCTCGAGCGGCGATGGGAAAGGGATCCTCCCCATATTTGGCATGACCAATTCGAACCAATCCGGCAAATGTGGTCAGGCAGCATGTTGTAATTGGCCTGACCTCTTGCTAGGGTTTCTTCGTTCATTGATCTCTCGCCGAAGAAATCGAGAAGTTTCCTGACCTGTCTCGACGGCTGCCATGCGCATGGCGGCGCGTCGAAGAGAAGAAGCAACGAAGGGGAAAGCGATGTTCAAAGCCAAGCTCCAGGGCGCATTCGCCGCAATCTGCGTTTCATTGTCCGTGGCTCTTGCGGCCACTGCCGGCGGGCCACCGGCCGGCGACGTCAACCTGAACTGGAACGCCGAGCGCCAGGTCGTCGATGGTTTCGGCGCATCGGGCGCGTTCAACAAGGGCGGATCGATCTGGCGCCTGCCGGACGCGGCGACGCGCGAAAAGATGCTCGACCTGATGTTCAGCAAGGAGAAGGGCATCGGCCTCTCCATCTGGCGGAATATCGTCGGCGACGGGGGCGTGAACTACTCCGGCTGGGGCACCGACTATGACGGCTCCGCGGACACGATCTGGCCCGACAAGGCAGGCGGTTTCGTCTGGGATCGCGCCGACTGGGCCGAGAAAAAGCCCACCTTCGACAAGTACCAGATCTGGCTCATGAAGGAGGCGCTCAAGCGCAATCCCGACATGGTCTTCATGAGCACGGTATGGAGTCCCCCGCACTGGATGAAGACCAACAACAGCGTCATGGGCAACGACGCGCGCGCCACGGCCAATGGCCAGCCGACGAATGCCGGCCGCGTGAAGCCCGAGAGCTACCAGGACTTCGCCGACTACCTCGCCGAATACGTGCTCGGCTACGAACGCGAGTTCGGCCTCAGGATCTCCTATATCTCCATCGCGAACGAGCCGTCGCTGTCGTCCGCCTACGCGCATGCCGCGTGGAACGCCAACGAGCTCAACACCTTCGTGCGCGACTATCTCGGCCCGACCTTCCGCGCGAAGAGCGTGCCCGCCAAGGTCATGATGCCCGAGCACGTGAACTTCTCGGAGAACGCGCTGTTCACCACTTCGCTGAACGATGCCGTGACGCGGCACTTCATCGACGTCGTCGGCACGCACGCGTACGGCCTGAACTTCACCGCCGATGCGCACACCACGACCTTCCCGACGGTGAAGAACCTGAACAAGGGCCTGTGGCAGACCGAGTTCATGTCGCAGGGCTCGCCGCAGGACAACCAGTACGAGAACAATCTCGTCGGCGACGGCGTGAAGTTCTCCAAGGTCATGTCGGACATGCTGCAGTTCGCGGAGATCAACGCGTACCTGGCCTGGTGGGCGATCGCGAACAACGGCGCGGACGGCTCCGACCTCATCCGTCTCGCGAACGACGGCCAGCCGCAGGGCAGCGCCGCGACCAACTTCACCGGCACCGAGACCGGTGAATACCGCGTGTTTAAACGCTTCTACACCTTCGGCCAGTTCAGCCGCTTCATCCGTCCGGGCTACGTGCGCCTGAACACGGACAACTACCGTCCGAAGCAGGACGTGCGCGTCTCGGCGTACAAGCGCCCGGACAATCACCTGAACCTGAACGATCCGAAGTTCGTGATCGTCGCGGTGAACCAGGATATCGACGTCCAGACGGTCACGATCCGCCTCGACGGTTTCCCGGACTCCAAGGCGCTTGCCACCTACCGCACGTCGGACTCCGAGAACATGCGCCGGCTGCCCGACTCACGCATCGTGTTCGGCCAGCTCACGCTGACGCTCGAGCCCAACAGCGTCACGACCTATGTCTCGATCGACACCCCGCTGCCGCAGCTCGACCTCGCCAACAACATCTTCTCGGTGCTCGAGGCCGAGGAGGCCGCCAAGATCGCGCCGGGTGTGATCGTCGCGAACCTGCCGAACGAAGGCGGCAAGGCGCTCACGGGCATCCGCCCGGGTGACTACGTGAAGTTCGCGAACATCAACTTCGCGGACGGTTCGGCCGCGGGCACCGCCGCGCTGCGCTACGTGCTGAGCCTGCACGCGCGGGTCGCCGCGAGCGCCGGCGGCACGATCGAGGCGCGCGTGGAATCGCCCTTCGGCCCGGTCGTCGGTACGTTGACCGCGCCCGACGATTTCAAGAGCTGGGCCAAACTATCTACCCGCATCAACACCGAGCAGGGTTACGCGTATGGCCATCGCGATCTCTACCTGGTGTTCAACGGTCCGCCGGGTGCGCAGTTCAGCCTGGACATGGTGCGCTTCGATGACGGCCGCATCGCGCCCGGCGCGACGGACGAGTTGGTGGTCAACGGCGACGTGGAACTCGCCAGCCCGCTGGGTTGGACACGCGTAGGCGCCGCGCCCGGCACGGTGTCGCGCGACACGACCGTCTCGCACGGCGGCCAGGCGTCGGTGCGCATCACCGGACGCAACAATCCCGCCGTCGGCATCGGCCAGGCCATGACCAACAAGCTCGAAGACCGCTACGTCTACGAGCTGTCGGCCTGGGTGCGTCCGGCCGCCGCGGACGACGAGATCAGCGCGGTGCTCAACATCGCGCGCAACGGCATGCCCAACCTCGTCTATCCGATCTGGTCGGTGAGTGCTCCGGCGGGTCAGTGGACCCAGCTGAAGACGCAGTTCAGCGTCCCGGTGCAGATCTCGCAGATCAGCGCCGCGGGACTTTCGCTGCTGTTCACGAGCGGCACCACCGGCGAATTCGCAATCGACGACGTCAGCGTCAAGCTGGCGGGCGCGTCTTCGGCGGTGCCCGTGAACGCGGCCACGCAGCTGCACGCGCTTGGCGTGCGCGTCGACGCGTTCAACTTCAGGGGCGCCACCGAGCGGACACTGCTCGACAACCTCGCGCCGTGCGCGAATCTCAAGATCCCGTGCAGCAATGCGACGGCGCTCAAGGCCATCGAGGACTTCCTCGCCGACCTGGCGCAGCTCAGCGGCGGAGCGAACCCGGGGGTGAGCGCCGCGGCCGCGGCCCAGCTGCGCAGCCTGGCGGAGGAGATCCGCGCGTCGCTCGTGCTGGTCGATCTCATCCTGCAGGGCGAGGCGCTGAAAGCGGGCAATCGCGAGTTCCCGATGCAGGTCAGCCGCACGGAAGACGGCTCCGACGTGAACAAGGCGTTCCCGTGGGTGTACGCGCACGAGCTGAAGGATCTCGATGACGCGCTGGCATTCGCGCGCACGGCGTTCGGCGGTGCGGCCATCGAGGCCGTGACCACGCTGCGCGACGCGATGGATGCATTCGCCGCGAAGATCAAGGCGGACGGTTCGGATCCTTACTTCCGTCTCGATCCGGGTCCGGGCCGGCTGCCGGTGACGATTGCCGCGCCCACCAATGCGTGGACTTCGCGAACCCCGCTCGACAATCGTGTTCCCGCCAACTTCGCGGGCGGCACGTTCGCAATGGTTCCGTATCCGTTCGTGGACTCCGAAGGCAAGGCGGATGTGCTGCGGATCAACTACGCGCACAACGGGACGAGCACGTTCGGCGGCATCACGATGCAGTCGCCGTTGTCGGCGACGGTCGCCGTCCCCGCGGGCGCGACGATCGAGTTCGACGTGTATTACCCGAGGAGCAACCAGGGCAAGCTCATGAGGTTCCGGATCAGGAACACCAACTCCGACCTCGACAGCTACCTGCGGGATTACCAGTACAACAATCTCAATCCCGATTGGGTGGGCAGCTACAACGGTGAAACCTGGTTCAGGGCTCACCACAGCATCAATGCCTCGGTTGGTAATTCCTCCAACTTCATCCTGGAGCTGCATGGCGAGACGAGCCGCCCCGCGGAAACCGCCGTCATTTTCGTCTCCGACATCAAGATCACGGCGCCAGACCCGACCACCACGCCGCTTCCCAATGTCGTCAACACGCAGAACCAGAGCGTGGTCGCGCCCCTGAAGAGCAAGTACAACAATGGGAACGGGCTCTTCATGGTCGGCGCGATCGGCACGGGCAACGTGACCGGCACGCGCGCCCGGCACTACGAGATCTTCGTCGACGGCAACAACCTCAAGGCGGAACCCACGCATCCGCGTGGTCCGAACTGGTTGAGGAATGTCGACGGCGGGACGCTGACCGGCGCGACCACCGCGCCCGGCACGGCCGAGTACAACTTCCCCACCAACGCCTACCTGGCGATTCGGAACTCGGGAACGCCGGGACAGTACAAGGCTCACGGCCACGTGCTGGCCTGGTACAACCAGGCGCCGACATGGATGCGTCAGATCGTTCCCGCGACCCTGCCGTCCGGGTACAACGGCACGACCAACTTCTACGGCCTCGGCAACGGCGTCACGACGCAGGTCCGGGTCGACAAGGAGATGGCGCGCCGAGTGCAGTTCAATCACACGATGTACGTGATGCGGCACTTCCTCTCGACCGACGCGAAGTACGGTTCGAGCGAGGAACGCGGCGTCATCCCGTTCAATTCGTGGGACGTGCTCAACGAGGAGATCCACGAGAGCCGTCACAGCGAGCTGATCCCGGTCGATCCGAACAACTGGCGCACGAGCCTCAAGCACACGAACTGGCTCGTGGCGATGTCGGACGACCTGATCGGCGGCGACATCCGTGAGCACTACATCTATCTGCTCTTCAAGCACGCGCACATCGCGGCTCCGAACGCGCAGATGGCGGCGGCCTACAAGGCCAACTACGCGAGCCTGCCGGAGTACATGAAGCTCGACGGGCACGACGCCGAGGGCAGCATCGACGCGTACGTGCAGGAGCATCCGCCGAAGCTGACTTACAACGACTACGACATCTACACGCGCAGCAAGGCGCGGACCGTCTACAACATGGTTCGCGCGATGAACACGGCGTGGAAGACCGACCCGTTGTACGACGGCCGTCCGCTCATCGAGGAAGTCGGCATCCAGGGCCACGACTCGGTGGGCAGGACGCTCGCGAGCAACAACCAGTACGCGATGGCGCTCTACGCCTCGCTCGTCGACCAGGGCTTGCTGAGAGGCATCGCGTTCTCGGAGTTCGACCTCAAGATGCCGACCAGCGCGCCGGGCGGCGGCGCGACCGCGCCCGCGGTGCTCAACATCCGGCAGTCCGACGCGCTCGGCTACCAGTACGCGCTGATGTACAAGCTGTTCGCCAAGTTCAGCCCGTACGTCGATCACATCATCAGCTGGGGAGTGACCGGCTCCGGATGGCAGGGCAGCTACGTGTTGTTCGACCAGCAGAGCAACGCCAATGCCGGCTATTACGGTGCGATGAATCCGGACCGGTTCATCCTCGGGCACTCGTACCTGGATAGCTATTTCGAAGGGGAATACGAAAAGCTCCAGGACGGTTACGAAATCGATCTCGGCGATCTGGGTGTCTATCAACGTTGACTTGGGATCGTTGACGGGCACCAACCCCATTCGAGCCAGCGTCCGCAGCTGGCTCGAATGGGCTTCCAGTGCGAAGACTCAGTGAACTAGGGGGAATCAACATGACTCGATTGAGATGGCCAATTCGCGCCTGTGCGGCGCTCGCGATAGGCGGTGTCAGCCTGTTCGCATCGACCGCGAACGCGCAATCACACCCGGGACCAGACCAACTACCGTTCGTCTACGAGCTCCCGAACCTCTTCAAATTCAACGACGGCAGGCCGCTCACGACTCTCGAGCAGTGGCAGGAGCGCCGCGAAGAGATCAAGGACTACCTGCAGTACTACGAGTACGGCTACATCCATGAGCCGGATCGACTGACTGCTTCGCGCACAGGCAACAACCTGCGCGTCGACATGGAGGTGGACGTCAAGGACGCAAACGGCCAGGTCGTGGGCGTCCGGACGGCCGGGTTCACCGTCGCCGTCACCATCCCCACTGCGGCGCAGTATCCGGCGGCCTACCAGGATGGCGTGCTGGTCGAGAAATTCCCGACCTTCATCGGCGGCCAGCCACTGACTACCAACGGCCAGATCACCGGGCAGCAGCTCGGGTACGCGTCCATCGCCACCCCGTCCGTTTCTTCGGACACCAGCGCGGGCGCGCCGACCGGCGTGTACTGGACGCTGTTCCCGTACGTGCAGGGCGACGTCAAGTACGACACCGGCACGCTCCTCGCGCAGGCCTGGGGCTTTCACCGCGTGGTCGATGCACTCAAGATCCGCAACGAGCAGTACCCGAACGGTCTCTTTCCCGAGATCGACGACACGAAGCTGATCACGTACGGATTCTCCCGCGGCGGCAAGATCGCCATGCTGGCGTCGGCCTTCGACGAGCGGCTGTACATGACGTGGGTGGGCCATTCCGGCCAGTTCGGCGCCTCCACGATCCGCTACACCTACGACTCGAAGAAGTATCCGCAGGGCAACAACGCCAACGCGAGCAGCTACACGGCGGCGGAGATGGATCCGAACTCGTTCTATTCGGGCGTCACCGGCGCGCGCAAGGAGCAGATCGACCGCGCTTACGACGGAACTAACTACTTCCGCTGGTTCACCAGCCGGTTGCCGGACAACTTCCGCCAGGAAAACAAGCACCAGTTGCCGGTCGATCACCACATGACGCTGGCGTTGATCGCGCCCCGTCCGATGATGGTGTTCGAAGGTATGGACGACTTCTGGAACGGCGCCGAGAGCGTGGCCATCGCGGTCAATGCCGCGCGCCTGGCGTACCAGATGTACGAGGGCACCGGTGCCTATCGCGAGGGTCTCGGTTACGAGGACTACATCGGCTACATCGCCTCGCCGCGGCTCGCGCACGCGACCAACAACACCGAGAAGGCGAATTTCCACGCCATGGCGGAGCTGGTCCTGCGCGGAGTCACCCCGCCGTACGGTTCGAACAGCACGGCCGGTTACGTCGCCACCGCGACTGCGCCCGTCACGGTGTTCCCGGGTTTCGAATACAACCCGTTCGCGGTGACCGATCCGTCCGCCATGCCCTGGGCCTTCCCGGGCCAGTACTCGCTGGGCACGACGACGGATCTGCGACTGGTGGTCGAAGGTACGAAGCGGAACCTGACGATCCTTTCGGATGCTCCGGCAGTCGAACTCGTTTCGCCGAGCGGCGGAGTGCTCTACACGGCGCCCACGTCCAACGGCAAGGCGACTATCTATCTGGATGCCAAGGACGATCCGAGCAACGGGCCGTACACCCTGCGCACCGTCGGATCGCAGAAAGTCGGCAAGCAGGTCAAGGTTCCCTACTACTCGTGGGAATTCATGATGCGTCCCGAGATCACGACGATCGAAAACTCGTGGTACATCAGCTTCCCCGAGCGCATCAACAACCTGGGCGAAGACCAGGCGATCTTCTACTTCGACACGCGTTCGCCCGAGGAGCTCATGGGCGACCGCTGGACCGGTAACGATCCCGTGTCGAGTGTCCAGGTGCAGAACTACGGCGTGATGCTGCGTTCCTTCCAGATCCACCACAAGCTGGGCATCGCCGGCGGCGGCCAGAGCGCCGCGACCTACGGTCCCCGATTCACCCCGCCGACCAAGATGTTCATCGACAACCTGCAGTTCCCGGACCTGTTCCCCGGGTTCACGTTCGATCTGCAGATGGACATCATGGACACGCTGGCGAATTGAGGCATGACCATGCAAAGCCTAACTAATGTGGAATTTCGAGGGGGAAGACTCATGAACATCACTACCAACACGAGACATCGTGTCGTCGCCATCGCCAGCGTGCTGATCGCTGCCGTGGCCGGCACGGCAGCGGCCGGCGATCCGCCGAAAGGGATCGTCGATCTCACGACCAACTACGGCGCTTCCGGCGCGATCGCCTCGGTGGTCGGCATCAGCGGTGTGGGCGGCGCGGCCGACAGCATCCAGGTCAAGTTCGCCCAGCCGATGCATCCCGGCAATTTCGGCATGGGCGTCAACTTCGCGAAGGCGTGGACGAAGACGTGGAGTGCGGACAACACCGTGCTGACGATCGGCGGCGACACCGACTTCTCCGAGTCGGCCGATCCCACGCTGATCGTCTACCTGATGCAGACGGAAGCCGAGAAGAGGGATATCTCGGAGCCCAACATCTTCAGGTTCCGCGACATCAAGGTGACCAAGGTCGAAGCCGGCAACGGCCAGGCCAACGTGGACTTCGAGAATGCTCCGCCCAACGGCAAGGGCTTCGGCGTCTATCTTGGCAAGTCGCCCGACGGTCCCTTCAAGCCCTATGGCAACGTCAACTTCAACGCGAAGGGCGTGCACATCAAGGGCCTGAGCAACGGTCAGACGTACTGGGTCTACCTGGAGTACCTGTACTACCAGCAGAACGGGCAGGTGGCCACGAGGACCGCGCCCATCGCCATTTCTCCGCAGAAGCCGGGTAACGGCGGATAACACGTAAAAGGGTAGCTAGGGGATCACCGCGGCCCGGGAGGCGACGTCCGACCGGGCCGCAGGTCCGCCACGAGGGGGGAAAGGATGGCGGCCGGATCGCGAGATCCGGCCGCCGTTTCTTTTGTGTGCTTCAGTGTTCCCGCGCGGGCTTCGAAATTCCGGCGAGCGCATCGCCGGAGCGATGTTTCTCCGCCTGGCTGAGATCGCCGAGCGACACCACGCCGACCAGGCGCTTCTCGCGATTCACGACGGGCAGACGCCGGATCTGTTCATCCCGCATGTTCTCGAGCACGTCGGCAACCGACTCGTCCTCCATGCAATACAGGACTTTCGGCGACATCACGTCCTGGGCCTTGACCCGGCTCATGTCCGCGGATTGCGCCACTCCGCGTGTGACGATGTCGCGATCGGTCACCATGCCGATGAGCTTGTCGCCGTCCGTGACCGGCAGGGAGCCGATGTCTTCGTCGCGCATTTTCATCGCGATCTCGGAAACGCTCGTATCCGGTCTCACCATGCTTACTTGTGAAGTCATCACGTCGCGGATCTGCATGTTTTCCTCCTGACCTTGGCAGCGGGGCTGAACCGGGAATGCTGCGCGCATCCCCACCGATCTTGTTTCAGTCGCCGCGACGGCTCGTGTAGGACTCGACGCGGTATGTCTCATTCAGGACGCGCTGACGGCAGCTCTCAACTCAGCATCCTCGCGATTTCCGGCACGGGGGTCGGCGTCAGGTCCTTCGGCACTTCCGCGACGATCCGCTCCGTCACTTCCGAATGCAGCGCGGCCCTCAGCTCTCCGAGAAGTTTCGGCGGCGCGATCAATACCAGGTCTTCGAACCGATGCTTGTGCGCCATCTGGTAGAGCGTGTCGGCAATTTCGACCGCGAATCGCTTTTCCGCCTGCTGGTGCCAGTCGGTCTGTTCGAACGCGCTGCGCGATACGCCGTCGGCGCCGAGGTACCGGCCGGGACGATCGGTGCCGTGCTCGCGATTCGGAGGATTGTCCTGCGTCATCTCGCGTTCGGTTATCAATTCGATGTGGCGGGGGGTCCCGCGATTGCGAAGGAACAGGGCTCGCTTGCCATCGCCCACCAGTACGAGTGCATTCGTGGGAACGTGTACGGATTCCATTCGGTGTCTCCTTGCCCGGTTTTGTTTCTTATACCGCGCGATCGGAGGCGTTCGGTCGGGGCAGGGGGCATATGGGCGAATTCCCGCGTCGGTACGGGTCGCGCTCCGACGAGTAGAGACCGAGGTTCCCGATTCTTCGCGCCGATCACGCTCACTTGCTCGTCTCACAAACCGGTAGTAGAGTCTACTACGTAGGTAGGAGAAATAGATGGCGACTCGCGGGCTGGGCAAACTCGAACTCAAGATCATGCAGGCATTGTGGGAGCGAGGCCCTTCCTCGGTCCGTGAGGTTCAAGAGAGTTTTCCTTCCAGGAAACGGCCCGCGTACACGACAGTGCAGACGGTCATGTGCCGCCTCGAGGCGAAAGGTGCGTTACGTCGCGCGAAGAAGATAAGCAACGCGCACATCTTCGAGGCGACCGTGTCGCGTGAAGCGACCCATGGACGACTCATCGATGAACTTCTCGGCCACTTCGGCGGGCGGTCCCAGCCGGTCATGGCGCATCTCATCGAGTCCGGGAAACTCACGCTCGAGGACATCAAGGACGCGGAGAAGATGCTGCTGTCGCTTGGAGAAAAGGAGCCGCGCAAGTGAGCTCCGCGCTGCTGGACCATCTCTGGCAATCGACCCTGTTTGCAATCGGTGCGTGGTTGCTGACTCTGGCCCTGCGAAAGAACGGTGCACATCTGCGCCATGGCGTGTGGGTGGTTGCATCCATCAAGTTCCTGGTTCCATTCTCGTGGTTGACGATGCTCGGGCAGGCGGCGCATCCCTGGGCCGGAATCGGAAGTGCCGACGTCGCGGCGCTGGTTGCGGGCACCGTACCCGCCTTCCTGGGCGCTCCCTCGCGGATGATCGAAGCCGAACCGACCCGGGTTCTCTGGACGGTAGCAACGGGGATCTGGCTCGTGGGAACCACGATGCTGTTGGTCCGCTGGTTCCTTCGATGGCGCGGTATTCGCGAAATTCTGCGCAAGGCCGCGCCGACGCATATCGCCGCACCCATTCCAGTCAGGACATCGGCCGAACTGCGCGAACCCAGTGTCGTCGGCATCCTGCGGCCGGTCCTGCTGTTGCCGATGAACGTTTCGGCACGGCTGACCCCGCCGCAACTCGAGGCGATCGTTCGTCACGAACTGTGTCATCTGCGGCGTCGCGACAACCTGACGGCCGCGATTCACATGCTGGTCGAGGCGCTGTTCTGGTTTCACCCCCTCGTGTGGTGGATCGGCGCACGCATGCTCGAGGAGCGCGAGCGCGCCTGCGACGAGGGCGTCGTTCGGGCAGGCAGCGATCCTCGCACTTATGCCGAAGCAATTCTCCGGGTTTGCCGGTCCTATCTAGCATCGGACCTGGCATGCGTTGCCGGCGTCTCTGGCGCCGATCTGAAACTACGGTTGGAGGCAATCATGACGAGAAACGTGAAAGAGCTGGGAGGTGGCAGGCGCCTCGCGCTGGGAGTACTCGCACTCGCCGCCGCGGCGGTACCGGTGACGATCGGACTGGCTTCGCCGGCGCAGGCGGAGGCGGGCGCATCGCAGGCTGCGAAGCCGGTCGGAAAGATAGAGCTGCTGGCCGGCAAACGCGTGAAGCTTCAGTACCAGGACGTCGACGTCCGCGGGCTCATCAGGTCGATGGGTGAGGCCGCCAACGTGAACATCCTGGTGAGCGACAAGGTCTCGGGCACCGTGACCGTGAAGCTCGCCGAGATGCCCTGGGATCAGGCGCTCGACATCATCCTGAACTCCCAGGGCCTCGTGAAGCGTGAGAAGGATGGAATCCTGTTCATAGAACCGGCTTCCGCCTGAGGTCGGGTGTCAGCGCCGATGCATAGGCGCTGGCACCTGGCTTCGTGTTGCGGCGCGCCTCGGCACGCGTCGCGTCGAACCATCCCCGTGAAGCTGCCCGCGGCACCGTCGTACCGCGGGCAAGCCATGTCACGGACTCAACGTCCCAGATAGTTCATCAACCACGTCATCGCCGGCCTCTGCGTGCCATTGGGCTGGATCAGCCCGCTGCCGTTGACCCACGTGCTGCCGACCACGTATCCCCAGAGCGTGATACCGACGACCGACGGATGATCGTGCAGCATCGGGAACTGGTTCCGCATGATGTTCAGCTGCTCCTGGTCGTTGGTGCGCGCGACGTCGTACTCGGTGATGTAGATAGGCAGGCCGAGCGCGGCGACGCGATCCAGCCGCGAACGGATGTCGCTCACCGACCAGCTCTCGAGCCCGTGACCCTGCGCGCCGAGCGCATCCACCACGCCGGCCTGGACCACCGGCCGCGCCAGGTTGATGAAGGCGTCGGTGTCCCAGCTCAGAACGTTGTAGTCGTTCAGGACCAGGATCGCGTTGGGGCAGTACTGCCGCGCGAGCTGGAACGAGCGGATGATCCAGTTGTTGCCGAACGCGTTCTGCGCAAACGTGGCCGGGGCGTGACTCGGGATCGCCTCGTTCACCACGTCGATGATCTTCGTGTTCGGGTAACGCGCGCAGAAGTCGCGGATCCATTCCTCGATCTCGGCGGCCTGCTCGGACGCGCTGAGTCCGTGGATCCAGCTGGGCGCCTGGTTACCCCAGATGAACGTGTGCTGCTTGAACGGGATGTTGTGCTGCTGCGCGTAGTTATACGCCGCGTCGAGGCCGGCCCAGTTGTACTGATCGCGGTTCGGCTCGACCTGGCCCCACTTGCCTTCGTTCTCCGGCGTGATCTGGTTCCAGTACTGGATGAAGTCAGACCGCACGCTGCCGTTGGTCGTGATGTTGCCGACGAAGAACGCGGGCAGTTGCGGGCCGCTGCCGCCGCCGCCGCTCACGTTTCCGAAGCCGATGACGCCGTTGCAGTGCATCCATTCGCTCAGGCTGCCGGTGCCGCAGCTCCCATTGGCCCAGACGCCCGTGTTGTAGGTCTGCGCTTCGGCCTGGCGAGTCGTGCCATTGACGGTGATGTAGTCCACCTGCACGTCACGCCCGGTCGCGTCGTTGGTGAACGCCACCGTGATGGCGCCGTTGAGGTTGGTGGAAGCGCTGTAGTTCTGGAAGCTCGTCGTCAACGTCCACGTCGCCACGTTGGTATTGTCGAGCCGCAGGCTGATGGACTCGGTGCCCGCGGTGCCACGCGCGCGAACCACGATGCTGTTGGCCGAGTTGGACACGGGTCCGTACGAGATGGCGCCGTTGCAATGCATCCACTCGCTGTTGGAGCCGCCGCCGCATGCGCCATTGGCGTACAGCCCGGTGTTGGAGCTCTGGTTCTCCGACTGGCGTGTCTGTCCGTTGACGACGATGTAGTCCACCTGCACGTCGCGATTCGTACCGTCGTTCGTGAACGCCACGGCGACGGTTCCGTTGAGATTCGTCGTTGCGCTGAAGCTCTGGTAGCTGGTCGTCAGCGTCCACGTGGCGACATTGCTGTTGTCGACGCGCAGCGTGATCGACTCGCCGCCGGTTGTGCCTCGGGCGCGCACAACGATAGTGTTGGAGCTTTGCGCCAATGCTTCCGCGCCGAATCCCGCGAACAGCATCGCCGCGAGGGCGATTGCCCTGAAGCGATTTCGCGCCGAAGGTCCATTCCCTGTTTCCCTGACCATGTCTGATACTCCTGTGGTTTCTCGCCGCCACGTCCGTGGCGAACCGCGCACAGATTAGTCAGACGTGACCGCGGCTTCCCTACGTGGTTTACGCAACTCCCCGGTGATGGCCCAGCCATACGTGTTTGTGCATCGCGGGCGTGGGCTAACCATATGACGCGCAGCGGCGCGGACGGCCGATGGGCTGCCATTACGGAAAGCACGTTGCCTTAGTGAAAGTGCGCTGATAGGTTGCCGGCAGAGCGCGATAGTTAGAACAAAGAGGGAGACTTCATGAAGATTCGACTACGCATGTGTGCCGCTGCGCTGGGGGCCATGGCCTGCATTTCCAACGCGGGTTTCGCGGGCGCGGGGCACGACAAGCATCCTGCGAGGCATTCGGGACCGGGGAATCTGTCCGGCGAGGTCATTCCGGTCGACATCTACGATCCGCACGGCCTGGTGAGCCGCAACGGGAAACTCGTGATCATCGCGGAGGGATTCAGCTTCACCGAAGGTCCCGCCGCGGACCGTCACGGCAATGTGTATTTCACCGACCAGCCGAACGACAAGATCTACCGCTGGGATGCCGGGACCGGCAAGGTCACGCTGTTCCTCGAGGGTACCGGACGCGCCAACGGCATGATCTTCGATCTGGAGGACAACCTCATCGCCGCGGCGGACATGCACGGGGAGTTGTGGAAGATCTTCAAGGACGGCAGCCACAAGGTGCTGATCGACAATCACCAGGGCAAATTGCTGAACGGACCGAACGACGTATGGATCAACCCCGTCAACGGCGGCATCTACCTCACGGATCCGATTTTCCCGCGGGGTTACTGGGACGCCGGCGATCCACGCCAGCAGGGCTGGGAGCCCACGCGCTCGGAGCAGGCGCCGCAGGGCAAGGGCGGTCACGTCTACTATCTACCGCCCGGCGCGCGGAAGATTCACCGGATGACGTCGGACGCGCTGGGATGGGAGTCCGACGCATGGCCGAATGGCGTCGTCGGCACGCCGGACGGCAAGAAGCTCTACGTCAACAAGTGGTACTACGACAATAAAGGCGGCACCTGGGTCTTCGACATCAAGGGTGACGGCACTCTCAAGAACATGCGCAAGTTCACCGACTGGGGCGGCGACGGCATGTCGATGGACGAGCGCGGAAACGTCTACATCAGCAATGGTGAAGGCGTGATGGCGTTCGATCCCGACGGCAACCACATCCTGACGATTCCGACGGGCGGTGGTGCGACCAACAACACGTTTGCGGGCCGCGACGGCAAGACCCTGTTCATCACAGGTCCCGCCGACAAGGTGACGGCGATCAGGATGAACGTGAAAGGCGCGCCCACCCGCGCGCAACCTGGCAATCCACCCAAGAAGTGATCCGATGAATGCGCCCGCGGTGCAAGTGCCGCGGGCGTCCTTTCCCGACATGCGCGCCGATGCGTATCGGCATCGCCGGCGATTCAGTTCTTGCCCTGCCTGTTCACGGGTACGGAAATCGTCAAACTTCCGACTTCGTATACGCCATCGAACGCGGGGTTGGTGGCTTCGAGCCGGATGCTCGGATGCTTGGGACAGTCGGCCGCGCATGCGGGGCCGAGATCGATGCTCCCGCAATCGTCAGGGGCAGGGCCGGTGCATGCCCAGGTCGTACCACCCCGATATCCCGCGTCGAGATGGATGAGACCCCAGTCCCGGATCAGATACCCCAATGGTTCGTGATCTTCGGAGCCGGGTGGAGCGTTGGTGAACGGCAAACCTTTCGTCTTGCGCGCATGCACGTTGCCGCCGAAGACTATCCAGTAGGTCGCCGCATCCTCGCCTTCACGCCTCCGCCGGATGAGGTCCGCGCTCTTCTTGTCGCGATCCGCTGACGATTCGCCCCCCAGATCGTAGGCGATGAGTTTCATCTGGGCGCCGTCACGTGCGAGTCGTCGCATCGCCAGCAATGCGTCGCGCATCGCACCGGATGCACGGCCGTCCCGGTTGTCCGTCCAGAAGGTCGTGGCAGTCAGGACTTCAACCGCCCTGGCCTCGTCGGACTCCGAAAGGAACTGATCGAGCACGGCCTGATCCCTGGCGTCGTATTCCAGCGCCACCACGAGAGGTCGTCCGGGCTTCGCCACGTGGCAGGCCAGCGCACCGAGGAACGTGGGCGGTTCCGTCGAACCATGAAGGTCGCCGATGAAAACGCCTGGTGCGTGGAGCACCTGTTCCACGCCGTCTATCGGACCGCACGAACCGGCTGGTGCGGGTGGGGCGCCGAGCACGAGTCCCAACGCAAGCAACGCGAACAGCCTGACTTTCATGTCGCCTCCCTGACTTCCCATTCCGGTGTGCTAACTACCGGCCATTTCAACAGAGGCGGCATCGGGGCGCTTGACGAATTGCGGGAATTGTATCACTGTACCCATACACTTCAACTGATCGTTTTTCAGCAAGGCCTCAGTGGACATCACCATCAACCTGACCGACGGCGTGCCGATCTATCGGCAGATCGTCAACCAGATCAAATACTTGGTGGCGTCCGGGCTGCTTCGGCCCGGTGAGGAGCTGCCACCCATCCGCACGCTGGCGCTGAAGCTCAAGGTCACGCCGAACACGATCGTGAAGGCATACGGCGAGCTCGAGGTTTCCGGCGTCATTCACAAGCGGCAGGGCTCGGGAACGTTCGTCTCCGAGGCGCGCCCGCCACAGGTGGCGCTGCGCGAACGCCGGCGCGTGATCGAGCAACGGATCGATGCGCTGCTCGCCGAAGCGCACCAGCTCAACATCTCCACGGATGAAATCCTGCGGATGGTCCGGGAACGCAAGGCGGCGATGGAAGAGAACGCCACCGCTCCGGCGGAAGCGAAGAAAGAAGCGAATAGATAGGACGCGAACTAAGACAGGCAGGAAGAGGGAGAAGAAAATGGAAAAGGCAGTCGTCGAAGTAAAAGAGCTCTCGCGATCCTTCGAGCACAAGAAAGCTCTGGACGGCGTTTCGTTGCGCGCCACTCCGGGCCAGGTGTACGGGCTCGTGGGCTCCAACGGCGCAGGCAAGACCACGCTGCTCAAACACCTGCTCGGCCTGTTGCGGGCCGAGAGCGGCACGGTGCGCATCTTCGGCCTCGACCCGGTGCGCGATCCTGTCGGCGTGCTGGGCCGCGTCGGTTATCTGTCCGAGGAGCGCGAGCTGCCCGAGTGGATGCGCATCGACGAGCTGATGCGTTACACGCAGGCCTATTATCCGAACTGGGACGCGGCGTATGCGAACGAGCTGCTCGAGACGTTCGCGCTCGATCCATCCAGGAAGATCAAGGAACTCTCGAAGGGCATGCGCGCCCAGGCCGGACTGATCGCGGCGGTGGCGTATCGTCCCGAGTTGCTGATCCTCGACGAACCTTCTTCCGGTCTCGACGCGGTTGTTCGTCGCGACATCCTCGATGCGATCGTCCGCGCGGTGGCCGACGACGGACGCACGGTGATCTTTTCGTCGCACCTGCTCGACGAAGTGGAACGCATGTCGGACCACGTGACGCTGATGCACCAGGGCCGCGTGACGCTGAGCGGCGCGCTCGACGACGTGCGTCGCGACTATCAGCGCAGCCGCGTGCAGTTCGCGGAACACTTCGAAAATCCGCCCGAGCTCGATACCGCGCTCGCCATGGAAGGAGGCGGCCGCAGCTGGAGCGTGATCCATAGCGGATCGCCCGAGCAGTTCCGCCGCTCCGTCACGGCGCGCGGTGGTGAGGTCGTCGAGT
Source organism: Pseudomonadota bacterium (assembly GCA_023433705.1). Lineage (GTDB taxonomy): Bacteria > Pseudomonadota > Gammaproteobacteria > Steroidobacterales > Steroidobacteraceae > CADEED01. The sequence continues at coordinate 54,336 of JAEYUC010000047.1, forward strand.
CGCGCGATGCCACGCTCGAGGAAATCTTCCTGGCGCGAGCCGGCCGCACGCGCCAGCAGGCGGAGGCCGCATGAACCGCGCCGCTCCCATCTTCGCGATGGTGTGGGAGAACTTGCGGCTCACGCGCGTCGAGGCCGGTCAGCGCCTCGCGCTCGGAGTCGCCGCGGGTGCCCTCGCGATGACGTTCTCCGACAACGGCGCGGCGGTGGCTTTCTGGATACTCGCCGCGACCCACTCGATGATCTGGTTCTCGATCGCGAAGCTCAACGGCGGCAAGTTCGCGGACGGGTACAAACCGGGCTTCCCGTTTCATCTCTGGTACTCGAAGCCGCTGTCCAACGCCACCTTGGTCAGCACTTTGCTCCTGTACGACGCGATCACGTGCACCGCGCTGTATCTCGTTTCCGCCGCCGCGCTTGGTTTGGCCTTCGGCCGGCCGCTGCCGCTGGCCTCGATGATCCTGATCCTCGTGTCCTACCACTTCGCGTACGCCTGCTGTCAGTGGTCGACCCGCAGCCGGGTCGTTCAGTGGGTAGGCTCCATCGCGTTCAGCGTGCCGATGTTCTTCGTGTTGTTCAAGAACGTGGAGTCGCCGCTGAAAGTCGAGTTCTCCTGGATCGAGAACGCGGTGTTCGTCGCGATCGGCGCCGCTTCTTTCGTGCTCACGGTCATCGGCGTGGCGCGGCAGCGCCGTGGAGAATCCACCGCATTCGAACCTCAGCGGAAGGAGCTGTCGGGCGGATTCCCGGACTGGATGATCGGCGTCTTCCGGCTCCAGTGTCCAACTAGTTCGGCGACGAAGGCGCAGGTGTGGTTCGAGCTCAAGTCGAGCGGACTGCCCGTGCTGTTGACCGGCTTCGTCATCGCGATACTGCTTCTCCAGTTGTACGCGATCAGCATTCCGATTTCGCATTTTCGAATCGTCGCCATCGCCGCGACCGTCTTCTGCGTGCCCTTTGCGCTGTTCGGGCTGGGCGGCAATGCGTTCGGCATCCGGCGCAAGCAGGGGCGCACGTATGTCAGTCCATTCGAGATGACCCATCCGTATGACACCGTGCAGTTGGTCGTGATCAAGGTGCTCGTCAGGACGGCGTGCACACTGGTCGCATTGACCGCGATCGGCGCGGGCGTGTGGGTCTCGACGTTGCTGATGAGCTATTGGAGCGATTACACCATCATCGCCAGCCAGGGTGACTTGTTGCCGAAATTGCTGCAGGCGCGGGAAAAGCTCACGAGCCTCGCGGCGGGGTTGTCCCCGGCTGAATACGGTTGGGCGGTGTTCTTCGCCATCGTCACCATCACCGCGGTGATCGCCTGGCGCGCCTCCCAGGAGGCGATGCGGGCGCGCCATCCGCGCCTGCTGTTGACGGTGCAGTGGCTGCCGGTCGCCTGGTCGATCGTGCTCCTGCTCACGGTCACGGCCGAGCGCAACGGCATCGTGCCGGAAACTTTGCCGCGAAATTTCGCGGTGGGAACGTTCTGGGTGTCCGGGATCGCGATCGTGCTCGCCATCGGCTATCTCGCCTGGAAAGGATTCGCAGAGCGAGTCCTGACCACCCGCTACGCGATCGGTGTCCTCGCGATCACGGCGGCATTCGGCGCGGCTTCGTGGGTCGGGACATCCGTGCCGAATTTCCTCGGGATCACGTACCTGTCCCTGGGCGTCCTGCTGGTCGGAGTCCTGCCGCCCTGGGCGCTCAGCCGCGCACGGCATTCATGAACTACAACTAACTAACCCCGTTCCGTGGTAAGAGGTCTCACATGAACAACCTTGCCGTCTCACTGGCCCTCCCGACCGCCCCCTCCAGCGCCTTCGTGGAGCTGCGCGAACGCCCGAGATTCTGGTTTCCGCTGGCGCTGCTGGTCGTGTCCACGGCCGCCATGGCCTGGTGGTACTACAGCGTCGTGGACATCGAATGGTTCAAGGAGATGATGTTCGCCAACAATCCCGACTTCCAGAAGATGCCGGAAGAGCAGCGGGCCGCGGCGATGTCCATGCTCACGCGCACCACGCTGATGTGGTCGTCCGTCGCGAGCGCGATCGTCGCGCTGCCGGTCATGCTGCTGCTTTGGTCCCTGTACATGCTCCTGGCCGCGAAGGTCACCAAACTACCCCCGGAACTCCGGTTCAAGCACTGGTTCGCGCTGAACTGCTGGACCTCTCTGCCGCTGTTGCTCAACACGGTGATCGGGGCGATTCTCCTGTTGATGAGCGACAACACGCAGGTGAGTCCGTCCGTGGTCCAGCCGTTGTCGCTGAACGAGCTCGTTCTGAACAGACCTTTCGGAAGCCCCGGATATTCGATGTTCGAATCGTTGAGCATCCCGCTCGTATTGAGCGCGATCCTCGCGATCATCGGCGTGCGGGTCTGGAGCCAGCGCTCCTGGGTGTTCAGCACGATTTTCGTGCTGATACCGACGGCGATTCTCTATGGCGTCTGGTCGTTCCTGGCCTTCCGGTAGCCGCGAATGACCCGCAGACAATGGATCTCGGTCGGCGCGCTGGTCGCACTGATCGCCTTGCCAGTGGTGCTGAAACTGACGCGTGACGAAGCCGGCAAGTTGGTCGACGTCGAGCAGGTGTCGATGCGCGGCCTCACTCCCACGGTACTCGCATCGGGCGCGCTGACCTACGAGAGCCAGGTCACGCTGGCGCCCGAGGTCACGGGCCGCGTGACCGAGATCCTCGTGGAAGAGGGCGACCAGGTGAAACGCGATCAGCTGCTCATGCGGCTCGATCCGCGCGCGCCGCAGGCCGCGATCGAGCAGAGCGAGGCGTTGGTGCGGCAGGCACGGCTCAGCATCGAACGCCGGCAGGTGGACTTCGACACCCTGGTCGCGAGGGCGAAACGTTTCGAAGCGCTGCGCGAGCAAGGCATGGTGGACGCCAACAGCCTCGAGGAGCTGATCTCCGCGCGCAATCTCGCCGAGGTCGATCTGCGCACCAGCCGGGAACAGCTCACGCAGGCGATCGCGCAACTGCGGGCGGCGCAGGAGCAGCTCGCCAAGACCGAGATCCGCTCGCCGCTCGACGGGAAGGTGACGGCTATCTACGTCAAGGTGGGTCAGACCGCCGTGCCCAGCTTCTCCGGCATCGCCGGCTCGACGCTCGTCGACGTGGCCGACACGGCCAGCATCGATGCGGAGATCAACGTCGACGAAACGGACATCGCGCGCGTGAGGGTGGGCGCCGAGGCGCGCGTCGTGCCCGCGGCCTTTCCCGACAAGACCCTGAGCGGCGTGGTGGAACAGGTGGCGATCGCGCCGCGGTACACAGGGCAGAGCAAGAGCTACCCCGTGCGTGTGCGCCTGACGAATACGACCGGCGTGACCTTCCACCCCGGGATGAGCTGCCGCGCCGAGGTGCTCACCGGGTCGAACAGCGATGAGAAAGTGCTCGCGGTGCCCGTGCAGGCGCTGCGCTACGAGGACAATCCGGAGAAGTCCTCCAAATCCGAGAAGTCGATCGCGAGCGTTTTCGTCTATGACGCGGGACGCGCCGTGAAACGTGCGGTATCCACGGGCACCGCGGACGACAGTCACATCGCGATCACGGCTGGGTTGAAGCAAGGAGACCAGGTCATCGTCGGTCCCGCGAAGACGCTGCTGTTCCTGCTGGACGGCGAGAAGGTGGGCCTCAACGTCAAGCCCGAACTGGCCGCGAACAAGTGATCGAGCTGCGCGGCATCGGCAAGACGTACCGGATGGGCAGCACCGAGCTGGCCGCGCTCACCGACGTCGATCTCAGCATCGCGCGCAACGAATACGTCGCGCTGATCGGCCCATCGGGCTCGGGCAAGTCGACGATGATGAACGTGCTCGGTTGCCTGGATCTCCCGACTACCGGCACGTACACGCTCGACGGCGAGGACGTCGGCGCACTCAGCGAAGATCAGCTCGCGCGAGTGCGCAATCGCAAGATCG
>JAEYUC010000023.1 GCA_023433705.1 Pseudomonadota bacterium
GTCCTTAGCCGCCACAACGGCGGCATCTACCGGATGAGGCCTGCGTCATGATCAAGACGAATCGCGCGCTCCAGGGCATCCTTCTCGGCGGCTTCTTCGCGGGGCTCGCCGATTTCATCTACCCGACCATCAACGCGGTGAGAGCCGGGAACCCCTGGACACGACCGTGGAAGGGCGTCGCCAGCGGATTGTTAGGGCCCGAAGCTCACCAGGGCGGCATGGGCATCGTCTTGTTGGGCATCGCGCTGCACTTCTTCATCTGCTTCGCCGCCGCCGCGCTGCTGTACCTGATCGTGAGCCGCCTGAAGTTCGTGCCGCGGCAGTGGATCGTGCTCGGCATCATCTACGGCGTGGCCTTCGCGCTGGTCATGAACTACGTCATCCTGCCGCTGTCGGCGATCGGCCGGCCTATCTATCCGGTCGAAGGGCTCCACATGACGTTCTTCTTCCACACGCTGCTGGTGGGATGGCCGACTGCGTTCTTCGTCTCCCGGGCATTGAAGGATGTCCAGCCGCATCAACAGCTTGCAAGCTAGTTAGCGACACCGGGCGGCGCCTCGCCGCCGGACATCTGGACGCCTGACCGCGACGCGGTTAGGTTATCGAGCGACCGCCCCACAACAACAAACAAGGACGGAGCTCATCATGCCAATGTACTGGCGCCTCAAGTACTGGAAAACGGACGACCGCAAGCGGGCGATCGATCACATCGCGGCCCTGCGCAAATACATTGCGAAGAACGTGCCGCGCCGCACGGCATCCGACACCTTGCTGCTCGCCACCTGGAACATCCGCGACTTCGACTCCAACAAGTTCAAGCATGGGCCGAGGCTCGCCGAGACGTTCCACTACATCGCCGAGGTGATCTCCGCGTTCGACCTGGTCGCCGTGCAGGAAGTGAACGAGGACATGTCGCCGTTCGAGAAGATCATGGAACTCCTCGGTCCGTCCTGGCGCTACATCGCAACGGACATCACCGAGGGGCCGTCGGGCAATGGCGAGCGCATGGTGTTCCTGTTCGACTCGAGCAAGGTGCAGTTCAAGCACATCGCGGGCGAAATCGTCCTGCCGAAGTCGGCGCTCGTGAACGGCGAACATCAGTTCGCGCGCAGCCCGTTTCTCGTCCGCTTCCAGTCCGGCTGGTTCAAGTTCTACCTGTGCACCGTGCATGCCTTTTTCGGCGCGGCCACGGGTGAGGAATACGAGCGCCGGGTCGCGGAGCTCGGCGCGATCGCCAAGTTCCTGAAGAAGCGCGCCGACGCCGACGGCCAGAACTACATCCTGCTGGGCGACATGAACGTGGTCAGTCCGCAGGACGAGACGATGAAAGCCCTGCGGAAACACAAGTTCGTCATGCCCGCCGACCTGACACTCGACAACAACGACTTGCGTTGGGTGAGCAACATGGGCGGCGACAAGCACTACGACCAGATCGCCTTCCTCGTGCGCAAGGGCGAGCTCGAGCTCGGTACGAGCGAGAACAACGCGGGCGTATTGAACTACTACAAGGCCGTGTACACGGAAGGCGAGGCCGAGACGTACTTTCCGCTCGGAAAGCGCAACGGCAAATGGCCGGATACTCCGGCCAAGCGCAAGACGTACTTCGAGAAAGATTGGCGCACGTGGCAGATGTCCGACCATCTACCGCTGTTCGTCGAGCTCAAGATCGACTTTACGGACAAGTATCTCGCGCGAATTCGCGAGGGGACCCAGCCGGTCGATCCGCCGACGCCCGACGCCGTGGACGACTGATAGAGGTCACGTACGGGAGGGCACACCTCGCATCCGGCGCGCCAGCCAGTGCTTGGCGGCGCCGACCACGTGCAGCACCGCAAGTCCCACGAGGACGTTGAACAACACCTCGTGGACTTCTTCCAGCGTGTCCTCGCTGCCGAGGCCGAGTCGCGGAATCTCGAACCAGTTGAAGAACCGCAATGGCTCGCCTTCCGCGGATGAGAGCGCCCAGCCGGAAAGCGGAATGGCGAACAACAAAACGTAGAACGAAACGTGAACGATTCGCGCCAGTGCGACTTCGTAAGGCTTGATGTCAGCGGGCCACTCGGGAGTGGGATTGAAGAGCCGCCACGTCAGTCGGATGGCGGCGAGCGCGAGCAGGACCATCCCGATGGACTGGTGCAGCACCATGTCGTTGTCGGATGCTTCCGCCAGCGCCCATTGAACGATGAGGCCCAGCACGATGATCCAGTGCAGCGCCAGGCTGACGAGACCGAAGTGCGAGCGCGTATTGAGCAGCTTCATGTCGTTCGTCTCCATTGTTGATGGGCACATCTCACGCCGATTCGCGCCGGCTCGCCATCGTGAGATGCGTTATGCGCATCCGTGTTTGCACGTATGCGCACGTTCCGGCTGGAACGTCGAAAGAACCAAGACTCCACTCTCATTTTCTCGAGGGCACATCCTTCATGCTCCTGACGATGAAACACCTCGTCATCCGCCTGCTGTTGTTGTCATCGGCGTTGTCGCCGCTCGTGGCCGACGCGGGCTCGCCTGTCATCGTGCCGGCCACGGAAGCAGTGGCCGGCCGCTCGCAACTGGATTGGTCGCACGCGTGGTGGCAATGGGCGCATTCATTCGACCGCGCCGAAAGCCCAGTCGCCGACAAGCAGGGCAGCCGCTGCCATCTCAAACAGGAAGGTGCGGTCTGGTTTCTGGCGGGCACATACGGAACCAAACGTACGATCCGGACCTGCACGGTGCCGGCCGGGAAATATCTGTTCTTCCCCCTGATCAACTACGTGATCTATCCGCGGGAGGGATATCCGCTCACCTGCGATCAAGCCAGAAAACGATCCGCGGATCTGACTGACGACCCCTCTGCGCTAGTGCTCGAGATCGACGGTACGATTTACGAGCATCTCCGCGTGCATCGCCAGTCTACCCGCAAGTGTTTCGATCTCGCCGCGCCCGCGGGCGGTGGTCTCGCGCCCGCCGCCGCGGACGGCTACTACATCATGCTGCGGCCGTTGCGCCGCGGAACGCACACGATCAACTTCGGCGGCATTCTTCCGGGAATGGCGCAGGCGGTCACGTATACGCTGCACGTCGAGTGATCACGCACTCACCGCCGCCACGCTCCGGATCCCCTCCACATCCCTGATCGGCGGCGCCCCGAACATCCGCGCATACTCGCGACTGAACTGCGACACGCTCTGATATCCGACGCGATACGCCGCACTCTGCGCGTCCGCGTTCTCGGCCAACAAGATGTGCCGCGCCTCGGTCAGCCGCAGCCGCTTCTGGTACTGCACGGGGCTCATCGCCGTCACCGCCTTGAAGTGCTGATGAAACGACGACGGGCTCATGTTCGCCATCGACGCGAGCTCTTCGACGCGGATCGGCGCGGCGAGTTGGGTTTTCATGCGGCGGATGACCTGGCCGATCTTGTGCGTGTTGCTGCCGGCGATCGCCATCTGCGCGATGGTTGGTCCGTACGGGCTGCTCAGGACGCGGTAGTGAAACTCGCGCATCGCAAGCGGGGCCAGCACGGGGATGTCGCGCGGTGTCTCGAGCAGTCGCGCGATACGCAGCACGGCCTCCAGCAGCGCCGCATCCATCTCGCCGACGAACAACCCGCGCGAGGTCTCGCCGCGTGACCACGACGCATCGCCGGACTGCGAGATCAGTTCGGAGATCGTGCGTGCGTCGATCTCGATCTGCAGGCATAGATAGGGCTTTCCGGCGCTGGCTTCCGTCACCTGGCCTAACAACGGCAGATCCACCGAGACGGCGAGAAACTGCGGCGGGGCGTAACGATAGATCTCGTCTCCCAGCAACACCTGCTTCGCGCCCTGCACGATCACACAGATCGAAGGCTGGTACACGGAGGGCAGCTTCATGTCCGGCGCCGAGAGTTTTATGGGGAAGAGGCCGTCGATGGCGGTCTTGTGCACTCCGTCGCCGCTGGAGAATCTGGCGATGAGCTCCCCGAGCTCTTTCCGCGCGCTTGCCAGCAAGTCATTGATTTGGCGTTTCATATGTCAACCACGATACGCCCGCCAGCCGGCTACCTCAATGTGCCGACTCCATCATCTGGAGGAATAGGCAATCAGCCCGCAGGTCCGGGTATCCAGAAAATTGCCCGCAAACGCCAAGCTTTCTCCCACACAAACAAACCACTCACCCAAGGAGAAAGCATCATGTCGAAAGTCATCCTGATCACGGGCGCGAGCAGCGGCATCGGCGAAGCGACGGCGCGAGTGCTCGCGGCGAACGGTCACAAGGTGGTCCTCGGCGCGCGCCGCACCGAGCGTCTCGAGAAGATCGTCCAGGAAATCCGGGGCGCCGGCGGTGTCGCCGAGTTCCGCGTACTCGATGTCACGAACCGCGAGGACGTGCAGGCGTTCGCAAACTACGCGCGCGACAAGTTCGGCCGCATCGACGTCATCTTCAACAACGCGGGCATCATGCCGGTCTCGCCGATGAGCGCGCTCAAGACGGACGAATGGGACAAGATGTTCGACGTCAACGTCAAAGGCGTGCTCAACGGCATCGCGGCGGTGTTGCCGGCGATGAACGCGCAGGGAAGTGGGCACGTCATCAACACGGCTTCGACCGCGGCCCACGCGGTGGGACCGGCGTTCGGTGTGTATGCCGCGACCAAATACGCCGTGCGCGCCATCACCGAGGGACTGCGCCAGGAAACCAACCAGATTCGCGTGACGCTGATCACTCCGGGCGTCACGGAGTCCGAGCTGGGTCACGACATCACCGAAGCCGGAACGGCCTCGGCGGTGGGTCAGCTCCGGACCATCGCACTCTCCGCGAATGCCATTGCGAATGCGGTGCTCTACGCGATCTCGCAGCCGGACGACGTGGACGTCGGAGAAATGATCATCCGCTCGGTGCGCAGCGCAGGACACCCGTTCTGAGCGCGCTCACGGCTCGCGAACCGGCCTGAACCCGATCATCCGATATGCCTTGAACGACGGCCACGCCGCAAAGCGGGCCGTCGTTCGCAGATCGAACGGCTCCACGAAAAAACTTCCGCCACGCAGGACGCGGTACGCGCCGGTGGCGGGTCCTTTCGGGTTCTTGCGCGGCGAGGCGGCATAGTAGTCGCGGTCGTACCAATCCTGGACCCACTCGAGCACGTTGCCCGCCATGTCGAGCGCGCCGTATGGCGAGGCGCCCGCGGGGTATGAACCGACGGGCTGGACGGTGTCGTAAGACTGTGAGCCAACGTAGTTAGCCTGCCGGCGGTCGATCGTCGCGCCGAAGGGATAGCGGCGACCGTCGGTGCCGCGCGCGGCCTTCTCCCATTCCGCCTCGGTAGGCAGGCGATACTTCTTGCCGGTCTTCGCGCTGAGCCACGCGCAGTAGGCGGTCGCGGCATCCCAGTTCACGCCGATCACCGGAAAGTCGTCGCTGTCGGGCGTGCCGCCCCCGTGATTGTTGGCCATGGTCCAATAAGGAATCTGATCCCGCGGCACGACGTGGCCATTGGGCCAGTACTTCGGATCGTCGTAGCCGGAGTCGTCGCGAAACTTCTTCCATTCCTGGTTCGTGATCTCGTGCTTCGAGATGTAAAACGCGTCGAGCTCGACTACATGCGCGGGGCGTTCGCGTGCCAGTCCTTCGTTCGAATCGTCTCCCATCTTGAACGGGCCGGCGGGAACGAGAATGTAGTCGCCGTGGCCATCGTTGACGATGGAGATCGGCGCCTTCACCGCTGGCGCCGGCGTCGTGCCTCCCGCGCTCACAGATGGCAGAAAGCCGCTCACACGCAGGAAACCCTGAAACCGCGACATCCAGTCGCCGAATTCCGAACTGCCCACGCCGCTTCCGAATCCATGCCGCCCGCGCTGGTACACGTGCAACTCGGCAATCGCGCCGGCCTTCGTCAGATCCGCGAACAGCTGCGCATTCGCGAGCGACGGCCCCCGGTCGCCGGCCGCGGACAACAGGAACGTGGGTGGATAGTCGGCGAGTGATTCGGCGGCGCTCGCGCGCCCCGCGCCGTAGATGAGCCCGGCATAGTCGGGACGCGAGCTCACTCGCTCGATGGGGTCGGCGGACTTCGCATCGCCGCTATCCGACGCGGCAACCACGTGCCGCACCAGGCTGCCGCCGGCGGAGAATCCGATGAACCCGATCTTCGCGGGATCGATGTTCCAGCGCGCGGCGTTCGCGCGCACGAGCCTCAGCGCGCGCTCACCATCGTTCGTGCGAGCCGCATCGTCGTACGGCGTGAGGCGGTAACTGAGCACGAAGGCCGTGACGCCCCAGTCGTTCATGACCTCGGCGACTTCGCCGCCTTCTCCGCCATACATCAGCATGATGTTCCCGCCGCCGGGTGCGATGACGACCGCGTTGCCGTTCGCCGTGCCGGGGCGCGGCAGGAACACGGTGAGGAACGGCGCATCGAGCGGCCCATCGCCCAGCGCGCCGGGCACGTGGCCGGGTTCCCACAACGGAATGTTGCGATAGGCGGTGAGTTCGTTGTCGCGCGCGTCGGCCGTAGCGCCGGCCACGAGAAAGACGGCCAACGCCACATATAGAAAGTGTTTCAAGATGCGCCCCTCTGAAATCCTGCCGGAAGATGTTAGCGCGTGGACCCTTACAAGGCGCGCGCACCTAGGACCAGTGGTCCATTGTGCCCGCCGTGGCGCTGCGTCACGGTGCGCACACATCTTCAAGAGCAGGTGAGCGCCATGCCCCGGAGAACGAGAAGTCTATTGCGAACGGCCGGACGTACCGCCGTCATCTCGGGTGTCGCGACCTCGACGGCGGGGCGAGTGGCGCGCAGGCAGCAGGAGAAATTCGCGCGCCAGGCGGGGGCGCCCGCAGGAGTCTTGCCGCAACAAGCCGCGCCCGCTGCCGGCGCGCACGGTCACGACGATCTCATCGGCTCGCTGCAGATGCTCACCGCGCTACACAACTCAGGCGACCTCAACGACCAGGAGTTCAAGGCCGCCAAGGCCAAGCTTCTGAGTTAGCAGACGTTCCAGCCGGAACGTCCCGTTAGCGTGTACTCTGGATCGATCCTCAATCCAGAGACCACGCCATGCCCACTCTCGATGTCCCCGTCGTCGGCCCCATCGACTTTCCAACCGGAACGAAGGGCTACTGGGAATTCAATCTCCCGATGCGCGGTAGTGAGGTGCCGGTCGACATCAACGTCGACGGCGACGAGTTCACCAAGTCCATGCTCGAGGAGGTCAAGGCCTTCATCGCCGACGTGGCCCGCTTCGACGATCTGTCCCGCGAAGCGCTCCGCCAGGAGCACGACAAACCCGAAGGTACGGTCGACACGTACCTGAGCCATCACGCGGAAGAACTGGGAGAGAAGGAGCTGGCCAGCATCTTCGGCGTCGAGGATCCGGACGAGCTGACGATCGACCACCTGTTGGATGCGCTGCGACTCAAGCGCATCGGCCTGTATCCCGGCTCCGAGGACTACGTGGCCGTGTTCGACTACACCATCGACGAGGAAGCGACCGACTATCTTCTCGCCGTCGAGTTCGATCGCGACGGTGAGGTGTACGGCATCTCGATGGATAGCTGAGCGCTGGCGCTCAGTGATTCGGGCGCGGATGCCAGCCGCGCGGCGGCGTGCTGAACCAGGACCGGCGACCGTCATCGCGACGGCGCACCGGTTCCGCAAGCACGTACCGCTCCCCCAGCCACGACACCGCGCTCTGCAGAGCCGCGCGGTAGTCGTGCTGCGGGATCGATCGTTTCCGTGTTGCCAGGGTCTTCATGGTGCGAATGATGACTGACGCAGATGTCGGTTGTGTTTCGAAACTGTGCAGAATGGTTAAGGGAAACTGATCAGTCCCGTCGCCCGTTCTTCGCGAGAGCCCCCGCCACGATGCTCGGATGCCAGCGGCGCGGCTCGGTGAAGTACGGGTTTTCCTGGGTCCTCAGACGCGGCGCCGCTTGCGCGAGCAGATGGCGGTCACCGAGCCACGACAGTGCGCCCTGCAGGGCGGGGCTGTAGTCATGCACCGGGAATGTTGCTTGCTTGCGTTTCATATGGACCTCCAGCGATTTGCCGATCTTCATCATCCGTGCTCGCGAGTCTCGTATCGACACTCGATGGGTCGACTCGCGCCACTTCGAACTGTACGGTTACCACTATCCCGAAAGAGCGATGAACGCACGCTGAAGAAGCCAGCCTGTGAAAACCATCACTGTGCTTCTCGGGTCATAGGATTAACTTTCAACCCATTCCGGTACTTCTCGCGGTCGCGCCAAGTGAAACCCTTAGCAGCGAAGATGATCTCCTTTCTCCTGCTCGCCACGATCTTCGTCACGGCGCAGGCGAATGCGGCGAGCCCGGACTACCTCGCGCGCCCCGACGTGCGCGAGTTCATCGAGTCGATGCGCGAGGAACATGGCATCGAGACCGCGTACCTCGAGCGCGCGTTGCGCGCGGTGCGTTACCAGCCGACGGTCATCCGGCTCACGACGCCGGTGCCGAGCTCGGCGCCGTCACCGGCGCGCTCGTATGCGAATTACCGCTCCAGATTCCTCACGCCGGACCTGATCGCCGCCGGCACGAAGTTCTGGACCGAACACGAGGAATACCTGGATCGCGCCGAGCAGGAATACGGCGTTCCGCCGGAACTGATCCTCGGCATCATCGGCGTCGAAACCCGTTACGGGCAGAACACGGGCTCGTTCCGCGCCATCGACGCGCTCGCGACGATCGCCTTCGACGGCGCGCGCCGACAGGATTTCTTCCGCAACGAACTGAAGGAACTGCTGCTGCTGGCGCGCGAGAAGCAGGTCGATCCGCTGGCCTTCAAGGGCTCGTACGCCGGCGCCGTGGGGCTGCCGCAGTTCATGCCGTCGAGTTATCGCCGCTACGCCATCGATTTCGACGGTAACGGCGAGATCAACCTGCGTGCGAGCGCACCCGATGCCATCGGCAGCGTCGCGAACTACATGCGCGAATTCGGCTGGATCCCGGGCGAGGCGCCGAAGGCGCCCGTGCGACTGCTCCCGGGCAGCGAAAGCGACCTGATCAGCGGGCTCGATCGCGTGCACGACGTGCTCGAAGCGCAGCTCAAAGGCGTGGTGTTCTCGGGCCGCGAGCCGCCGGCCGGGCCGATTTCCATTTTCGAACTGCCGACGCCGGGCAAACCCTCGAAGTACTACGCGGGCTTCAACAACTTCGAGGTCGTCACGCGTTACAACCGCTCCACGTTCTACGCGTCCGCGGTGCTCGAGCTGGCGGAGGCGATCCGCAAGGCGCGCGGGCAGGAGCTGCAGGTCGCATCGGTCACCGATCCCTGATCGCGAACCGTACTCCGTCGCTGCCGTCCGGCAGCGGACCGGTGCTGTCCGCGACGATGCGGCGTGTCGCCGGATCGATTCGCAGGAAGCGGTGGGTCGCGAGTGACATGAGCACGAGATCGCCGTTCGGCGTCTCTATCCACTGAAAGGACTCCGCGTCGCCGGGCGCATTGCGGGTCAAAGTCGCGCTGCCGTCGGCCGCGATGCTCAAGAATTTCTTCTTGTATTCGAGCGCCACGCGGCCGAGTTTCATGTCGCGCACGCGCAAGCCGGTTGGCGCGGCGGCATTGAGTGCGTCGCCATCGACCGCGAGGCCATGAGTCGCGCCGACCGACCCGAACCGGACGACCTGACCGAAGGGAATGGGCCGCATCAGCCCGCGCGGATGCGGCTGCTCGACCGTGAACGAATCGAACGCCGCGGTCCCGCCATTGCCACCCGCGGTGTTGAACGCGAACAGCGAATAACGAATGCCCTGGAACGTGCCGAGCTGGAACACCATCGTGAACGGCTCGCCGAGCGGCAGGTAGTTCTTCCCATCGACCGAATACGAAAACGTCGCGCGCTCGGTGATGAAGTCGCAGTCCGCGCGCAGCCAGATCTTCGTGGCGTCGAGCTCGCGCCGTTGCGTGCTCTCGGTGAGGTCATCGAATTGAGCGATGCGGGTCTTGCCATCCACGCGCTCGACACCGATCCACGCGTATGGCCGGTTGAACAACGCGAGTCCCGCCACGTCTCCGTCGCGCAGCGCGGAAGTATCGAGCACGGCGACGGGCGAGGAACGCGGCCCGATCGAACGCTGCGTGAGCGTGTTGCGCGCATCCCAGAGACTCGTGGCCGGAAGCGCCGTCAGGCGCAGATGCCCGTCGCCAAGCGTCCATGCACTATCCACCGGCACGTGATTCCACTGCCACACGTTCGCGAGCCGCGGCCCCGAGAAATCGTCGTTGCGCTCGTAAGGCACCGTCACCGGCTGCGGCTGCGCCGTCTTGGGCTTCACCCACGTGCGCGGTGTGCGCTGCAGATTCCCGGGCAATCCGAAGTACGGCCAGCCGTCCTTCCACGTGATTGGCGACAGCGCGGTGAGACGGCCCACCGAGTTGTAATCGATCATCGAGAAACCCCACCACTCGCCGAGCGGCGTCTGGATGATTCCGCCCTGGTGCAGCGAAAGCGTTCCGGTGAGTTTCGGATTTCCCGGCCGGATCACGAACGGCTTGCTGCGCGCCCACGCGTCCGCGAGCCGATTGCCCTGCGGCAGCCCGAAGTCCTCGTCGATGCTGATCGCCTGGTTGACCTCGTACGGCCCTTCCGGCTTGTCGGCGCGCGCCGCGGGCATGCGCATGCGCCCGGCGTACCACGCACTCACGATGAAGTACTTGCCGTCTATCTTGTAGAAGTGCACGCCTTCGCCCATGCCGGCGGTCTCGGGAATGATCTCGCGCTCCGTCTCGGGGATGATGTCGTCGAGCGTGTCGTTGAGCTGGGCGAACTTGATGCCGCGATAACCCCAGATCGCGTAGACCTTGCCGTCGTCGTCGAATAGCACCGACAGATCGTGCAGCGCGCGTTTCATGGAGCGGTGCTGCCATGGCCCGCGCGGGTCCTTCGCGCTGAAGATCTGCGTGGTGTGCCGGTTCACGTTGCTGAAGATGTAGAACGTGCCGTCGTGATAGCGGAACGACGGCGCCCAGATTCCCTGGCCATAGACGTTCTTGCCATCCTCGAGGCGGAACTCCGGGCCCAGGTCCAGGCGCTGCATCGCGTAGCTCATGAACTCCCAGTTCACGAGATCCTTCGAACGCAGCACGGGCAGACCGGGCATCGAATGCATCGTCGTACCGGTGAGGTAGAAGTCCTCGCCCACGCGGATCATGTCCGGGTCGGAGAACTCCTCGTAGAAGAGCGGATTGGTGAAGGTTCCGTTGCCGTTGTCCGGCGTCCAGGTCTGCGCGCGCGCGGCCAGCGAACACGCCAGCAGCGCGAGACTCACGATCGATAGAAGTCGCATGAAGTTCACCCCCGTCAATCCCGGGAAGTCTAGGGGCTGACGATTCGGCTCATGATGCGAACATCCTGGACCTCCATATGCATACGGTTATGGTTCAGGCGGCGCTGAAAATATAAGGGAATGGATGGCTGGCCCCGCCTCGGCGCGGCTCGTATGATGGCTTCCAACTACCGAACCGCCCAAAGAGGCGGAGGAGCCGAGGGTGGGTACAGGGAGAGGTCTCGTCGCGGCGCTGCTTGCGCTCGCGCTTTCGGCGGTAGTGTCAGCGGCCGACCGGCCGCACATTCGATTCGCCGAGAAGATTACGGTAAACGCGGGCACGGCCCAGACGCAGTTCGACGCGTATGGCCGCCGGTTCGAACTGAACCTTCAGAGCAATGACCGCGCACTTGCACGGCTACGACTCAAACAAGGCCGTGCAATTTCCGGAACCCGCCTGTGGCGCGGCACGCTCGAAGGCCAGGCGGGCACGTGGGTGCGCCTGACCGAGCGCAATGGCGCGAGCGAAGGCGTGATCTGGGATGGCCGCGACCTGTACGTCGTCACCCGCTATGGGAACGTGGCCGATTCGCTGGGCGTGCCGCTGGCGGCCCGGCCGGACGAGACGGTGATCTTCCGGCTGTCGGATGCCACCAATCTCCTGCCCGACGCCTACTGCGGCAACGCGCCATCGCCGGACGGCCTCGCGCCGAACAACGCGCTCGTACAGTACCGCAACATGGTCACGGAACTGCAGGTGCGGACGCAGGCGATCTCCGTGTCCACGATGCAGATCGATCTCTCGATGATCGGCGACAGCGCGTTCGCGAGCAGTTACGGCGACCCGATCGCCCAGATGCTCGCGAGCTACAACATCGTCGACGGTATCTACGCCGAGCAGCTGGGGCTGGTGATCGTTCCGTCGGAAGTCAGGGTGGTGCCCGCGGCCGGTGATCCGTTCACGTCGACCGTTCCGACGACGCTGCTTGGACAGCTCTCTACCTACCGGCAGAACACTCCCGCCGTGGCCGCGACCGGAGTCACGCACCTGTTCACCGGCAAGGATCTCGACGACGACGTGGCCGGCATCGCGCGCCTGGACGGCGCGTGCACCGACAGCGACGCCGTGTCGCTCACGGAGGGATGGCTGGGCACCTTGTCCAGCGCACTCGTGATGGCGCACGAGCTCGGCCACAACTTCAGCGCCGTTCACGATGGATCCGGCGCCTGCGCGGGAGTTTCGGACGACTACCTCATGTCGCCGACCCTCAACGGCAGTCAGCAGTTTTCCCAGTGCAGCATCGATGCGATCAGCTCGTTCCTGGCGCGGGCGTCGTGTGTCACGCCGGCTATCTACTCGCAGGTCGAGCTGCCGCAGACGCCGATCGCGTTGTTCGGCGAGCGCGAGATGCCGCTGATCGTGCCCTTCGAACTGCACTCCACCGGCTCGCGCGCGGTGAACGACGTGAGGCTGGACGTGCGCATGCACGACAGTTTCACGCTCACGGCGACGACCCCGGGCGTGACCTGCGCGCCGGCCACTCCCGGCCTGAGCTGCGATGTTGGCCCGATCGCCGCCGGCGCGACGAAACTCGTCGAGCTCACGTTCCTGCCCGGCCAGTCCGGCGGATTCACGTTCGAGGGAACGGTCTCCGCGTCCAACAATCACAACACGCGCAACAATCAGCAGAGCGGCTCAATAAGCATCCTGAACAACATCGATGCGTCGGTATCGGTCACGACTTCCGTCCCGACGGCGATGTTCGGCGACATGGTGGACGTCACGCTGACGGTAAGTTCCTTGCGGTCGGGCACGGTACGCAATGTACGCGTGGGTGTTTACGGTGGCGGCCTGCGCGGCGAATCGGCCACGATGCCGGCGGGTGTCACATGCGAGTTCGATGCCGTGAATGCCGGGCAGACGTTCTGCATCGTGGGCGACATCCCCGGCGGTGAGACCCGCACGATCGTCGTGCATTCGAGAGCGTCACAGGTCGGCAATGCCTTGCAGGGTACCGCGTACCTGAGCGTGGACAACGACGCGGAGTATTCGAACAACACCGACTATTTCCCGATGACCGTGGCCGCGGTGCACGACGTCGGGCTCGTGGACCTCTCGTCATCGGATCCCGTGCAATTCAACATGCCGTACGAATACCGCGCGAACGTGGTTTCCTTCGGTTCGCAGCCCGTGGACGGTGTGCGCCTCGACATCAACCTGTTCATGCAGGATACGGCCGCGCTCGAGGATGTCAGCTCGGTGACGGTCGGTGGAAATGCCTGCACCCGCCTCGCGAACTGGCACTACGAGTGCCTCGTCGGCACGATGGCGGCGGGGGAGAGCCTGCCGCTTTCGGTACGGGGTGTCGCCACGCGCTTGGGCGAAGTGCGCGTCGGTGTGCGGGCATACGCGAACGTCAACGACAATACCTCCAATGACCAGACCGACCGTGGCTGGATCGTGCGCTACGGACTCGACGCCTCGATCAACTTCGCCAGCCAGATGCCCCTCGTCCAGGGACGGGAGGAGCATTCCCAGATTGCCGTTTGGTCGAATGGAACCCAGGTCGCGAACGACGCCGTGATGATCGTCGAAATGCCGCCGCAGGTACGATTCACGCGGTTCGACCTGTACAACGCGCCGACGACGAGCTGCGAGCTCGTCGATCCCCAGCACCTGCGCTGCACGCTCGACATTCCGCCGAACAGTTCGTTCCAGAGCGTGGGCTACTCCGTTATCAGCGACGTGCCGGGTGCCTACCGGGCGAGCGCCACGGTCACGTTGTCGGGAGACGAAAATCCCAACAACGATCGGGTCGAGTTCCCGGTGAACGTGGCGAGCGCAATCGACGTCGGGGTGCGTATCACGGAGGAGCTGCCCGAATACCTGGTCGTCGATCGCGAGGTGACGGTTCCGCTGGAAGTGTTCGCCGGTCCCAATTCCGTCGCGAACGTCGCGTTCAACGTGTACACGAACACGGGTTCCGATCTCGTCTCGATGTCGGTGAGCAGCGGAAGCTGCGCGCGCATCGACGCGCGGCGCTTCGAGTGCGAACTGGGAACTCTCGCCGCGAATGCCACGGTGACGGCCTCGACGGTAGTCAGGGCCACCGGGACCTCGGGTTCGACGAGCATCAACGCGAACGTCTCCGCGCCGGGCGAAAATGGGCTGAACCCCAATTACGCATCCCGCAGCATGCACCTGGCGCCGGTGGGCGATGCGCTGCTCGAGATCGACACCACCG
Organism: Pseudomonadota bacterium; assembly: GCA_023433705.1. GTDB lineage: Bacteria > Pseudomonadota > Gammaproteobacteria > Steroidobacterales > Steroidobacteraceae > CADEED01. The sequence continues at coordinate 14,497 of JAEYUC010000023.1, forward strand.
CGGTCCAGGCGACGGCGGGAACCCAGTTCGATCTGCCGGCCATCAGGATCCGACGCGTGGGTGAGGTCGCCGACGCCAGGCTCACGGTCACCTTGCCGGCCGGATTGACGTTCATATCCTTGTCCGGGTCTTACATGATCTGCTCGGGCACGACCACGCTCGAGTGCGAGCTGCCGACGTGGTGGCCCGAGAACCAGTCCCTCCAGGTGAACTTCCGGGTGAATCCCACCGTGGCCGGCAGCTTCGCCGTCACCGCGCGCGTTTCGGCCGTGAACGATTTCACGAATGCGAACGATGAAGGCAGCATCGCCGTCACCGTGAATCCCGCGCAGACAGCTCCGCCCGTGAATCCGCCCCCGACTTCCGGCGGAAGTGGTGGCAGCGGAAGCAAGAGCGGCGGCGGCGGCCGGATCGAGTGGCCGGTCACAATCTTGTTAGGGCTGATGCTCCTGTATCGACAGCGGTGGGCCGGATTGCACCCGCCGCGTGCGCGATTACGTCAGAAGAGGGCCTTTTAGCCCCCGTTTCGCTGGCACGCGGATTGCTCCCATCCACTCGACACCGGAGTGGATACATGACGAAGGAAGACATCACGCTTATCCAGCGGAGCTGGCACACGATAGAACCTGTGAAGCGCGTCGCAGCCGAGCTCTTCTATGTGAAATTGTTCGAGCTCGATCCGACGCTGAAACTGCTGTTCAGCGACGACCTGAAACTGCGCGAACAGAAGTTCATGCAGCTCATGGACGCGACGATCAACGGACTGGAGCGCGCCGACGTGCTCATGCCCGCGGTCCGCGAGCTCGGCATCCGCCATCCCTTGTTCGGCGACAGCGACGAGCACCACGGCACCGTGGCCGCGGCGTTGATGTGGACCCTGGAGAAGTGCCTGCGCAAGGACCTGACGCCCGCGCTCAAATCCGCCTGGATCAAGACCATCGGGGTCTTGTCGCAAAACCTCCGCACCACGCCGTGGATCGCCGAGCCGCAGGCCGCCTGAGCGCGAAGCCTCGCATGGGTTGAATTTTTCGGCGGGATTTCTATCTTGCGGGTCTTTCCGGCCGAACGGGCACCCCAGGATGAACCCGCGCAATCGAATCGTATCGCTGCTGCTTGCCGCGGCGCTGATCTGCACCGACTTCTTCGCAACGGGGTGCATGCAGCGCGTCGAGGCCGCCCCGCGTCCCGTCACGCCTCGCGGGCAACTGACCGTCGAGGAAAAGTCGAACATCGACGTGTTCGAGACCTGGAAGGGTTCGGTGGTGTTCATCACCACGAGCGAACGCGTCGTGGACTTCTGGACGCGCGACGTGCTGAACGTGCCGCGCGGCACGGGTTCGGGATTCGTGTGGGACGATCAGGGACACATCGTCACGAACATGCACGTCATCGCGGGCGCGGCGACGGCCACCGTCAAGCTGGACGACGGCAGCGACTATCCCGCTTCGCTGGTCGGCGTGAGCCCGACCCACGACATCGCGGTGCTGCGGATCGAGGCGCCGGGCAAGCGCCTGGTGCCAGTGGCGATCGGCACGAGCGATGACCTGCGCGTCGGGCAGCAGGTCTTCGCGATCGGCAATCCATTCGGACTCGACTGGACCCTGACCACGGGCATCGTGTCCGCGCTGGGCCGCTCGCTCGACAACGAACGCGGCGTGATCCGCCACCTGATCCAGACGGACGCTGCAATCAATCCGGGAAATTCCGGCGGGCCACTGCTCGACAGCGCGGGGCGCCTCATCGGCGTGAACACCGCTATCTACAGCCCCTCCGGTGCGAACGCGGGCGTGGGTTTCGCGGTGCCGGTGGATACGGTGAACCGCGTCGTGCCGCAGATCATCACGCACGGCCACTACTCACCGCCGAGTCTCGACGTCGAAGCCGATGACACGCTGAGCCGCGCGGTCAAGCGACAGCTCGGTATCGAAGGCGTCGCGGTGCTGCGCGGCGCCGCGCCGTTCCGCGGTGCGCGACTCGGCGCGCGCAACCTGGTCGTGCCCGGCGACGTCATTCTCGCGATCGAGGGCAAGAAGGTGCGGACCGCCGCGCAACTCGCCGCGATCCTCGACGACTACAAGGTCGGCGGCGAGGTGACCGTCGACGTCTGGCGCGAAGGGAAGCAGGTGCAGTTGCGCGCGAAGCTCAAGGCGTCGGATTCGGATTCACGGCGCGGCAGGTCGTCTGTGCTCTAGTTCCACCGAGACGATCGGGCAGATGGAGGTCAGCTCTCAGGACGTTCCAGCTGGAACGTGCTTTGCGCGGTTAGCCTTGTCTGACTGTTGCAAGGCGACGTCGACTGCGAGGTCCATGTTCATCCGGTCGCCTCGCCAGACCGAGATCGGTTGGGTCGCAGGTGGTATGCGTCGCCAGTCTCCGAGCGGCTGAGTAAATCCGGGGGCGACGTTGTCTACCGCGTCGCCGCTTTCCTTCACGAATCGAAGTGCCCCGTCGTCCAGTCGCTCGATTCGGATCCCGCCTTCATGAACGGCTCGATGATGGAAGCGGCAGAGCGAGACGAGATTCGAAGGCTTCGTCTCGCCGCCGTTGACCCAATGCTCGATGTGATGCGCATCGATGTAGCGCGAGTTCGAGCAGCCCGGGAAGCGGCAGCCCTTGTCTCGAGCCGCCAGAAGACGACGGAGTGGGGCGGAGATCGTGCGGGTCTTGCGGCCCACGTTGAGCGGCTCGCCATCTTCGTTTTCGACCAGGGCAACAATGCTCGCATCGCACGAGAGTCGGCGCGCAGTCTCGGCGGCCATCGAAGGGCCGTGTTCGAATTCGCAGCAACCCGCGGTGCGATCGCGCAGAGTTTCCGCCGCCACGTGCACCACGATCTGGTGACGATCCGTTCCGGGCAATTCGAAGGCCTCATGCGCGACGAAGCTTTCAGCCACCAGCGCGAGTGCGTCCGCACGGCGAGCACTGAAACGAACTCGCTCCTTTGACGTTCCAGCTGGAACGTTCTCGATCGCAATATCGAGTGCCTTGAGCACCAGCGCACCCACCTCAGCAGTCAGGCGTGCATTAATGATAAGTGAGCCGTCGTCGTCGTACCGGTACATCAGGCTGCGGTTTTGCTGTTGGATGGCCTCGCGGGAAAGTTCCTCGGCTTCCTTGCAACGACGGAAGGCGCGCACGAGTTTCTCGACATGGTTCGCCGTACCGTGCTCGGCGATCATGAGGAAGTAGGCCTCTGTCTCGGGAATCGCCACACGCGTGATCTCACGCACCTTCGAGTAGCTGATCTGTCCGCTCTCCATCGCCGCGGAGAGTTTCGGCAAATTCTCGAGCGCGCGCCCGACACGCACCTTCTCTCGGGCCGCGCCCATCGCGATTCCACACTTCCAGTTCAACCAATGCGCGCAAGACTGCGTAGAGGCATCCGCCCAGCCATTCCGCCGATCGAACTCGGCGATGAGCATGAGCCAGCGATGATGCGCGGCATTCATGTGACCGGTGAAACCGCAGATCTCCGCGGCGAGTTCGTCGATGGGACGCATGGACACCTCCGTGTGGCCAAACTAGCTACTGTGATTGTGTACAGTATACGCGCTGTCAAAGAAGATTGCACCCAGAACGTGTCGCCTTTCTGACGAATGCACGTTGGCAAACTAGTTAGTGAGCGGTGTTTGTGCGATTCCGTTCACGCTCACCGGGATGACGTTCTCTTACGATTCACGCATGTTGGGCCGGGACCCGGAATCGCGCGATTTCATGATCGCCTTCACGGCCACCTGTCTGGTCGCAGGCGGGTTCGTCGCTTATGCACACTGGATCGCGCCCGATCGGGCGAAGCCGGGCGCGCAGGGCACGCAAGTCGATGTGCGAGTCGCCGTGCGCGACGCCACGCCAAGCGCTGCCCGCGAGAGCCATGAAGACTCGATAAACTCGCATGCAAATCCGCCACAAGTCATCGCAACCGTCTACGAATGCAACGACGACAACGGGCGAGTGTTGAGCGACCAGCCATGCGGCGATGACGCCCAGGTTCGTCACATCGAGATGCCAAACCTCATGCGGGCGCAACCGAATTCCAATTCGTCGCGACCGGCCACGCCAAGCGGGTCGACCCGCACCCGCGCGGCTCGAGCTCCGATCGAACAGGGCACGAGTCGCAATGAAGCCCGCTGCGAATCAATCGACGCACGCATCAATGACATCAACGCGCGCATGCGCCAAGGCTACACGAGTCTTGAAGGAGAATACTTCCGCCAGCGACTGCGCGAGCTGAGCGATCTGCGCTGGGTAGCGAATTGCCATCGCTGACGCTCACATGTGTCCGGTGTGACGCGGTGGCGTGAGCAAGGCAGATCGCGATTTTCAGCCCCACGGCGCCAATCTCCTCTCACCCAGCAACCGATTGTCGACGTTCCGGCCGGAACGTTCGCGCACGCTGCTGTGCGAGGCGTGGTGGAACCTCCGCCGGTATTCGGCCGGCGACATCCCGAGCACGCGCTTGAATACGCGCCGGAAGGTGCCGGTGTCTTCATAACCCACCGAGTTCGCGATCTGTTCGACCGTGTCGCGCGTGAACTCGAGTCGCTCGCGCCCGCGCGCGATGCGCAAACGCTGGTGGTATTCCCCGGGTGTCACACCGGTTGCGGCGGCGAAGCGCCGCTGAAACGTACGCGCACCGAGCCCGGCGCGCGCCGCGAGAGTCGTGACGCTCCCGGTCCGGGCGGGATTCGCCTGCAGCCAGTGCTGCACGGCGAGGATCGCCTTGTCTCCATGTTGGAGCCGCGGCGCGAAATTTCCGAAGTAACGCTGCTCGCGGCCGCGCGGGTCCATCAGCATGAAGTGGGCGGTGCTGCTCATCACCGTGGCGCCCAGCAGTCGCTCGACCAGCTTGAGCCCCATGTCCGCCCACGCGAGCACGCCGCCGGCGGTGACTAGATCGTGATCGTCGATCACGAGCAGGTCGGGGTTGACGATGACGTCGGGAAAGCGGCGCTGCAGCTCCTCGGCGAACATCCAGTGCGTGGTCGCGCGCCGTCCGGCTAACAAACCCGATTCCGCCAGCAGGAACACGCCGCCACACACCGCGGCAACGATGGCGCCGCCGGAGTGTCGTTCGCGTATCCAGGCGACGCATTCCGGCGCGATGCGCGGCTGCGGCGGTGCGATCTGGCAGGCAGGCACGATGACCACCTCGGGCAGTCGGCCATCGCCCGCGGACGTTTCGAACGTGCACCGCAACTGTCCGCGGTGGTCGGGCTGCCAATGCGTCACGCGCAGCACGGGCTCCGCAGAACCCGCATGCTGGCGCGCGAAGAAGTCCGCGTAGCCGAAGAGATCAGTTAGTCCGTGAACGGACGTCGTCTGCGCGCCCGCGAATTGCACGATGGCGATCTCGATCGGCTTCTTCGTGCTTGGCAGTTTCGGCTTGGTTTTTGTCATTTTCCGCCATCCCGTGCGGCAAGCCTCGCCGATATCTTGCGCGAATGAAAGAAGAGACATTTTCCGGGCGCGGTGGTACGCAACTTCACCTGCGGTCGTGGCGCCCCGAAATGGCGCAGGCGATCGTCGTCATCGTGCACGGCGTCAATTCTCACGGTGGTCAGTACCTTTGGACGGGCGAACAGCTTGCGAAGGCGGGCTTCGTCGTCTATGCGCATGACCATCGAGGTCGGGGAAAATCCGACGGCCCGCGCTTCTACATAGACGATATCAGCGACTACACCGAGGACCTGGGCACGGTGATCGCGCTCGCCAAGTCACGCGACCCGGGGTTGCGCGTATTCGTGCTGGGACACAGCGCCGGCGGTGTCGTCTCGTGCACCTGGGCCCTCGACCACCAGCGGGAGATCGCGGGGTTCGTCTGCGAGAGCTTTGCATATCGCGTGCCGGCGCCGGCGCCGGTGCTGGCGCTGGTGCGCTTCTTCGGGCGGATCGCGCCCAAACTACCCGTGCTCAAACTGAAGATGAAGGACTTCACGCGCGACCCGCGCGCGCTGGCCGAGCTCGAAGCCGACCCGCTGTGCCGCGGCGAAATTCAGCCGGCGCGAACCGTCGCCGCGCTGCTGAAAGCCACGGACCGAATGAAGGCGGAATTCGGCACGTTGAAGCTGCCGCTGCTGATCATGCACGGCACACTCGACAAGGCGACGGTCCCCGCCGGCAGCCAGGAGTTCTACGACCACGCGGGCTCCGCGGACAAGACGCTCAAACTGTACGAGGGACACTTTCACGATCTGCTCAACGACATCGGCAAGGAACAGGTGCTGGCCGAGATCGTTGCGTGGATCCGCGCGCACTAGGAGTTTCACCATGCCCGTTTTCAAGACCCGCGAAGGTGTCGAGATGGGCTGAGGTTCTCCAATACCTCGTCGCACGGCGCGCTGACCTTCAAGGTCAACAGATGGTCGGCGCGTGTGCGACCGAGATTGACCGCGGCGATGGGTTTTCCGGCGGCCGCCGCCGCTTCCGCGAAGCGGAAGCCCGAATACACCATGAGCGACGTGCCCACGATCAGCAGCGCATCCGCCTGCGCGATTTCCTCGAACGCGCGATCGACGCGCTCGCGGGGGACGGATTCGCCGAAGAACACGACGTCGGGCTTCAGGATGCCACCGCATTCGGGACAGTCGGGGACGAGGAATCCGCCGTAGTCGCGGCCGTCGATGTCGACGTCGCCATCGGGCGCGATGCGTCCTTCGATCCCGGCCCATTCGGGATTGCGCGCCAGCAGCTGGATCTGTAGATCCCCGCGCGGCAGCGAGTGTCCGCACTGCATGCAGCGCACGAGATGCAACCGGCCGTGCAGGTCGATGACGTCGCGGCTGCCCGCGGCCTGGTGCAGCCCATCCACGTTCTGCGTGATCACGAGCGACACGGGCCCGTTCGCTTCCATCCGCGCGAGCGCGCGATGCGTGGCGCTGGGTCGGGCGCGCCCGATGTGGGGCCAGCCCACGGTGCTGCGCGCCCAATAACGCTGGCGCACCCGCGGGTCGGTCATGAACGGGCGGAACTCCACGGGTCGTGCGCGTTTCCACTCGCCGTGCTCGTCGCGGTAATCGGGAATGCCGGAGCTCGTGCTCACGCCCGCGCCGGTGAGCGCCGCGATGCGCGTGTGAGAGCGGATGAAGTCGAGTAGTTCGTTCATCGCGGCAGGAGCGGCGGTTGCGCCATGAATCGCGGGCTCGAGCCTCGATGAGGCTGGCCGGCATGCACGATGAATGGATGACATAGATAGACGGTGCCGGCCTCGCCGCACGCGAGGGCCTCGCGGCAATGCGCCGTCTCCGAGAAGCCATTGGCGGCGAGCTCGCGCAGCGACAGGCCGGCCTCGCCGGCGGGTTCGAGGATGCGCGCCATGTCGATGTGCGAGCCGACGCGGATGCGCGTCGGTGCATCGTTTTCAGCAACATTCGAGAACAGGAACAACATCAGCAGCGCGCGGCCCCGCGAGCGCGCATTCACGCGCCACGAAAGGAAGTCGGGATCCTCGTGACCGAAACTGGGATCGACGTGCCAGCCGGTATCGCCCGGATCCTCGTCGTGCGGAAAACGGACGGGAAAGGTCCCCATGCTCATGCACGGCAGCCACTTGCCGACGCCGACGAGCTGGTCGAATGCCTCGTGAAGCGGACGCGTGTTCGCGGCCTGGACGAAGGGAGCCTGTGTGTACATCCCCAGGCGAATCACCGGCCGGGTCCACGTGGCTTCCTCATCGGGGTCGCAACCCGTGTCTTTCCACAGGATCGCGCGCGCCTCTTCCGCGAGCTCGCGCGGAAACGCCCGCTCGACCTTTACGAAGCCATCCGTTGCAAATCGCTCGAGTTGTCCGGCAGTCAGCATGTGATTCGTCGTTTATCCATGTGTCCATTCGGCTATACAGGGAGCATCCCCCGGAGCCATTCCATGAAGCCCATTATCACCGCATTCGAGCGTTCTCCCGACCGGGGCAGGGGCCTCGCGCGCGACACGCGCGTCCGCTGGGCGCTCGAAGAGGTAAATCAACCCTACGACGTCCGGCCGGTGTCGTTTGCCGCGCTCAAGGAGCCCGCGCACCTGGCGCTCAATCCATTCGGCCAGATTCCGACCTACGAGGAGGGAGATCTCGCGCTGTTCGAGACGGGCGCAATCGTGTTCCACATCGCGCAACGCCACTCGGGACTGCTGCCGCGGGACGGCAAGGCCCGGGCGCGCGCGATCACGTGGATGTTCGCTGCACTCAATACCGTCGAGCCGCCGATCCTCGAGCTCACGTACGCGAAATTCCAGGAGGGCGACAAGCCCTGGTACGAGGAGCGGCAGCTCATGGTAAGGGATCGCGTGCGCGCCAGATTGGGCCAGCTCGCAGCGCACCTGCGCGATTCGCAGTGGCTCGACGGCGCATTCAGCGCGGGCGATCTACTCATGGTCTCCGTGTTGTTGCGACTCGAGTCGACGGGAGTCGTGAACGAATTCCCGAATCTCGCCGCGTACGTGGAGCGTGGTGAGGCGCGGCCTGCCTACCAGCGAGCGTTCGCGGCGCAGCTCGCGGCATTCAACGCTTCGAACCGGGCCTAACCCACCGAACTTCTCGCCTTGAACAGCCGCGCCTGGCGGCGGGACACCTCGACTTCCTGCCCATCGCGCAACCGCAGGTGCAGCCGGCCGCCTTCACCGGGTGTCACCTGCTCGATGAATTCGAGATTGACGATCTGCGCGCGGTTCGCGCGGAAGTAACGTCCCGGGTCGAGCATCGACTCGACCGCGGTGAGCGAGCGGCCGAGCAGCGGGCGTTCCTTGTCCCACAGAAGCCGCACGTAGTTGCCTTCGGCGCTGAAGGTGCTGACTTCGCGCAGCGGCACGAACCAGCAGCGATGTCCGTCGCGGATGAAGAGCTGCTCGAGCGGGGGCGCCGGGATCTTGCGCAGCGCGGCCGCGAGCCGCTCGGTTTCGATGGGCTTGAGCAGATAGTCCAGCGCGTTGACCTCGAAAGCCTTCACGGCGTACTGGTCGTACGCGGTGGTGAACACGATGCGCGGCACTTGCTCGAGCTGCGTCAGCAGATCGAAGCCCGTTCCGCCGGGCATCTGGATGTCGAGGAACACGAGGTCGGGCGACAGTCGCTCGATCGCGGCGCGCGCCTCGTCGATGTTGCTGGCCTCGCCGACGACTTCGACCGCCGGGAACTCGTCGAGCAGCCGCCGCAGTTCGCGGCGGGCGAGGGGTTCATCGTCGACGACGAGCGCCTTCACGCGGGCAATCTCGCTTCCGCGATGGCGAGGCCTGGATTCGATAGTTCAAGCCTGAGACTCGCGCGCACGCCGAACAGCAGCCGCAATCTGCCGGCCGCGTTCCGCAGGCCGACCCCTTCGCCCGACATCGTTGCTTCCGGCCGTGGATTCTCGACCCGCAGCAGGAGTTTGTTTCCGTCGATGCGGGCCACGATGCGCAACGTGCCGCCTTCCCGAAGCTGCGCGATGCCGTGTTTGATCGCGTTCTCGACCAGCGTCTGGAGCAGCATCGCGGGGACCCGCGCGGAACGCGCCGCCGAATCGATCTCCCGTTCGACTTTCAGCCGATCTTCGAGCCGCAGCGCCTCGAGCGCGAGGTAGTCGTCGACCATCTCGAGCTCGCGTTCGAGCGTGACGAGGTCGTCCTCGCCCGAAGCGAGTGTGTAGCGCAACATGCGCGCGAGCTGCGTCACGGCCTCGCGTGCGCGGGTCGGATCATCAGCGATCAGCGAACGCAGCCCGTTCAGCGCGTTGAAAAGGAAATGCGGATTGAGCTGCGACTTGAGCAGGAGCAACTCGGACTGGTGGCGATGGCGCATCGTCGCGAAGGCGAGGTACAACGCCACCCACGCGATGTGGAGCAGCAGGATCAGGATGTAGAGATTGCGCAGTTGTCCGCTCTCGGACAGCCGGTGGTAGAAGGCCGCGGTCAGCGGCGGGACGGGCGTTCCGTACACCGCCTGCGACAACGCCAGCGTCAGTAGATAGGAAGCGGTGCCGATGACCAGCGTGCCGACAATGACTCTTCCCAGCAGCGCGGCGGGCGGCAGCGACAGCCAGCGGTAGCGCTGGATGACCCACCGCAGCAGGTGCGTGAGGGCGATGCCGCCGAGCGCCGCTCCACCCCAGAGCACCTTTGCCTTGGTCCACGGCTGCGAGGCGAAGATGACTTCGCCGGATGTCTGCGCGAAGTAGTAGAAGCCCCAGCCGAAGAGCTGCAGCGCCCAGTAGGCGAGCGCGCTGCCGCCTATCTTGCGTCGGCGGCCAGCGTCTGCCGATCGATCGGCTCGCCGCGCAGGATGATCTTGTCGATGCGTGTCCATGCCTCGATGCTCGCCAATGGATTCGCGTCGAGCAATACCAGATTCGCGATCTTGCCTTTTTCGATGGTGCCGTAGTCCTTCGCGAGGCCGAGCTGACGAGCGTTGTTGATCGTCCCGGCCCGGAAGATCTCCGCAAGGGGAATGCCGGCCTGTGCCATCGTCCGCATCTCTTTGAACGTGTCGTATCCGGGCTGGTTGCCGTACGTGGGGGCCGAGGGCGTATCGCTGCCTAACAACAGTGGCTGGCCCAGCTCGTACAGGTAACGCAGCGCGCGCATGCCTTGCTCGGAGGTAGCCCAGGTCTCGTTCGCCTTGCGTTGGCCCTCGAGCATGGCAGGTCCGACCTCCGGTCCGAATATCTGCTTTCTGAACCATTGACCGGCGTCGGTGCGGTACCACGCGAGGAGGCGCGACGGAACCACCTTCACCAACACCGGATCGTCGAGCAACGCGGGGTCCACCAGTTCCGTGACGCCTGGCAGCACGCGCAGGGTTGCCTGGTAACCCATCTTCTTCGCGTGGACATTCCGCAGATGCGCGGCGATCGCCTCGGGCATGCCTTGCTGGCCGCTGAACTCGTCCCAGTTCCAGACCCCGTGCAGGATGAGATCCACGTCGGCGTCGAGCGCCATGCGCTGCATGCCGAGCGAATTCGCGTGCGCCGCGAGGAACAGGCCGTGTTTCCTCGTCGCGGCACGTATGCGCCGCAGCGTGTCGGCGCTGAAGAGTGGCCAGTCCGACGCTTCGCCGAAGCCGTCTTCGATCGCGATCTTCACGCACAACGCACCGCTCGCGGCGATGCGCGCGACCACCGCTTCGGGCGTGTGCTCGGCGGGATCCGCGCCTTCCGGCATCGGATGTTCGCGCGCGTTGGCGGGCTCGAAGATGTAGTCGGAGAAGACCTTGTGGCGGATGGCCTTGTCGACGAACACGAGTGGATAGCCGTCGACGACCGGCGCCGCGCCGCAGCGGAAGATGTCCGGATGCTGCTTCTGCGCGGCGAACAGCTCGACCCGATCGGGACGATTGGCGGTGTCGAGCACCTGCGTCACGCCGAAGTACAGGTAGCTGCGCGGCTGCTGCGCGAAGAAATCCTTCTCCAGCTCGGCGAAGGCGGGATCTTCCGATCCGAACGGCAGGCCGATCGCATCGGACACGTGAACGTGCGCGTCTGTCAGTCCGGGCGTGAGGAACTTGCCGGTGCCGTCGATTCTGCGCGCACCCGCGGGCAGCGGGATCGCCTTGTCGCTGACGAGTGCGATGCGCCCATCCTGTATGAGCACGTGGCGATTGCCGAGCGGCTGGGGCTGCTCCGGCGAAACGAGCGTGACGTTTTCGATGAGCAGTGCATCGGCGGCGCCAGACGCGGTGCAGTGAACGAGCAGCAGTGCTGCGAGGAGTCGAGTGGCTTTCATGAAGCTAGGCTAGCGCTCCAGGAAAGCTCTCGCGCGACTTGATGTGGAGCGGTCGATTCGCCGTGACGAGCGGTCAGCCCAGCTTCAATTTCCGGAACGGCATGCTGCGCATACGTACGCCTGTGGCCGCAAACACCGCGTTCGCGATCGCGGGTGCGATGGGTCCGACGCCGGCTTCACCCGCGCCGGCGTGGCGTTCATGGCCGCTCAAGGCCTCGGTGTGGACGCTGATGCGTGGAATGTCGGCGAGACGCAGCATGGGATACGTGTCGAAGTTGCCCTCGACCACGCGTCCGTTCTCGATGTTGATCTCTTCGTTGAGGCACATGTTGAGAGCGAACACGGCCGAGCCCTCGAGCTGCGAGCGCACGGCATCCATGTTCAGCACTCGGCCGCAGTCGAAGGCGATGTCGAGCGCGTGGATCCTGAGCTCGCTCGCCGCGGTGACTTCCACCGCCGCCGCGCAGGCCACGGTCATGCCCGCGTGAGGCTTGCCACCATCGCTGCCGAAATTACCGATGGCGATGCCGCGGCCGTGGCGCGCGGGTAGTTTGGTGCCCCAACCGGCGTGTTTCGCGGCGACTTCGAGGCATCTGCGCCAGCCGGCGTCGGGCCACTTCGCGAGGATGCGCAGGCGATACTCGAGCGGATCGATGCCGGCCTTCGCGGCGCACTCGTCGATGAAGCTCTCGACGAAGAAGCAGTGCGAGTTGTACCCGGGCGCGCGGTACTGCCCCGTGAGGATGTGTGAATCGAGCGTGGACGTTTCGATGCGCACGTTGGGGATGACGCCCTTCACGTAGGGCGGATCCTCCATGCCGAACATCACGGGCTTTCGCGCGGCAACGTGCGAGACGAGGGCGTCGGGCAAGCCATCGGCACCCAGGGACGCGCGCAGGTGGACCGACTGCAGATCGCGATACTTGCCCTGTCGGAACGTCTCCTCGCGCGACCAGATCACGTGGATCGGCGTGCCGGGGAATTTCTTCGCGACGGCGAGCACCATGCGCACGTCGTCGCAGCCGACGCGCCGGCCGAAACTGCCGCCGACCAGCGTCTGGTGAAAGTGGATGTTCTCCTCGGGCAGCCCGGTTTCCTCTCTCGCGATCACCAGCGCCTGGATGACCAGCGCGGTCGGGTGCCACAGGTCCACGCGCTCCGCCGTGACCAGCGCGGTGCCGTTGAGCGGCTCCATCGTCGCGTGATCGCTGAGCGGTGTGTGGTAGATAGCCGAGACCGCCTCGGCGCCGGCGGCCTCGACCGATCTCGGTGCATCGCCGAAATCGCTCATCAGATCGTCGGCGGGCTCCTTCAGGCGCGCATACAACGCGTCGTAGATCTGCTGCGTGGATTTCCATTCCGCACCTGGGCCTGAGTCCCAGGTCACGGGCAGCGCCTCGAGAGCCTTGCGCGCCTGCCAGTAGTGCTCGGCGACCACGGCGATACCGGCTTGTGCATCCGTGTTGGCCCAGTGGGCGGGCTTCTCGAGGTTGCGCCGTGGTTCGTCCGGATCCACGACCGCGATGCCGCGCACGCCGGGCATGTCCTTGATCTTCTCGAAGTCGTACCTCGCGAGCCGGCCGCCGTGCACCGGGCATTGCAGCAGCGCCGCGTAGAGCATGCCCGGCAGGCGCACGTCCATGCCGTAGACAGACGTGCCGTTCACCACGGAGCGGGCATGCGCCATCGGCAGGGTCTGTTTCGTCAGCAGTGTCCACTGATCGCGCGGCTTGGGCGCGGGCTCCTTCGGTAGTTTGATGGTCGCGGCGCGGGCCGCGAGCTCGCCGAACGTCGCCCGGCGATTCGTGCGGGGGTGGGTGAGCACGCCCGCTTTAAGTTCGATTTCCTTCGCCGGCACCTTCCACTGCCCCGCCGCGGCCGCGCGCAGCCGTTCGCGTGCGCTCGCGCCGGCCTGCGTCAGCGTCTTCATGAGATCGCCCGACGCGCCGGCGCCGGCGAACGTGGACCAGATGCCGGTCGCGCCGAGGTAGAGATTTCCCTCGCGTGTGTTGCGGTTGAACGATATCGACTCGACGCGCACGTCGTTCCAGTCGCAGCCCAGCTCCTCGGTCACGTACAACGCCGCCTGGGTCGTATTTCCCGTGCCCGATTCCGGGCCAGGCGCGCGCACCGTCACGATGTTGTCGGCGCCGATCACGATCCACGGCGTCAGTTCCGACGGGCCGGTAGTGGGCGCCGCGCCTTCGGCACGCGGCACGAGGCCGATGGCCATGCCGCCGCCGACGACGCTGGTCGCGACGATGAACTCGCGGCGGTTCATTTGCCCGCCGCCTTGCGGATCGCACCGCGCACGCGCTGATACGTGCCGCAGCGGCAGATGTTGGTCATCGCGGCGTCTATCTGCTCGTCGCTGGGATCCGGGTTGTCCCGAAGCAGCGCCGCGGCTGCCATGATCATGCCGGCCTGGCAGTAGCCGCATTGCGCAACGTTGACGTCAAGCCACGCGCGCTGCAAGGGATGGTCGGAATCTCGGGACAGACCTTCGATCGTGGTGATCTTCATCCCCACCGCCGCCTGCAGCGGCATGAGGCAGGAGCGCGTGGCCGCGCCATCCAGGTGCACCGTGCACGCGCCACACTGGCCGACGCCGCAGCCGAACTTGGTGCCCGTCATGCCCAGGTGGTCGCGCAGCACCCATAGAAGAGGTGTGTCGGGATCGGCCTCGACGGCGCGCGTCTCACCATTGATACTGAGCTCGGTCTTCATGCTTGAATCATCGGGCGCGATGTTGGACCCGTCTTGTAAAAATTCGGCAGTGGAGCGGCAGTGATCATACCCACGATGTCAGACGACGGAATGCGCTACTGGCGGCTGCGGCCCGATGCGCGTCTCGCTCCGTGGATCAAGTGTTACTGGTGGGTCGAGTCGGTGAAGGAGCACGAGGTCGCGGGCCCGGTCGAACCGCCGGACCTGCTGATTCCCGATGGACATTCGGAGATCGTGTTCCGCATGGCCGGCGAGTTCGCCCGCTGGCAGCTCGGCGAGCCCGCGAAACGCGCACGCATGAATCGCAGCTACGTCATCGGCGGCAGATCGAAATCGGTGTTCACGCACAGTCCGGGCGGATTGCGCCTCGCGGGCGTGAAGCTGGATCCGCGCGCCTTGCGCGCACTCCTGCGCCGGCCGCTGACCGGCTTTCGGGACAACACGATCGCATGCGCGGACCTCGAATGCCGGGGCCTGCTCGACCTCGAGGATGAGATCGCGAATCTGGGATCGGTCGAACGCTTGCCGAAAGCGCTCGATCGGTTCTTCCTGCGCCGCCTGGGCGACCGGATACGAGACGACGCCGCGACCGAACTACTGATCTCGAGGCTCCGCGTCACGCGCGGCGCGCAGCCGATACTCGAGTGGGTGCGCGATCAGCGCATCGACGCACGCACGCTCGAGCGGCGTTTCATCGCGAGAATGGGGATGACGCCGAAGCAATTCGCACGGGTCGAGCGCTTCAAGCACGGCTATCGACTGCTACGCGAGCATCGACCCGGAGAACGGCGCGCATATCTGGAGGCGTACTACGACGAGTCTCACTTCGACCGCGAGTTCAGGGACTTCATGGGCACGTCGCCGACATCGTGGCTGAGCCGCAAGGCGGGCTTTACCACGATCATCGGCGATCACCTGCTGGAACGAGAGCTCGGCGACGTTCCGGCTGGAACGTCAGTCGCAATTCGCTGACTGAATTCCTCGATGGCGTCGAGTACCTGCCGCTGATTCGACTGGATCAGGTAGTGAGAGGCCTTCTGCAGCTCCAGCACCTGGCCCTTCTCGACGCCGCGCCTGAATAGTTCGATGTCCTGGCGACGCTTCTCGCCGCGATTTCGACCGAGTTCCTCCAATGCCGACTTCGCTTCCGCGTCGTGTGCGTCGTACCACGGCGGGAGGGGCGACTCCGGATCCTCGAACGCGAATACCGCGAGCGCCGGAATCTTCACCGCGCCGTAATCAGGCGGTTCGATGCCCGCCATGATGGCCTGCCGCGTGCGGTTATCGATGGCCGGCGTTCCCGCGAGGAACGGCTTGTCGATGTTCAACGACGCGATGAGCTCACCTTCCGTCAACCGCACGTGGCCGCGCTCGGCGAGCAGTTTGCTCATGGCGCTGTAGTCGCGCAGCGCCCAGGGCGGAATGGGGGGTTCGGGAGGGAGGATGCCGTTGAGCTCGCGCACGCGGCGGCCCACGCCTTCCGAGCGATCGTAGGCGGCATCCAGGTACATGAGCCCGCTGAAGCGTTCCGCGTGATGACCACCCAGCCACGTGAGCTCGTCGCCCGCGATGGAATGGCCGACCAGCAGGACCTGCTTCAGCTCGAGGGCATCCATCACTCGAAGCACGTCCTGCGCGAGACGCGGCGTATCGAAGCCGAAATCCGGCCTGCTGGAGAAGCCCGTGCCGCGCCGCGTGATCGCGACGACGCGATGTTTTTCCGCGAGCCGCGGTGCCAGCTCATCGAAGCTGTGCGCGGTCGCGCCCAGGCCGGGGAGCAGCAGAATGGGTGAGCCCTTGCCGCCGAAGTCGAGTACCTCGAGCTGCACGCCTTCATCCACCGCGATGGAGATGGCCTCGTGCGGCGCCGTGTCGCGCCACATCGCCTGCTGGAATTGCCGGTTCCCCGCCTCGGGCAGCGGACAGGTCTCCTTCTCAGCACCGAGGATGCCGGGCATGACCAGGGTTTTTTCGAGGTAATCCGCCACGGTCCACGCCGTGATCGTGATGTGGTCACTCTTCGCGAGGCGCGGCGATTCGATCGACAATGGAAGCCGGGCGCCGAAGGGCCAGCGTGCCCAGCGCGGCGTGAAATCCGGCAATGCATGTACGCGGCTCGACGGAATGTCCTCGAGCTCGGCGCTGACCTGCGCGGGTTTGTCGAAGCCCGTGAAGCAATCGACGTCTATCTTGTTGCCGGTCGCGTCCAGCTTGGCGCTGCAGTACCCGAGGTTCGGAACGTGATGCCTGCGTCCATCCACCGGCACGCGGGCGGCGTGCGGTTCGAGCAGCGCAAGGTAATAGCGCAATCTCAGTTCCGCCTTCGGCGCGGCGCTCAGGTCCCGCACCGCCGCCCCGGGCAGCACCCAGGCGTGGGGCAAGAACACGCCGTCGTAATCGACGTTGTAGCGGGTAGGCCTCAATGAATAACGCGGCGACGACTCCGTGCCCGCGTAGAACCCGGCATCCACGTAGGCCATCTTTACGCGCCAGTCCGGCGGCAGCCGCCGGGGCTCGATGGAGGTCACGAAAACGACGGAGTCGGGATCGGATGCACGCTGGTCTTCGACGGACCACGCGCGCACGCCGGCGGCCTGGCGCGCGGCCGCGAACGCGGGATCGAGCCCGATGTTCCGCAGACGCGTGGCCGGAAAACACGCGACCGGGTTGTGCAGGTAGATGGACCGCGAGACTTCCGCCAGCGATTTCGCGGCCGCGGGCGGCGCCAATGCGGCCTGTGCCGCGAACACCGGATTCCACGGCACCAGCCACATGGGTAGCAGCACTACCAGGACCGCGAGCGTCGCGGTGACCCCGAGCAGGATGCGGGTGGCCCGCGGCCGGCGCCGCCAGTACACGAGCCAGCAGCCGACCCCTAACAAGCCCACTGCGACCCACATCGCGGGAATGATCGACAGCCAGCTGAATCCGCCGAACTGCAGAGCCTCGCCGATCGCGGGTTCCAAGGGGCCCGGCGCGCTCACGAACGGCGTGGGGATGACGAACCCGAGTGTGAATATTGCGATCAGCACGCCGATGCCCTGCACGATCGTGCGCGTGACGAGCGCGGTGAACAACAGCATCGCCAGGATGAGCAGATAGACCGGATCCTCGAGGAGCAGGGCCATCTGCAGGGATTCCGGGAACGTCGCGTCGAGGAACGGAGCGAGGGCGAACGCGGCAATGAAGCGCGAGAAGTACGGCACGCCGAGCGCCAGGATCAGCTTCGCCGTGAGCAGCTCCGCGCGCGGCACGGGCCGACACAGCCAGTCGTCCACCAGGCTCACCACGGGATCCGCCTGGAAGATCGCGAGGATCATGACCGTGCCGGCGAGCATCAGTACGGGCCAGCGGAACATGGCCCAGGCCGTCGGCATCAATTCCAGCCGCTCGATGAACACGTCGGCCCCGAACAGCAACGCGGCGAGCAGGAGCAGTGGATAGAGGCTGCGCACGTCCTTCTTCAGGATTGCGCTCACGATCCTGGAATTCATGCCGGCAGACTCCGCTTGCGCTGCTGCATGAGCGCGTTGGCGATGGCGCGCAGCGACATCGGTTCGCACTCCATCTGGATGGCGCCGAAATGCCGGGCGAGCTCGCCGTACAACACCGAATCATCCTGGTAGTGAGACGCGACGAAGCGCAGCCTGTGACCTTCGATTTCGGGCAGCAGCCAGGCATCAGGCAACGGACGCGGCAGTTGCCTGATCGCCGACAGGGTGACGTGCACCTCGCGAAAGCGCGCCTGCAGGCTCTCGATGCCCTCCTGCAACAACAATCGGCCGCCCTGCATGAACGCGACGTGCGTGGTGAAACTCTCGATCTCCGACAGCTCGTGCGAGGAGATCAGGATCGTCGTGTCGGCGGCCTGTTGCAGCAGGCCGTTCACCACTTCGTCGCGAACCAGCGTATCGAGGCCGCTCAACGGCTCGTCGAGCACGAGTAGTGCGGGGCGGAAGGCGAGGGCTGCCACCAGCAAGGCCTTCATGCGCATGCCGTGCGAGAGATGTCCGATTTTCCGCGAGGGCGGCAGCTCGAACTGCTCGCAAAGCTGCGCTTCGAGGGAGCGATCCCAGGATGGATAAAGCGCGCGGAGGTATTCGAAGTAGTGAGCGAGCGAGAGGCCCGACGGGAGTTTCTGGCTCTCCGACACGTACCCGATCCGTTCGAAGTCCTTCGGCGCGAGCCGATGCGAAGGCGTCCCGAGCACGGTGGCGTCGCCGCGGTCGGCGCGCAGGATGTTCATCAGCAAACGGATGGTGGTCGTCTTGCCAGCGCCATTCGGGCCGATGAGCGCGAAGACCGAGCCCGCCGGCACCCGCAGGTTCAGATCCTCGATCGCCTCGAAGCGCCCGAACTTCTTCGCGAGGCCGCGTGTCTCGATGATCATTCGACGTCAACCAACCGACTTGACGTGGGCGCCGCGCAGATCCGTCCAGGTGTCTGCCACGGCTTGTTGCACTTCGTCGAGGCCAGCCCCGACACGCATGGCTTCCACGACCAGCTTCTCGACTTCGTCTTCGAGCAGCCTCTTGCGATCGCCCGTGCGCGCCTTCGGCGGCTGCGCCACGACGGTTCCGACGCCCGGCTGCGCGACCAGCCAGCGTTCCTGGATCAGGTGCTGAACTACCTTGTGGGCGGTGTTGGGGTGGATCTTGAGATCGAGCGCGAGCGCGCGAACCGAAGGGAACGCTTCTCCCGGTTTCAGTTCGCCGGCCAGGATGGATTTGACGGCCGCGAAGCAGACCTGGTCGAAGATCGACTCGCCGGGAACCAGCTTGAGCTTGAACGGGACCATGCGCCCTCCAGTGTCACAGCAGTAATGTGACACATGGAGGGGTGGCCCGTAAAGCTCAGAAACTCGCCTTGAACTGCACGCCCCAGATGCGCGGCTCGTTCAGGAAACCCGTCAGGTTGTTGAAATCGATCGCGCCGACCGCGACTTCCTCGTCGGTGATGTTGCGACCGAACAGCGCGGCCTCGTACTTGCCGCCGCCCCAGTTGTAGCCGAGGCGCAGTCCGATTTCGAGGAACTCGTTGCCCGTGAACTCGAGGGAATCGTAGAGGAAGAAATCCACTTCGCTGCGATACGACCAGTCGGTGTAGGCGAAGATTTCGCCGTTGCCGACGGGAACGCCGTAACGCAGCGTGAGGTTGGCTATCCACTCGGGCGCCTGTGGGAGCCGGTTGCCGTCTATCTGGGCCAGTCCGCCCACGACGGGGTCGGTGACCGTGCAGGCGAAGCAGACGCCGACGGAGATGCCGTCGTCCTGGATCTCGGTGTCGTTGTAGCTTGCGCCGAGCGTCATGAGTAGTTGGGGCGTCAGATAGGCCTGCACGTCGAGCTCGGCGCCCTTGCCGACGGTCTTGTCCGCGTTCAGCAGGCGCACCGCGTTGCTGGCGCCGCCCACCGCGGTGAGCTGCTGATCTTCGACCTCGTAATAGAAGAGGTTGAAGTACACGCTGGCCATGCGGTCCATCAGGTCGGCTTTCACGCCCACCTCATAAGATGTGTTCGTCTCGGGTTCGGCCACGGACTGATTGCCGAACGGTCCCGCGGGCTGGACGCTCGCACCGCGGAAGCCCGTCGCCACGCGCGCATACAGATTGACCGAATCGCTGACCGAAAATGTCCCGGAAAGGTCCCAGCTCACGTTGTCGTCGCTCAGGCTCGCGGTGGTCGGTAGTGAGGGGTCGGGGAAAGTGAATCCCTCTGGCGTACCTGTCACGAAATCCTTCTCGTCGTTCGTGTAACGGATGCCCGCGCGCACTTCGAACTTGTCGGAGAACTCGTAGTTGATCGATCCGAACAGCGCCCAGGCCGTGTTGGTCTGGTTCGCGCGCAGGTACTGGTTCTGCACGCCACCGGCCAGGCTGTCATAGGAGAAGAATTCGGTATCGTAGTCCTCGTCGAAGTAATACACGCCCGCCTGCCAGTTGAAGGGGCCGGCGGATTGCGACTCGAGGCGGATCTCCTGCGTGATTTGATCGAGCGTGGGAATTCCGTCCGCGGTTTCGCTCGCGAACGGAACGAACCCCGGGCCATTGGGCAAACTACAGAACCCACACCCGAAGCCGCCATCGATGTCGCCGCGGCTGTAGGCTTCCAGCGATTCGTAACCGGTGATCGAATACAGCGCGACCGCGCCGAAGTTCCAGCGCAACTGGATGCTGCCGCCGAGAATGTCGAGTTCCTGCCGGTTCTGGCCGTCCACGGAAATCCAGTCGGGGTCGAATTCGTCGATCAGATCGTTGGTGCCCGACTGGATGATGTTGGCGCGGAACAGGCGCGCGGTGCCATCGAGGTTGCGCGCGTGCGCGTTGAACAACGCGTTGAACTTGTCGCCGCGTTCGTACTTGAGCTGCACGCGCGCGGCGCGGTCGTCGTAACCCTCGTAGAGGTCTTCCTCGCCCGTGAGCGCATTGCCGACGAAATCGTCGCGATGCTGGTAGAGCCCCGAGACACGCACCGCCCAGCCTTCGCCAAACGGGATGTTGATCGCGCCTTCGAGGTTCATCGTGTTGTACGTGGCGTCGGATACGTTGATGAATCCACCGAAGTCGGACTGCGGCCGGATCGAATCGAATTTGACCACGCCACCCGGCGTGTTGCGTCCGAACAGGGTGCCCTGTGGCCCGCGCAGTACTTCGATCTGATCGAGGTCGAAGATGGGAAAGCCCTTCAGGATGGGATTCTCCTGGACGACCTCGTCGTAGATCAGCGAGACGGGTTGCGACGCGTTGAGCCGGAAATCGCTGTTGCCGTAGCCGCGGATGTAGAAGCGCGGGAATGCTCGGCCGAACGACGATTCGACGTTGAGGCTCGGCACGCGCGCGGCGAGCAGGCGCACGTCCTGGCCGCCGGTGGAGAGCACGTCGAGATCGGCGCGGCTTATCGTCGAGATCGAGCTCGGCACGTCACGGATGTTTTCGGCGCGGCGCTCGGCCGTGACGACGACTTCTTCGAGCTGGCCCTGTTCCTGCGCCGCAACGGTGCACGGTAGTGAGACGGCGGCGCACAACAGCAGCGACGGTGCAGCGCACAACGGAAATTCCTTTTTCTGATTGTCCATGTCATTCCCTGATTGCCGGTTTGATGGAGCATATCGCTGGTTCAGGAGACTGACATCCAATATCGCGGCGCTCGGATTCAATGCGTCCGATGAAAGCAGCCGTGCTACATGCGCCCCACGATGTGCGCTTCGAGGAGCGCCCCGACCCCCGAATCGAACAGCCGACCGACGCAATCGTCCGCCTGTCCGCGAGTTGCGTATGCGGGTCGGATCTCTGGCCGTACCGCGGCGCCAATCCGCTCGATGGACCGAAGCCGATGGGGCACGAGTACTGCGGCGTGGTCGAGGAAGTCGGGCGCGACGTTAAAACCGTAAGGGCCGGACAGTTCGTCATCGGCGCATTCGCGTATTCCGACAACACGTGCGCGAACTGCCAGGCGGGTTATCAGTCGGGTTGCGTGCAGGGCGGATTCTTCAACAAGGCGCAGGCGCCGTACCTGCGGGTTCCGCTTGCGGACGGGACGCTGGTGGCGACGTCGGGCAATCCATCGCGCGAGATATTGCCCGCGATGCTGACGCTTTCCGACGTGATGGGCACCGGGTGGTTTGCCGCGGATGCGGCGAGTGTCGGTCCCGGGAAGACGGCGGTGGTCGTTGGGGATGGCGCCGTCGGGTTGTTAGGGGTTCTGGCGTCGAAGCAGATGGGCGCGGAACGGATCATCGTCTTCAGCCGCCACGAGAAGCGGCAGGCGCTCGCGCGGCGTCATGGCGCGACGGACATCGTGACCGAGCGCGGCGAGGAGGGAGTGGCGCGGGTTCGCGAGCTCACGCGCGGGATCGGCGCGGACTCGGTGCTGGAGTGTGTTGGCACGCAGCAGTCCATGGCCCAGGCGATCGGTTCGGCGCGGCGCGGCGGGTACGTTTCGTATGTGGGCGTGCCGCATGGCGTGAGCTTCGACGGCGGGCAACTGTTCTCGACGCACGTTCACCTCCACGGCGGACCGGCGCCGGTGAGGCGCTACCTACCGAAGATGATCGAGCTCGTGGAGAGCGGGAAGATGGATCCCGGGGGAGTGTTCGATCTGACGCTGCCACTGGCGGAAGTTGCCGAGGGATATCGGGC
The DNA here is from genome assembly GCA_023433705.1 of Pseudomonadota bacterium. GTDB lineage: Bacteria > Pseudomonadota > Gammaproteobacteria > Steroidobacterales > Steroidobacteraceae > CADEED01. The sequence goes on from JAEYUC010000023.1 coordinate 37,042, forward strand.
GATGGATGAGCGGCGGGCGATCAAGGCGTTGCTGCAGGTTTGACTTCGGGCTCGGGTGTTGGCGTTGAGCCCGGTTCGGTTTCGCCTGCGATGCCGCCTGGCGTTGTGTCCGTGTCGGGAGTGTTGCCGGGAGGAGCAGCCGGATTGGTGCCTGTTGTCACGTCGGCCTCTGCCGGGGATGCTTCAGCAGGCGCGGTCGCTTCCATTTCCCGGCGATCGCACGCGAACAGGCACACGGCCAGCAAGGCGGCGGCACCAAGGGACGCCAGCGATCGGGCGTTCGATCCGGTTTTCATGAACGAGCACCCTACGCCGATTCGTTTTTCCCGGCCGTCAGCGGCAGCGAAAGCCGTCCGTCGGAAAGAGCGCTAACTACGTTCCAGGTGGAGCGTGCCGCGCGCCGGTAGCCTTGTTGGCGAGCTGCAAGGCGGCGTCGACGAAGCTTTCCGCCACAAGCGCGAGTGCGTCCGCCCGGCGGGTGCGCCGTGCGTGCCTGGCAATATTTGAATCTTGTTAGGCGATACGCGAGCGATGCGCGTTCGAGCGGAAATTGCTGGTGCGATGAACGCTCGATGCGTCGACGAAGTCTCCCATTGACAACTTTTTCAAACACCGCCAGCGTTCACTCCATGAAACTCCCGATCCATCGCGGGCTCCTGTTGCTCGCATTGTCACTCCCCGCCCTCGCACAATCCGACCTGCGCTTCGCCGACCTGTCCGGCTGGTGGACCGCCAACCCGACACACGGCGGCGAATCCTCTCCCGTCGCCCTGCAGTTCCTGGAAAAGGACGGCAAACAGGAAGCCCATGTTTCGCTCATCGCCATCGGCGCATACGACATCAATCTCGGCGAGGTCGTGATCGACGGCAATTCGATCGCCACCAAGGGTCTGGCTTTTCCGCTCGCCTGGGACCCGGCCACGAAGACGCTCAGCGGCCGAATTCCCGCGGAAGCCGCGCCGGTCTACGACATTCCAATCGAGTTCAAGAAAGGCGCCGCCGTCGAGCGGCCCACGGCGCGCGACTGGAAAACCTCTGCGCCGCGCCCGAAAGTGAAATGGGCCTTCGACACCGGCGCCGCCATCTGGGCTGGCCTCGAGCGGGACGAATCCACCGGCCTGTTGTTCGTCGGCAACGAGCGCGGCGATCTCAACGCGATCGACGCCGCGGGCAAGGCGCGCTGGAAGTTCGAAACCGGCAAGCCGATCCGCGGCCAGCCCAAGGTCATCGGCAGGCACGTATTCGTCGCATCCGACTCGGGCTATCTACACAAACTCGAACTCGAAACCGGCGCAGAAACCTGGCGCGTGCGCATCGACCACGGCAGCGATCCGCGCATTCCGACCAACCAGGAGAAGACCCGTTGGGATCGCTACGGCTCGAGCGTGGTCGCCGACGGCAAGACGCTGTACGTCGCGAGCCGCGACCGGAATCTCTACGCGCTCGACCTGGCTACGGGACGCGAGTCGTGGCGCGTCGCGGCCGGGGACATCATGACCGCGACTCCCGCGCTGCACGCCGATTCCGTGATCTTCGCCGCGTACGACGGCAAGGTGCAGGCAGTCTCGGCGCGAGACGGCAAGCCTCGCTGGACCTACGACGCGAAACTGGCGGTGCCGGGCGATCTCGTGATCGCCGGCGATCGCGTGCTCGTCGGCAGCCGCAGCTACGACCTCATCGCGCTCGACGCGGGCACCGGCAGGGAGCTCTGGAAACGTTACTACTGGTTTTCGTGGATCGAGTCCCCGGCGGTAGTCAGGGACGGCGTGGTGTACACCGGCTCGTCGGACGCGACGCACGTCTACGCGTTCGATCTCGCCACCGGCGCATCACGCTGGAAGTCCGCGGTGCCGGGCTTCGCCTGGCAACGCCCCGCGGTGAACGAAGAACTCGTGATCGCGGGAACCGCGGGGCAGGGCGCTTATCCAGGTTCGCGCGCCGGCTCGCTCGTCGCGCTCGAGCGCGCGAGTGGAGCGATTCGCTGGATCCATCTCGATCCGCCGTCCGAAGAGCGCGCGAAGACCCATGAACCCTGGGGTTTCGGCGCGGCGCCCGTGATTGCCGACGGAGTGGTCTACGCCGCCGATCTCGATGGCAAAGTGTTTGCGTTCATCGATTCAGATTCCGGTCCCTGAGCCATGCGACGACCGTGGCCGGATTGCTGAATCGAAAACGCGCCGCGGTCTCGGTGAGATCGCCGACGCGAATGGTGTGACCGCCCATCTCGTTGACGGCTTCGAAGCCGACTTCATCCGTCGGATCGTCGCCGACGAAGACCGGCGTACGCCCGGCGAATTCGCGCTGCTGCATGAGCAGCTCGATGGCGCTGCGCTCGGAGAAGCCGCGCGGCATGATCTCGAGCACGAACTTGCCGGGTCGCAGCACGAATTCTTCTCCCAGTTCCTCGACCAGCTCCGTCATCACGGAGTGCACTTCGGGCGCCATGCGGGGCGCGAGCCGGAAATGCATGGCGAGCGCCGCGCCCTTGTCCTCGAACAACAGGCCGCGGTTCTCCTTCGCGAGCAGTCCTAACCACTGGCGCGCGCGATCGAACACGGCCTGGTCGAAGTCGGGCCGGACGATCTCGCCCGACGGCAGCCGTACTTCGAGGCCGTGTTTGCCAGACGCCACGAACCTGCCGGGCGCGAACAACTCGTCGAGTTCGGCGAGCGATCGTCCGCTCAGCAGCGCGAGTGCTCCGTGTTCACGCTCGCGCGCGAGCTGCAACGTGTTGCGCAGGGCGGCGGGCACGCGGACACGATCCGGAGTCGCGGCGAGCTCGAGCAGCGTGCCGTCCACGTCGAGGAACAACGCAAGCGCGCGCTCGCGCAGGAATGTAGGGCGATGGCTCATGCTTCATATATAACAATGGTTGCGTACAATTAACTAATAATTTTTGCCAAGCGGATCACCATCATGCAAAACGAATTCCTTGGGGCTGAGCTCAGGACCTGGATCCTGGGTGGCGCGATCGTGCTGCTGGTGGCCTTGGCGCACGTGGCCATGAGCTGGTGGGCCAGGCGCCACGAGCGCAAGAGCCGCGAAGCGCCCGCCGAGGCCGGCGATTCCATCGGGGTGCGCCACTGGATCGCCCGCGGCCTGCGCAATGCTGTTCCGCCCATCGCGTTCCTGCTGTGGCTGTACGGCGTGCATCTCGCGTCGACGACCCTGCTCGCCGAGCTGCCGGAATCGATGTGGAGGGGCCGCGGTCTCGTGACACTCGGCTGGCTGCGCGGCATAGGCACCTTGCTGGGCCTTGCCTGGCTCCTGCATCGGGTCGCGCGCACCGTCGATGCGCTGCTGAAAGCCATCGCGGCACGCACCGAGGCGAAGTGGGACGACGTGCTCATGCCCTTCGCGGGCCGCGCGCTGCGCCTGGTCCTGCCGATGATCGCGCTGATCCTGGGCGCGCCGGCGCTGCAGGTCTCGCCCGAGATCAAGCAGCTCATCCAGAACGCGGTGAGCATGTTGCTCGTCGGCACCGTCGCGGTGGTGCTCGTGCAGTTCGTCAAGGCGATGGAACTGCTCGTCCTGCAGCACTACCGCATCGACGTCGCGGACAACCGGAAGGCCCGCAGCGTATACACGCAGGTGACCGTGCTGCGGAAGATCGCGACCTCGGTGATCGTGCTGTTCGCGATCGCGGCGATGCTCATGGTCTTCCAGCCCGTGCGCCAGATCGGCACCGCGATGCTCGCCTCCGCCGGACTCGCCGGCATCGTCCTCGGCTTCGCGGCGCAGAAGAGCCTGGGCACGCTGCTCGCGGGACTGCAGATCGCGCTGACCCAGCCGCTGCGGATCGACGACGTCGTCATCGTCGAAGGTGAATGGGGTCGGATCGAGGAGATCACGCTGACCTACGTCGTGATCAGGATCTGGGACCTGCGCCGCCTGGTCGTGCCCATCAACTACTTCGTCGAGAAGCCGTTCCAGAACTGGACGCGCACGTCGGCGGACATCCTCGGCACCGTGTTCCTGCACGTGGACTACACCGTGCCCGTGGACGCCGTGCGACAGGAGCTGACGAGGATTCTCGAGGCTTCGAAGCTCTGGGACCGCAAGGTCAACGTGCTGCAGGTCACGGACGTCAAGAACACGACACTCGAGCTGCGCGCGCTCGCGAGCGCTCCCGACGCGGGCAAGGCCTGGGACCTGCGCTGCGAGGTACGCGAGAAACTGGTGACGTTCCTGCAGAAGAATTACCCCGACAGTCTGCCGCGCGTGCGCGCGGTGCTCGACAAGGCGGCCTGATTCGTCCGCGTCGCCGATGGCCTGATCGACTACACGATGCGTGTGCCCGCGGCGACAGCCATTCCGCGCGCGGGCGTCGACACTTGCCCGCCTGCATCGAGGAGGGCTCCATGCTCGCCATGACCTATCGCGGTCCCTACCGCGTGCGCGTTTCGCGCAAGGAAGAACCGAGAATCGAACATCCGCGCGATGCGATCGTGCGCGTCACCCGCGCCTGCATCTGCGGGTCGGACATTCACCTCTATCACGGGCTCATTCCGGACACGCGTGTCGGACACACGTTCGGACACGAGTTCGTCGGCGTGATCGAGCAGGTGGGCGACGAAGTGCTCGAACGAAGACCGGGCGAGCGGGTGCTCGTGCCGTTCAACATCTACTGCGGCGAGTGTTATTTCTGTCGCAAGCAGCTCTACAGCAACTGCCACAACGTGAATCCGAACGCGACGGCCGTGGGCGGCATCTACGGCTACTCGCACACGACCGGCGGCTACGACGGCGGCCAGGCGCAATACGTGCGTGTGCCGTTCGCCGACACGGGCGCGTACCCGATTCCGGACGACCTATCGGACGATGACGCCGTGCTCTGCACCGACGCGTATCCCACCGGGTACCAGGGCGCGGAGATGGCGGGCATCAAGCGCGGGGATTCGGTCGTGGTGTTCGGCGCGGGGGCGATCGGATTGTTCGCCGCGAAGTCGGCCTGGTTCATGGGCGCGAGCCGCGTGCTGATCGTGGACGAATACGACTATCGACTCGAATTCGCGCGCCGCTTCGCGCAGTGCGAGACGCTGAACTTCCGCAGCGTGCGCGACATGGTCTGGTACCTGAAGCGCAGCTCCGACTGGCTCGGCTGGGACGCGGCCATCGATGCCGTGGGCTGCGAGGCGCGCGGCAGCGCGTTCCAGCGCATGTTCGGCATCCACCCGTTCAAACTACTCGGCGGCGTCGCGACCGCGGTGAACTGGGCGATCGACTCGGTGCGCAAGGGCGGGGTGGTTTCCATCGTGGGCGCCTACGGCCCGGTGCTCAACGCGGTGAAGCTGGGCGATGCGATGAACAAGGGCCTCACGATCCGCACGAACCAGACCAGCGTCTTGCGCAACCTGCCGCGTTGCATCGAACACATCCGCGCCGGCCACATCAGGCCGAGCGACGTGATCTCGCACCGGTTCCCGCTCGAGGAGATAGGCGACGCCTATCACATGTACGCGAGCAAGCTGGACGAGATGATCAAGCCCATGGTCATGGTTCACTGAGGAGCCCGGCATGCGCCAGCAGGAATACGGTTCGTCGTCGATCGACAAACTACCGCACCCCGTCCCGGGCGCCGATTCGCTCACCACCGAGGAGCGCGGGCGCATCGACCGCTCCGGCGAGATCGCCGGCTGGGCGTCCGACGTCGCTGCGGAGGCGCGGCCCGGCGTGCCGCGCGACAAGGCGCCCGAGCTCGGGGCCGAGTCGCTGTACATCGACATCATTCCGCAGCACCCGACACACCGCATTCACAAGTCGACCGAACACGCGCGGTTGACGCCGGTGTTCGGCACGTCCTGTCCGCCGCGCGGACTGAGTGGGCGGATACGCGACATCGCATACCGCTTCAGCGAGGGACGCCTCGTTCGCTGGGTGACGCTGCTCGTCGCGGATCGCGTCGACGTCGTCGAAGGCGTGCTCGCGGATGTCGGCAGGCTGAGACCGCCGAACGTCGTCCGCGAAATGGGGCTCAGGAGCGAGTGGCGACACAACCGCACGCGGGTATACAAGGTGGCCGCGCTGACGGGCGCCGCCCTGGCCATCTACCTGCTCGCGAGGGCCAGGCGACGCTGAGCCTTACGGGCCGGTCCGGCGTAACATCGCCGAATGAAACCGTACGAACGAGATTTCCGCGTCGAAGGCAATTTGCTGCGCGTGACGCTCGCGGGTACCTATCCCAAGGAACGCCTCGAGGGACGCGCGAACGTATTCGATCCGCTCGTCGAAGCATGCCGGGATGACAAGTGCCGGGGGGCGGTCATCGACGCGCGCGAGCTGGACGTCGAGCTGGATACGCTCGAACAATTCCGCGCCGGCATGGATGCAGCCTCGCTGAACCAGTACGGTTTCTATGTCGCCTTCGTGGCGCGCCAGGAAATGCTCAGCGGATTCTTTCGCGACGTGCTGCACAACCGCGGCGCACTGGCCGCGACCTTCACCGACATGGATAGCGCGATGAACTGGATTCGCGAGCGCGTTCCGGCCGGCGGCTGAGTCCGGTAGTCAGCGCATCTTCAGGTCGAGCACGAACGGGAACTGCGACTTGCACGGCTTGCCGCTGCAGATCGCGGGCTTGTACTTCGCCATGAGGAGTACCGAGCCCGCGTAGTTGACCATCTCGTTCGCGTTGACGCCGCCGACGCCGCCCATGTCCGCCACTTCGGTCGCCTTGCCGTCCGGTCCGACCGTCACGACCAGGTTCAGCGTGCCGCGCGCCTTCACGATCTGCTGACCCTTCTTGATGCTGTTGAAGATCGGCTTCAGCCCCTGGGCCGGGAAGGGTGGTTCGTCGCCGGGTGGCATCGACTCGTACAGCGCGTGCAGCTCCGCCCTTTCCTCGGGCGTGAATTCGCCATATTTCTTGTTGAGCGGGATCTTCGAGTTCCACACGAGATCCTTGCGGATGATCGTGCCGGTCTTCGAGGTCGCTTCGTTCGTCAGGCGCGTCGCGCCGTTGCCAGCCGGGTTTCCGGCGCCATTGTTGGCGAGCGGGTTGTCCGTGGAAATCTGCGCCATCGCGCCGGTGGAGCCGCACGCGAGCAGTGCCGCGATCAATCCCGTCTTGAACGTATTCATGTCCTGCCTCCCAGGAGCGAATCGGTTGCGAGTTTACCTGTTGAACCGGTAACCCGCGGACTCGTAGCCTTTCGGGCCATGAAATACCTCCTGGCTTTGTTCTCCGCAACCGTCATTGCTCAAACTCCGCCCCCGGTCACGCCCATGACCCCGGACGTGGTCGAAAAATACGAACAGGTGCTGCCTTCGGCCGATTACATCCGCCGGGAGCTGATGGTGCCGATGCGCGACGGCGTGAAGCTCTACACCGTCGTCGTCATGAAGAAGGGGACGAAGAACGCGCCGATCCTGCTCTCGCGCACGCCATACAACGCGACCCGCGCGACGAGCCGTGTAGCCAGTCAGCGCATCGTCGACATCCTCGAGGTCATGGATGCCGAGTTCGCCGAGGATGGTTACATCCGCGTGTACCAGGACATCCGCGGCATGTACAAATCCGAGGGCACCTGGGTCCTGAACCGGCCGCTGGCGGGGCCGCTCAACGACACCGGCATCGACGAATCGACCGACGCGTACGACACGATCGAGTGGCTCGTGAAGAACGTGCCGGAGGCGAACGGCAACGTCGGCGCCATCGGTTCGAGCTACCTGGGTTTCACGGCGTTGATGACGCTGATCAACCCCCACCCCGCACTCAAGGCGGTGATCGCGCAGAGCCCGATGGTGGACGGGTGGATGGGCGACGACTGGTTCCACTACGGCGCGTTCCGCATCAATTCGATCGGTTTCCCGCTGCAGCTGGGATTCAACAAGGGCAGGGGCGGCGGCGGATTCGCGCTCGGCGGCGGCGACGACTACACGACTTATCTCGAAGCCGGATCGGTCGGAGATTTCGTGAACAAGATGGGCGCGGGGCACGTGCCCGGCATCCGCAAGTTCCTCGAGAATCCGGCGTACACCGAGTTCTGGTCGCTGCAGGCGGTCGACAAGTGGCTGGCCGCGCGGCCGCACACCGTGCCCACGATGATCGTCGTCGGCCAGTGGGACCAGGAAGACAGTTACGGCGCGCCCGCCGTGTACCGCGCGCTCGAACCCAAGGACACGAACAACGACAAGGTCTCGTTCGTGATCGGCCCGTGGCGCCACTCGGGCTTCAACCACTACGGCTACGACCTGGGTCAGCTCACCTTCACCGGCGACACCGCGCTCGAGTGGCGCGTGAAGTACGCAAAGCCGTTCTTCGATCATCACCTGAAGGGCGCGCCGGATCCGAAGACGCCGCCCGTGCTCACGTACGCGACCGGCGCCAACCAGTGGAACGTGTCGCCGCGCTGGCCGATGGGCAGCCCGAAGCCTATCTACCTCGCCGCGAACGGCGTCGCGACCTTCGAGAAGCCGAAGGCGGCCGGACGCGAGGAATACGTGAGCGATCCGGCGAAGCCGGTGCCTTTCCTGCCGCGGCCGATCGACATGAGCGATGCGACCCAGTGGAAGCCTTGGCTCGTGCACGACCAGCGTTTCGTCACCGGACGTCCCGACGTCGCGGTGTGGACCAGCGCGCCGCTCGACGAGGCCGTTCACATCATGGGCGCGCCCGAGGTCGAACTGTTTGCCGCGACCACGGGCACGGACAGCGACTGGGTCGTGAAGCTCATCGACGTGTATCCGAACGACGTGCCCGAGCCCGCGTCGCAGGGCGCGAAGCCGTCGATGGCGGGATTCGAGCTGCCGGTCGGCATCGAGATCTTCCGCGGACGTTACCTCAAGAGTTTCGCGCAGCCCGCGCCGCTCAAGCCCAACAAGGTGGAGCATTACACGTGGAAGTTGCCGGACGTGGACCACGTTTTCCTGCCGGGTCACCGGATCATGGTGCAGGTGCAGTCGACGCTGTTCCCGCTCTACGACCGCAACCCGCAGACCTATGTCGAGAACATCTTCCGCGCGAAGCCGGGCGACTACAAAAAGGCGACGCAGAGCGTGTGGTTTGGCGGTGCGACGCCCAGCGCGGTGGTGTTACCCGTGGCTCCCTGAGTCCAGTTAGACTCCGGGCAGTCGGGGAGTGGGGAGAAGAAGAACGATGAATACCCAGCTGACTACCGGGGCGGCCGCAGGCCCGATCGAAATCTCCGGATTCTGGAGACGGCTGGGCGCGCTCGTGATCGACGTGATCCTGATCGGCCTGGTCGGTGCCGGGCTGGGGCTCGTTCTCTACGACACGTTCGCGAGGCTCGGCGTATGGGGCCGCCTGGTCGGTTTCGCGATCGCGCTGGCGTACTTCGGGGTCATGAACTCGAAGCTGTGCCGTGGTCAGACCGTCGGCAAGCGACTCGTGGACATCAAGGTAGTCGGCGCCGACGGCGCCACGTTGCCGGTGCACAAGTCGCTGCTGCGCTTCACCGTGCTCGGGATACCGTGGTTCCTGAACGGCGCGGCGTTTCCCGCCGATTTCGTGTCTTCGCCGCTCATGTACCTGCTTTCGCTGGGCGTATTCGGTTTGGGACTGGCGATCATCTATCTATATATCTTCAACCGGTCGACCCGGCAGTCGTTGCACGACCTGGTCGTCGGCTCGTACGTGGTCAGGGTGCCGGCGGAAGGCGCGATCGCGCCGGCGCCGGTGTGGGGCGTGCACAAGCTCGTCGTCGGCGTCGTCCTCGTCGCGGCGGCGGTCGCGCCGTACTTCACGATGAATCTCGCCGCCAACTCCGAGCTCTTCGCGTCGTTGATGCAGGCCTACAAGGCGGTGAACGCGGTGCCGGGAGTCGTCGTCGCCACCGTGAACAAGGGCGAGACGTTCGGCAGCGGCGCGAACTCGACCTATCTACAGGTCACGGCGTTCATCGCCGAGCCGCGGGTCCAGGACCCGGCGCTGGCGAAGCAGCTGGCGAAGGCCGCACTCGACGCCGAACCTTCGTACATGGAGCTCGACGTCGTGCAGGTCGTGCTGGCGCGCGGCTTCGACATCGGCATCGCCTCGGCCCACACCAGCATGAACTACAACGACTCGCCCGCGGGATGGGCCGCGGATGCCCGTTAGCGGTACTTATTCCGCGCAGGTGTAGTTAGCCGCGTCGCGCGCATCGCCCGAACCGGAGTACTTCGCGTAAGCCGGATGCGGGCACAGCGGGCGGCTCTCGCCCGGCGCGGAGGCGCCCGTGGCGATCACGCGCTCCGGCGCGCGGTCATTTTCGACCCAGTCGACGACCGCGCTCAGGAGATCGATCCGGTCGAGCGTGCGCGCGCCGCCGCCGCAATGGCCCATGCCGGGCACGAGGAACAGCCGGCTCCAGTCGCGCAACGGCACTTCGGCATTGTCGCGGCCGAGCTCTTCGTAGTACCGCACGCTCTCCTGCGCGGAGAACCACGGGTCGCTCACGCCGTGCGCGAAGACCAGCTTGCCACCCTGGCCGCGGAAAGTGCTGAGATTGGTCCAGGCGCTCGTGTCGCCCACCATCGCGCGCGCGTCCATCGCCGCGGCCGCGGCGGCATCCACGTCGAAAGTCGCGCCGACGGGGGCGCCCTCGGGAATGACGGGCCCGACCAGGATTCCGGGCAGGCCCTGCGTGTTCGCGATGCCGGTGTCCCAGAAATATCCGGGATAAACCTGCCGGCCTGCCGCGGTGCGCGGCCCCTGCATAACGGTGCGGATCGCGGCCACCTTGGCGGGCGCCAGCGCGAGCGTGCCCGGATCGAAATCGCACTTGTGAGGCGCGAAGATCAGTCCGTCCTTGCTCCCGTCGAGCGCGTCGCAGCGTTCGAGCACGCCATCGACGACGAGTTTGCGCTCGGCTTCGTCCAGGCGTCCCGCCGCGTTCAGCGCCACGGTCGCGTGGCGCAGCCCGAGGTTCGAGAAGCTGGTGCGCGCCGCGGGCGCGACCGCGACGATGCCCTGGTAGTAGTTAGGGAAGCGCTGCGACATCATCATCGCCTCGCGCCCGCCCGTGGAGCAGCCGACGAAGTAGGCGTGTTGCTGCGGCTTTCCGTAGTGCTGCCGGACGATGGCCTTGGCGACGACGGTAACTTCGGCCACGGCCTGGTACAGGAAATCCAGCGAGGCCTGCTGATCGCGGAAGAAACTGCCGTCGAAACCGGTGGACTGATGTCCGGAGTCCGTGCTCGCGACCGCGAAGCCGCGCAGCAGGGCGGAACGTTCGCCCGCGTAGCCGCCGCCGAGCGGCGGCTGCACGCTGCCGTTCAATCCGCCGCCGCCCTGGAAGAGGAAGCGTCCGTTCCAGTCCGTCGGCAGCGCCACGGCGAATCCGATGCCGTATGGCTTGCCGTCACGGCCCGTGCGTTCGTCGATCACGCCGTCGACGCGGCAGTGTTCGGGCAGCGCGGGCGTGACACCGGGCGCGGAGGCGGAGACGAGCTTCGCCGCGCGGACGACCACGCGATGTTCGGCCATCGAGAATTTCGCGAGCGATGCGCAGGGCTGCGCTGCCCTGGCGTGTGACGACGCGCCGATGGCTAGAACGATACAGAAGAATAAGTACGCCGAAGCGTGCAGGGAGACTTTGCGCATGAGGGAATGCTAGGGTAACGGTCGCAAACACGCGAGTCTTCCAAGGGGGGAATTTGTGGCTTTGATCCGCCAGATCTGGGCGATGCGTTGGTGGATGATCGGATTGATCACCATCGGCACCGTCTTCAACTATCTCACCCGCGCGATTCTCGGCGTGGTCATCACCCAGGACGCGTTCACGGCGGACGTCGGCGTCACCGAAAAGGAATATTCCTGGGTCACGGCGTTTTTCCAGGCAGGCCTGCTGCTGCAGCCCGTCGCCGGATACATCATGGATGTCATCGGCCTGAAAGTGGGCTTCGGCCTGTTCGCGGCGGCATGGGCCGTGCTGACGGCGCTGCATGGCGCGGCCATGAACTGGCAGATGCTGGCGGTCATGCGCGGCCTGATGGGATTCGCCGAAGGCACGGCGCAACCCGGCGGCATGAAAGCCGTCGCCGAATGGTTTCCCGCGAAGGAGCGCGGTTTCGCCGCGGGCTTCTACAACATCGGCGCGTCGTTCGGTCCGATGCTGGCCGCGCCGCTCGTGGCCTGGGCCATCCTGTTCCACAGCTGGCGCCTCGCGTTCGTCATCGCGGGCGGCGCGGCGCTCGTGTGGGTCGCGATGTGGTTCAAGTTCTACTACTCGCCCAAGCAGCATCCGACGCTTTCGGCGAAGGAGCGCGAGTACATCGAGGCCAACCAGGAGGCTCACCTGGCCGCGGTCGAGGCGAAGCCTTCGATCGGGAGCCTGCTCAAGCAGCGCAACACCTGGGGTATCGCGATACCGCGCCTGCTCGCGGATCCGACCTGGGGCACGTTGAATTTCTGGATGCCGCTGTATCTCGCGACCGAGCGCGGCTGGGACATCAAGCAGCTCGCCCTGTTTGCCTGGATGCCGTTCCTGACCGCGGATCTCGGCTCCATGACCGGACCGACCATCGCCTACTGGATGCAGCGGCGCGGGATCAGTCTCATCAACGCGCGGCGCATCGCGTTCTCCGTCGGCGCGCTCCTGATGACCTCGATGATATTCGTCGCGAAAGTGCAGAGCCCCTACATGGCGCTGGCGCTGTTGTGCCTCGGCGGATTCGCGCACCAGACGCTTTCGATCACGGTCATCACGATGTCGTCGGACCTGTTCCGCAAGAACGAAGTCGCGACGGTCGCGGGCATCGCCGGCTTCTGCGGCAACATGGGCGTGCTCCTGTTCACGCTGGTGGTGGGCGGGCTCGTGAAGACCATCGGTTATGACCCGTTCTTCGTGGCGCTGGCCCTGTTCGACATCCTCGGCGCCATCTGGCTCTGGACCGTAGTTAGAGAACCCAAGACGACATGATCCGCAATCCGATCCTGACGGGATTCAATCCCGACCCGTCGATCGTCCGCGTGGGCGACGACTATTACATCGCGACCTCCACGTTCGAGTGGTACCCGGGCGTGCAGATCCACCACTCGCGCGACCTCAAACACTGGCGGCTGCTCACGCGGCCGCTGAACCGCCCGAGCCAGCTCGACATGCTGGGCGATCCGGACTCGTGCGGCGTCTGGGCGCCATGCCTCACGTACAGCGACGGACTCTTCTGGCTCATCTACACGGACGTGAAGCGTTACGGCCGCACCACCGTCGGCGGCGCGTCGGGTGCGTCGCTGCGCGACTTCCACAACTACCTCGTGACCTGTCCGACCATCGACGGCGAGTGGTCCGATGCCGTGTATCTCAACAGAAGCGGTTTCGATCCGTCGCTGTTCCACGATGACGATGGCCGCAAGTACCTGGTGAACCAGCTCTGGGATCACCGCCCCGGCCGCAACCGTTTCAACGGCATCGTGCTGCAGGAGTACTCGCACGAGCAGCGCAGGCTGATCGGCGAGCGCAAGAACATCTTCCCGGGCACGTCCATCGGGTTCACCGAGGCGCCGCATCTCTACAAGCGCAACGGCTGGTACTACCTGATCACGGCCGAGGGCGGCACGGGCTGGGGCCACGCCATGACGATGGCGCGCTCGCGTTCGCTGACCGGGCCGTACGAACTGCATCCCGACAAGTACATCGTCACCGCGCGCGAGCGTCCCGATGCGCCGTTGCAACGCGCCGGCCACGGCGACCTCGTGGAAACGCAGGCCGGCGACACGTATGCCGTCTATCTATGCGGACGGCCGCTGCACAACCGCGGGCGCTGCGTGCTCGGACGCGAAACCGCGATCCAGAAGATGGTCTGGGGCAGCGACGACTGGCTGCGCACGCGGGACGGCAGCGGCGCGCCCGAGCTCGAGACGCCGCGGCCGACCTTGCCCGAGGCGCCATTTCCGGCATCGCAGGCGCGCGAGGATTTCGATCGCAAGGAACTGCCGATCCATTTCCAGTGGCTGCGTTCGCCATATCCCGCGGAGCTGTTCTCGCTGGGCGAACGCCCCGGCTTCCTGCGCCTGTTCGGCCGCGAAACCATCGGCAGCCAGTTCCGCCAGTCGCTGGTGGCGCGCCGCCAGCAGGCGCATTGCTACACGGCGATCACGGCCATGGAGTTCGATCCCGAGCATTACCAGCAGGCCGCGGGCCTGGTCTGTTACTACAACTCGTCGAAGTTCCACTATCTGCATGTGTCGCACGACGAGACGCTGGGACGTCACGTGCGCGTCATGACGTGTACGCCCGACTCGCCGCAATCCGATGCGTTCACGACGCCGATCCCGGTCCCGAAGGGCCGGATCGAACTGCGCGTGGACGTGGATTACGAGCGGCTGCGGTTCGCGTACCGCGTGGACGGCGACTGGAAATACCTGCCCGAGCTCTTCGACGCGAGCATCCTCTCCGACGAAGCGACGACGCCCGGCGCGCCCAACTTCACCGGCGCGTTCGTCGGCATGGCGTGCCAGGACGTCTCGGGCACCGCGCGCCCCGCGGACTTCGACTGGTTCGAATACCGCGAGCGGGAGTACCAGCGCTCCGTCGGATGAGTTGTCCGCTCAGTTGGTCGCCTGGGCGGCTTTTGCCTGGGCGACCGGCTTGTTCTTGTCGTTGACCGACTCTTCGATGAGCGTCGCGACGCCGCGCGGATCTTCCTGCTGCGCGACGTGTCCGCCCGGAAACGTGCGGATCGTCCAGCCGCGCGCCACCGCGCGCTGCCAGCCCTTGTCGTTCTTCGCGCGTTCCTCGGCCGACTGGTCCTTGGGGACGAAGGCGACGTACGTCACCGGCAGCTTGAGCGCGGCTGGATTCTTGTACGACACCGGCTGGCTGAAGCACTTGATCGAGTGTTTGACGCTGTGGGGCGGCTTCGTGCCTTCCTTGACCCACGGCACCTGCATGAAGCCGTCCTTGAAGCGGTCCTCTGGCATACCTTTGCTGCCGCCGCCGAACATGTCCCAGAGCGCCATGCCGTCTTCGGGCACGGCAGCGTCGAGGAACACCACGTGCCGGATGCGCTCTGGAATCCGGTCGATCACGCCCGTGATCACCATGCCGCCGTAGCTGTGCCCGGTCAGCACCACGTCGTGCAGGTCCTCGAACAGGATGAGGTTCACGACGTCGTTGATGTGGGTTTCGAGGTCCACGTCGGCGCTGTTGAGGTGCATGCGTTCGCCGAGGCCGGTGAGCGTCGCGCGATAGACGGTGTGGCCGTCGTCGGCCAGGAATTTGCCGGTGCTCTTCCATTCCCAGCCGCCCGCCGTGGCGCCGTGGACGAGCACGAATGTGTATTTCTCGCCCGGTTGGGCCGCCTGTACGGCGGTCGCGAGGCTGACGAGGCAGAGAAGGGCGAGGATTCGACGTAATGCGTTTTTCATGGTGGAAACCGCCTGGTTGAAATGAGAGGGGGCGCCGTTTGCAGCCGGCGCCCCCAATGCGCGCTCGACCCCTTCGGACCGGACGTACATCCGGGCGCAATTAACCGGCCATTTGTCCGGTTGCGCCAATCCGGCTTTTGGCATCCACCCATAATATCTAACTACCCGTGGCCGGATTTGCGCGGACTTGAGCGGTCTCTGCACCGGGGCCGGCCCGATCAGAAATCGGATATCACAAGCGCCAAAAAATCGATTAGACGTGGATGGCCCGTCAGTGGACTAATAAAAGGAAGTGTTATAGGTGAAAGCCGCATCCGCAGGTCAGGATTGCGGCTTGCACTGGAAAAAGACCATTAATTGGCACTACTAGAGAGGGGGGTGCGCTTGAAAACCAAGTCCAGATTGGATCATTTGCTCGTGGGCACGTCGGCCATCGCGATGGCAGTGGCGTCGGCCATCGCTTCGGCACAGGCTGAACAGGCGGAAAACAGCGCGGAGAAGCCTGTCCAGGCCTCGGAAAGCGAGGCCGAAGAAAACGCGATCGTCGTCACCGGTATTCGCGCGGCTCTCGAGACCGCGGCAGAGATCAAGCGGCGCGCCGATACGTTCGTCGACTCGGTCACCGCGTCGGACGTCTCGAGCCTCCCCGATCTTTCCGTCGCCGAAGCGTTGCAGCGCGTCCCCGGCGTCACCGTCACCCGTTTCCCGTTCGGCGGCGCGTCGCCCGACTTCCCGTCACCGGAAGGTCGCGGCAACCTGATCCGCGGATTGGGCTTCGTCCGCTCCGAATTCAACGGCCGCGATGCGTTCTCCGCCAACGGCGGCCGCGCACTCGACTGGTCGAGCATCCCGCCCGAGCTCGTCGGCGCGGTGGACATCTACAAGAACCAGTCGGCCGACCTGATCGAAGGCGGCATCGGCGGCACGATCAACCTGCGAACGCTCGAGCCGTTCGATCGCAACTCGCACATCGTCGCCTTCACGGCGGACGCCACCTACGCCGACCTCGGCGAGCAGTGGGCGCCGTCGTACTCGGTCGTCGCCGGCAATCGCTGGGATACCGACTCGGGCGAGTGGGGCATCATGGCTTCGTATTCGAAGTCCGAGCTCGACTCGATGATCAACGGCTGGCAGCAGGGTGCGCCGACGCCGCGTATCGATCCCTCGGTCAGTGAGCCCGCCGGTCCGGACAAGTTCACGGGCGTGTCGGCCGACCAGATCGGCGCATACGTTCCCGGCTTCCAGCTCCGCACGAACGAAGTCGAGCGCGATCGCACCAGCTACTACCTCGCTGCTCAATGGCAGAAGGACGAGGTGCGCGCGACCGTCAAGTACGCGCGCGTCGAGAACAAGATCGACAGCCTCGAACACACGACCGAGTGGTTCCCGGATCACGACGGTGGCCCGCGCGTCACGATGTCCGACCTCGTGATGAGGGACTGGTCGTCGCCCGGCATCGGAACGTGCAGCGGCCCCGGCGGCCTGCCGACCGCGCCCGGCGATTGCGAAGTCATGATCCCGATCGGCGGCGGTCTGATGGAATCCGGAATGGTCTCCGATACCGGCGAGAGCTGGGCAGGTGCGTACGGTCTCGGCGTCGGTACGCTGGGCATCGGCAAGCACGAGCGGGCGACCACCGAAGACATCAGCCTGAACGTGAAGTGGAACGCGACGGAACGCCTGTTCCTCGAGTTCGACGCGCAGCTGACCAAGGCCGACGCGGACTTCATCGAAGTCTGGGGTGGCGGTACGTTCCTTTCGAACGCCTGGGTCCAGCCGGACCTCGAGAATCCGCGCATCCGTTTCGAAATCGATCCGCGCCAGGGCTTCAACCTGGGCAACACGCGTATCGGCGGCTCGGGCAATGTCCCGACGCCGACGTCGACGATGGATCCGAACGGCGCGTTCTGGCTGTTCGCGGCCGACTCGTTCCGCGAAGGTACGGGCGAGCTGTATGCCTTCCGTTCCGACGGCAAGTTCGAAATCAGCGAAGACTCCTGGTTCAAGGCGATCCGGTTCGGCGCGCGTCTCTCCGAGCGTGAGCAGACCAACAAGGAAATCGGCCTGAACTGGGGCGGCATCGCGCCCGCCTGGGCCGGTGGCTACGCCGTGTTCTCGCACATGCAGGAGCCGGCCCACGAACTGGTCGACTTCTCGAACTTCTTCCGCGGTGGCGTCGTGCAGGGAACGAACACTTCGTTCCCGTACATCCGCAGCGACCTGCTGCTGGATTACACGAAGATGCTCGAGTACATCGAAAACGAGCCGACCCTCACGGGCAATCACCCGTGGGCTCCGCGCGGCAACCCGGATGGAACGGCCAACTACCGTCCCGAAGACATTTCGGACATCACGGAGCGTAACGAGGCCGCGTACATCCGCTTCGATTTCGGCAAGGAAATCGGCGACAACGGAATGTCGATCGACGGCAACGTCGGCGTGCGGTTCGTGAAGACGGAACTGTCGTCGACCGGCGCGTTCTCCTATCTGCCGTTCAACGAAGACACGCAGACGGCGTCGACTCCGGATGCGCCGCGTACGCCCGATGCGGAAGATCACGACGACCCGCGCGACTTCCTGCCGGAAACGACCGCGTTCCTCGAGCAGGCCGCGTTCCCGATCGCGGTGGACCAGGACGACACGAAGTGGCTGCCGTCGCTCAACGTGAAGTTCAACCTGAACGACAACATGCTGTTCCGCTTCGGCGCCAGCAAGGCGGTCACGCGCCCGAACGTGCAGGACCTGCGCGCCTCGCAGCGCGCGGAAGCCAACACGACGCGCGTGAACTACCCGCCGATCACGGACGAAGACGATCCGATGTTCGGCGTGGACCGCGGTGCACAGGACATCCGTCTGAACCGCATCGTGATCACGCGCGGCAACCCGGTGCTGAAGCCGACCGAGGCGGTGAGCCTGGACCTGTCGTACGAGTGGTACTTCCAGGGTGGCTTCTTCTCGGCCGCGGTGTTCCAGAAGGACCTGAAGAACATCATCGCCAACGGCGAAATGCAGGTCGGTACGGTCACGCTGGACGGCCAGACGGTCGATGTCGTGTACAACGGCCTCGTCAACCAGGCCAAGGCGGACCTGCACGGCTTCGAGCTGTCCTACCAGCAGTTCTTCGACCGGCTGCCGGGCTGGATGTCGCACCTGGGCGTCCAGGCCAACTACACCAACATCCAGGCGGACGGTGAGCCGCCGGGCAACGGTGTGGACGCGAACGGCGACGGCATCGCGGACGACCTGACCACGAACTTCCGCTTCGGCGTGACCGATCTGCTGGGCCAGTCCGAGCACATCGCGAACCTGATCGGTATCTACCAGGACGACAACATGGAGTTCCGGTTGGCATACAACTGGCGCTCGGAATACCTGACGACGTATCGCGACTGGGTGACCGGTAACCCGATCTATACGGCGGACGGTGGCATGCTGGACGGCTCGTTCCGTTACGACTTCAACGAGCATTTCCAGATCAACGCGTCGATCTCCAACATCTTCGACAAGAAGGAGAAGGCGTTCATGTTGCTGAACGAGCAGGGCCAGACGGCGCCTCGCTTCGCGTTCCTGAACGATCGACGAATGGTTCTGGGTGTGAGATACCAGTTCTGAGAAACCGGGGGTATCGTCACGGAGGGCGGAGACTCAGGTCTCCGCCCTTTTTCAATTCTGGAAACGGAGGATCGAGCATGAAACGACTCGTCGGAATCGCGGCCATCGTGATCGCCTTTGCAGGTATCGCGACCGCGAAGTCACCCAAACACGAGTATGGAGCCGCGGCCAACGAGAACGGCCCGGGCTACATGTCGGCGCCGACCGAGGGTGGGCGTTACGCGGTCGTATACACCGGCGCGCGCGGCATGAAGCGCGACGAGGTGGCCCAGCTCGCACTGCTGCGCGCCGCCGAGCTCACCGCAGAATCGGGCAAGGAATGGTTCGCGGTGATCAACACCAAGTCGCAGCGCGTGGCGCTCGTTGAGCCCGATGGCGGCCTCAAGAATCGCAGCGGCGGATTCATGGGCGGTCCCGGTGGTGCCAGCGCCGGCTCCGGCGGCGGCAACACGTCGTCGCCGCGCGGCGTTTCGGATGCGAGCACCGCCGGTGGCGCGAGCACGGGCGGATTCGGTGGTGGCGCGCCGCCGCCGCAGGTCGTCGAGCGCTGGACCCCGCCGAAGGTTTATCAGACGATCATCGTGATCCAGATGGGCTCGGGCGAAGAGGCCAAGTTCACGGGTGTGGAGAAGGCCCCGGAGATCTTCTCCGCGAAGACGGTGGCAGAAGAAATCCGCGCGAAGATTCAACCTTAGGAAATCGTGCGCCAGAAAATCGAGAGCATTTGCGTGCTGGGCGGCGGCACGGCTGGATGGATGACCGCCGCGGCGCTCTCGCACAAGTTCAAGGGCCAGCCAATAACCATCCGGCTCATCGAATCCGATGAGATCGGTACTGTGGGTGTGGGAGAAGCGACGCTTCCCCACATCCGCAATTTCAACAACGCCCTGCGCATCGGCGAGCCGGAACTCATGAAGGCCACCGAGGCGACGATCAAGCTCGGTATCGAGTTCTGCGACTGGGGCCGGATCGGCGACCGCTACATCCATCCCTTCGGCGACTACGGCCCGAACGTGAACGGCGTGCCGTTCTACCAGTTCTGGCTGCGGCTGCGCGGGCTCGGCGACTCGACCCGTCTCGACGAGTATTCGCTCGGCGTCATCCTCGCGGAGATGGGACGGTTCATGAGCCCGGGCACGGATCCGGCGCGGCTCGAATCGACGTTCCGCTACGCCTACCAGTTCGATGCCACGAAGTACGCGCGATTCCTGCGCAAGTACTCGGAAGCCAATGGCGTGGTGCGCATCGAGGGCAAGGTGGTCGATGCCACGCGTCATCCGACGACCGGATTCATCGAGTCCGTGAAGCTCGATCGCGGCGAAAGCGTCGCCGCCGATCTGTGGGTCGACTGTTCGGGTTTTCGCGGGCTGCTGATCGAACAGCAGCTCCAGACCGGCTACGAGGACTGGAGCCAGTGGCTGCCCTGCAATCGCGCCGTGGCGATCCCGTGCGAGACGCAGGGTCCGCTCACGCCATTCACGCGCGCGACGGCGCGCCACGCCGGCTGGCAATGGCGCATCCCGCTGCAGCACCGCGTGGGCAACGGCCACGTCTTCTGCAGCGATTTCATTTCCGAGGACGAAGCGACGCAGATCCTGCTCGACAATCTCGAAGGGCCGCCGCTCGCATCGCCCAACAAGCTGTTTTTCAAGACCGGCCGGCGCCGCCTGTTCTGGAACAAGAACGTGGTGGCCATCGGCCTGTCCGCCGGATTCCTCGAGCCGCTGGAATCGACCTCGATCCACCTGATCCAGGACGGCATCACCGAGCTGATCCAGCTCTTCCCCGACAAGGACTTCGCGCAGTCGGACGCCGACGAATACAACCGGCGCATGAGCCTGTACTTCGAGCGCGTGCGGGATTTCCTGCTGCTGCACTACGTCGCGACCCAGCGCGACGACAGCCCGATGTGGCAACACTTCCGCAACCTGAAGCTGCCCGACAGCCTGCAGGAGAAGATCGACGCCTGGCTCGCCCGTGCGCACATCATCAAGTACGAGTTCGGCGTCTTCCTGCCGCCGAGTTGGATCGCGGTGATGCTCGGACAAAACCTGGTGCCGCGCGGCTACGATCCGCGGGCCGACGCGGCGCCGCAGGCCGTGCTCGTGGACAATGCCGCGGCGATCCGCCGTGGAGTCCTCGATGCCGCGCGGCATGCGCCGGACCACGCGGCCTGGATCCGCCAGATCGGGGCCGCGTCGGACACGGCGCCGCTGGTCGCGGCGGGTAGATAGTCGTGAACGCGCCGGAGAAGAAAATCGCACGGATCGCCGTGTGCGGCGGCGGACTCGCCGCGCACCTGGCCATCGCCGCGCTCGCGCGCCAGTTGCCGCGTTCGATCCGCATCACCTGGGTGAAGAGTCGCGACGCGCGCGATGCGGACCTTTTCTACGGAAGCCTGTCGGCGCCCACAGCGTATTCGTTCAATCTCGCGGCCGGCGTGTCCGAGCCGCGGCTGATCCTGGGCACCGATACCACGTTCGCCTGGGGCACGCAGTTCGTCGACTGGGGCGCCGCCAAGCGCTCCTGGGTACAGTGTTTCCACCTGCCGTTTCCGATCGTCGGCGGCGTGTTGTTCCACCATCACCTGCTGCGCCATGGCATCGACGATCTCGAATCGCTGCTGATGCCGGCCGTGGCCGCGCGCCGCGGCGCGTTCGCGCATCCGATCGAGAAGGGGTCGAAGCTGCTCTCGCGGGCCGAATACGGCTACCAGCTCGATCCGTATGTCTATCGCGAGCCGTTCGCGGCCTCGGCGACCGCGCAGGGCGTGGAAGTGATCGCCGCGAACATCCTGGACGTCGAATGCCGCGACGGGGTCATCGCGGCGCTGCGCCTGTCGGACGGACAGTCGATCGAGGCGGATCTCTTCGTCGATTGCACCGGGCCGGCCGCGACGCTGATGAGCGCGCTGAACGTGCCGCACTCCGGAACGCGGCGCCTGAAAGCGCTGCTGAGTTATCGCACCGGCGACAAGGTGGGGCCACCGTGTCGCATCGTGACCGGGCGCGACTTCGGCTGGCAGTCCGAAACCTCGCTGCAGAAAAGCCTGGCGCGGCTCACCGTGTATTCGCCGGAGTCGGAGTCGCGCGCCGTGGCGGCGCATGGCGAGGCGCCGTTCCATCACGGCGAGGTCACGCTCGGACGGCGCGAACGCGCCTGGGAAGGAAACTGCGTGGCGCTGGGT
>JAEYUC010000086.1 GCA_023433705.1 Pseudomonadota bacterium
CAGGCGCAGCTGCGCAAGTCGGGCAAGCTCAAGTGGCTGCGTCCCGACGCGAAGTCGCAGGTCACGGTGAAGTACGTCGACGGCAAGCCGGGCGAGATCGACACCGTCGTGCTCTCGACCCAGCATCACCCGGAAATCGAGCACAAGCAGCTCGAGCAGGCCGTGATCGAGGAGATCATCAAGCCGGTGCTCGCGGGCCAGACGCTCGCGAAGAACATCAAGTACCTCGTGAACCCGACTGGCCGCTTCGTGGTTGGTGGTCCGCAGGGCGACTGCGGCCTCACGGGCCGCAAGATCATCGTCGACACGTACGGTGGCGCGGCGCCGCACGGCGGCGGCGCGTTCTCGGGCAAGGATCCCTCGAAGGTGGACCGCTCGGCCGCGTACGCGGCGCGTTACGTCGCGAAGAACATCGTCGCGGCGGGCCTCGCGAGCAAGTGCCAGGTGCAGATCTCGTACGCGATCGGCGTCGCGCAGCCCACTTCGGTGATGGTCACGACGTTCGGCACGGGCAAGGTGTCCGACGAGCGCCTCGAGGCGCTGGTGCGCGAGCACTTCGACCTGCGCCCGAAAGGCATCGTGCAGATGCTCGACCTGCTGCGGCCGATTTATCTCAAGACCGCCGCCTACGGGCACTTCGGCCGCAACGAGCCGGAGTTCACCTGGGAGCGCACCGACAAGGCGGACGCACTGGCCGCTGACGCCGGAGCCCGCAAGACTGCATAATTCGGATGGGGACAGACTTTCAGTCTGTCCCCGTTCAAACCGGTGCTATCGAGGAGCGCTGCAGCGTCACGGACGCGAGGCTCGAAGGACCGGTGATTTTTCCAACGGCGCTCTCTAACCGACCTTTAGATAGAGAGGACTTATGAATGCTGTTGTGAAGCCCGAAGCGGGCAAAGACTACGTCATCGCCGACATTTCCCTCGCCGAGTGGGGCCGCAAGGAGCTCAACATCGCCGAGACCGAGATGCCCGGCCTCATGGCGATCCGCGAGGAATACGCGAAGAGCCAGCCCCTGAAGGGCGCGCGCATCGCGGGCTCGCTGCACATGACGATCCAGACCGCGATGCTCATCGAGACGCTGCAGGCGCTCGGCGCGCAGGTGCGCTGGGCCTCGTGCAACATCTACTCGACGCAAGATCACGCGGCCGCGGCGATCGCCGTGAAGGGCACGCCGGTGTTCGCGGTGAAGGGCGAGACGCTCAAGGACTACTGGGAATACACCCACAAGATCTTCGAGTGGCCCGGCGAACAAGCCAACATGATCCTCGACGACGGCGGTGACGCCACGCTGCTGCTGCACCTGGGCACGAAGGCCGAGAAGGATCAGAGCGTCATCGCGAATCCGACGAGCGAAGAGGAAATCGAGTTGTTCAACTCGATCAAGGCCACGCTCAAGAAGGATCCGAAGTGGTATTCCACGCGCCTCAAGCAGATCAAGGGCGTGACGGAAGAAACCACCACCGGTGTGCATCGTCTGTATGACATGCACAAGAAGGGCGAGCTCGCGTTCCCCGCGATCAACGTCAACGATTCGGTAACCAAGAGCAAGTTCGACAACCTGTACGGCTGCCGCGAGTCGCTCGTGGACGCGATCAAGCGCGCGACGGACGTGATGGTCGCGGGCAAGATCGCCGTGGTCGCCGGTTACGGCGACGTCGGCAAGGGCTCGGCCCAGGCGCTGCGTGCGCTGTCGGCGCAGGTGTGGGTGACGGAGATCGATCCGATCAACGCGCTGCAGGCCGCGATGGAAGGCTTCCGCGTCGTCACGATGGAGTACGCGGCCGACAAGGCCGACATCTTCGTGACCGCCACCGGCAACTTCCACGTGATCACGCACGATCACATGAAGGCGATGAAACACAACGCCATCGTGTGCAACATCGGCCACTTCGATAATGAAATCGACGTTGCGTCGTTGTCGAAGTACCAGTGGGAAGAGATCAAGCCGCAGGTCGATCACGTGATCTTCCCCGACGGCAAGCGCATCATCATGCTGGCCAAGGGTCGCCTCGTGAACCTCGGCTGCGGCACGGGCCACCCGAGCTACGTGATGAGCTCGAGCTTCGCGAACCAGACCATCGCGCAGATCGAACTGTTCACGCAGACGGCGAAATATCCGCTCGGCGTGTACGTGCTGCCGAAGCACCTCGACGAGAAGGTGGCGCGCCTGCAGCTCAAGACGCTGAATGCGCAGCTCACCACGCTCACCGACCAGCAGGCCAAGTACATCGGCGTCAGCAAGGACGGCCCGTACAAGGCGGATCACTACCGTTATTGATCGACCAACCCACCACAAGAAAAGGTCTCCGTGACTGCAAAGATCCTTGACGGCAAGGCCGTCGCAGCGAAAGAGAGACAGAGGTCGGCGGCGCGAGCCGCCGACTTCGTTTCGAAGTTCGGAAGAGCGCCCGGCCTCGCGGTCGTGAAAGTCGGCGAAGACCCAGCCTCCGCGGTCTACGTGCGCAACAAGCGCAAGGCCTGCGAGGAGTGCGGCATCGCCTCGTTCGCGTACGACCTGCCCGCGACGACGTCGCGCGAGGAATTGCTCGCGTTGATCCAGCAGTTGAACCGCGATGATGCCGTCGACGGCATCCTGCTGCAGCTGCCGCTGCCGAAGGGTCTCGACAGCACCGAGATCATGGACACCATCGACCCTGCGAAAGACGTCGACGGGTTCCACCCGACGAACACCGGGTTGTTAGCCCAGAAGCGCCCGGGCCTGAGGCCGTGCACGCCGTGGGGCGTGATCCGCCTCGTGAAGGAATACGACATCGATCTCGTCGGCCTGCGCGCCGTCGTGGTCGGCGCCTCGAACATCGTCGGGCGTCCGATGGCGCTCGAGCTGCTGCTCGCGCGCTCGACGGTCACGGTCTGTCACACCGGCACGCGCGATCTGAAGGCCGAAGTGGAGCGCGCCGACCTGGTCGTCGCGGCGGTCGGAAAACCGGCCTACATCCCAGGTATATGGATTCGTGATGGCGCGATCGTGATCGACGTCGGAATCAACCGCCTGCCGGACGGAAAGCTCGCCGGCGACGTGGAATTCGCGGCGGCGGCCCAGCGCGCGTCGTGGATCACGCCCGTCCCGGGCGGCGTCGGGCCGATGACGATCGCGATGCTGCTGTCGAATACGGTGGATGCCGCGGTCGCGCGAGAGTCCGTCAAGGTCAGATAGCTCCCTCCGTCGAGTGCCTTGCGGGCGCGGGTGTAAACTCGGGCCCATGAAGAGCCAGGCTCATCGCACCGTCGAAATCGACGCCCTGCGCGATGCGGGCGACGTGCGGCGCGACGACGCCATCGCGGTCGAAGAGCCGCTCGAGATCCGCCTCATGCGCGACGGCTTGCCCGAGGCCGACGAGAACGGCGGCACGGGCCGTTCCATCTCCGTCACGATGCGCACGCCGGGCCACGACGCGGAGCTCGCGGTCGGATTCCTGTTCGGCGAAGGGCTACTGCGCGAGCCGCGCGACGTCGTCTCCACCGGGCACTGCGGACCGACCGGCAACATCATGCGTGTCACGGTGCGCGCCGACCTGCCGCTCGACCTCGCGCGCCTGCAGCGCAACTTCTACTCGACCTCGAGTTGCGGCGTCTGCGGCAAGGCGTCCATCGAGGCCGTCACCGTCAGCGCCGGCAACCGGCGCGTCTCCCCGGGCCCGGTAGTTAGTGAGGCGGTGCTGCGCGCGCTGCCCGACCGGCTGCGCGCATCGCAGCGCGAGTTCGCCGAGACCGGCGGCATGCACGCGGTGGGCCTGTTCACGGCGGCGGGCGAGCTGATCGCGAGCCGCGAGGACGTCGGTCGCCACAACGCGATGGACAAGCTCGTCGGCAAGTCCTTCATGGAGGGCAACCTCCCGTGGAACGACCGCATCGTGCTGCTGTCCGGCCGCGCGAGTTTCGAGCTCGTGCAGAAGGCCATGATGGCCGGGGCGCCGCTGGTTGCCGCGATAGGCGCGCCTTCGACGCTCGCAGTCGAGTTGGCCGAGTCGGCGGGCATCACACTGGCCGCTTTCCTGCGCCCCGGGGGATGCAACGTCTATTGTCATCCGCAGCGTGTGCGCTCGATGCGGAGCAAGTCATGACGATGGACAACGACCAGCCCGGCCGGGACCGCGCCAGCGATGCGGTGAAAGGCAGCGTCGCGAACGCGATCAGGCGCTTCGCCGCGGAGCCGGGTCCGCTGCTCGAGATCCTGCACGCCGTGCAGGACGACCTCGGCTGCGTGCCGGCCGAGGCCGTGCCGCTCATCGCCGACGCGCTGAATCTCTCGCGCGCCGACGTGCACGGCGTCGTCAGTTTCTATCACCACTTTCGCGAGCGCGCGCCCGGACGTTTCGTCGTGCAGCTGTGCCGCGCCGAGGCCTGCCAGTCCATGAATTCGGAGGCCGTGGAGCGCCGCGCGCGCGAGTTGCTGGGACTCGACTTCGGTCAGACCACCGCCGATGGCCGCGTCACGCTCGAGTCCGTGTATTGCCTCGGCAATTGCGCCTGCGCGCCTTCGCTCATGGTCAATGGCGAGCTGCACGGGCGCGTGACTCCCGAGCGGTTGGGCGAGCTCGCGCGCGAATGGGGAGTGACGCCGTGAGCGCGCCGATCACGGTTTACGTACCCGGAGACGCGAGCGCGTTGTCGCTGGGCGCGGATGCGGTTGCGCGCGCCATGGAGGCGGAAGCGCGCCGGCGCGACGTCGCCGTGCGACTCGTGCGCAACGGATCGCGCGGATTGTTCTGGCTGGAGCCGCTCGTAGAGGTCGTCACGCCGACGGGTCGCGTGGCTTATGGGCCGGTACGAGCGGGCGACGTCGCCGGGCTCCTCGGCGCCGGCATGTTGGAGGGTGGGGCGCATCCGCTGCGCCACGGGGATATCGCGGCGCATCCGTGGCTCACGACGCAGCAACGTCTGACTTCGGCGCGCGTGGGTGTCGTCGATCCCACGGACCTCGACGACTACATCGCGCACGGCGGTTACGCCGGCCTCGAGGCCGCGCTCGCGATGCCTCCGCACGAGATCGTTCGCGTCGTGACGGAGTCCGGCCTGCGTGGCCGCGGCGGCGCGGCGTTTCCAACCGGCATCAAGTGGAAGACCGTTCTCGACCAGCCGGTCACGCAGAAATACATCGCCTGCAATGCGGACGAGGGCGACTCGGGCACGTTTTCCGATCGCATGCTCATGGAGGGCGATCCGTTCTCGCTCATCGAAGGCATGACCATCGCGGGACTCGCGGTGGGCGCGACGCGCGGCTACATCTATCTGCGCGTCGAATACCCGCACGCGGCGCGTGCGCTCGCGAAGTCGCTCGCGGTGGCGCGGGCGCGGGGTTACCTGGGCGAGAACGTGCGCGACAGCGGCAAGGCGTTCGACATCTCGGTGCGGCTCGGAGCCGGCGCGTACATCTGCGGCGAAGAGACGTCGATGCTCGAAAGCCTGGAGGGACGCCGCGGCGAAGTGCGCGTGCGTCCGCCATTGCCCGCGATCAAGGGCCTGTTCGGGCAGCCGACCGTCGTGAACAACGTCGTGACGCTCTCGACCGTCCCGGTGGTGCTCGCGCGTGGCGCGCAGTTCTACCGCGATTTCGGCATGGGCAAGTCGCGCGGCACGATTCCGCTGCAGCTCGCGGGCAACGTGAAGCGCGGTGGACTGATCGAACGCGCGTTCGGCCTCACGGTGCGCGAGCTGGTTTACGACTACGGCGGCGGCTCGGCCACCGGCCGACCGGTGCGCGCCGTGCAGATCGGCGGGCCGCTCGGCGCCTATCTACCGGAATCGGCGTTCGACACGGCGCTCGACTACGAGACGCTCGCGGCGCGGGACGCGCTGCTCGGCCACGGCGGCGTCGTGGTGTTCGACGACAGCGTCGACATGGCGCGCATGGCGCGTTACGCACTCGAATTCTGCGCGGTCGAATCCTGCGGCAAGTGCACGCCGTGCCGGCTCGGCTCCACGCGCGGCGTCGAGCTCGTCGACCGCATCATCGCCCGGCGCAGGACACCGGCCGGCGCCAACGGCGCGCAAACCGCCGACCTCGCGCTGCTCGACGAGCTGTGCGACACGATGTTCAACGGCTCGTTGTGCGGACTCGGCGGCATGACGCCATTCCCCGTGCGCAGCGCCCTGAAACATTTCCGGAGAGACTTTGTGACTGGGGACTGATTTATTTATCGACGATGTCTTTCATCGTCGATAAATAAATCTGTCCCCGATTTCGGAGACAACCATGCACGCGAAGGATTATCACGATCTCGGAACGCCGGCCGCGAAGGGCGAGCCGGTCACGCTCGAAATCGACGGCGCCACGGTCACCGTTCCGGAGGGCACGTCGATCATGCGTGCGGCGGCGCTCGCCGACGCCGACATCCCGAAGCTGTGCGCCACGGACACGCTGAAACACTTCGGTTCCTGCCGCGTGTGCCTGGTCGAGATCGAAGGCCGCAAGGGATTTCCCGCCTCCTGCACGACCGAGGTCGCGGCGGGCATGAAGGTGCGCACGCAGAGCGAGGCGCTGGCGAAGCTGCGGCGCGGCGTGCTGGAACTCTACGTCTCCGAACACCCGGTGGGCAGTTGCCCCGACTCGAGCCGCTGCGAGCTCGAACATCTCGCGCACGAACACGGCATCGGACAATCGCGTTTCGCCGGCGACGCGACCGCGCGCCACGTTCACACGCCGAAGCCGGTCGATGCGAGCAATCCGTATTTCCGCTTCGACAACGACCTGTGCATCGTCTGTTCGCGCTGCGTGCGCGCCTGCGAGGAGCAGCAGGGCACCTTCGCGCTGACCATCGAAGGGCGTGGCATCGAATCGCGCGTCGCGGCCTCGCAGCAGCAGCCCTTCCTCGAATCCGAATGCGTGTCGTGCGGCGCCTGCGTCGAGGCCTGTCCGACCGGCGCGCTCATGGAGAAGTCCGTCCTCACCGCGGGTCTTCCTGAGAAGGCGATCACGACCACCTGCGCCTATTGCGGCGTCGGGTGCTCGCTGGTCGCCGAGGTCAAGGACGGCGCGGTGGCCCGCATGGTCCCGAGCCGCGAAGGCCGCGCGAACCAGGGTCACGCCTGCGTGAAGGGCCGCTTCGCCTACGGCTACGCGACGCACCCGGATCGCGTCACGAAGCCGCTCATCCGCAAGAGCATCAACGACGAGTGGACCGAGGTGAGCTGGGACGAAGCGATCAACTTCGCGGCCAGCGAGTTCAAACGCATCCAGGCGAAATACGGCCGCGACTCGATCGGCGGAATCACGTCCTCGCGTTGCACGAACGAGGAAACCTTCCTCGTGCAGAAACTCGTGCGCGCGGCCTTCGGCACCAACAACGTCGACACTTGCGCGCGCGTGTGTCATTCGCCGACGGGTTACGGACTCAAACACACGCTCGGAGAATCGGCGGGCACGCAGGAGTTCGTGTCGGTGCAACATGCCGACGTCATCATGGTCATCGGCGCGAGTCCGACGGAAGCCCACCCGGTGTTCGCGTCGCAGATGAAACGACGGCTGCGCGCCGGCGCCAGGCTCATCGTCGTCGATCCGCGCGAGATCCCGCTGGTGCGCTCGGCGCACATCCAGGCTGACTATCACCTGCGCCTGCTGCCCGGCACCAACGTCGCGATCATCAACGCGCTCGCGCACGTGATCGTGACCGAGGGCCTGACGAAGGAGGACTACGTCGCCGACCGCTGCGAGCGCGACTCGTACGAGAAGTGGAAGAAGTTCGTCGCCGATCCGGTGAACTCGCCCGAGGCGATGGAGAAGGTCACGGGCGTGCCGGCCGCGCTGGTGCGCGGCGCCGCGCGGCTCTATGGCCGCGGACCGAACAGCGCCATTTACTACGGCCTCGGCGTCACCGAGCACAGCCAGGGCAGCACCATGGTCATGGGCATCGCCAATCTCGCCATGGCCACCGGCAACCTGGGGCGCGAAGGCGTGGGCGTATCGCCGCTGCGTGGACAGAACAACGTGCAGGGTTCGTGCGACATGGGTTCGTTCCCGCACGAGTTCTCCGGCTATCGCCACGTGTCCGACGACGCGACACGCGCGCTGTTCGAGTCGATGTGGAACGTGAAGCTCACGCCCGAGCAGGGCCTGCGCATTCCGAACATGTTCGAAGCCGCGCTCGACGGCAGCTTCAAGGGCATGTACATCCAGGGTGAGGATCTCGCGCAGTCCGACCCGAACACTTCGCACGTGACCGCCGCGTTGTCGTCGCTCGAATGCCTGGTGATCCAGGACATCTTCCACAACGAAACGGCGCGGTTCGCGCACGTGTTCCTGCCGGGCTCGTCGTTCCTCGAGAAGGACGGCACGTTCACGAACGCGGAACGGCGCATCTCGCGGGTGCGCAAGGTCATGGAACCGCTGGCGGGCTTCGCCGACTGGGAAGTGACCCTGAAACTCTCGAACGCGCTCGGCTACCCGATGAACTACACGCATCCGTCCGAGATCATGGACGAGATCGCGGCGCTCACGCCGACATTCACCGGCGTGAGTTACCGGAAGCTCGACGAGCTCGGATCCATCCAGTGGCCCTGCAACGAAAAGGCGCCCGTGGGCACACCGACGATGCACGTCGGCGAGTTCGTGCGCGGCAAGGGCAAGTTCTACGTCACCGCGTACGTGCCCACCAACGAGCGCACCTCCGCGAAGTTTCCGTTGCTGCTCACGACCGGCCGCGTGCTCACGCAGTACAACGTCGGCGCGCAGACCCGCCGCACTCACAATCTCGCCTGGCACAGCGAGGATCGCCTCGAGATGCATCCGCACGACGCGGAAGCGCGCGGCATCGAGAACGGCGACTGGGTAGGCGTGACGAGCCGCGCCGGAGACACGGTGCTGCGCGTCGAGATCACGGACCGCGTGGCGCCGGGCGTGGTCTACACGACGTTCCACTTCCCCGAGTCGGGCGCGAATCTGATCACCACCGACAATTCCGACTGGGCGACGAATTGCCCGGAATACAAGGTGACCGCCGTGCAGGTGGTGAGGGTCGCGCAGCCCGCGGCCTGGCAGCTGCGCCGCAAGTCTGAGATCGCGCAGCCGAAGCGCCGCAAACAATCCGCGGAGGCGCCGGTCGGCGGCTGAGACGCTTGGACATCCAACGCCTCGTTTCGATGGCGAACGACATTGCCGCCTTCTTCGACGCCGAGCCTGACAAGGTTGCGGCGGCGGAGGGTGTGCGATTTCACATGTCGCGGTTCTGGGAGCAGCGCATGCGCCGCGCGATCATCGCGCACGTGGCCGACGGCGGCGCGGGCCTGTCGCCCACCGCGCGCCAGGCGGTCGAAATGCTCGCCAATAGCGCGAATCAATCGAAGTGAGCACTGCCGCTCTCGAAAGCGTGGGCGCGGCCGTGCCAGTATTGCGCCCATGAGTTCGAATCTCGCGGCCAAGATCGCCGCCAAGCAGTTCGTCGTCACGGGCGAACTGACCCCACCGAAGGGCACGGATCTCACGAAGTTGTTCGAAACCGCCGAGCTGCTGCGCGGCCCGGTCGACGCCATCAACATCACCGAATCGCCGCGCGCGCGCATGGCGATGGATCCGCGCGCGGTGGCCAGGCTGCTGCTGGATCGCGGCATCGAGACGATCGTCCAGGTGACGAGCCGCGACCGCAACCGCATCGCGGTGCAATCGGACCTGCTCGGCGCCGCGGTGCTCGGTCTCAGGAATTTCGTGTTCATGGGCGGCGATTCGCCCGCGGGCGGCGATCACCCGGACGCCAAGCCGGTGTTCGACCTCACGGCTTCAGGGCTGCTGGCCGCCGCGGAAGCGCTGCGCAACGGCAGGGATGCCGCGGGAAATCCACTGAGCGGCACGCCGGACCTGTTTCTCGGGGCGACCGCGAATCCGGGCGCCAGGAACTTCGAAGCGGAAGTCGAGAACACGCGCCGCAAGATCGATGCCGGCGCGAAGATGCTGCAGACGCAGGCTATCTACCACGTGGATCAGCTCAAACGTTTCATCGACGCGGTGAAGCCCGATGGGGTCGCCGTACTCGCCGGCATCATCCCGTTGAAGTCGGAAAAGAGCGGGCCGTGGCTCAACGCGAATCTGCCGGGAGTCGTCGTTCCGCCCGACATGCTCGCGGCGATGGACGAAGCCGCGCGGGTGGGCAAGACCCGGGAACGTGGCATCGAGCTCGCCGCGGGGGTGGTGCGCGACATGAAATCGCTCTGCGCGGGCGTACACATCATGGCCATCGGCTGGGAAGCGGAAGTGCCCACGATCCTCGCCAGCGCCGGCGTGCGCTGAAGCGTCGGTAGCCTTTTCAGCGCAGCCGCCCGAACCAGGCGGGCGGCCGGTCGGAAGTTAGAGGATGTCGTCCTCGCCGGCGACGCCGCCTTCGTCCTCCCACCGGTTCACTTCCCAGACTTCCTCACGGCTGAACTTCAGCCGCACCCCGGCGCCGCCGCCGTTCTCGGCGATGAACACCACGCCGGCCGCCTCGAGGGCCGCGCGCAGCCTGCGCCGCGTCGTTTCGTCGGGCGAACGGAATCGCTTTTCGAAGTCCGCGATCGTCTGCGCATCGATGGAGGCGGCCTGGGAAAGCTGAGCCTGCGACCATTCGATGAGTGCGCGCGCGGCGCGGCATTGTGAGGCGGTCAACGCGGTGGGCGATGGAACGGCGGTGTTCATGGCCGCGAGCGTACTACGCGCGCACCTTGCGTCAAATGGACCTGCCGGCACCGATCGCGATTGCGGATAGTGACCGCGCGGCGATTGCGTTATAACCGGCCGGGACTCGTCAGCCAGGAGATGTTCATGCCGGTTCCATGGATTGCCGTCGGCGGTCTCGTGCTCAGCAATCTCGACAAGATCATGGCCGTCGTGAAGCCCGCGTTCACGCGCAAACCGATCGAGGTGCCGCCGAACCAGCCCGATCTCGCACGCCAGTCCGAGTTGCTGAACCGGCAGATCGCCGAGTTGCAGGCGGCTGCATCGGCGCAGGCGGAGCAGATCCGCAATCTCGCCGCCCAGGTGAAGGAAGTCGTGGCGGCGCTGGAGCAATACTCAGCCGCGGCCGCCGCGCATCGCACGCTGACCCGCCGCCTTT
Organism: Pseudomonadota bacterium; assembly: GCA_023433705.1. Classification (GTDB taxonomy): domain Bacteria; phylum Pseudomonadota; class Gammaproteobacteria; order Steroidobacterales; family Steroidobacteraceae; genus CADEED01. The sequence continues at coordinate 11,046 of JAEYUC010000086.1, forward strand.
CCTACGCGGCGCTCGGCATTTCGATTCTCGCCCTCGGGGTGGTGGTGGCAGGCGCGCTGTACTGACGCGGCAGGTTCGGGGCGGGCGCAATTCCGCACGGGTGGAAACCGATTTCTCCCACGGTTGAACCACCTTGAGGGCCGCCGCCAGAATCCATGGATGGATGCTCGCGCCCAGGGGTGACGGCACCGGCGGCGTCGGACCGAGAGGGAGATTCCGATGGCAGACGACGACAAGCCGAAGAGCGGATACACGCCGGTGGCGCCGCCGAATCTCGAGTTCGCGATGACGATCGCGATCAACCTCGGCGAGGTGTACTGGGTGAGGCCCACGCAGTACGGCTCCGAGCGCGCCGCGGTCTATCTACTCGACGGAACGGTGCGCGGCCCTGCGATCAACGGCATCGTGATCCCGCGGAGCGGCGGCGATTTCCCGTGGCTGCGTCCCGACGGCGTCATCGATTTCGACGCGCGTTACATGCTGCAGACCGACGACGGCGCGAACATCTATTTCCAGAGCCGCGGCTACCGCTGGGGCACGCCCGGGGCCATGGCGAAGATGGCGCGCCACGAGCCGGTGGCGGACCACGAGTACTACATGCGCACGGTGCCGAAGTTCGAGGCGCCGGCCGGCAAGTACGAGTGGCTCAACAAACACGTGTTCGTCGGACGGGCGGAGAAGACGCCCGATGGAAACCGGATTCACTACTTCAAGGTTCTTTAGAAGAAGGTGCGCTGAATGAACTCGCCGGTTCCGTTCATCAGCGACGCCGCACGCGCGAAAGCCACGAACTTCACGGCCAGGCCGCGCGAACTCTTCATCGGCGGAAAGTGGCAGGCCGCGCAAACGGGCGAGACCTTCGAGGTCGTGGATCCCGCGAACGAGCGGGTGTTCGCGAGGGCCGCGTCCGGCGCCGCCGCCGACATCGATGTCGCGGTGAAGGCCGCGCGGCGCGCGTTCGAGTCGCCGCCCTGGGCGACGATGACGCCGGCGCAGCGCGCGCGGCTGCTGCTCAGGCTTGCCGATCTCGTCGAGGCCAATGCCGACGAGATCGCGTTGCTCGAGACCCTGGACAACGGCATGCCGTTCAGGATGGCGAAGTTCGGCGGAGTCTTCGGCGCGGCCGAAAGTCTGCGTTACCACGCCGGCTGGGCGACGAAGATGCACGGCGCGACGATCAACCTCAGCATGCCGGGTGAGTGGCACGCGTACACGCTGCGCGAGCCCGTGGGTGTCGTCGGCCAGATCGTGCCGTGGAATTTCCCGTTCGTGATGGGCGTGGCGAAGATCGCGCCGGCGCTCGCGGTCGGCTGCGCGGTGGTGCTCAAACCCGCGGAGCAGACGCCGCTCACGACGATACGGCTGGGTGAGTTGATCGCGGAAGCCGGATTCCCGGAAGGCGTGGTCAACATCGTGACCGGCTTCGGCGAGACGGCGGGGCGCGCGCTGGTCGCGCATCCCGATGTCGACAAGATCGCGTTCACGGGTTCGACCAGCGTGGGTCGCGAGATCCTCAAGGGCTGCGCGGGCAATCTCAAGCGCGTGACGCTCGAGCTCGGCGGCAAGTCCCCGGTCGTCATCTTTCCCGACGCGGCGCTCGAACCCGCAACCGAAGTCGCGGCGCGCGGCATTTTCATGAACACGGGGCAGGTGTGCGCCGCGGGCTCGCGCCTGTTCGTGCACGAGCAGGTGTTCGACCAGGTCGTCGAAGGCGTCGTCACGCGCGCGAAGAAACTCGCGCTCGGCGCGGGGACGGAGCCCACGACCGATCTGGGGCCCGTCGTATCCGAAGAGCAGCGCAAACGCGTGCTCGGCTACATCGATACCGGCAGGAGCGAGGGCGCGAAGGTCGTGACGGGCGGCGGTGCACCACCGCGGCCCGGATACTTCGTCGAGCCCACCGTGCTCACGGACACCACCCGCAACATGAAGGTCGTACGCGAGGAGATCTTCGGCCCGGTGTTGTGCGCGATGAGGTTCGCCGAGACCGATCTCGACGCGATCGCGCGCCTCGCGAACGACACCGACTACGGCCTCGCGGCCAGCATCTGGACGCGTGACATCTCGACCGCGCACAAACTCGCGAAGAAGATTCGCGCGGGATCCGTGCGCATCAACACCGCCGGCACCGTCGATCCGTCGATGCCGCTCGGCGGCTACAAACAATCCGGCTGGGTTTTTTAAAATGTTAGGGAGTGGACGGAGATCTACACGGAAGTGAAATCGGTCACCGTGGGGCTGTAGGCGACGTGGGTTACGACTACATCATCGTCGGCGCGGGGGCCGCCGGCTGCGTGCTTGCGAACCGGCTGTCCGAGGATCCGCAGACTCGCGTGCTGCTGGTGGAGGCGGGCGGCAGCGACGACCGTTTCCTGATCCGCATGCCGCTCGGCTTCCTGCGCGCGTTCCGCGATCCCACGATCACCTGGGACTTCATGAGCGAGCCGGAGCCCAACCTGAATGGACGCGTGATCCCGGCGACGCGAGGACGCGTGCTCGGCGGCTCCTCGTCGATCAACGGCATGTTCTTCATGCGCGGCCATTCGAGCGACTTCGATGGCTGGCGCGATCTCGGCGCCAGGGGCTGGGGTTACGCCGACGTTTTGCCGTATTTCAAGAAACTCGAATCGAGCTGGCGCGGTGCGGTGCCGTACCACGGCGCCGAGGGGCCCATGCCCGTCGCGCCGATCGACACGGCCAAACTACTGCACGAGCCGCTGATGAACGCCGCGGCGCCGGCGGGATTCTGGACCAGCGACGACCTGCACGGCCGGCTCGAGGAAGGTTTCGCGCGCGGCGAGATCACGGTGGACGCGCGCGGCCGGCGCGCCAACGCGGCGCGGGCCTATCTGCATCCCGTGAGTCATCGGCCGAATCTCGAAGTCGTGCAGGGTGCGCTCACCACGCGCGTGTTATTGGCCGACCGGCGCGCCGTCGGCGTCGAGATACTGCGAGGCAACGAGAAGCGGCAGGTATTCGCCGAGCGCGAGGTCATCCTGAGCGGCGGCACGTTCAATTCCGCCCAACTACTGTTGCTGTCGGGAGTCGGTCCGGCCGACGAGCTGCGTGCGCACGGCATCCGCGTGCAGGCGGACCTGCCCGGCGTCGGCCGCAATCTTTCCGAGCACCTGCGCGCGGGCTTGCAGTTCGCCACGCGCGAGCCGGTGACGTTCCTGCGCGAGCTGCGCGCGGATCGCGCCGCGATATCGCTGCTGCGCTGGATGCTGTTCGGCAAGGGCGTGTTCGCGACGCAGATCAGCAGTTGCAACGTCGTCGTGCGGACGGACCCGTCGCTCCCGCGGCCGGACATCCAGCTCATGTGCAACCCCGTGCGCATGGACGCGAGGATCTGGTGGCCTTTGCTGAGCCGCAAGCAGGCGCACCTCATCACGAGCGACGCGGTCGTCCTGCACCCGAAGTCCCGCGGCCGCGTCACGCTGCGCTCGGCCGATCCGCTCGCCAAGCCGCGCATCGAGTACAACCTGCTCTCCGATCCGGAGGACCTGGTCACGTTACGACGCGGCCTGCGCACGGCGCGGCGCATCTACGGAACGCCGCCACAATCGGACCTGATTGCCACGGAGGTCGCGCCCGGCGTCGACGTGCAGAGCGATGCCGCGCTCGACGACTACATTCGCAGGACCGCCGGCATCACGCAGCATCCGGTCGGCACGTGTTCGATGGCGGCTGGCGCCGGGCGCGTGGTCGACGAACAGCTACGCGTGTGCGGCGTCGATGGGCTGCGGGTCGCGGATGCGTCGATCATGCCCACCGTGCCGGGCGGCAATACCTACGGCGCGGTTCTCATGGTGGCCGAGCGCGCGGCCGATCTCATTCGCGGCAGGACACTTCCGCCGCAACCGGAGCTCAAATGACTCTCGAGACACCCCAGCCCGCGACGCTCGCGAACTTCGACGTGAAGCTCGTACATGCATTCGACGTACGCATGAATTTTCACAAGCGCATGGTGTTCGGGCCGGTGTCGGGCGGCGCCCGGCAGGGATACGTGGCGTTCAAGGACGGCCTCGTGCGCGGCCCGAAGCTGAACGGAAAACTCCTCGAATACAGCGGCGCGGACTACGGCACCGTGCGCATGGATGGCGTGGTCGAAGCGAACGCGCATTACATCATCGAGGCCGACGACGGATCGCCTATCTACATTCACAACCGTGGCTACATCTACAACACGCAGAAGGATGCGCCGGGCCCGGCGTATTTCCGCTGCACGCCGTATTTCAAGGCGCCGGCCGGCAAACACGATTGGCTCAATCGCACCGTGATCGTCGGGGGCGGCGTGCGCCACGACGATCCCGATCACACGATTTTCCGTTACTACACGGTGGAGTGAGCCGGAAGGAGATGGATCGCATCGACTATATCGTGGTGGGCGGCGGGTCCGCGGGATGCGTGATCGCGGCGCGGCTCACGGAAGATCCCTCGATCAACGTGCTGCTGCTAGAGGCGGGTGACGACGAACGCAAGTTCTTCAGGATTGCGATGCCGCTCGCCTGGCGCGATGCGTTCCTCGATCCGCGAACGTCGTGGGGCTTCGAGACCGAGCCCGAACCGCACGCCGACAATCGCAAGGTGCCCGCGCCGCGCGGCAAGGTGCTCGGCGGCTCGAATTCCGTGAACGGATTGATGTACATGCGCGGCTGCCCAGCCGACTACGACGACTGGGCGAAGCGGGGATTGCACGGCTGGGACTACGAAGGAGTGCTGCCGTACTTCCGGCGCTCGGAGAACAACTGGCGTGGCGAGTCGCGTTTTCACGGCGGCAGCGGCCCGCTCACCACCTCGCGCCACGAAACGGACGACCACATCTTTCCGCGCATCATCGAAACCGCCGAGGCGCTCGGCTTCAAGCACCTCGAGGACTTCCACGCCGAGGACGTCGAAGGTTTCACGGTTCCCGATCTCAATTACCACCAGGGGGAACGCGCCAGCACGGTGGCGCGCTTCCTGCGGCCCGCGATGTCGCGACCGAATCTCGAGGTGCGCATCAACACGCGCGTGTTTTCGCTGCTGATCGAAAACGGCCGCTGCGTGGGAGTGCGCGCGGAATCGCAGGGGCGCGTCGCGGACGCTCGCTGCGAACGCGAGGTGATCCTGTCCGCCGGCGCGTTCGGTTCGCCACAGATCCTGCAGCTGTCGGGCATCGGCGCGCCCGAGGACCTCGAACCTCACCGCATCCCGGTGCGACATGCGCTGCCGGGTGTGGGCGCGAACCTGCAGGACCACCAGTCGGTGGGCATCGAATTCAGCGCATCGGGAAAATTCTGTTTCGACAGCCGCCTGCGGCTCGACCGGCTGGCATTGTCGGTGTTGCAGTGGAAGTTGTTCCGCAACGGCATCATTGCGCGCGCGCCGATCTCGGCCCAGGGACTCGTGCGGACGCGGCCGGGACTCGACCGGCCGGATCTGCAGATGCTGGTGAGCCCGGTTTCGATGTTCGCTCGACCGTGGTTCCCGGGATGGCGCGCCGGCGTGGGCCACCAGCTGTCGATGGCCTGCGTGCTGCTGCATCCTGAGAGCCGCGGCAAGGTGTCGCTGCGTTCCGCCGATCCGCGCGACAAGCCGAGGATCCAGCTGAACCTGCTCGCGGCAGAGACGGACCGCGAGGGATTGCGGACGATCGTGAGCTTCGTCCGGCAGTTCTTCGCCACGGCGCCGGCCTCGGGCCTCGTGTCCGCGGAGCTCAAGCCTGGCGCGGGCGTGCAAGGCGACGCGGCCATCGATGCCTGGGTGAGGGCCAATGTCCGCACCGCGATGCATCCCACCAGCACCTGCGCCATGGGCACGGATTCGATGGCCGTGGTCGATGGTCAGTTGCGAGTTCGCGGGTTGTCGGGATTGCGGATCGCCGATGCGTCGATAATGCCGGCCATCGTCGGCGGGAACACGAACGCGCCGACCATCATGATTGCGGAAAAGGCGGTCGACCTGTTGCTGGGTCGCTGCGCCTGAGGGAACCGGGTGGCGAAACCATTCTTCTACGGCTGGATCCTGCTGGGCGTGCTCTGGCTGGTGTTCGCCTTCAATCTGGGCTTTCCGGCCTATGGCGGTCCGGTCATCAACAACGCGATGGCGGACGCGGTCGGATTCAGCCGCGGTCCGCTCGGCCTCATCACGACGTTCTACATCATCATGTCGGGCCTGCCGGGACCGCTGGTCGCGATGGCGGTGCGACGCTTCGGCTCGCGCAACACGCTGATGTTCGGCAGCGCGCTCAACGTGCTTGGTGCCTGTTACATGGCGCTGGTCGCGGACTCGGCGTTCCATGCGTACATCGGCTTCGGCCTGCTGATCGGCGGCGGCGTGTGTTCGGGCGCGGCCATCGCCAGCCAGACCGTGCTGTCGCGCTGGTTCGTCCGCCGCCGCGCCACGGCGATTTCCATCCTGTATTCCTCGGGCGCGATCGGCGGCTACGTCGCGACCAAGTTCGTGTTGCCGGCGGTGATCCATGCGCATAGCTGGCGCGCGGCCTGGTGGGTGATCGCCGGACTGTCCGCGCTGGCCGGCGTGCTCGCGCTGATCTTCGTGAAGGAAAAACCCGAGGACATGGGCGCGGTCGCCGATGGCGGCGAGGTTGCGACCGCCACCGGCGCGCCCGTGCGGGCGGAGCC
>JAEYUC010000019.1 GCA_023433705.1 Pseudomonadota bacterium
GATCTGCCCGCGTTCCTCGACGAACAGCACGTTCTTGTCGGTCTCCTCGGCGTTCACGAAATGCCGGAAACGCTTGAGAGTCTGCGGATCCTCGATCGCGACCTTCCACTCGCAGGCGTACGTGCCGATCACGCGCGCCATGTCGGCTTCGAGCTCGGCGGCGATGCCGAGCGAGTCTTCGCAAACCACCTTGCGCACGTAATCGATGCCGCCCTCGAGGTTCTCGAGCCAGGTCGACGTGCGCTGCAGGCGGTCCGCCGTGCGCACGTAGAACATCAGGTAGCGGTCGATGTACTTGATCAGCGTCGCCGTATCGAGATCGCGCGCCAGCAGGTCGGCGTGGCGCGGCTTCATGCCGCCGTTGCCGGAGACGTACAGGTTCCAGCCGCCCTCGGTCGCGATCACGCCGACGTCCTTGCCCTGCGCTTCCGCGCATTCGCGCGTGCAGCCGGACACGGCGAACTTTATCTTGTGCGGCGCGCGCAGGCCCTTGTAGCGGTTCTCGAGATCGATCGCGAGTCCAACCGAGTCCTGCACGCCGTAGCGGCACCACGTGGAGCCGACACAGCTCTTCACCGTGCGCAGCGCCTTGCCGTACGCGTGGCCGGATTCGAACCCGGCGTCGATGAGCTCGCGCCAGATCTCGGGCAACTGGTGCACCTGCGCGCCGAACATGTCGATGCGCTGACCACCCGTGATCTTGGTGTAGAGCCCGTATTTCTTCGCGATCTGGCCGATGACGATGAGCCCGTCCGGCGTGATCTCACCCCCCGGCACGCGCGGCACGACGGAATACGTGCCATCCTTCTGCATGTTCGCGAGGTAGTAATCGTTCGTGTCCTGCAGCGGAGCGTTGCGCTTCTTGAGCACGAACTCGTTCCAGCACGAGGCCAGGATCGACGCGACCGCGGGCTTGCAGATATCGCAGCCGAGACCCTTGCCGTGTTTGGCGATCAGATCGTCGAAGGTCTTGATCTCTCCGACACGCACCAGGTGGAAAAGCTGCTGGCGCGTGTACGGGAAGTGCTCGCACATCGACACGTTGACGCTCACGCCGCGCTTCTTGAGCTCGGCGTTGAGTAGTTGGGTGACGAGCGGCGTGCAGCCGCCGCAGGACGTGCCCGCCTTGGTTTTCGTCTTGAGCGCGCCGACGGTCGTGCATCCCGCTTCGATGGCCGAGCAGATGCCGCCCTTCGTCACGTTGTTGCAGGAACAGACCTGCGCGGTTGCCGGCAGCGCGGCCAGCGCGTTGGTCGGGGGTGCACCCGCGCTGGCCGCGGCCGCCGGAAACAGCAGCGTCTCGGGATTCTCGGGCAACGCCATCGCGTTGCTCATCGTCTGGTGCCACATCGAGTAGTCGGACGTATCGCCGACCAGCACCGCGCCGAGCAGTTTCTTGCACTCGGCGTCGACCACCAGCTTCTTGTAGACCTCCTTGCGCTGGTCGAAGAACGAGTAGACGCGCGCGCCGGGGGTCGCCGCGTGCGCATCCCCGATCGAGCCGACTTCGACACCGAGCAGCTTGAGCTTGGTGCTCATGTCGGCGCCGGCGAAGGTTTCTCCCTCGGTGTCGAGAATGCGCGAGGCCGCGATGCGCGCCATCTGGTAGCCCGGCGCGACGAGACCGAAGATCTTTCCGTCGAACGAAGCGCACTCGCCGATCGCGAAGATGGATTCGTCGGACGTGCGGCAATCACCGTTGATCACGATGCCGCCGCGCGGCGCGACTTCGAGCCCGCAGTCGCGCGCGAGCTCGTCGCGCGGTCGGATGCCCGCGGAGATCACGACGATGTCGGTTTCGAGCGAGCCGCCGTCGGCGAAATGCATGCGATGACGCGCGGACTCGCCGTCGTCGATGCGCGTGGTGTTCTTGCCGGTGTGGACCGCGACGCCGAGGCCTTCGATGCGTGAACGCAGCAGGCCGCCGCCGCCCTCGTCGACCTGCACGGCCATGAGTCGCGGCGCGAATTCCACCACGTGCGTAGTAAGACCGAGATCCTTGAGCGCCTTCGCGGCTTCGAGACCCAGCAAACCACCACCGATCACGACACCGCGCGTGGAGTTCCTGCCGAATTCGCCGATTGCCTCGAGGTCTTCGATCGTGCGGTACACGAAGACGCCGGGACGATCGCGTCCCGGGATCGGCGGAACGAACGGATACGAACCAGTCGCGAGTACCAGGACATCGTATTCGTATTCCGCGCCGCTCTTCGTCGTAACGCGTTTGCCGGCGCGGTCGATCGCGACGACCGGATCGCCCGAGTGCAGCTCGATGCCGTTCTTGTCGAAGAATTCGCGCGTCGTGAGCGTGAGGTCATCGACGCTCGAACCGGAGAAGAACTTGGACAGGTTGACGCGGTCGTACGCGAGCCGCGGTTCTTCCGCGAGCATCGTGATCGACAAATCCCTGGGTGAATCCTGGGTCAGCGATTCGAGAAACCGCTGCCCGACCATTCCGTGGCCGACGACAATAATTCGCGTGGACATTGCTGAATCTGGCCCTCGTTCCGATAGCAATGACCTTGTTAAGCAACGTCCATGCCACGAACGCAGGCGGGGAGAGGTCCACAGCCGGGGCCTTGGATTGGATGGGTTGCCTCAGTCCGGTGCAGGGGGTTGACCCTAGCGCCTCAGTTGCGGGCAGAGCTCCCGAAATACGCCCTCGCTTTCCTTGAAAAAGCAAAGGCATAGAGCAGCCAGACGGCGGGTACGAAACAGAGGAGGAAGCTCAGGATGAGGCTCGGTAGCTGGGACTTGTCCTCGAGTGTGAGGTAAGTCGTGATCACGAGCCAGATCAACGCGCCGAGAAAGAACAAGTAAAGAGCAATGCCACACCAGCGGCCGAGCTGCGAGCGCCTGGGTAGTTGGTACAGCATCACGAACACGACGACGAGGAACCCGATGCGGAAACCGGTGTTGGTGGGCATCCAGATCATCGTCACACCCGCCTTGCTCCACTCCCAGACCCCGTAGAAGTAGCGCGTGATGCCGACGGCGAGCATCGACGCCACCGCAACCGCCAGCACCTGCGTGATCGTCACCGCCCACGGCTTCGGTGGATGCTGCGCGCCGCGGTCGTCCGCCACCGTCGCTGTCGGCGGCAGATATGGATTGTGGTCGGTCACGACGAGGCGGGTTCGCGCAATGGGTTACCGAACACGACGTACGCGAATCCGGCGAAAAGGATCGCGTAGATAGCCGCCAACGCCCAGCACCAGGCCGGCACGAGGCCCGCATGAGCAGCTTTCGCAATCGCGAGGCCCGCGACCGTGAAATGCAGCAGGTTGCCCATCGCGACCGGCCGCCCGTAAATGCCGCCGATCAGGTTGCCCCGGCCCATCCAGTTGATCGCGGCGAAACCGCAATAGAGGGCGCCGGCCACCTGCACGACCAGTAGTTCGGCGCCCGCGCCCGGCGACCGGAACTTTGCCAACACGATTTCGGGCGCGAAGACGCAGGGGATTCCGAGCAGCAAGAGTGTCAGCGCGCTCGCGGACATGAGGAGGCGGGTCATGGTCACGCGGGAACTCCAGTGAATGTGATGCGGCCCATCGCGGGTCCCGACTAGATAGTAGCGCCAACTCTTCGGGAATGGCGAACCGCTGACGTGTTCACCACTCAGCTCACCGACTTCGGTTCAAACCTCATCCAGCCAACCCGTGGAGCGGCGCCAGTCGCGGATTTCCTCCTGTCGAGCCTCCCAGTCAACCGGTGGGCGTTCGCCGTAGTCCGCCATCCGGTGGCGATGGCGCCGGATGTCATCGGCCAACGGCGGCAAGCCGACTTCGGCGCGGCGGACGTCGACGTTCGACTCGTCGTCCATCGGCAGCGGATTCATCTGACCATCGCGGTCCCAATCGAACTGCGTTCCGTATCGCTGGCCCTTGCCTTCGTTCACGCGGATCCGGTCCTCGAGCATCGCGACGTGTACGGGCGAGACTTCACCTCGCGACGCGGCCTCGCTCATCAATGCGAGGCCGCGTCGCTGCAGCGAGGGATTGCTGATCGCGTGCTGGAGTATCAGCCAGGCGGCCTCAGCGCCATCCTCGCCTGCCAACGCGCGCGTCGGCCAGCCATGCGATTCGATGAGCGCGCGCAGGCGCGCCGCATTGCGCTCGTGGACCTCGCGCATGCGCGGGTGATATCCCTTGAATAACTCGCCGCTTCGCGCGAGATCCTCCCGTACGCGCAGGTCCTCGGCCGCCATTTCGAGCAGCTCGGAGCGAACGGATTGGAGTTTTACATCCAGACGCGCGCCTTTCTAACTTGTCCTGGTCGGCCTGAACGGCAGCCTCACCAATACCGCGGTTGCCACGAAAGAAGGCAGAAGAATGCGAAGCAGATCCAGCGCCGCTCCCCAGTCCGCGGGATTGCAGACTTCACCGGCCGGACACCTTTCCAGGACGATGGGAATCGTCGGCAACATCCACGCGAATAGATAGGCAATCGCACCACAGGAGAAAAACCACGTCGCCGAACGATCGGACGATCGCGAGCGGAAGATGGCGAGCGCCAATGCGGCGCCCGCCGCCATTACGAGGAAAAGACCTGTCCTGAGGATCGCATTCAGTCCAAGGCTCTCGAGCGGCGTGGTATGTACGAAGCTCTCAGGATGACTGACCGCCTCGTAACCAATGAGGAACAAGGAAACCACGTATCCACCGAGGCCGACGAGTGTTGCGCGTTGAAGCAGGCGACGCATGGTCACCTACTGGGCCTCGAGCTCCGGATCCACGATCCCCGCCCACTCCAGAGCTTCCAGCCGCTCCCAGAAAGTCCGGTACTCGACGATCTTCCCATCGCGAACCACGAAGCCATCGGCAAACCGTCCGCCCATCCACTCCGTCGAGCCATTCTTGCGCACCCTCGCGTGCAGGTAGACGACGACCTTCTCGCCGTTCTGCAAGAACTTCTCGGGGTCGCAACTTCCTTCGGCCCACGTTCCACGACCTTTCCGGATGTGCGCCTGCACCTCGGCGACCCCGCGATAGGTGCCGGAAGTCGAATGTCCCTCGGGCTCGACACGCAAAATTTCCGGATCGAAATCCTTGACGATCGCCTGCATGTCGAAGCGATTGATCGCGGAGAAGAAATCCTCGAGCACCTTGGTTTCCGCACTCATGGGATTCAGCTCTTGCGGCGCGGCTTTTTCTTCGCGGCCGCGGTCTTGTTCGACTTGACGATGAGACTGCCCTTGCCCTTGGCCGGCAACGGGACGCTCGACAGCTCGATGCTCGAAGCGATGAACGCCTTCACATCCGGATGCGACAACGCGCTGGCCGACTCCAGCGAAATGAAGCGGGTCAGTTTGCCGGATCCCTTCAGGAGTTTTTTCGGATCCGGCAATTTCGGCCCCTGGTTGAAATACAAGTCCACGCCCGTGTTGCGCGCGGCGAACGAGACGATGCCTTCGATCCCGCGGTCGCTCGGCGAATAGGCAATCACAAGGGAGCCTGGATAGTCGTACGCCAGTTCATGCGCCGTCGGGAAGAGTTTGCGCAGGCCGGCACGGACCGATTTGGCCAGCTTCTGGATGGCCGGATCGAGCTTGTCGATGATGGATTGGAGCTGGGCCTCCGGCGTTTGCGCCATGGTCTTGCTGGTCGCCATCTCCGTAACCTCGGTAGTTGGGGAGCGAGAAAGTCTTTCGAGAGTCAAGCCAGGTGCTCGAGGTCTCCGATCAAGTTTACCCAGGAGTGCTTGCGCTCTTCGTATACAGAGTAGCTCGGCGCGGGAAACGATGGGTCCGCGAACACACCCACGGGAATCGCGATGATTTCCGGGTCGTTCTCGGGCGTGTAGTACACGGTGGTCCCGCACCTGGGACAGAAGTTGAACCTGCTTTTCGTGCCCTCGTCGCCGGTACGAACGTATTCGCTGCTCGTGCCGCCAATCGTGACCGCCGCCCGCGGGAATCGCGCCTGCGCGCTGAACACGCTTCCCGTACGACGTTGACACGCCAGGCAGTGGCACACCGAGACACGTAATGGCTCGCCTACGACCTGCGCCCGGAGTTGTCCGCAACAACAGACCGCGGTTCGGGCCGAATTGGTTGGTGCGGAGCTCATGACTGGTGCTTCATGCGGATTTCAGCGGGCCGGGACAACGCCCGGGTGTTCAATTTTCAACAGCAGCGGCTCACTCGGGACACCGGTACTCGACACCGCGGTTACCTTGACGATTGCGTGGATAGGCTCCTGCATATCGGTGTTCCCGTCGCTCCAGATGAATCCAAGAACGCCCGGCTTCCTTGGCTTGATGAAACCTTGCGGAAACCTGATCGGCAGGTTGCCCTCGACTAGTTCGAATCTGAATCCGGCGATTTCCGCAGGCACCTTCAGAGACAGGAACCCGATATCCGCGCACATGCCGGCATCGCCAGCGTGACCTCGGCGAACGCTGTCCACACTGATTCTTGGCGGCGGCGTGGAGACGAATGAAGAAGGTGGTTCCGGGATCTGCTCGAAAGGCATGTAACCCGGCGCGATGCTGCACGCGAAAGCGGGCGACGCCAGGAGTAATGCGACGGTCAGGAGTTTTCGGCTTTGCATGTGTCCCCGAGTCAACCGCTGGCCCCTAACGAGTCAACTTCAGCCTGGGCGAGTTGTTTGACGTGACCTCTCTTGTCTGCCCATTCGGCGCCACCTCGTAGAGATCCTCCCAACCGATCCGATAGGCCGCACCGGCGACAACTTTGCTCTCGATCTGGCGCCTGCGCGCCGACTTCAGGCAGAACACGGCGATGATCGGCAGAGGACAGCTGACGTGGAAAATCGTGAGCGACCGATGACCTGGATCAACCAGTACGTATCCCTTGCCCTTCTCGGCGGCGATGCCGTCCACCGCGTCCACGAACGTGCTGTCTGCCCACAGCACGGGAATTTCCGAGGTCTCCGCGTAGATAGTCGCCTGAGTCTTGCTCCGCGGTTTCCAGGAGGTGGCGCAGCCGGCTGTCACCATCAGCACCGCGCAGACCGACAGCTTCGCGAGACGTATCGACGCGGAAGATGGAATGCGATGTTTACGCATGATTGGCATCGTCACACTGGCAGATCGTGGATCATGGCGTTTCGAATCTCGGCAATGGCATCGGTATCCCCGCTTACTGTGATGCCTACGTAGGTCTCGGCTTCGACTTCGATTCGTCCGCGAGGCCCGGACAATTCCACGCGCGTGATTTCCTGCGATCCACCAAGCGCCCACCACTCCTCTCGCGCTTCATACCCCAGGGTGGCAAGCACTGATCGAAGTCGTGCCGCGACAGCATGATCGTATTCGGGGCCTGCATTCCAAGTCTCTCGTGTCACGGACTTTGGCTCAATGATCCATTGACGCGTGGCATTCAACTCGCCTCGCTGGCCCACCGGGAACGGTTGATATACATCGCCCACATGAACCCTGCGAGAGAGATCAGCAAGACCGTCTCGACGATGTTGGCCTTCTCGAAGTCGAACTGGGAATAGCCAATCGCACGCGAAAGCCACGGGATCATCGCCGCGACGAGCACGCTTCCGCCAACCAAAAGCGTACCCGAGGCACCACCTCGCAAAATCAAACCACCGCCCGCGAGCACGAGCAATCCGAGGGCCAGGTAAGCCAGCAGGGAAGTTCGCCAGTGGCTGGACCAAACCACTGGGTCCGCGCCGGACTTGGCCGCTAGCTCAACCATGTCTTCTGTGCGAAAAAGACCGATGCCGCTCGCCGCCACCGCGAGCAATCCGAGCATAATTGCGAAGATGCCAAGTATCACGCGGTGCATGAATCACTCCTGCAGTAGTCGATGAGCTTTTCGATGCGGTAGATGCGCATCAATCCGCTCGCAAATCCCGCGCCTATCCGGCGGCTCGACTGTTCCGCGAGATGCAGTGTCAGGATGCCCTTCCGCCGCGATCAAAGAACGGCCCCACCTTCACTTCCAGCAATCGTATGAGCGCGGGATCCATGTATTCATATTCATCTCGAATGTCCAGGCAGACGACTCGTTTGTTCCTGAGATGTGCTCGGAATTGCTTGGCCAGCTTGTTGCGGTGCGTTCGCTCCATCACGAAGATGACCTCAGCCCACTCAATGAGCTCCGGCGACACCGGCACTTCAGAATTTCGATCAGTGCCAGCCGATGCAACTTGGAATCCGGACCGATTCGAGAACACCTGCTCCGCCGTTGGACTTCGAAGCTTGTTCTGCGAGCAGACGAATAACACTCGCGTCATTGCCGCGTACTCATGCTGATGCGCTCACCCGCCCGGACATTTTCAAAGTCCACCAACTCTTCTATCAGGGCGCGACCGGCTCATCTACGCGCTCCAGGACGACGATAAGAAAAGTGGCAATCGGGCCGAGCAGCAGCGAGATCAAACACCACGCCAGGCCGCCTCGGCCCTTCGATTGTGCAAGTCCTGCATTGATGAGCGAAAGGGTTCCCCAGCCAACGGCGAAAGTACTCTCCAATCCAGATCCCATCTGCCACCTCCATTGTTTGCGTATGGCCGCGCTCTGATTTGATTCACCCCGGCGCGCAAGCCTTGGCCTGGCTAACTACCCAAGCTGATGGCGCAACCGTAGAACGTCATGCCTTGGGGCAGTCGCCCCAAGTGACCCCTTCATCAATCCTTTGCCAGTGGCCGTCCTTGCCCAGGAAGAATAGCAGCACCTGTCCACCAAATGGCTGTGGTCCCAGAGTCGGGTCATTCATCCAAACCTCCACCCAATTCTGTGAGTAGTTATGCGCTGCCCGGTGCACGACTAGTCCGTACTCCGAAGGGATGAGCGCCAGGATTTCCTTCCAGTCGCGTTCGGATATGCGCAAGGATTTGTAAATGCCCGGCGTATCCGCCGGGTAGAGAGTCAAGGATCGCGTAGCACAGGAAACCGTCGCGAGTGCGATCGTTACTGATGCTGCGAGGTGCTTCATGGTGCCTGAAGATCCAGCTGGGCGGCACACACGCCGGGGTTCAAGTTTGGCACCCCTCGCCGTGAATCTTCCCAGCCCTGATGTGATTCGCGATCAATCCCACCAGAAGAACCAGGCAGGCGAGTTCAGCAAATTCGCCGCAAGCGCATCGATCGTTTCGGTGCCCTGCAACACGATGTCCGAACAATAGACGAACTGTTCCTTGGCAAGCGCCAGGGCTTCGGCTCGCGATGTGGGCGGTCGCTTTACTCGCATCTCGAGAATATCCCCGGCAACAGTGACCACATCCGCGCCATACTTCTCGTTCCAGCGTTTGAGCACTGCCGCGTGCTCTTGCGGGAAGGGGCATTCATTCCAGCCCCCGAATTTGAGTACGCACGGCACCTTCCACGACTCTGCGACCGGGATTATCCCGACGAGAACCTCTTTACGCGGTTTACCGGTTCGTATGTCGAGATGTCCCATGATGGAGGTGGGAGGCTTGACGTCCTCGGGCCACGGGCCGCGAGGCGGCGTGTAGTACTGCGGATCATTTGCTATGCGTTGACCAAACCAGGTCTCTGGATCGACATCGCTGGAAAGCAGGATGAGTTCGTCGACGCTCTTGTTGGAAACAGACATGCCCTCCTTCAACCGCTCGACCGCTTCGTGGTCACCAAGGATGACTGGATAGCCCTGTCGCCTTCGCTCGAGTGCTTCCAGCTCATCAAGTGCATCCGCACCTCGTACCTTCATGACTTCGAATGGCAGGTTCATGCGCGAGATATCTTCGTCTTTCACGGTTGCGCCCGATGCCTGAGTGCCGAAAAAGGAGATAGCCATTCCACCACCGGCGAGACTTCCAACGATTACCGCGCGTCTGGATAACATTTGACCACCGGCCTGACGATTGAGCTGAGCGGCGCGCGGGAGAGCCTTGTCAGCCGCCCGCGTCATCATTGCGGCTCCGCTTCTCTGCCTCTGCTTCAAGGGATGACTGGATCCACTTGAGTTGCAACTCGCTCTTCCCTTTCAGTTGTTGAGTCTTGATGCGTTCCAGCAGCGTCTGGTGAAGCGCGGACCCGTTGACCGTACCCTTGTCGCGCATCATGCGCTTCACCTGTTGCAATTCTGCGCCAGTCAGAACTATGTTGTCGCTGCATTTCTCGCATACGAAATGATGTATCGACCGAAATGGAATCGCCCTGATTCCATAGAACGACACCCATTCTGTTTCCTTGCCGATGATCCAGGCGAGAGTCTTACGGCAATGGAAACAGAATCCATCTCCTATCTCTCCCAGCGACTCCAGAGTTTTTTCCCAGCCGAAGATGATGAACATTTCTCAGGATCCTCGTGAGTGTCGATAGGACTGAGCGGTGCGCACGCCGGCGGTTGAGCTGGGCATGAAAGGATCAGATCAGCCTACTGCAGGAGGAGTCCATATCGAGGTGTTAGGCGTCATAGAGAGTCCTCGGTCTTGCGTACCCATACGTCAATCAGAGCGCCGTTTACATCAAAACCCCAAAACACCCTCACATCTACCATGAACAAAAAGCCGCGGTAGTCACCCAGCCACGCATCTATCGATTTCGCGCCAGTTACCGTCGATGGCCTCATGCGCTGATCCTCGAATCCTCTATCTGTGCTGACTTGCCCCAACTTCCAGCCATGCCGAGCAATTTGTTGCTCCACTTGACTCATGGAGCTACCCAATGGGACTTCATCCAGTATGCGGTCGCGAATCGTTGCTTCTGACCTTCGAAGCGAAAATTCGCCAGCAGCGCCTGCGTTCACCGCAATAGTTAGGACTGCGACGACTACGAGCAGCTGAATCCGCCGTGCTTGCGGGTACATATGACGCCTAATGATTGAGTTGAACGGCGCGTAAGCCGGCAGTTGCGAGTGGCACTTTATCCCTCACGCGTCCGCTCCAACGAGGTGTTCGGCAGCACCTCAAAGCCTGCACTTCGTTATGGCTCCCCGCTCCAGCGAGGTGTCAAGTGGCACAGGTGAAGCCCACAGCGACACTCATTCAAGCCGGGCGCCGCAGGCCGCGCACTCTTTGAGTTCCGGCGATTCAATCGGATTCTTGCAGTTACTGCAAATCCACTTGGTTTGCTTGGCCAAGCCTTTCAAAAGAAGAACCACCAGAAGAATCACCCCGATCACACCGCCAACTAAGCCCATGGCCATACCGCCAATAAAGCTCAAGAGCGTACTGATAACGATCGGCGCAAGAAGTCCCAAAATCTGGAGTAGGCAGCCGGAACCTGTGATGTCAAAGTTCTTCTCTCTCCGCGAAATCACAACCTGCTCATTCATACGGCTTCGCGGCTGAGCAGCAATACGGGTGTGTGCGTTCGGGACATGACTGGTTGCCTACCGGTGCCACCTAACGATCGAGCTGGGCGGCGCGCGCCGGCGCTTGAGCTTGAATGCAACAACAGCATGGCTTGTCGGATCCGTGTACGCGACGCAGACCGCCAAAATGTCGCCGCGGCGCACCCGATCTCGTAGAGTGGCCTGCATCGCGTCCAAGACCTGTTTAAGGTCGCCATGCGAATCAGCAATGCCTGCTGAGCACTCGACTTCGCCGGTATTTCGAAGCAGCAGAGATATCGGAGGCACATGTGCCTGATGAGCCAGAGCGTTGCTGCCGCGGGCCACGAGATTCGCCATGAGTTCTTGAAACTGCTCTTCCGACGTCTGCATGCGATGGGCTCGGTACGGGTGCCTGGTGACAGTTAACGGTTGAGCTGAGCGGCGCGCGCGCCGATGTATGTGCTTGGCACTTTATCCCTCACGCGCCCGCTCGAACGAGGTGTTAGACCGCTGACACCTACCAAGCGGCCACTGAACGGATTCACTTCGAAGCTCCTATGGCTGCATGACGTTCCCGAATCGCTGCGTAGCAGAAGTCGCAAACAACCACCATGCCATTGAACTCCAAGAATTGCTTCGTCATGCCGCCCTCGCGGGTGAAGCACGCTTCGCACTCACTGCACCAAGCCTGGAGATCGCTAGGATCAGCGCTATTCTCGACAAAGCCATTAACGGTGTCGCCTGAGCCCACCAAGTGGCGGCACACGACGGCCGGCACGCGTACTCCGTGTGTTCCGCAGTTGATATGGGATCGGCTCTTCGATGGCACTGGTGAAACGATCCTCAGCGGTCTAACGACTGAGCTGGGCGCACGCCGATGTATGCACTTACCACTTTATCCCTCACGCGTCCGCTCGAACGAGGCGTTAGGCTGCAACGCGGTCACCGCTTACCTGTCACAACAACGTTCTTGGCGAGAGTCTTGAAGCGAAGACCACCCTTCTGCACAACGGTGATTGTGATGTGGCCAGTCTTGCTGGTTTTGATGTCTGTAACCGTACCTGACTTACCAGCATGAGTACCAGCGACAACCTGACAAGATGCGCCATCTACCAAGTTACCTGTCGACTGCCGTGTCATCTGGGCTCCTCATTGCGATGTCGGTGATACTGCGGCCTAACGGTTGAGTTGCGCGGCGGGCACGCCGGCAATTGCGAGCGGCACTTTATCCCTCACGCGTCCGCTCGGTCGGAAGCGAAGTACGTCAGCGCTTGCCATGACGCTTAACGGTTGAGTTGATCGGCGCGCGCGCCGATGTATGAGCTTGGCACTTTATCCCTCACGCGTCCGCTCGAACGAGGTGTTAGGCGGCATTCCAATTGCGCGTCTGAGGCGTTCGGTTTCTACGGCATCGCTTGATTTGTCTCGAGCGAGTTCCTCTGCCTCTTCAGCCAACTTCAGTGCAGCTTGGTGAGCCTCAGATTCTTCCATCATCTTCGGAACGAATCCAAAGAGTCCAGCAACACCCACTAGTATTACGGCTATATAAAACGCTTTGTCCGCCCTACCGAAGAGTCCCAGCTCTAGAAAGCGATTTGCGATGGCCACCATGAAAAAGATTAGGTAGACGCCGACGATGACTTGCTTCTGCGAAAGGGTGAGCGACGGAATGCGCATAGGTTCGGTAGTGCTCCTGCCGCCTAACGGTTGAGCTGAGCGGCGCGCGCGCCGAGGTTTGGGCTTGGCACTTGATGGTGGGCGCGTCCGCTCGAACGAGGTGTTAGAACGCACACGCCTGAGTTCTCCGAAGTTGATTCAGTCCCTTGGCACAACATATCTGGCGCTTCGCGCCCATCCGTGACACTGGATCGAAGAGCTCGCGCCGAAGCTGATGCGCAGGATGCCGCTGGAAGCGCAGCGGCGCAACACTGCTTACCTTAACCGCCTGAACCACTGCAACGCAGGCGCTGGCTGAAACATGAACGCCCCGCAACCACGGCCTGGACCGGACTTGCGATTGATCTCGATGGCTTGGTCGAACGGCGCTTCCGACCGGATGACGATGGCGCAGCCTACTTGGATGAACTGCTCGCTCTATTGCGCCGCTCGAACAAAGTGCGAAGACACATTGATCTTCTTCTTAAAGATTTGTGCGTTCTAACGATTGAGCTGCACGGCGCGCGCGCCGGTGTCTGAGCTTGGCACTTTATATCTCACGCATCCGCTCCACCGAGGTGTTAGGCATGCCCTTCTAAGCACCAGGCATTACCTTTGCGTCTCCGGACTTGCGATCCACTTCTACCAAAAACCCACAACCTGGCGGCGGAGGATCTGGATGGCACTTGTACCCAATGAGCCATTTGCTTTCACCCGAGGATTTCGGGTCTCCAAACGTGTCTAGTGAGTACTTGCTCAGATCGTAGCCGTGCTTCGTGGCCGCCGTGCGACTTATCTCAACCGCACGCTTATAACTCAGAGGTTCACTCGAGTTCGGTCCCGCACACGCGCTCAGGATCACAACCGGAACAGCGATTGTACTGAGACGCGACAGTTTGCGATAAGGGTGAGGCATGCCTAACGATTGAGCTCAGCGGCGCGCGCGCTGGCAACTGCGATGGGCACTCTATCCATCACGCGTCCGCTGCGGCGAGGTGTTAGGCGTCATGCGCGAAATGGTACAAAGACCCGTGGCGATCCTTTCGAAGGACGCCTTGGGCGTGGAGTATTTTCAGCTGCTTGTCTAGTGACGCGTAACTCGTGGGGCCGTAAATGTCGGACCGCGGTTCAGCGTAACGCCAAAGTCGCCAGCCATCGAAGCCGTCGGTTTCGCCAGCATCACCAAAATCGAAATCGACCTCTCCTTCGGCGAGATTTACGTGACAGCCAAAGCCGTGCTTTGCGTAGGTAGCACCAGAAGGGAGAACGCCGTGTTGCGGCATTGGATTGGCGGCCCAGCCGCCGTTTGAATCTGGCATTTCGACCCCTCCTGACTTTAGCTCAATCACTGCCCGCGCCACGGCCGCTTGATAATCGACAATGAGCTTGCGAAGACCTGGATCCATGACGCCTATCGGTTGGTTTGAGCGGCGCGCACGCCGATGTTTGAGCTTGGCACTTTATCTATCACGCGTCCGCTCCAACGAGGTGTTAGACGTCCGCCCTAACCGAACAGATCCGCAGCTACGTCGGTAAACGCGGCGCCGTCAAACGATGTCACAAAGATGCTGTGCCCTGCAAACAGCCTATTGTCACCAAAGCAAAACTCCAGCACTGAACCGGTGACAGCAATAGATTCTAGGATGAGCTGCTGAGAAAATTGGACTGAATCGAGCGCCGGGTTGACCACTCTCTCCATGTTTCCATCGGAGCGAGTGCGCGAAAACTCTCGCCAATTCTGGCTGTACTCGCCGAGTAGCTTTTGCGATGCCACCACTCTGGCCTTTGTCTCGAAGTTCTCGAGTGACGCCACGAACCCTCGCGCCAAGCTCAAACACTCTTCGATCGGCACGTCGTCGGGATCGACTCGAAGTTCAATGGAACGACCTTGATATGGAATGGATGCGAAAACGCAGCCAGGCAGCCGCGGATCGGACTTGAGTTCGCCTAAAACCGGATCGTTCATGCGCTAAGGACTTCTAACGGTTGAGTTGAGCGGCGCGCGCGCCGATGAATGAGCTTGGCACTTTATCCTTCTCGCGTCCGCTCGAACGAGATGTTAGGGCGCAGGCCCCGGCTAGTGGAAAGCTCACCTCGTGAGCCCCAGCGAAGTACTGACAGCCCCCGAAACAGCAGCCTGAACTGCAGCTTGCCAATCCCCCGCTATTGCTGGGTCAGCGGGATTGCCATCTGGGAGCGTCGACATAGATCCAAGAAGCGCGCCAACATCACCGGCCCTTGAGCGCTGGTAGCGCGCCTCAAGAAACGAATACATCGCTAAGTAGGCTTGCTTCGGTGTGAGTCCGTCCATTGCTACCACATGGTCTGTCAGGGGGCTTGTTTCTGCGAAGCCTGCGGCCTAACGGTTGAGTTGAGCGGCGCGCGCGCCGCGGCGTGAGCTTGGCACTTTATCCCTCACGCGTTCGCTCCAACGAGGTGTTAGGCGGCAACGAGGAGGTCGCTGCCGCGGAGTGAACCTGCATGGCGCCACCATTACTGGACGCTACGCGCTTTCGAAACGCTTGCTGCAAGGCTGAACTCGACTCAAGAGCGCCGAAGTATTGCTTTGACGCGAATAGCAGCGCGGCATAGAAGTCCTCGGCGTTCAGGACGATTGCTTCGCCCTGCAGCTTGAGGTGCGCCCAAGATGCGTGATGTGTAAGCGCGAACGGACCTGGGTGAAAGCAGTGAATCACGGCGTTGCGCAGCTCCCAAAGCTTCTCAACGAAAGGCTGATACTCGGCTGGATAGTAGCTCTTTACGAAGTCCTTAAATCGCTCTCCGTTCGGCTTGGACGGTGCGCAAAGACCTGCTAGAGCCTCCATTCCCGTAACTACGGCAATAAAGGAGAGAAACGCGCCATCATCATTGAGCAATCGCGGAATTCCTGCGATGTAGATCGAATCGAAGTACCGTCGGTACTCCGCGATTTCGTTGGCCGAATCTACCGGAGCGTTCATTGCCGCCTAACGATTGAGCTGAGCGGCGCGAACGCCGACGTTAGAGCTTGGCACTTTATCTTCCACGCGTCCGCTCCAGCGAGGTGTTAGGCCTCATTCCGCGTCGGCCTCCGCGGCGGAATTCATGGCA